>CANJQN010000020.1 GCA_947476465.1 Comamonadaceae bacterium | reverse complement strand
TGGAGCGTGGCAAAGGTGTTGCGCAAGATCGAGGTGCTGCGCCCGGATGACGCACCCCGGGTGCTGGTCACCAACGACCTGCACTCGCCGGCCGCCGAGATCGCCCGGATGTACAAGCAACGCTGGACCATTGAGCTGTTCTTCAAGTGGATCAAGCAGCACCTGAAGATCAAGACGTTCCTGGGCGAGAGCGAAAACGCGGTGCGCATCCAGCTGCACGGGCCTGTTCCTGCGCGTGCAGGAGGAGCAAGAGCGTTGGCGAAGGCGCCGGCAGCGACCGAGCATCGAGGGCAGCCCGAAGGGCCCCCGCACCGTAGCCGGCGCGCCCGCACCGCATACCCAGCGCGCTGCCCGCGTCAGCCACACCCCAGTCAAGGCGCCCGATCAATGTCACGCCGGGCAGACCGCGCTTCTGGATCCCCGCCTTCGCGGGGATGACGAGAAGTTATTCCGGACACCCGTGCGCCTTCGCGGGGATGACGAGAAGTTATTCCGGACACCCGTGCGCCTTCGCGGGGATGACGACTACTTGAATCTATTCCGGACACCAGTGCGCGAAGGCGGGGACCCGGACCGAGTCAGCGTCTGACGCGGGCCCACCGGGGTGCGCGCTGAAGTCGCTGCGCGCCTGGGTTCAGCACGCTAAATCGACGGCAACGCCGTTCATCGTGCGGCCATCAAGGCGTCGTCGAAGATCGCCACCGCGCGGGTCCAACCAGCGGAGCCGCCGCGGATCTTGTGGGGAAAGCAGCTGATGTAAAAGCCCGAGGGCGGCAGCACCTCCAGGTTGTGCAGCTTCTCCAGATGGCAGTAGCCGATGTCGCGTCCGGCCTTGTGGCCTTCCCAGATCAGGCTGGCGTCCCCGGAGGCGGCGTACTTTTTGGCGGTGTGCACGAAGGGTGCGTCCCAGCTCCAGGCGTCGGTGCCGGTCAGGCGCACGCCGCGCTCGAGCAGGTACATGGTGGCGCCATAGCCCATGCCCGCGCCGGCCGAGACATAGTCGCTCTGGCCGTAGCGCTGGCCGGCGCTGGTGTTGACCACCACGATCTCCAGCGGCTGCAGCGTGTGGCCGATGCGTTTGAGTTCGGCCTCGACGTCGGCGGCAGTGGCCACATAGCCGTCGGGCATGTGGCGAAAGTCCAGCTTCACAGCGGGCTGGAAGCACCACTCCAGTGGCACCTCGTCGATGGTGATCGCGCGCTCCTTTTCGCCCAGAGCCTGGTTCATCGTCGAGTGGAAGTGGTAGGGCGCGTCCAGGTGTGTGCCGTTGTGGGTGTTCAGTTGCACCAGCTCCAGCGCCCAGCCTTCGCTGTCGGGCAGGTCTTCCTTTTTCAGGCCGGGAAAAAAGCTTGCCACCTGGGCGGCCGTGGTGTCGTGGCGCAGGTATTCGATCTTGGGCGAATAGCCCGGCGGGTCGGACTGCACGTCGTTTTCCAGGTAGATGGACAGGTCGACGAATTTGCGGGGCATCGGTTTCTCCTTGGGGGCTCGCTGCTATTTGAGCAGACCTGCCACCGATGTGGCGTGCCGCCATCAGGAGCCCAGACGCCAGCGGCGATCAGCCAGGCAGCGGCGCGTTGAGGGCGCGCCGCAGCGCGTCGCCGAAGGCCGCCGGGGCCTCGTACTGCACCCAGTGTCCGGCCGCTTCGATGATGACGAATTCGCGCACGTTGGGCAGGGCCTCGACGGTGGCACGCAGGCGGTCGGTGATGCCGCGGTAGATGGCATCCTCGAATCCATAGATCGCGGTCACCGGCACCCGCACCTTCTCGATTGCGCGGGCCAGGGCATCGGTCAGGGCCAGCCGGCGGCGGCGCAGCCGGTCGCGCGCCAGGTTGGCCGCATGAATGGCCACCACGGCCGGCGTGATCGCCTCGGGCTGAAACAGCATCAGGGCCGCGAGGTTGGCGCGGTGCACCACCGCCTTCTCCTGCGCGGTGGGCAGGTGGCGCCACTCGGACAGTTTGACCGGCATGCCGCCCAGATCCAGCACCGGCGCGCCGACCACCACCAGGCGGCGCAAGCCGGCCGGACGTTCGGCCGCAATCAGGCCGGCGGTGAGGCTACCGAACGAAAAGCCGACCAGATCGAAGGGGCGCGGGCCCAGCAGCGTGTGCAGGCCGGCCAGCAAGGGCGCGACCAGGCCGTCGGCGTCTTCGCCGGTGGCGGGCTGGTCCGAATCGCCGCAACCGGGCAGATCGGGCGCCCAAACCTGCCGGCCGCCGGCCACCAGGGTATCGATATTGCGGATCCAGTGGGTCCAACTGCCGCTGCCGCCATGCAGCAGCACCACCGGCTCGCCCTCGCCCCAGGCATGCCACACGGTGCGGCGGCCCTCGAACGTGGTTTCATGGGCCCGGGCGTGGGCCAGCACGGCCAGGGCCTCGGGCGGCAGCTCGTCGCAAAGCGGGGGATTCATGGGACAAGTGTCGCAGGGTGCGGGCGCCCCGGCCGTCACCGGCGAGTCACCGCGGTAGCGGCCCTGCACGGGACATCGCTGATTGCGCGATCATGTGGCATGCAAAAGGAGACCTGAACATGACATTGCCCCGGACCTGGCGCCTCGCGCCGCTGCTCGGCGCCGCGCTGGTGCTGGCCGGCTGCGCCACCTCCTACGCGCCCGGCGCCCTGCGTCCCGGCATGAGCAGCGCCGACGTGTTGCAAATGATGGGGCCACCCAACGCCCGCCATGCCCAGCCGGACGGCGGCCAGCGCCTGGAGTACGCCCGCGGCCCCTACGGCCTGCACACCTACATGGTCGACCTGGACCCGCAGGGCCGCCTGCGCGGCTGGCAACAGGTGCTCGACGAGGCCAACTTCAACGCCATCACGCCCGGCATGCCGCGCGAGGAGCTGTTGCGGCGCCTGGGCCGCCCCGGCCAGGCGCGCCCTGGCGGCTGGCAACCCGGCGAACTGTGGACCTACCACTTCGACAACGTCTTTTGCAAGATGTGGCAGGTGGAGGTGATCGACGGGCGGGTGCGCAGCTGGGGCCTGACACCCGACCCGCGTTGCCCCGAGAACGTGGTCATCGATGTGCTCTGATGGCACTGTGGCCGCCCGCGCCGGGACTACTTGAAGGTCCCCAGGCGGCGCGCCAGCTGCGAGGCCTTTTCGTATTCGCTCTTGAGGTCGGCTGCGAACTGTTCGTTGCTCACGCGGATCGGCTGGGCGCCCAGGGCGGTCAAGCGGGTCTGCACCTCGGGCGTGTTCATGGCGTTCTGGATCAGGGTGGACAGGATGTTCACCGCATCATTGGGCGTGCGCGCCGGTGCAATGAAGCCGTACCAGACCGGCGTGGGTTCGTAGCCGGCCACGGTCACTTCCTCGCTGATCGCCGGCACGTTGGGAAAGGAGGGCGAGCGCCGCTTGTCGAACACGGCCAGCGCCTTGGCCCGGCCGGACTGCAGGTGCTGCGCCACCAGCGGCACCACCACCGGGAACAGCGCCAGCGTGCCGCCGATCAGGTCGGTCATGGCCTGGGCCGTGCTCTTGTACGGAATCTCGGGGATGTCGATGCCGACGGCCGCCTTGAACAGTTCCATCTCCTGCTGGCTGATCGTGCCGGGGCCTGAGGAACCATAGCTCAGCTTGCCCGGGTTGGCCTTGGCGTAGGCCACGAGGTCTTTCACGCTGTTGAGGTTCAGGCCCGGGTTGACCGCCAGCACCAGCGGAATCACGCCGACCTTGGCCACCGCCACGAAATCGCGGATGGGGTCGTAGGCCGGCTTGGAGCTTTGGCCCGGGACGATCACGACCGGGTTGGCCGCGATCAACAGGGTGTAGCCGTCGGGTGCGGCGGTGGCCACCGCCTGCGTGCCGATCAGGCTGCCGCCGCCTTCGCGGTTTTCAACCACCACCGTATGGCCGGTCTTCTCGGTGATGCTCTGGCCCACCGTGCGGGCCAGCAGGTCGCTGCCGGTGCCGGCGGAGTAGGGCACGACGATGCGGATCGGGCGGCTGGGAAACGCCGCCTGGGCGCGCCCCAGGGACGGCGCGCCGATCGCCAGGCCGGCGCCCAGCGCCACACTCATGCCCAGGACGCGTCGGCGATGAAGATCGGTCTGCGGTGTGGCGCGTTGTGAAGGCTTGTGGATCATGGTGTCTCCTGTTGGTTGTTTCGCTGGATCATGACTCGGATGTGACTCAGACGCCTGGCGGCCCATCGGGTGCCGCGTCGATAAGTCCGGCGCGCCGCGCACTCTCGGCCACCGGTCCGTGCAGCCAGGGGCCCAGGATGGCTCTCGCGTCCTCGGGGTTCCAGGGCCGGAAGGCTTGGGGCGGGCTCGGCGGTGTACGGCTGAAGCGCGGCGCCGGTGCGGGCTGGGTGATGCCGTCGACTTCGACATAGGTGCCGCGGGCTCGCAGGTGCGGGTGCGCGGGTGCTTCGTCGAGCGAGAGCACCGGCGCGAAGCAAGATTCGGTGCCCTCGAACGCACGGCACCAGTCGTCGCGCGTGCGGGTGGCGATGCGCTCGGCGATGCGGGCCTTGGCTTGCGGCCAGTGCGCTCGATTCCATTGCTCGGGCAGCAGCTGCGGCAGCTCGAGCACGCCCAGCGCCTGCTGGTAGAACTTGGTCTCGACCGCGCCCAGCGCCACCCAGCGGCCGTCCGAGCACTGATAGACGTCGTAGAAGGGCGCGCCCGAATCGGTGACATTGGTGCCGCGCTCGTTGGTCATGATGCCGCCGGCGAAGCTGCCCTGGGGCTGGGTCATGAGCGAGGCCACGCCATCGACCATGGCGGCGTCCACCACCTGGCCCAGGCCCGACCCGCGGGCCTCCAGCAGTGCCGCCAGGATGCCCATCACCAGGTAGAGCGTGCCGCCACCAAAGTCACCCAGCAGGTTGATTGGCGGCGTCGGCGGCTGGCCGGCGCGCCCGATGGCATGCAGCGCGCCGGTGAGCGCGATGTAATTGATGTCATGGCCGGGCACCTGCGCCAGCGGCCCGTCCTGGCCCCAGCCGGTGATGCGTCCGTAGACCAGGCGCGGGTTGCGCGCCTGGCATTCCTGCGGCCCCAGGCCCAAGCGCTCGGCTACGCCGGGGCGAAAGCCCTCGATCAGCACGTCCGAGTCGGCCACCAGGTCGAGCACCAGGGCCACGGCCTCGGGGCGCTTGAGGTCCAGCGGGATCGAGCTGCGGTTGCGCAGCAGCAGGTCGTATTTCGCGGGGCGGGGCGTGCCCAGGCCCGAGGGTTCGGTGCGGTCCACGCGCAGCACGGTCGCGCCCATGTCGGCCAGCAGCATGGCGGCCATGGGGCCGGGGCCGATGCCGGCCAACTCGATGACCTTCAGGCCGTGCAACGGTCCCATGCCGGGGTGCTCCTGCGTGTGATTGCGCGCTCAGAAGGGCGCGAACTTCTTGCCGAGCAGGTCGCGCGCGATGATGCCCAGGTGGACCTCGCGCGGGCCATCGGCCGACTCCATCCCCAGGCAGTCGCGCAGGCGTTGCTCGTGCGGCAGGTCCTTGGCCCAGCCGTAGTGGCCGTTCAGGCGCATGCAGGTGTAGAGCACCTCGTTGGCCACCTTAACGCCCCACCACTTGGCCATGGACGATTCGGCGTCGTGGCGCTTGTCCTGGTCTTTCAGGGACAGCGCCTTGTAGCAAAGCATGCGGGCGGCTTCGATCTTGGTGGCCTCGGTGGCCAGCTCGTTGGCCACGCCCTGCCACTGCGTGGCCGGCTTGCCCATGATCTGGCGCTGCTTGAGGTACTCCATCGTCTCTTCCAGCGACTTCTGGGCCGCGCCCAGGCAGGCCAGGGGCACGAAGTTGCGGTTGTAGCCGATGATGGTCATGGCCCAGATGAAGCCCTCGTTCTCCTTGCCGATCATGTTGCGCGCGGGAATGCGCACGTTGTCGAAGAACATGCTGCCGCCGCGGTCCAGGCGCTGGCCCATCCGGTCGAAGTTGGAGGTGGACAGCCCGGGCGTGTCGGTGGGCACGCAAAAGAACGACAGCCCGCGCGGGCCAGGCCCGCCGGTGCGCGCAGACACGAACACCACCTTGGACACACCGGTGAAGGTGATGGAGGTTTTCTCGCCGTTGAGCACCCAGTGGTCGCCGTCCCTCGTGGCCTTGGTCACGATGTTGCCGGCGTCGGCGCCGCCGCGCGGCTCGGTGAAGGCCAGCGACATCATCTCGCCGTTGGCGATGCGGGGAATCCATTCCTCCTGCAGCGCCGGATGCATGGACGAGGCCATCTCGCCCAGGTGGATGGCGTTGGAGATGATGTAGCGGATCTGGTGGTCGGCGCGGCCGATCTCCTCGCACACGATGCCGCAGTCGACGAAGGAGTAGCCCTGGCCGCCGTACTTCTCGGGCAGGCGCAGGCGCAACAGGCCCATGTCGACGATATTCTTCATGTAGTCGGCGGTGAGGAACTCGCCGGTGCGGTCCCAGCGCTGGTAGTGGGGAAGGATCTCGGCTTCGGCGAATTTGCGCACCGAGTCGCGGATCTCTTTCTGGTCTTCGGTCAGGTCGAAGTTCACGGCATGGTCTCCTGGGTGAATGGCGGGGTGTGTGTTTCGGTGTCAGCTGCGGTGTTCATCCGGCCGTTTCCCGAAACGGCCCGGTGATCGGCTTGGACCAGGGCGAGTAGGTCTGGCCCTCGTAGGCTGTGGCGCCCAGCCGGAAATGGCGCGCCGCGCCCAGGCTTTCGACCGCCGGCAGGTTGGGGTCGTAGAACTGTGCGGGCGTTTGCGGGCGCGGGCCGGCCTTGGACACATGGCCGTAGGCCGGCCGCCCGAGGATGTCTTCGAGCATCCAGACGCAGTCGATGACCTTGTCCAGATCGACCCCGATGGCGATGCCCATGCCTTCGAGCATGTGCAGGACGTCTTCGGTGGGGGCCATGGCCGAGGCCTGGCCGTTGCCGCAGTACTGGCCGCCGCCCAGACCACCCAGCGTGCCGTCGATCAGCACGGTGTCACTGGCGTCCAGCGTGCGCAGCGCGGCGTAGAGCGAGGGCAGGGCCATGCCGCGGGCGTCGTGCATGTGAAGGTGAAAGTGCTTGACCTCGGGCCACCGGCGCTTGATCTCGCGCAGGTCGGCTTCCATCTCGTGCGGCAGGCAAAAGCTCTGCGAATCGTGCAGGCCGATCTCCACCACCTCCAGGCCGGCGGCGCGGAAGGTGTCGATCTCGCGCGCGAGCATGCCAAGCCGATATGACTGCGAAAACTTGCCAAGGAAGTTGGAGCCCCACACCGAGGCGATGGCTGCGGAGGCGCGGGTGACGCCGCGGCCCTTGGCGTCGGCGATCAGCTCGGGCCAGTTGGCCATCGACTGCTCGATCGAGCGGTTGACGTTGCGCCGCTGGTGCACGTCACAGATATCCAGGAAGAATGTGCAGACCTCTTCCTCCACTGTCAGCGGCGGTGAGAAGTCGATCGACCTGAGCCGCGCCTTGTGGTTGTGGGTGAAGGTGAAGTAGGTGACGCCCGCCTTGGGCCTGACCGCCCGCAGGAGGTCTTCGAAGTCGGCCATCTGCGGCACGTAGCGCGGGCTGACGAAGGCGCCCAGGCAGATGCGCTTGAGGCCGGTGTCCGACAGTGCCTGCAGCAGGCGCAGCCGGTCGGCCAGCGCGACCGGGCGCGTTTCGATGCCGAAGGCTTCGCGCATGACCTCTTCGCTGTAGATGACCGTGGGCCAGTTCACTGAGGGACTCCGTGGCGGTTAATTGTCTAACTATTATGCGACGCGCGTGCGCGCTGTCAATCGGGTTACTTCTCAGGCCAGTGCCCGCCTGAGCGTCGCCCAAGAACGAACCGATCAAAATGTATAACTGATGAAGATTTGAAGGCACAGGGAAACCCTCATTGAATGCCTGCCTGTGCTACCCTAGAACGCAGCAATATCGACACCCCGACGGCACCTCACCTAACCATGACGAGCACCGCTGCGCCCCGGCCCGCCAAGGCCGGGCGCCCTGGCACCACGCCAACCGCCAAGCCCCTGAAGGCGGCCGAGACAGTCGCCGCCGAGCTGCGCCGCCAGATCGTGACCGGCCGCCTCAAGCCCGGCGACAAGCTGCATCCGGAGAACGTGCTGCAAGCCGAGTTCGACGTCTCGCGGCCGACCCTGCGCGAAGCCTTGCGGCTGCTGGAGTCCGAATCGCTCATCACGATCAGCCGCGGCAAGCATGGCGGCGCGCGGGTGGGCACGGTCGACCTGGCCTCGGCGGCTCGCCAGGTGGGCGTGTTCCTGCAGATCGAGCGCGTCACGCTGGCCGACGTCTGGCTGGCGCGTACCATCATCGAGCCGCCAGCCGCCGCGCTGCTGGCGCAGTCGCGCAACGAGGCGGCCTTCGCCGAGCTCGAGGCCAACATCGCCGCCGCACGCGATGCGGCGCAGCACGATCTGCTGCGCTACGCCGACCTCAGCGCCGGTTTTTCGCTGCTGATCACGCGCCATTGCGGCAGCAAGACGCTGCACGTGCTGGCGTCCCTCATCTACGACATCATTCGCCGCCAGCATGAGCACGTGACCGAGCGCACCCTGTCCAGGGACAGCGTGCATGCGCTGCGCCAGGAAAGCATCCGCAGCCGTGTGAAGGCACTGGCGCTGATGCGAACGGGCACACCCGCCGCCGCCGAGCGCTTCTGGCGCACCCATCTGGAACATATGCGCGACCTGGTGCTGGCGGTCTACACCGGCCCAGCCACGATCGACGTGCTCAACGAGCCTGCCAGCCGGATGCGCGCCGTGGTCAAGGTACGCCGGCCGGCTGCCTCGTTGAAGGCAGACAGTCATGAGTGACCAGAGCGACGCGCCACCGGTCACGCCCCGTCCGGCCGCCACCGTGGTGCTGGTCAGGCCGGCTGCGCGCGCCTTCGAGGTGCTGCTGCTCAAGCGCGCCGCGCGCGGCGACCAGTTCAGTGGCGCCTGGGTCTTCCCGGGCGGATTGGTCGATCAGCACGATGCGCTTTGCCACGACCACTGCGCCGGCCTGGACGATGCGACCGCCAGCGGGCAGCTTCAGCTGCCCGCTGGCGGCCTGAGCTACCACGTCGCAGCTATTCGCGAGTGCTTCGAGGAATGCGGCGTGCTCCTGGGGTCCAGCGATTCGGCCGGGCTGACCGAGCCGGTCCGATCGAGCGAGCTGTGGCTCGGCTGGCGCGCCGCCTTGCAGCGCCGAGAGCGCGCCTTCGATGAGCTGTGCCGCGAGCAGGGCTGGCGTCTTGCGGCCGACCGCCTCTGGTACATCGCCCACCGCATCACTCCGCCGCAACTGCCCAAGCGATTCGACACGCGTTTTTTCCTGGCCCTCACGCCCGAGGGCCAGGTGCCGATGCACGACGGCGACGAGACGGTCGACCATGCCTGGGTCGCCCCGTCCGACCTGGTGGCCGAGGGCTCGCCCTGGCACCTGATGAACGTGACGCGCACCATCGCGCAGATGCTGCGGCCCTTTGACGACCTCGATGCGCTGCAGGCCTGGGCCCGTTCGCCGCGCCAGGTGGAGCGCGTCATGCGTGCCTCGCCATCCGCGCCCTGGCCCCGCACGCCGGGCGCCTAAGGGCCAGGCTTGCGTGCCATCAGGAACAGCGCCGATCCGGCCAACACCACCAGCGCCAGCACGGTGAACCCCAGCTTGTAGTCGCCGGTGAGATCGCGCAGGCCGCCCGCCACGATAGGCCCGCCAACTTGGCCGGCGGCGACGATGATGGCCGACAGGCCCATGATCATGCCGATGGACTCCAGTCCGAAGTAGTCGGCGCGCAGGGAACTCATGAAAGGGCCGCGCAAGCCCCATGCTGTGCCGTGCAGCACCGCGAAGCCGACCAGCCAAACGGGATTTTGTGCGTAAGTCAGGAGCAGCAGGCCGCCCCCGTGCCCCAGCATGCAGCCGGCCGACACGACGCGCTTGTCGAATCGGTCGCCCATGGCCGATCCGCCCAGCACCCCGCCGATCTGGCACACGGTCATGAGCGAGATCACCAAGGCGGCTTGCGCCAGCGAATAGCCAAGGCCTTCCTTCAAGTGGGAGATGGCGTGTACGTTGATCGCGGTGACCGACAGCAGGGCGATGCCGTGCCCTACGCCCAGCAGCCAGAACGCGCGGGTACGCAAGGCCT
This sequence comes from Comamonadaceae bacterium, assembly GCA_947476465.1. GTDB lineage: Bacteria > Pseudomonadota > Gammaproteobacteria > Burkholderiales > Burkholderiaceae_C > Ramlibacter. Next base: position 69,790 of record CANJQN010000020.1, on the reverse strand, counting down.
GGCGCGCGGTGAACCTCGGCCCGGCGGGTACGGGCGTCAGAGCAGGCGGTTCGGGTGCGTTTGGGTCGACGGGAACGCCGTCCTCGACCTCGCCGACGTCTGACGGGCTGCGGTGAAGCAGACTCGCGATCGGCAGGCCGATCAGCAGCACCAGAACGCCCGAGCCCAGGGCTGTACTGCGCCAGCCCCAGGTTTGCATGGTCCATGCGACGGCCGGCACCGCGAGGCCTCCCAGCGCCAGCCCCAGGGACGTGCGCGACAGGGCGCGGGCGCGCTTGCGCCGGAACCAATGCATCACCGTGATCGTGAAGGGAAAGTAGCCCGACAGCGCGGTGCCAATGGCAATCAGCACGAAGGCGGCATAAAAGCCGCCGAGGGTCTCGATCTGGCTCAGGACGATCAGGCCCGCGCTGAGGACCAGCACGCCGGCCTGCACCGATTTGCGCGCCCCGAAGCGGTCGATCAGCCAGCCCTGCAGCGGGCCCAACAGCGCCCCTTCGATGGACTGCAGCGCCGCGCCGCCGGACAACGCCGTCTTGCTCCATCCGCGCTCCTGCGACAGCGCCGCGACGTAGGCCCCCATGCCGTGCATCACCAGGCACGATTGCAGGAACTGCATCACTGCGGCGCCGCCGACGATGCGCCAGCCATGGAAAATCTTCACTTAGGTCTTGTCGTTGTCAAGGGAGCGTGCGCCGGGACGGCGTGCGGCGCGCAAGCGCGCCGGCGTGTGGCGATGCGCGAGTGCGGCCTCAGCGCGCCGCCGGATCGGCGCCCAGCATCTGGATGATTATCATAACCACGGCCGTCAGCACCGAAATGGCCCCCACGCCCAGGAACGGGCCGAGCGCCGGTTCGGGCGTCACGCCACCGTACAGCAGCATCAGACTGCCACCCAGGAGCACGGCGCCCACCTCGCGCAGTGCGGCCTGGACCACGGCCACCACCTTGCGCCCGCGCGTGACCCACAGACGGTAGATCATGGCCTAGAGGGCGGAGATGGCGAAGCCGATCAGCAGGATGTGGGCGTGTGCCGGATGCAGGGTGTGATTTTGCGAGACCGCCATGTAGATGCCCAGGCACATGCCGAACACGGCGAAGGTCAGGGCGAACAGCAGATGCCAACGGGCGATGCGGGATGTGTCCATGCAGGACTCCTTTCTTTTGCGGTGGAAATGCGCCGGCCAGCACAGATGAACATGGCGCGCACGCTCAGCCCCTCGCGCGTCACCGGCGAGGTGCGCGGCCTCAAGCCCAATGCGGAACATGGCTTCCACGTCCATGACAAGGGCGATTGCTCCAGTGCCGACGCCGCCAGCGCCGGCGGCCACTTCAATCCCGGCGGCGTGGCACATGGCCACGCCGGCATGCCCCCGCACCATGCCGGCGACATGCCCAATCTGCGCGCCGATGGCAACGGCTTCGCCCGCTTCGACGCCGTCGTGCGGGACCTCACCCTGTCCGAGGGCAAGTCCAGCGTGCTCGATCGCGGCGTGGTCGTGCACCGTGACCCAGACGACTACCGCAGCCAGTCCGCCGGCAACGCCGGTGCCCGCGTGGCCTGTGGCGTGATCACCCGGGCCTGACCGGCTGACCGGCTGACCGGCTGACCGGCTGACCGGCGCCAGCGCATAGGGGCAAACCCGCGCGCGCTCAGCGCGCCAGGCTCCGCACGAATCAGGGAAGGCCGGCCCAGACCGGCCGCAGCTGCAGGGGCCGGCGTATGACCAGGCATTCGAGGAGACAGACCCCATGAAGGAGCCCACCACCGCCGCCGAACTGGCGCTGCGTGACGGCGATCTTGCCGCTCGCCCACGCGCGGCAAGATCGCCGTCACGCCGACCAAGCCCCTGTCCAAGCAGCGCGACGTGTCCCTGGCCTATCCCTGCCTGGACCTGATGGTCGGCCTGGGCATCTCGCGCAAGAACGTCTTCGTAGTCGATTCCAGCGGCGTCATCTACAGCGGCCGACACGGCGGCATGGATGCGCCAAAGGAGCGCTATGCGCAGGACACCTCGGCCCGCACCCCGGCCGACGTGGTCAAGGGCGCCGACGTGTTCCTGGGGTGCTCCACTGCCCGCGTGCTCATGCCCGAGCTGGCCAACGCGGCGCGGCCCGACTGCATCATCGCCACCGGCCGGTCGGACTATCCGAACCAGGTCAACAATGTCCTCTGTTTCCCCTACATCTTCCGGAGTGCCCTGGACTGCGGCGCCACCCGCATCACCGAGTCGATGAAGCTGGCCTGCGTGCGTGAGATCGCGCAGCTGGCCAAGGCCGACATCGTTCGTGGTCATGGCGCCAGGGGTCGAATGCGACGGTGAACTCGAAGGCGATGCGGCCCTGTCGCAGGCCATCCGCCAAAACCAGTTGATGGACGGCAAGCTCAGCAGCGAGGCCAACCTGCTGATCTATCCCACCCTCGATTCGGCCAACATTCTGGTCAACGTGCTCAAGATGACCGGCGGCCACGGCATCGCGGTGGGGCCGATGCTGCTGGGCGGGAAATCACCCGTGCATGTGCTGACCTCGTCGGCGACGGTGCGGCGCATCGTCAATATGACCGCGTTAGCGGCGGCGGGCGCGGCTCGGGGCTGAGGGCCTGGCTGTTGCTGCGCCTCACTGCGGGCAGTAGAGCCCCTCGCTGGTGGCGTGCTCACCGAGGTAGTCGAGAAAGCGCCGCACCGCCGGTGCCATGCCTCGCCGCGAGGGAAACACCGCATGCATGATGTTGGGCGGCGGACCCCAACCCGCCAGGGGTTCGACCAGCAGACCCTCGCGCATCTCCCGCCGGCACAGGTAGTCCGGCAGCGGGCACATCCCCGTGCCGTGCAGCACGGCGTATTTGAGTGTCTCCAGGTCGTCGGCGGTGTAGCGCGGCCGGTGCTCCAGCTGGAATGACTGGCCGCCGGGGCCCACCAGCAGCCAGGTGGCACGACCGTCCACCGAGGACATCGCCAGTGTCGACAGGGTCTGTAGATCGGCAGGTGTCTTCGGCCGGCCTTCTCGTTCCAGCTGTTGCGGGCTGGCCAGCAGCAGGACGCGGGTCAATCCCAGGTTCTTGACCACCATGCTGCCGCTGTCCTCCACCGTGGACCGCACCCGCAACGCGACGTCGACGCCCTCCTGCACCAGATCGACCACGCGGTTGGTCACCTCCATCTCCACCCGCACTGCCGGGTAGCGTTCCAGAAAGGCCGGCAGCAGGTGGCCGATCAGGGTCTGGGCCAGCGTCACCGGGCAGGCGACGCGCACGGTGCCCCGTGGCTCGGCCTGCGCCTGGGCCACGGCCTCCTCGCCGGCCTGGGCCTGCTCGCGCATGGACACGCAATGACGCAGGTACAGCTCGCCGGTGGCTGTGAGGGACAGCTTTCGGGTGGTTCGGTACAGCAGGCGGGCGCCCAGGCCGGCCTCCAACTCGGCCACACGCCGTGACACGGTCGACTTGGGCAGCCCCAGGGCCCGGGCGGCGGCGGCAAACCCACCGTGATCGACCACCTCGGCGAAATACAGCATGTTGTTGAGGTCTTGCATGGCTTTTATTGTCCTATACACGGAACGATGTATCTCAATTTTGCGGTCTTATCGGATGATTGGCACCAAGGGACAATTTAATTCATCGTCAACCCACCCGTTAAACCCACCATGAAATTGCTCCACATCGACGCCAGCCCCCTGGCCACCCAATCGGTCTCACGCCGACTCACCGCGCAGACCGTGGACGCCTGGGCTGCCGCCCATCCCGGCCTCACGATCGAGTACCTTGACCTGATCAAGGACGCGCCCAGCCACCTGGACATGGATTCCCTGGGCTTGCGACTGGGTCTGGACGCCGACGGCCTGACGGCCGAGCAAAAGCGTGAGAACGCGGTCAGCGAAGCGTTGGTCGCTCAGTTCCTCGCGGCCGACGTCGTGGTGCTGGGCGCGCCCATGTATACCTTCTCAGTGCCCAGCCAGCTCAAGGCCTGGATCGACCGTATCGCCCAGGCCGGCCGCACCTTCCGCTACACCGCCAGCGGCCCGCAGGGCTTGGCGGGCGGCAAGACAGTGGTGCTTGTGTCCACGCGCGGTGGCGCCTATAGCGGAACGCCGGCCGAGCTGCCGATGGACCACCAGGAGAGCTACCTGCGCGCGGTGTTGGGCTTTTTTGGCGTGACGGATGTGCGCATCGTCCGCGCCGAGGGCCTGGCCACCGGCGATGCTGGCCGTGCCAAGGCACTGGCCGCCGCCGAGGAGGCTATCCGCACGGTCACCCGCCCGCTGGCGGTGGAGGCGCAACTGCTGGCCGCCTGAGGTCAGGCCATGACTTCGAGGGGCCGGCCCACGCTGCGCCCCTCGATCACGGCGTCGAACTGCGCCGCGCGGTGCGCGTACGTATGTTCAGCCAAGGCCCGGGCGCGGGCGGCGCGGCCGATCTTGCGGGCCACGCCGGCGCTGAGCCGGTCGACCTGCCGCGCGACCTCGTCGCCGTTGTGGGCGACCAAAATCTCCGTGCCGGGCTCGAAGAAGGCCTCAAGTCCGGGCCAGTCGTCGGTGATCAGGCAGGCCGCGGCGCCTGCCGCCTCGAACAGGCGGGTGGCCGGCGCGAAGCCATAACGCGCCGTGCCAGCGCGGGTGACGTTCAATACGGCGCGCGTCGAGCAGTTGAAGGCGTTGTGTTCGGCGGTTGTCACATGGCCCAGGCATCGCACGTTAGGCGACATGAACTTGTCTTGCCATCCGGCGCCAGCCAACAACATGCGGTGCATGGGCAATTGCGCGGCGGCACGCAGAAAGAATTCTTCGACCCGCTCTTCCCGGTCGGGAAGGCGGTTGCCCAGGAAGCCGAGCATGCCGTCGAAGCCCGGGTGGCGCTCGACCGGGAAATGGGTGTTGGGGTCGAGCGCATTGCAGATGGGAACGCAGTCGCGAACGCCCAGGGCACGGTAGGCCCGGCGAACCGGTTCGCCGCCGCCCTGGGTGAGCACCAGGTCGTAGCGTGGCAGCAGCGTGCGCAGCGCGTCATGCGGATGCGAGGCCATGCGCTCCAGCGTCGCCGGGGCGTCCACGTCCCAGAAGACCACGCCGCGCCCGGGGGCCCGCAGATCCACCAGGGCAGCGTCGAGCAAGGCGTCTTGCACGTCGGCGCCACTGACCTTGACCACCAGATCGGCGGCTGTGGCCCGCTCGACCGTGGCCAGCACCTTGGCCGGCGTATCGTCCGCATATGCCACGAACCGCGCCGGCGTCGAGTCTTTGAGATTGCAAAGATGCCGATTCTGGCCGGCGTCGGGCTCGTAGAAAGTGATGTCGTGGCCGCGCGCATGCAGCGCCCGCACCATGCCCCAGTAGTAGGCGGCCCGCCCGTTCATGCAGGCACCCGCCAGGCCGCAGGCGAAGAAAGCGATGTTCATGCAGTGACGTCCTTTCTGTGTTCTCTTTTGCGTCATCACGCTCGGAGGTTGAAAGGTACACGCAGGCGCCGCATCGGTTGGCGCAGGGACTGTCGATATTGCCAATGGGCTGCTCTGCCGTGATCCGGTTAGCATGCTGGATCACTTCAAAAGGTCGGTCCTGGCATGGTCGTCGTCCATCATCTGAACCTGTCGCGCTCGCAGCGCATCGTGTGGTTGCTGGAAGAACTGGCGCTGCCCTATGAGGTGAAGCTGTACGAGCGCGACCCACAGACCCTGCTGGCGCCGGTGGCACTGCGGGCGGTGCATCCGCTGGGCAAGTCGCCGGTGATCACGGACGGCGAACTCACACTGGCCGAATCGGGCGCCATCATTGAACACTTGGTCGAGCAGGCCGGATCGGCGCTGGCGCCAGCGGTCGGCTCACCCGACCGGGCCCGCTACCTGTACTGGATGCACTATGCGGAGGGCTCGCTCATGCCGCCGCTGCTGGTCAACCTGATTTTCGAACGGATGGGCAAGGCGCGCGTGCCCTTTTTCATCAAACCGATCATGCGGCGCATCGCGGCGCAGGGGCAGGCGGCGGTCACCGTGCCGCAACTCAAGCGCCATGCGGACTTCATTGAGTCCGAGTTGGCCATGCGGCCCTGGTTCGCGGGCGAGACGTTCAGCGCTGCGGACATCCAGATGAGTTACCCCTTGCAGGCGCTGCAGGGGCGCGTGGGGATCGCTGGCCAGCCGCTCATCCAGTCCTGGCTGGGCCGGATCCAGGATCGCCCGGCTTATCAGCGGGCCCAGCAACGCAGCGGCGAGTTCGGCGTGCCGATGTTCCCCGACTGAGCGCCCCCCTGCGACGCCCATTTTTTCATCCGACGCATCATCCCTGGAGCCCGAGCCGTGAACACCGACCCCCGCACCCTTGCCCTTGCGCTGCGTGATCAGCATCACCACCGCGAGCAGTTCAAACCGGTGTGCGACGAGGGGTGCCTGCTCACGTTGGAGGAGGCCTACCAGGTCCAGGCGCACCATGTCGAGCAGGTCCGGCGCGAGCGCGCTTGCGCGATCGCGGGCTACAAGATCGGCCTGACCTCGGCGGCCATGCAGGAGATGTGCGGCATCGGCCATCCGGTGCATGGGCCGGTGTTGGACGACCGTGTGCACCACGGCGCCGCGGCGGTCTCGCTCGCGTCGTTTGGGCGGCTGGGGGTGGAGTTCGAGATCGCGGTGCGCCTGGGCGAGGATCTGCGTCTGGCCCCGGGCCAGGACCCGCTGCAGGCCGCAACGCGCGCCGTGGACGCGGTGGCGATCGCACTGGAACTGGTCGATGACCGTCATGCCGACTACGCCACGATGGACGCGTCCTCGCTGGTCGCGGACAACGCCTGGAACGCCGGCGTCGTCCTCGGCCCCTGGGTCCCGGTGTTTGACACCCTCGGTGGCCTGCCCGCGCAAGTGCTGCTCGGGGGAGCACCCGCCGAGCAGGGCCTGGTGGGCGTCGGGGCTGCGCACCCGATGGCTTCGCTGGCCTGGCTGGCCGCCGCGTTCGCGGCGCAGGGCAGGGGGCTGAAGCGCGGCAGCTTCGTGATGACCGGCAGCATCGCGCGCACGCGCTTTCCCGCGCCTGGCGAGCAGTGGCGCTTCGAGTCCGCGCTGCTGGGCGCGGTCGAATTGTCGGTATCTGCCTAGCCGGGCCCTGCGTGGTCGGCTTCGAGTTCGGCCAGCGCCGACAGAAGGCGGTCCCGGCTCACAGGCTTGACCAGGAAGCGTTCGGCGCCCGCCTCCAGGGCGCGGGCGGTGGACCCTGCGTCGTCGTGGCCAGAGATCATGACCACACGGCAGCGCGGCCGGCCTTGCGTGGCTTCTTGCTCGCGAACCCGGCGCAGGGTGTCCAGGCCCTTCGTGCCGGGCATTTCCATGTCCAGCAGCAGGAAGTCCGGCCAGTGCTGGCTCATGGCTTCGACCGCCGCCTGGCCGTCGTTCGCGGTGGTCACGGTGAAGGGCGGGCTGGGCAGCAGGTGTGATCTGACGAAGCGGTTCAACTCGTCGTCGACCCAGCAGCACGCTGCGCGCGGGCCATGAGGCGGGCCGAATAAGTGCCCAGGCCGGTGACGCCCCGCTTGCCGCAGGTGACGTACTTGTCGAAAAAGCGGCCTGCGATGTCGGGCGGCACTTCACCGGGGTTGTGAATCGTCAGCGTGACCGGATCGCCCGGGGTCAGTCGAACGTCGACGCGATCACCGGGGCGCGAAGCCTCCAGGGCGTTCTTCACCAGGTTGGCCACGATGAAATAGCACAGCAACTCCTCGCCCCGCACATGCATCGGCGCCAGCTTGGGGGCCGGCTCGTTCGGGCCCAGCAGGAGCAGGTCGACGACGGAGGTGACGAGCACCGCCAGCATGCCGGCCAGCAACACCTGCGAACCCGCGTGGCCGCGGCGGTGAACGACATAGAAGATGAACGCCAACACCGCTGTGAGCAGGTGCGCCGCCAACAGCCCGGCTTCGTAGATCACCCGCGATTCGCGTTGCCGCACCAGCAGGTCGGCCGGGCCGGCCCGCAGCGGCCGAACGAAGCCGCCAACCCGGTGGTCAAAGTTTGACAACTGCAGCGTGATCCGCAGCGGGCAGGCGAACTCGCGGCTGATCGGGGTGCGCGCGTGCAGGGTGGCATGGCTGGTCTGGGCGGTGGTGCCGGGTTCGCCCTGCGCCGCGACCAGCTCACCGTTGACGAGCAGGCGCGAGGCGGTGCGCTGGTGGCTGGCCTCCACGGCCATCGAGTGCCCCGCCGGGCAGTCGAACCGCAGCATGTAGCTGCCCCACCCGTTGGGCCCTGGCGGCTTGCCCGGCGCGCCGACGTCGTTCCAGCTGGCCGGCGCCACCGTGAAGGCTTGTGCGGGCAATTGCTCCCACGCCGGGTCCACGAAGCGCTGCCACGCCAAGCCCCACTCGCCGCGCAGGGCGATGGTTTGATCCAGCCGCATCGACGCGTCCAGGCGTGCTTGCTGCGCGGTCGGCTCGTGACCCCCGGCCAGGACCGCAGACACCGGCAGGAGCAGCAGCGACAACTGCGTGAGAAAAAAAGTGAAAAGTCTACGGCCGTACAACATGGAAGACAGTCCGGATGGGCCGGTGGATCGAAACGGCCGCGCTGATGTTCCAATGCGGTGCATGGTCTCCACCGCAACCGCAACCGCAACCGCAACCGCCGCCGCTGCGCGGCCCGTCACCTACCACGCCGTCGAATCCCGTTACGCTTGGCTGCGGCTGGCCGTGTCCGTGCTGCTCATGACCATCGGCGGCGCCGGCATGTTCTCGGTTCCCGTGGCACTGCCTGCGATCGAGGCTGAGTTCGCTCTGGCGCGCGGTGCGGCGTCGCTGCCGTACACCGTCACGATGATCGGATTCGGTTTTGGCGGGGTGCTGATGGGGCGCCTGGCCGACCGCTTCGGCGTGCTGGTGCCGCTGGTCATCGGCGGTGTGGCGCTTGGGGCCGGCTTTGTCGCCGCCGGCATGGCGCCCGGTCTGTGGGCCTTCTGCCTCGCGCAGGGTCTGCTGATCGGCCTGCTCGGCACGGCGGCGACGTTTTCGCCGCTGGTGGCCGACGCCTCGCAGTGGTTCGACCGCCGGCGCGGCATCGCGCTGGCGATCTGCATGAGCGGCAGCTACGTGGGCGGCGCCATCTGGCCCCCGATCATCCAGCATTACATCGAGAGCGTCGGCTGGCGCCAGACCTATATCGGGATCGGCGTGTTCTGCTTGTTGACGATCGTCCCACTGGCCTGGCTGCTGCGCCCGAGGCCACCTGCGCTCGTGATCGCCCCGCCGGTCCCGGGCGCCGCAGCCCAGGGGTCTGCCCTGCCGATGGGTGTGCGGCCGCGCACGGCACAGGCGCTGCTGTGCCTGGCCGGTTTGTCCTGCTGCGTGGCCATGTCGATGCCGCAAGTGCACATCGTGGCCTACTGCGCCGACCTGGGATTCGGCGCGGCGCGGGGTGCGGAGATGCTGGCCGTGATGCTCGGGATGGGCATCGTCAGCCGGCTGGTGTCGGGCTGGATCTCGGACCGCATCGGCGGGCTGCGCACGCTGTTGCTCGGGTCGGTGCTGCAGGGCATTGCCCTGTTGATGTTCCTGCCCTTCGACGGGCTGGTGTCGCTGTACCTGGTGTCGGCCATGTTCGGGCTGTTCCAGGGCGGCATCGTGCCTTCGTATGCGCTGATCGTGCGCGAGCATTTTCCGGCCGCCGAGGCCGGCACCCGCGTCGGCATGGTGCTGATGGCCACGCTGTTCGGCATGGCCCTGGGCGGCTGGATGTCGGGCGCGATCTTCGACCTGACCGGATCGTACCGGGCCGCTTTCCTCAACGGCATCGCCTGGAATGCATTGAACCTGGCGATCGTGCTGTTTCTGCTGTCGCGGGTGCACGCGATGCGCGGTCGGCCGGGCCGAGCCTGAAGCCGCGCGCGGCGGTTCAGGGCGGGCGTGCCGCTTGCAGATGATGCGCTGTATGTCAGGCGAGTCCTACGCAACGGCGGCCAGCAGCGGCGCCCACTCCGGCCCACAGGGCGCCTCGATGCGCAGGATGTTGCCGTCCGGCATGGGCAGGTCCAGGCGCTGCGCATGCAGCCACAGGCGTTGCCAGCCCAGCCATTGCGCGACCGCCCGGTTGTGCGCCCCTTTGCCGTGCGTGGTGTCACCTACCAGGGGATGGGCGATGTGCTTGAAATGCCGACGTATCTGATGACGGCGCCCGGACAGCGGCTGTATCGCCAACAAGGCATACCGGCTGGTTGTGTGCCGTGAGTCGGCGCAAAAGGGCCACTCGAAGCAGGCCAGACGCTCGTAATGTGTGTGCGCTGGCACCCGCGGCTGCCCGGTGGAGGGCCGCTCGGGATCGCGCGCCAAGCAGTGGTCGATCTCGCCGCGTTCATCCGGCCAGCCGCGCACCAGGGCCAGGTAACGCTTGCGTGGCGAGCCAGCTTCGAACGCCTGCCCCCAGTGCCGGGCCGAGGCGGCACTGCGGCCGAACAGCAACACGCCACTGGTGGCCTTGTCCAGACGGTGCAGTGGGAACAGGCGTTCGCCGCGCTGAGCCTGCAGCAGGTCGACCGCATTGAGGGCCTCGTGCGCGTCGAGCGCACTGGCATGCATCAGCAGTCCCGCTGGCTTGTCGATGGCGACGAGGTCGGCGTCCTGGTGCAGCACGACAAGTGGCCGCGGCGAAGGGGGTGGGCAGATCTTTCCCGCGAGGGGCATGCCGCAATCATGCCGCAAGCGTTCAATGCGTCGAATGCGTGACTCAATTGTACAAACTTGAAAGCCTGGCGTAATGTGGGCGGTGCAAGTAGGTGATTGAGGCAATTGAAAATGTCCCGATGCCATTGATGACGAATGTTGTTCGGTAATTAAGATGCCATTTATCGCCGTCAATATGGCTATACTCGCCACTCTTTTTATTTAATCTGGAGATTGCATGGCGAAGAAGACTTACGCGGTATTGCAGGCGGAAATCGAGAAATTGCAGGCGCAAGCCGAAGCGGTTCGCCAGAGCGAATTGGACGGCGTGATTGCGCGCATCCGTGAGGCCATCGAGTTCTATGGCCTCAAGCCGCAAGACCTGGGCTTCTCCGCGCGTGGCACCGCCAAGGCGGCCCCCACGGAGGGCAAGGTTCGCCGGCGCCGGGGCGGGGGCGCCAAGCGCAAGGTGGCCGCGGCCCAAAAGGCCCCCCGGTTCCGCGACGCGCAGGGCAATGTGTGGGTCGGGCGCGGCCCGCGGCCCAAGTGGCTGCGGGAGGCCCTGGCCAGCGGCAAGACGCTTGAGGAGTTCGCGGTCCGCTGACCCAGGCGCGGGCCCGGTTGCGGGCCCGGGTGCCGGTTATTTGAGCGGGTCTGTTGACAATTCCCAACGGTGGGGCACGAGGCGGTGAGCGCGCGACGGACGGGGCGGCTACCATCTCAACGGCAAGGCATCACGTCCCGAATGGCGGACGGGCCCCACGTTGGAACGCGCCACGGCCATGCGCCCCCCCAGCATAGCTGCTTCAACGATCCCGCCTCATCTGGCCCGCGAGACCGTGCGCGGCCAGCTGACCCTGCTGCTGCTGGCGCCCATCGTGATGGGCGGCATCGTCTGGTTCTCAGCCACGCGGGTGAGCTTCCTGCTGGCGCACACCTTGGCCGAGTTGTTCTCGATCATCGTCGCCGCCACCGCCTGGGCGGTCGCGACAGCCGCGCACCGGTTCACCCGCAATCATTTCGTTGTCTTCGTGTCCGTGGCCACCGGGTGGGCCGCCGGCCTGGACCTGATCCACGCGCTGGTGTACGAGGGCATGACGCTCACACCTCAGTCGGGGCTCAACCATTCGGCGCAGCTGTGGGTCGCGACGCGGCTGGTCCAGGCTGCGGCGCTGGTTGTGGCGCCGCTGATGCTCAGTCGCCGGGTGCCGGTGGTGCGGCTCCACGTGGCGCTCGGCGCCATCAATGGGTACGTTGCGGTGGCATTTTTCGCCGGTTGGCTTCCCGATGCCTTCATCGAGGGCCAGGGCTTGACGCCGCTCAAGATCACGCTGGAGTACGTGATCATCGGTCTGCTGGCCTTGGCATTGGCGATGCTGTGGTGGCGCCGGCACCTGACGACACCGCGCCTGCTGTGGGGCATGAGCGCCGTGCTGGTGACGATGATGCTGATGGAGTTCGCCTTCACGCGGTACGCCAGCGCCTATACGGGGGGGAATCTGATCGGGCACATCCTGAAGGTGTTCGCCTACTGGTTTATCTGGGTGGCGCTGGTCCAGACCAACCTGAGGGAGCCGTTCAGCCTGCTGGCGCGGGCGGCGAGCACCTACGACGCGGTGCCCGACACCACCCTGATCGTGCTGGCCAGCGGCAGCATCCGGCAGGCCAACCGCGCGGCCGGCAAGGCAACCAAGCTCGAAGCGTCGTCGCTGGTCGGTCGGTCTTCGCACGAGTTGTTCCATGATCCCCACGTGCTGCCGCAGGACTGCCCGGTGTGTTCCCGGCTCGGGCGTGGTGTTGCTTTCACCGAGGTTCTGTCCTTGCCGGGACAGCGGTTTGTCGAATGCGGCGTAACACCGTTCGCCCACACGACCGAGCACAGCCTCAGCGTTCAGGTCGTGCGGGACATCACCGAGCAACACGCAAGCGAGGAGCGGTTCCGAGCGATGTTCGAGAACACGAGCCTGCCCACCATCCTCCTGGATGACGGTCGTGCGGTGGCCGTCAACCATGCAGCGCTGGAAATGCTGAAGTTCGAGAAGATCGAAGAACTCCTTGGCCGCGCACCGACGGACGTCGCCCCGCTGCGCCAGCCCAACGGCCAACTATCGTCGGAGCTTGCGGCGCAACACGTGTCCGCCGCATTGGCACAAGGGTCCTTGGAATTCGATTGGGAAATGGTGCGTGCGGACGGCCAAGCGATTACCACGCACGTGATACTTACCGCAATCCGAATCGCAGGCCGGCAAATGCTTCACAGCGTCTGGCGCGACATCACACGGGAGCAACAGGCGCAATTGGAGTTGGCTGACTACCGGCGGGGCCTGGAGCGGCGAGTGCGGGAACGAACCGCCGAGTTGGAGGCGACGACCGAGGCGCTCAATCTCAGCAATTCCGAACGCCAAGCGGTGTTTGATGCCGCGAGGGTGGGCATACTCCTCAAGCGGGGGGACGTGATCGAGCGTGGCAACCGAACCGTGGAGCACCTGTTCGGCTATGGCCCGGATGAATTGCTCGGCAAGACGACGCGCGTGTTCTACCCGTACGACCAGAGCTACGACGATGTCATTGCGCGCATCTTGGCCGACTTGGCCGAACACGGCTTCTTCGAGGACGAGCGGGAACTGGTCCGCAAGGACGGCTCCCGCTTCTGGTGCCGCAGGGCGGATGCGGCCATCGACCGGAATGATCTTTCGCGCGGCGTCGCGGTCACCTTCGAGGACACCACCAATCAGCATGAAGCCATGGCCGAGATGGCGCGCGCCCACGCCTTGGCCGAGGACCTGGCGCGCACCAAGTCGGAGTTCCTGGCCAACGTGTCGCACGAGATGCGCACGCCGATGAACTCCGTCATCGGCATGACGCACCTGGCGCTCAAGGCCGACCCGTCGCCGCGCGTTCGCGACTATCTGGAGAAGATTCAGGCCGCCGGGCGCCACCTGTTGGCGGTCATCAATGACATCCTCGACTTCAGCGCGCTCGAGGCCCACAAGTTGACGATCGCCAGCGCCGACTTCAGCCTGAACAAGGTGATGGCGGACGTGACCGGCCTGCTGTCGGCCAAGGCGGCCGGCAAAGGGCTGGCACTGGCGGTCGACGTCTCGCTCGCGATTCCGGTCAATCTGATGGGCGATGCACTGCGCATCGAGCAGGTGCTCATCAACTTGGCCAGCAATGCGGTCAAGTTCACCGAGCACGGCCACGTCACGATCAGGGTGCGCGAGCAGGAGCGCCAGGGCGGCGAGATCGTGCTGCGCTTCGAAGTGGCCGACACGGGCATTGGTGTTTCGCCGGAGCAGGGCCGGCGGCTGTTCCAAAGTTTTCAGCAGGGCGACGCGTCCACCACCAGAAGGTATGGTGGCTCGGGCCTGGGCCTGATCATCTCCAAGCGCCTGGTCGAACTGATGGGGGGTGAGATTGGCATGAGCAGCGAACCCGGTGTGGGCTCGACCTTCTGGTTCACCACGCGGCTCAGGCTCAATACAGGGGCTTCGCCAGAGCTCGCCGCCAGCGCGGACTTGGCGGTCGCGATATCACCGGCGCAACTGGCGGGCGTGCGAGCCCTGGTGGTCGAGGACAACGAGTTCAACCAGCAGGTGGCCGTCGAGTTCCTGCAGGCCATGGGCTTGGAGGTCGAAGTGGCCGAAAACGGCGCCATCGGCGTCGAACGCGTGCGCCACGGCGACTACGACATCGTGCTGATGAACGTCCTCATGCCGGTCATGGACGGCCTGGACGCGACCCGCGCGATCCGCAAGCTGCCAGGCCGTGAGCACCTGCCGATCCTGGCGCTGACCGCCAATGCCATGGCCGAGGACCGCGATCGGTGCATCGCGGCGGGCATGGACGATCACATTGCCAAGCCGGTCGATCCCGAGGACCTGCGCGCCAAGCTGCTCAAGTGGGTCAAGGCGGTCGAGCCGGGTGTGCGGCGCCCCGCCGCGCTGGCGGCGCCGACCACCGAAGCCGATGCTTCGCCCGACGCGGCGCTGGGGTCCCAATGGAACGGGATCGAGGGCCTGGACACCCAGCGGGGCCTGCGAATGTCGATGGGCCGCGCGGCCTTGTACCTGGACTTGCTCTGGCGCTTTGTGCGCGGGCACCAGGGCGACCCCGGCAAGATCGCGCAAGCCATTGAGGCCGATGATTGGGAAGGGGCGCGCCGGCTCTCACATACCCTCAAGGGCGTCGCCGGCCAGGTCGGCGCGGAACCGATCAGCGCCGTGGCGCAGCGGCTCGAGCAGGCCTGTTCCCCGCCCCGCGACGCGGCCAAGGCCCGGGCGGCCCAGGCCGAACTCGCCCGGCTGCTGGCGCCGCTGGCCGCCGCCATTGCCGAGCGCTTGCCCACCCCACAAGCACCGGTGGCCGACCCAACGTCCGACCTGACCGACTGGCCTCGTGTGCGCGACACCTTGCGCAGCCTGCTCAAAGACGACGACGCGGCCAGCCTTCGGTACCTGGACGAGAACCGCGAGCTATTGCGCGCCGGACTCGGCGAGCGCTACCCCGAGGTCGCCATGGCGGTGGGAAATTTCGAATTTTCGACCGCACTGGCCAAGCTCACATGAGCGACAACATGAACCGGCCTTTCCCCGCGGCGCCCGCCGCGCCCGACGGCGCCAGCCGGCGCACGGTCCTGGTGGTCGACGACATGCCGGACAACCTGCTTCTGATCAGCAGCGTCCTGCATGGCCACTACCGCGTGCGCGTTGCCAACAGCGGCGCTCATGCCCTGCAGATCCTGCAGGCCGGCCCCTTGCCCGACCTGGTGCTGCTGGACATCATGATGCCGGACATGGACGGGCACGAGGTGATCCGCCGCATGCGCGCGCACGAGCAACTGCGCGAAATCCCGGTGATCTTCGTCACCGCCCTGGGCGCCCCCGCCGACGAAGAACTTGGCTTTTCGCTCGGGGCGGTCGACTACATCGCCAAGCCGGTGAGCCCGCCCACGCTGCTGGCGCGGGTGCGCAGCCACATCGCCCTGAGTGAGCGAACCGCTACCCTGCGGGCCGTCTCAGAAAAGCTCTCGCACTACCTTCCGCCGCAAGTGTGCAAGTCGATCCTGGAGGGCACGCGCGATGCGGCCATCACCACGCAGCGCAAGCAGCTCACCCTCTTTTTCTCGGACATCAAGGACTTCACCGAATCGGCTGAATCGATGGAGCCAGAAGACCTGACCCGCCTGCTGAACGCATATTTTTCAGAGATGTCCGCTATTGCGGCGGAGTACGGCGCCACCCTCAACAAGTTCGTGGGGGACGGCCTGCTGGCCTTCTTTGGCGATCCCGAGTCGCGCGGCACCCGCGAGGACGCCCTGCAGTGCGTGCGCATGGCCGTGGCCATGCAGCGGCGCATGCGCCAGTTGCAGGCCCTCTGGCGTGACGAGGGAGTCGGGCGTCCGTACCGCATTCGGATCGGCATTCACAGCGGCTACTGCAACGTCGGCAATTTCGGCAGCCGCCAGCGCATGGACTACACGGTCATCGGGGCGGCGGTGAACCTCGCCTCGCGCCTGCAGGAGGTCGGCGACCCAGACGGCGTCATGCTCTCGCACGAAACCTATGCCCTGGTGCGCGGCGAGTTCGCTGCGCAGGTGCGAGCGGCGGTCAGGGTCAAGGGCATTGCACGCGAAATCGAGTCCTATGCGGTGACGGGCATCCACGAGGACGACGCCACGCAGCATGGCGAGCTGACGTTGGACAACCCCGGCCTGCAGTTGCACTTGAACCTCGGCCAGATGGACGCCGCTGCGCGGCAGAAGGCGGTGGCGGAACTGGAGCGGGTGCTGGAAGTGGTGCGCCGCGCGCCCTGACTTGCGCACGGGTACCACCGCGACGCAAAAAAGCCCGCTACCAATCTGATAGCGGGCTTTTCAACTTGTGCCTGGTGGGTCCTGAAGGATTCGAACCTTCGACCTACGGATTAAGAGTCCGCTGCTCTACCAACTGAGCTAAGAACCCAAGCCTCGAGCCAGAGGCGCGGGACGGGTCGCATCATATCAGAGGCTTCGAGGTGCTTTCCCGGCACCGGGACGGCGGTGATGTGTTTGCGGCTACACTCAAGGGCTGCCGCTTTTCACCGAGCAAGCTTTATTCATCAAGCCAATCCTGGGCCTTCGCGCAAGGTACATGCCCCCAGGACTGCAAGCCCGGCTGGCAGCGCCGGTTCGGCATTCCCCCCAACACTGTCGCGTTGGCTCAGCCAGCGTAGCCGCGAGCCGCACTGGCCTTTGCCGTGCGCACCGCGGTCCTTTCCAAAGCAATGAATGGCAAAAGAAGAATTAATTGAAATGCGCGGCCGCGTGGCCGAAGTCCTGCCCGATTCCCGTTATCGGGTGATCCTGGAAAACGGACACGAACTCGTCGCCTACAGCGGCGGCCGCATGAAAAAGCACCGCATCCGCATCATCGCGGGCGACGACGTCAGCCTGGAGCTGTCTCCGTACGATCTGAACAAGGGCCGCATCATGTTCCGGCACCTGCCGGTTCGCAACGGCCCCGCACCGGCCCGGCCAACCCGCCCGCCGCATCGCCGCTAAGTCGGCACCCCTGAAAATATTTCCTTGAAACAAGACGACAACTCTCAACCACTTCAAGCACTGACTCACGGTAAGTACCTGATCTCGCCCCTCACCAGCCAGCAGGACGACGGCTCCTATGCCTGCTCCGTCTCGATCCGCTCCGGATCCGGAACTGGCACCACCGACCGGGTGGTTCGCCTCACGCAGCGCTTTCGCGATCGTCACGCCGCAGCGGTCTATGCCATCGAGCAAGGCCTGCAATGGATGGGCCTGACGCGCCCCGCGGTGCCAGAACTGCGCATCGCCTGAACGCCCTTGGGGCTCATGGCCGCCTGATCAACGCGATCAATGCCAGGGCGCAAAAGCCGGCGCCCGCATAGAAGGTGAACGACGCGCCCAACCGATCCCACAGCAAGCCTGCAAGTACGCTGGCAGCCAGCATCGCGACGCCGCTCACCAGATTGAACAAGCCGTAGGCCGTGCCCCGAAGATCGGCCGGCGCGGTGTCTGCCACCAGGGTCGCCAGCAGCCCCTGCGTCATGCCCATGTGGACGCCCCACAGCGCCACGCCGGCGATCACGGTGGCCCAATGTCCATCGATTGCCAGCACCAGGTCGGCAGCGATCAGCACGACCAGCCCCAGGGCCAGCAAGGCGCGATGGCTCATCCGGTCGGACAGCTTGCCGAACGGGTACGCCGACGCGGCATAGACCAGGTTCATCGCCACCATCACCAGCGGCACCAGCGCGAGCGGGATGCCCGACGCATGGGCGCGCAGCACCAGGAAGGCCTCGCTGAAGCGGGCCAGCGTGAACACCGCGCCCACACCCACCACCCACCAGTAGGCGCCGCTCAGGCGCCGCAGGTTCTCGCGGCGGATCGGGTTGCTGCGTTTGGCGTCCCGGTGCGCCGCCGGCTCGCGCACCCCCAACAGCAGCAAGGCCACGGCCAGCACGCCGGGAATGACCGCGACCCAGAACACCGCCCGGAAGTCATTGGCCCACAGCAGCATCAGGCCGACGGCCAGCAGCGGCCCGAGGAAGGCGCCCACCGTGTCCAATGACTGGCGCAGGCCGAAGGCGGCGCCGCGAATCTCAGCAGGCGCGATGTCGGCCACCAGCGCATCGCGTGGCGCGCCGCGAATGCCCTTGCCCACGCGATCGAGCAGCCGTGCGGTCAGCACCATGCCGATGCCGGGCGCCATGGCGAACAGGGGTTTGGTCAAGGCGCCCAGGGCATAGCCGAAGACAGCCAGGCCTTTTCGCTTGCCCAGGTAGTCGCTCAGCGCGCCCGAGAACACCTTGACGATCAGCGCCGTCGCTTCGGCCAGCCCTTCGATCAAGCCGACCGTGAAGGCGCTCGCGCCCAGGGCGCCGACCATGAACAAGGGCAGCAGGCAGTGGACCATCTCGGAGGAGATGTCCATGAGCATGCTCACGAAGCCCAGAACCCAGATGCCGGGCGGGATCTTGTGCAGCGAGGCTGGCTTGACGGTCACGTTGGCTTATTCTCACGGGGCATTCGAGGTATACGCAAGGGCCGATGCCCAGACTCCGCTTGTGTATCGCCAGATCAACCCCACATACCTGCGATGTCCCCTTTGCTTTCCGTCCTCGACCTGGCCCCGATCACCGAAGGCAGCGATGCCGCCGGATCGTTTCGCAACTCACTCGAACTCGCGCAGCATGCCGAGCGGCTGGGGTACCGGCGCTTCTGGCTGGCCGAGCACCATGGCATGCCGGGCATTGCCAGCGCCGCCACGGCGGTGCTGATCGGCCATGTGGCCGGCGGCACGCGCACGATCCGGGTGGGGGCGGGCGGCATCATGCTGCCCAATCACTCGCCGCTGGTGATTGCCGAGCAGTTTGGCACGCTCGAATCGCTCTACCCCGGCCGCATCGACCTCGGCCTGGGTCGCGCGCCGGGCTCCGACCAGGCCACCTCGCGGGCGCTGCGCCGCGACCTGGCGTCCGATCCGGATGGATTTCCGCAAGATGTGGTGGAGCTGATGGACCTCATGTCCGACGAGCCCCGGCAGGCCATTCGGGCGGTGCCGGGCCGGGGGCTGAAGGTGCCGGTGTGGATTCTGGGCTCCAGCCTGTTCGGCGCCCAGCTCGCCGCCGCCTTGGGCCTGCCCTACGCTTTTGCATCGCACTTCGCACCGGCGCAGATGATGCAGGCGGTTGCGCTGTACCGCGCCAACTTCAGGCCGTCCGCGCAATTGGACAAGCCCTATGTGATGCTGGGCTTCAATGTTTTCGCGGCCGACACCGACGAAGAGGCCGCCGTGCTCGCGACATCGAGCCAGCAGGCCTTCGTCAATCTGCGCACCGGCCGCCCGTCGAAGCTGCCGCCGCCGCTGCCCGGCTACCTGGAGGCCTTGCCCCCGCAGGCCCGCGCCTTGCTGGAGGATGTGCGCTCATGCAGCGCCGTCGGCTCGCCGGCCACGGTGGGACAGAGTGTGCAAGCGTTCATTGAGCGCACCGGCGCCGACGAGCTGATGATCACCTCGCAGATCTTTAACCATCAGGCCAGGCTGCGCTCTTATGAGATTGCGGCGGAGGCTGCTTGAGCGCGGAGTGACTCCCCGCGCCACGCTCGTGTCGCTCTGGCGTCCCGGCCGGAACCAAGACGCTTTAACCAGAAAATCAATCGGATTTCTTGAAGCGACGCCGTGCCTGTCGTAGCGCAGCCGCTTCGGTGTGGTTTCATGTGTTTCAGGGGGCTTCTCATTCGTTGAACTGGCCCATTGAAGAGCCTGGCACCCGCACGCGCGATCACTGAAGCCGTGATAAATTCGGAAAAATCTCAGACAGGCCGATACCAACATGACAGCAGCGGGCACCGAGCCGAAATGGAAGACGCTCCTGACCGCGGCGGTGGAGCGCGCGCAGACGGAGTCGGATCTTCCCAAGCAAGAGCGCAGCCGCGCGCGACGGGCCGAGATTGTGAAGGCCGCGACGCGGGTCTTCGCGCGCGACGGTGTCACACGCGCCCGCCTCGCCGACGTCGCGGCCGAGGCCGGCGTGCCGCTGTCCTCGGTCTACGACTACTTCACCGACAAGGAGGACATCGCGTACGGCCTTCCGGTGCCGCACGTGACGGCGTTCCTGCAGGAGTTCGAAGGCAAGGCCCGCACCCTGGCGTCGGCAAGGGACCGCGTGCGACTGTTTCTATGGCTGACGGTGGATTTCGCACGGCGCAACCAGGAATGGTCCCGAACGCTCTACCTCGAGATCTGGCCCAGCGTGATGGTGGAGAAGGCGGTGGTACGGGAGATTCTGGACGACTATGCAAAGGTTCTGCAGGAGTTGATCGTCGACGGTGCGCGCCTGGGCGAATGGGAGATGGGAAATCCGTACGAAACGATGACCATCTTCCTGGGCAGCATCAACCAGCTCATTGCGACCTGGCTGCTTTACCGCAATCCGAGGGACGTGATGAAGGCGGCCAGTTCCTCGATCGAGCGGCTGCTGACCCTTCTCGCACCGGCGCAGCCCGTCGCGCCCGCCAAACCACGCAGTGGCCGGGGCGCACGCGCGCGCACCGCAGCCTTGGAAGGTTAGGCCGCGCCCGCGCCGAAAAGCAGATGCGTGTCCGCTCGCCGGAAGCCGGCGCCGCCAACCGCCGCCAGCTGGTTGAGCTCGGTCTCCAGTGCATCCCGTCCCAGGCGTTCCGCCTGGTACGCCGGCCCGCCTTCCCAGCGCGGAAAGCCATGCGCTTGGACCATGGTGAGGTCGATGTTGGACGCCCGCGCGGCGACCCCTTCGGACAGCAGGTGTGCGGCCTCGTTCGCCATCGCCATCAGTGCGCGCCGGACGATCTGCGCGTCCGTGATTTCGCGCTGGGGGATGCGCTTTTCGGCCGCGGCGTGATCAAGCCGCGCGACCGCGCGCGGCATCTCAGGCCCAAAAGGCCCCGTCGCGAATCCGAAGGCCTGCAGCGCCTGGTCAATCCGCGCGGGGGTGGCGCCCTCCGTCAGCATCTGCTCGCACTGGCGCCGACAAGCGTCGTTGATGCGCTCGCCGATGAGCGCCCCGGATTCGATCGATAGAGGATGTCGGGCCGCTTCACGCTCGGCGAAAAACAGGTGGCGCAACGCCGCCGCCTCCGGCGCCTGGCGGTAGTGCTGGAACAGCGCGCGTTCCTTGGTCAGGCCTTCGTCGATCGGCTCACTGCGCGCTGCGAGAACCCGCTCAATGGCCGACTTCACCCACGGCCGATCGCGGCCAGCCTGCAGTGCAGCCTGTACCGCCGCCTCGACCACTTCGGGCGCATCGGCCTTGGGTGCCTCATCGCGCAACCGGCGCTTTTTCTTCATGCTGAGTGCGAACGCCACTGCGGCCTCCCGCAGGTCACCTTCAGCGATGGCGTCAACGACGCCCAGCCCCGCAGCGGCCGCGGTCTCGACGCGCTCACCCGAACACACCAGGTCGATGGACTTGGCGCAGCCGACGATCCGTGGCAGCCGCTGCGTGCCGCCGGCGCCGGGAAGCATGCCCAGCGTGACTTCGGGCAGCCCGACCACGGCCTTGCGGGAGGCGACGCGCGCGTCGCATCCGAGCGCCAACTCGAACCCTCCGCCGAGCGCGGCGCCGTGAATGGCGGCCACAACAGGCTTGGGGCATGCCTCGATCGCGGCGATGACCGCCGGCAACTGCGGGTCTTGGAGCGGCTGGCCGAATTCGCGCAGGTCGGACCCGGCGATGAAGGTGGTGCCGCCGCCGATGATCACGCCAGCCACCAGCGAGTCATCTGCGGACAGGCACGCGATGCCCGCCAGCACGCCCTGGCGTACCGCCAGCGAGCCGGCGTTGATCGGCGGGTTGCGGATGGTGATGACGAGTACGTCGCCGTCGGTTTCGACGGACACCTTTACGCTATGGACGGCATCGGCCTGGCGGGTCGGGGCACCGGTGGGGTCGGTCATGTAGGTAGGGCCGGAGCGGGTGACGCGTGGGTCAGTCTTTCTGTGCGATCAGCTCGAAGTGCGAGATGTCGTTCATGGAGCCGCGCAGGGTGTCCTTCCAGACGGCCTTGACGCGCGCGCCGGGTTTGAGCCATTGCGGCGCCGTCTCGACATCAACCCCTTCCAGCATGTGGATCACCTTGGTCGACGCGCCGTCCAGCATGATCTCGGCGTACACGTAGGGTGGATCGCGGAACTGGCCGACGAACTTGAGGTGGATGATCGAGAAGGCGAGCAACACACCCGTGTCGGCCACATCCACCCAGGTACCGGTCTTCACGTAGCAGATGTCGCACAGTTCCCGCGGCGGCAGCAACACGCTCTGGCAACTGGGGCAACGCACGCCCATGATGCGCCCGCCGGTCTGCATCTCATCGAACAGGCGCCCATAGTAGGGGCCGCGCGCATGCTTGTAGTGCAGGGTCAGGGAGGCGGCTAGGCTGTCGAGCGGGGCCAGAGCGTCGGTCAGGGCTTGGGGCACGGTGGGGGCGGCAGGAGCCGGTGCACTGTCCGCGCGGAACCCAACGAGGTCTGTCATCTCTCCAGTGGGGTTGTCGCTCCACTGCGCCGCCACGCGCTGGCCCTCTGCCCAGCCAGCGCCGGCCGGCGGCTCGACGAGCCGGTGCAGCAGGTCGCAATCGGCGCCGTCCAGGCGAATGAGCCCCAGCGTGAATTCAGGAGTGCGGGTGAAGCTGGTCAGCGTGCCGGTCGGTGCGAGCTGCACGAACTCAAGCTCGTCACAGCCGCAGTGGCAGGTGTCCTGCGCCGGCACTTCGATGCGGCCGCACTGCGTGCAGCGGGTCGCGACGATGCGCTTGGCCCGAAGCTCGGCAAGAAAAGTGCCGGTGGACTTGCCAGGCGTGAGCCGATAGGGCAGCGAGATGGTGCTCTCCAGCGGAGGCAGGTCCAGTGGGAAGGTGCCGGGAGACTGGTACATGGATTGATTCCTTTCGTCGGGAGGCGATGGGCCAACGCGCTAGTCGGCGCTGACGACAGCCAGCCCGCGCAGGTTGGCCCAGCCACCGCCCGTCTGCGCCGCGGCGATCCTGGCGCCCGCAATCTGGTGTTCCCCGGCTCGTCCGGTGACCTGCAAACTCGCTTCGATCAGGCGGATCAGTCCGGCGGCCCCGATCGGGTTGGCGCCCAGACAACCACCGGACGGGTTCACCGGAATGTCTCCCGTCATCTGTGTCGCCCCTGACTTTACGAAGGGGGCCACCTGGCCGAGCGGGCACAGGCCCAGGCTCTCGTAGTAGCTCAGCTCGAAGCAGCTGTAGGGCTCTTGCACTTCGACAACATCGAGTTGGCGCCGCGGGTTCGTGATGCCGCTGGCGCGATAGACGACACGCGCGGCGTGCGCGAGCGGTTCGGACATGAGCATCGACCGCGAAGGCGCGTTGTCGGCCTCGGCGCAGTAGGCAATGCCGCGGATGAAGGCGGGATTGGATGTCGAGTGGTGCGCAAGCTCTTCGCCCGACAGCACAATCGCGGCAGCGCCGTCGGAAATAGGGGGGACGTCGAGCAATTTGATGGGCCAGGCCAAAGGCTTGGACTTCAACACGTCATCGACCGTGACGTCCTTGCTGACGTGCGCGTATGGATTGAGCTTGGCATTGCCGAGGTTCTTCACGACGACATGCGCCGCGGCTTCTTCGGTGTGGCCCAGCTTGTCCATCCGGGCGCGCCAGTAGGCTGCGGAAAAGCCCATGATGCCGACGGCGAAGTCGCGCCCCCAGAACGGGTCGTACAGGCTGGAGATGGACGCCTGCAGGGCCCCTTCGGACAGCTTGTCATACGCGACGACCAGCACGCGCCGGGCGAACCCGCCGGCCACCTGGTAATAGGCGCCCAGGGCACCCGCGAAGCCGGTGCCGCCGCCGCTGGTGATGCGCACGACGGGTTTGCCCCGGGCGCCGATTGCGTCGACGACCCATTTCTCGGGCTGGTTGACGGCGGCGAAAAGCACCGGCCCGCTGGCGACGACGACGGAATCAATGTCGTCCATTGTGAGTTTTGCATCGGCGAGCGCGCGCTTGACCGCTTCGCGCACAAGCCCTGGCACGTTCACGTCGGCACGCCGGCGCTGGTGGTGTGTCTGCCCGACACCGATGATGGCTATGCGGCTCATGGTTCTCAGACCTCCACGACGAAAACGCAGTGCGATTGCGCACCGAGGCCTGAGCTGGCGTGCACCAGCGCGCTGCCCCCGCCACCGCCCGTCCCGCCCGTCGCCCAGAGACGCTCGGCGGCCTCGGCCAGCCGTACCAGCCCGGTGGCCATGATCGGATTGGCTGGCAGTGCGCCGCCGGATGGATTGATGGGAATGCCTGCCCCCAGGTATGCGGCAAGGCCGCGGCCGGGCTCGGCCAGGCCTAGAGCCTCGACCGTCATCAGCTCGGTGACGGCGGACGTCGCGCTCAGCTCGGCGAAGCCAAAGCTGGCCGGCGTGACGCCGGCTTTCGTGTACGCCATGCGTGCCGCCGCAGCGCAGGCGTCAAGCGTGTTGCTGCGCATCGCGAAGACGTTGCCGTCCATGGCGGCGCCCATGCCCGTCACCCACACCGGCGTGGGTGTGACGCGCCGCGCGAACTTCTCGCTCGCCAAAATGATGGCGACCGCGCCG
This sequence comes from Comamonadaceae bacterium, assembly GCA_947476465.1. Lineage (GTDB taxonomy): Bacteria > Pseudomonadota > Gammaproteobacteria > Burkholderiales > Burkholderiaceae_C > Ramlibacter. The sequence goes on along the minus strand of CANJQN010000020.1, from coordinate 45,051 downwards.
TCCAGAGGGCGGGCCATCATCAGCTGGCGCAGGGGGGAGGCCACTTCGGGCGACGCCATGATCTCATCGACCGACGGCGCCGCCTCGGTTGAAACATTCGGATTCGCGCACGCACGCTCCCATGCCTTGGCGGCCACCTTGGCGAACGCCTCTTCCCCCACGCCGTGCTGCTGGGCGTAGCGCCGCGCCAGCAAGCCCGAGGCGGTGACATCGTTCAGGCCGACCGGCCGCTGGCAGAACGGGTCGGCCAGTGTCGAATAAAACTTGGAAACGTCGGATTCGGAAGGCTTGGAATACGCGATGATCAAGCCGACATCGGCGGAGCCGCTGGCGATCTTGTTGACGCCGTAAAGCGCGGCCCACAGGCCGTCATCTTCCACGCGGGATTCCTCTTTGTGGTGCGCCCCCATGGCGCCGAGAAAGCCGCAGTTGGAGATGCTGCGTCCGTCGAGCACGTCGCTTCCGCTGTCGATCACAAAGTCGACGTCGCTGATGCGCAGGCCGCTGGCTTTGAGGGCGCGCTGGACCACCGACGAGATCAGATCGATGTGTTGCGCATTGGACCAGGCCGGCAGCCAGGCGGTCTGCGCGGTCGACGCGATACCTACGCGCCCAGGCTTGCTGTTCAAAACCATGAAGTTCCTCGCGAACCTTAAAAGTCGATTCCGATTCGGATTATGGCGTCAAGCCATCCGGTGTCAACAACTCCCGCTGCCAAAGCAGTGGCGGCCGGGTCAGGGCATGACCGGCCGGCCGCCATCGAAGAAAACCAGTTCTTCGGCCAGGAACGACTGGCAGCCCGGTTCGGAAAACACCTGCTGCGCAATAGGTGCAACGGCTTTGAGATAACCGTCCGAGCCGAAGGCCGCACGCGCTTGCGCCGGCGAGTCAAACCACATTTCATCGATGCAGTCGATTGGCAAGGCGCCGGTCATGCGGCCGCCCGGCAGGCGAAACGACCCTTCGACGATGCGGTTGACGGTCCAACCAAGGATGCGATCGCCAACGCCGGGCGCGCCAAGCACGGCCTGGCGATACGCTGAGCTCACGGCGGCGTGAAAGTCTGCCAGCGCCAGACCGGGGCGCCGCGCCGACAGCGCCACCAGTTTTACGGGGCCGTGGCCCGGTTTAACGATCGTTTCCACGGCCGACATCGACACCGTATTGTCCATGTCGATAAAGCACAGCTCGTCGATTCGAATGCGGTCCTGGTAGATCGCCGTCGTGGCGAATTCGTCCTCGTTGTCGCCCGGAAGCCAGAACTCGGCCATGCCGGAAAAGGCCGGTGCGCTGCCAAGGGGCCCGGCAGCCAGGATATGGTTCTGGACATACCTGTGGCGGTAGGCTTGGTAGCCGGGCGATCCGGCCACCAGTGGGCCGTGCACTTGCCGCCAGTACTGGCGAAACTCGGCGTCGGTCATGCCGGGCCTTGGCGCGAGGAACGCAATTTTCTTGAACTGTTCGGCCATTGGTAGTTACCCTTTGCAAACCACGAAGTGCGTTGACAAGTCCGTCGCACTCCCGATAATCCGAAAAAATATCACTTTTTACAAGTCGCAAATCGCGAACTGTCATGGCATTCGCCGTCAAACTCAGCCGTGTCGCGTTAGAAGATGTTTGAGCAGCAATTGGTCAACGGGCTCGTGCTGGGGAGCATTTACGCTCTGGGCGCGCTCGGCTTCACGCTGATCTATGGCGTGGCACGCGTGGTCAACTTTGCCTATGGCGAGCTGCTCATGCTGGGCTCGTTCATCACGCTGACCGTGATGACCCAGCTGAACATCGGCTTTTTCATCGCGCTGCCAGTGAGCATGGTGGCGATCGCGCTCACCAGCGTTCTGGTCTATGTGCTCACGGTGCGGCCGGTCATGCGGGGGACGCACCTGCAGGCGCTGCTGGTGACCACCGGCGTGCTGTACGTGCTGCGCGAGGTCGCCATCTACTTCTGGGGAACGGCGCCGCGGCAAATGGACATGGGCCTGGACGGCGCCCTCGAATGGGGTGAGATCATCGTCACGCACCAGCGTCTGCTGGCCATCGCCACGATGATCGTCCTGGTGGTTGCGCTTTACGCCATCCTGTACCGCCTGCGTATCGGCAAGGCCCTGCGCGCAGTGGCGCAGAACCGTGCGGGCGCCGAGGCCATCGGCCTGAGTGTTGACCGGATGATCGGCTTTGCCTTCGCTGTCTCTGGCGCGATGGCGTGCGCCGCCGGGGCGCTGATCGGCGGGCTGTATGCGGTTGATCCCACGATGGGCAGCGCCCCGCTTCTCAAGAGCTTCGTGATTGTGATTTTCGGCGGGCTGGGCAGCGTGCCGGGCGCCATCGTCGGCGGCTTGCTGATCGGTCTGATCGAGACATTCACCGGCAGCTACGTCAGCTTCGCCTTCAAGGACGTGTTCACCTTCCTGATCATGATCGCCGTGCTGCTGTTGCGGCCGGCGGGGCTGATGGGCGGGAGAACCGCATGACGGCCATCACACTGGTCGTGCTGGCGCTGCTGGCCGCTGTTGCGCCCGTGTTGGGTGACTACCAGATCTACCTTCTCAGCCTGACGCTGCTGTGGGGCATCCTGGCGCTTGGCATGGGTCTTTTGCTCGGCTACATCGGCGAGGTGAATTTCGGGCAGGCGGCGTTCGTGGCCATCAGCGCCTACGTGTCCACGCTGCTGCGGCAGAAACTCGGCTGGACCTTTTGGGAGGCAGCACCGGTGGCCCTGGCCCTGGTCGTTATGGTGGCGGCGCTGGTCGGCATGATCACCATGCGCTTGCGTGGCCCGTTCTTCGTACTGGTGATGCTGGCGTTTGGTGAAATCGTGCGGCTGGTGCTGGCCAACTGGCAGGACATGACCAACGGACCGCTCGGCCTGCGAAAGATCATGCCGCCCGAACCGGTGCTCGGGTTCGCCTTTGATACCAAGCTGAACTTTTACTACCTGATCTTGTTGACGCTGGCGCTCACGATCGTCGGCCTGGCCAGGCTGGTTCGCTCGCGAACCGGACGCATGTTCGTCGCCGTGCGTGAGGACGAATTGCTGGCCGAGTTTTCAGGCATCCCCCTGATGCGGCACAAGGTCATCGCGTTGTGCGTCAGCGCCTTCGTCGCAGGGCTGGGCGGATTGTTGATGGGGCCGTTTCTCACCGTGCTCTCGCCCAGCCAGTTTTCCATCTTCGCCTCGATGGATATGGTCGTGATGGTGATTGTGGGTGGCGTGGGAACGCTCGCTGGCCCGCTCCTGGGCGCGGTGTTCCTGATTTATGTGCCGGAAATCCTGAGCTTCGCGCGTGAGATGCGGCCGGCCATGATGGGTGTGCTCCTGGTCCTGGTGACGCTGTTCATGCCCCGCGGCCTGATCGGCGTGCTGCAGCGGTGGCTGACGCGCTCGCCGGCGCTGGGCCGGCCAAGCCCGGGCGTCGTCACGCAGGAGAAGTCCCCATGACCGGGCCGATCACCGAGTCGCCGATCTTGTCGATCAGGGGGCTGTCGAAGAACTTCGGCGGCGTGCGCGCCGTCGACGATGTCTCCTTTGACGTGATGCCGGGCTCCATCGTCGGGCTTATCGGCCCCAACGGTGCCGGCAAGACGACCACCTTCAACCTGATCTCTGGCCGCTTTTCGCCCAGTGCGGGCACACTGCAAATGCAGGGGCGCTCACTGCTCGGCCTGCGCCCGGACCAGATCGCGGCCCTGGGCATCGCGCGCACTTTCCAGGGCACGCGGATCTTTCCGAACCTTTCGGTTGCGGAAAACGTGCAGATCGCAGCGCTCGCCGGCGCGAAGCTGGGCTTCTGGGAAGACTGGCTCGGTTTGCGCGCCGCGCGCGAGGCGCAGGTGCAGGCGCAGCAGCGAGCACAGGAGATTCTCGCCTGGGTCGGGCTGTCCGAGTTCGGCGCCGAGTCGGCCGGCTCCATGGCCTACGCGCACCAAAGCCTGCTCGGAATTGCGCTTGCTCTGGCCATGCGGCCCAAGCTCATGCTGCTCGACGAGCCGTTCGCGGGGATGAACCCTGGCGAGACCGCGCGGGCTGCCCAGATGGTGCGCCGCATCCGCGGCGAAGGCATCACCGTCGTGCTGGTCGAACACGATGTGCCGGCGGTCATGCGCATCTGCGACCGCATTGTGGTTTTGGACCAGGGCGCGAAGATTGCCGAAGGTACGCCAGAGGAGATCCGCTCCAATGAGCGGGTGATAGAGGCCTACCTGGGAGTCGATGCCGATGCCGATGCTTGAAGTCGACAAGCTCAAGGTGGCGTACGGCGCGGTCGAGGCGCTGCACGGCGTGACCGTCGCCGTTGAGCAAGGCGAGATCGTGACGATCATCGGCGCCAACGGCGCGGGCAAGTCCACCTTCCTGCGGGCCGTGTGCGGGGTGCTCAAGCCGACCGCGGGCACGATCCGCTTCGACGGCGCGGACGTCACCGCCCTGGCCTCGCCCGCCATGATCCGCCGCGGGGTCGCCATGGTTCCGGAAGGCCGGCATGTCTTTCCCGAATTGACCGTGCGCGAAAACCTCGATCTGGGCGCTTATTACCGCCGCGACACCGCCGCCATGCGCGACGACATGGAGCGGGTGCTGGTGTTGTTTCCGATCCTGCGCGAGCGGCTCGAGTCGCATGGGGGCCTGCTCAGCGGAGGCCAGCAACAGATGCTGGCGCTCGGGCGCGCCCTGATGAGCCGGCCGCGATTGCTGCTGCTGGACGAACCCTCGCTGGGCCTGGCGCCAACCATTGTGCAAAAGCTGGCCCAGATCATCCGCGAGCTGAACCAGGGCGGCGCCACGATCTTGCTCGTCGAGCAGAACGCGCGCATGGCCCTGCGGCTGGCGCACCGGGCCTACGTGCTGAGCGCCGGCCTGGTCGCAGGCACCGGCACGGGCAAGGAACTGCTCGACGATCCAGCAGTGCGCGACATGTACCTGGGAGGCATGCACGCATGAACATGGCCATGCAGCGCGCCAGCACGGAGTGCCAGCCATGAGCAATCGCGCCGATGCGCTGGTTCGCCAGGCCCAGCGCGTCCCCACCAAGGCCGCCGTCATCTTCGAGGGCCAGACCTGGACTTTCGCGCAGATGCTCGAACAGGCCAAGGCCTATGCCGCGGGGCTGGCGCAGGCAGGTTTCGGGCGCGGCGACAAGCTCGGACTTATGCTGGCGACGCGGCCAGAGTTCATCGCTCTTGAGTACGCCGCTTACATCCTCGGCGGCGCGCTCGTGCCGATGAACATCCACTACCAGGGGCATGAAATCGAGCATGCCCTGGGCAGCTGTTCGGTCGAGTTCCTGGTGCTGGATTCACCCTTTGCCGAGCGGCTGGCGCCGGACATCGCCGTGCGCTGTCCGGCCCTGCGCAAGGTGTTCGTCTTCGGTGGCGTTCCCGCTGCGAGCGCACCGCTGGTGCAGGACGCACGGGCCCTGATGGGTGACGCGAAGAATGCCCCGGCACCGGTCGATCTGGCGCAAGACGACGTCGCGATGATGCTGTACACCAGCGCCACCACCGGCAAGGCCAAGGGGGTCATGCTGACCATTGCCAACCTCGAGGCCAACTACGACACCACGGCCGACTTTCTCCAACTGACGTCCGAAGACGTGATCCTGTGCGCGCTCCCGCTGTACAACACCTTCGGTCTCAACCAGGGCATCAACGTCATGGTCCAGCGGGGCGCGTCGATGGTACTGATGGCCCGTTTTGATCCCCTGACCTGCCTGGAGGCGATCGAGCGCTACCGGTGCACGTTCCTTCCCGCTGTGCCCACGATGCTGCAAAAGCTGCTGTACCACCCGGACGTGGAACGCTACGATCTGCATTCGCTGCAGCGCTTTTGCGTGGGGGCCTCGCCGGTGCCGGCGCCGTTGCTCGCGCGATTGCACCAGCGCATCAGCGCCGACGCGTTGGTGATCAACGGCTACGGGTTGACCGAGGCCACGGCCCTGGTGGCCATCCATGAAGTCAAGGTAGACGCCAATGGCGAGCTGGTGCGCGGCAAGTCGATCGGGCGACCGATCAAGGGCGTCGAGATGTGCATCATGGACGAGGCAGGCGCGCCGGTGGCTTTCGATACTGTCGGCGAAATCTGCGTCAGAGGTGCCAACGTGATGAAGGGCTACTACATGCTCCCGGCCGTGACCGCCGAAGCCATCACAGCGGACGGCTGGCTGCGCACGGGTGACCTCGGCACGATGGATTGCGACGGCTACTTTGCCATCGTCGACCGCAAAAAAGACCTCATCATCCGAGGCGGCCAGAACATCTACCCGGCCGACATCGAAGAAGCGCTTTACCGGCATCCGTCGGTGGCCGAAGCGGCGGTGGTCGCCCAGCCGGACGAACTGCTTGGCGAGGTGCCGGTGGCCTATGTCGCGCTCAAGCCCGGGGCCGTCGCAACCAGCGCGGAGCTCGTGCAGCATTGCAAGGCGCAGCTTGCCTATTTCAAGGTCCCTGTGGCGCTCGACATCCTGTCTGAGCTGCCGAAGGGCCCGACCGGAAAGATCTTGCGGCGCGAATTGCGCGGCAATTCCCGCGGCATGTCCGCAAAACCAGCGCACTGAAGGAGACCGAGATGAAATACATGAACCATTCCACTCGCCGGGCCATGCTCACGGCCGTCGCTTTTGCCACGGCCATCCTGGCCACCCCACTGGCGCACGCGCAGGCCGCGAAAGTGCTCAAGATGGGCTCCATCCTCTCCCTGACCGGGCCTAACGCGTCCATCGGCAAGGAAGGTGTGTTCGGCCTGGAGTACGCCTTCAAGCAGATCAACGCGGCAGGCGGGGTTCGCATCGGAAGCGACACCTACACGCTGCAGCTGGTCAACATCGACGATGAGTCCAAAGCCGAGCGGTCCGTCGCGGCCGCCGAACGCCTGATCACTTCCGAGAAGGTGCCGGTCGTCTTCACCACCCCCGCCAGCACGTCGACGCTCGCCGTGTTGCCGATCCTGGAGAAAAACAAGACGCTGGGCATGAGCTTCATCGCCTCCGCGCCGGCGGTGGTCTCGCCAGAACTCAGCTACAGCTTTCGCAGCACGCTGACCTCCACCAACAACATCAACCCGTCGGTGGACTTCCTGGTCAAGGAAAAGGGCGTGAAGACGATTGCCTTCCTGGGACGCAACGACGACTGGGGCCGCACCTCGGGCAAGGCGATCCTCGCCCGCGCGCAGAGCCTGGGCGCTAAGGTGGTGGTCGAGGAATACTTCGACACCGGCTCGACCGACTTTTCCGCGTTGCTGACCAAGGTGCGCGCGGCCAACCCAGATGCCGTCATGGGCGCCGCCTTCATCGAAGACGGTGTCTCGATGATCAAGCAGTTCCGCGAAATGCGTTTGAAGCCTGTGTTCCTGAGCCCGTCGACCATCTGGTCGTCGCCGACATTCCTCAAGGCTGCCGGCAAGAACGCTGAAGGCGTCTACGTCGCCACCGGGTCCACCACCTCGGACACTCCGGCCATCCGCAGCTTCACGCAGCAGTTCGAAAAATCAGTCGGGCGCGGTCCGCTGCCTTTCGAGACCACCGCATACGACGCGGTCATGGTTGTGCTCGAGGGCATGAAGAAGGCCGGCTCGATCGACCCGACGGCGGTGCGCAATGCGCTGCGCACCCTGGAACACAAGGGTGTGCTGCAAGACTACAAGTTCGCCGGGACCAACCAGTCTGAAGTGGTGATCAACATCAACGAAATTGCGGACGGCAAGGCCGTCATGAAGAGCTCCATCATCACGCGGTGACCGGTTGAAAGCCAACAGAGGGATTGCGGGCGCATTGATGCAATACGAGACGCTGCTCTACGACGTCACTGACGGCGTTGCCACGGTGACGCTCAATCGGCCGGACGTGCTCAACGCGTTCAGCACACCCATGCAACGCGAGCTGGCCGACGTCGTGCTGCGTCTGGCAGATGACAGTGCTGTGCGTGCGGTGGTGCTCACAGGCGCCGGCAGGGCTTTTTGCGCCGGCGGCGACCTTGGTGAAATGGAAGGCGCCGCCGACCCGACACCGCTGCAAAGCCGCAACAAGCTGCATCGGATGCTCACCAGCGTCCTGATGCCGCTGGTGCAGCTGGAAAAGCCGGTGATCGCCGCGGTCAACGGGGCGGCCGTTGGCGCCGGGATGAACCTGGCGCTGGCGGCCGACATCATCGTGGCGGCAGACAACGCGCGCTTCAGCCAGATCTTCGTGAAGGTCGGCCTCGTGCCCGACACCGGCGGGCTCTACCTGCTGACGCGCGTGATCGGTCTGAACCGTGCCAAGGAACTGTGCTTTACCGGTCGAATGCTCGCCGCCGCTGAAGCTTTGCACATGGGGTTGGTCAACCAGGTGGTCGCAGCGCACGAACTCATGCCAAGGGCCCAGGCGCTGGCGCGCGAGCTGGCGTCGGGCGCCACCGCCGCGATCGGCCTGACCAAGTCGTTGCTGAACATGGCCCCCACCGCAACGCTTGCGGAGATGGCCGAGTTCGAATCGTATGCACTGGCGGTGGTGCTCGCCACCGAGGACCACCGCGAAGGCATTCGCGCATTCCGGGAAAAACGCGCACCGGTGTTCAAAGGTCGTTGACGGGCAAAGGCAAGATGGATTTTCGCGATACACCTTCTGAAGCGGCGCTGCGTGAGCAAGTGCGCCAATGGCTGCGGGAAAACCTTCCGGCGGGGTGGGGCACCACGGTGTTCGAGCCTGCGCACGAGGCTGAGCGCTTCGCCTTCCGGCTCGATTGGGAAAAGCGCCTTCACCGGGGCGGCTGGTCTGGTATTGCCTGGCCCAAGGAATACGGTGGACGTGACGCGAGCCCGGTCGAGCAGGCGATTTTCCTGGAGGAGATGGCCCGCGCCGACGCGCCCGACAGCGTCAACATCATCGGCCGCAACCTGACCGGGCCGACGCTGATGGCGCACGGGTCGCCAGCGCAGAAAGAGCGTTTTCTGCCTGCGATCCTGAATGGCGAAGAAGTGTGGTGCCAGGGATTCTCAGAGCCCAACAGCGGATCGGACCTGGCCTCGGTGCGCACGCGGGCCACGCTCGATGGCGATGCGTATGTGGTCAATGGCCAGAAAATCTGGACCAGCTTTGCGCAATACGCCCAATGGTGCATTTTGCTCGCGCGCACCGACGCAGCTGCGGTCAAGCACCGGGGCCTGAGCTTCCTGCTGGTGGACATGCGCACACCCGGCATCACGATCCGTCCACTGGTGCAGATCACCGGCGAGAGCGAGTTCAGCGAAGTGTTTTTCGACGATGTGCGGGTGCCGGCCGAAAACCTGGTGGGCGAGTTGAACCAGGGCTGGAAGATAGCCATGACGACCTTGCAGTTCGAGCGTGGCCCTGAAGAGGCGCTGCCGCGACAGGTGCGGTTCCACCGTGATCTCGCCCAGCTGTTCCGCGTGGCGGCCGCCACCACGCGGGGCGGCAAACCGGTCAGCGCCGACCCGGTCGTGCGTCAAAAGTTGGCGGCAAGCTTCATCGAGCTCGAGGTGATGCGGCTGACCGGCCTGCGGGGCCTCAGTCGCCTGGCCAAAGGCCAGGAGCTCGGGCAGGAATCGTCGTTCGCCAAGCTCTACTGGAGCCACATGTACCAGCGCCTGCTGGAGACGGCAATCGAGGTCGCAGGCGCTGATTCGGCGCTGGCGCCAGGTGATGCGGATGCGCCGGCCAACGGTTTCTATTCACACCGCTTCCTGCAGTCCCGCGCGATGACCATCTACTCCGGCACGTCGGAGATCCAACGCAACATCATTGCCGAGCGTGTGCTTGGCATGCCCAGGTAGCAAGGCGGCCATGGACTTCGACTTCAGTTCAGACCAGTACCTCCTGCGCGACAGCGTTCGCACTTTTCTTGACAAGGAATGGGGCCCGCGCAAGCTGCGCCTGGCTGCCGGCAAGGTTTCGCCTGAACTCTGGAGTGGCCTGTGCGCGATGGGCCTGCAGACCCTGCCGGTGCCCGAGGAGTTCGACGGCGCCGGCCTGGGCTTTGTCGATCTGGCGCTTGTGCTGGAGGAGTTTGGCCGCGCGCTGGTGCCGGGGCCCATGGCCGAGACAATTCTTGCGGCCGACATTCTTTGCCGCTTCGCCACACGCGCGCAACGCGCCAGCCTGTTGCCGCAAATCAGCGCGGGCGCCTGCCGCATCGGCTTCGCGCATGCGCAAGCCGGCGCCGGCCACACGGCATCAGAAGTGACCCTGGCGGCCGAGCGCGCGGCGGGCGAGTGGCGCCTGCGAGGGCGCAAGATCCTCGTGGCCGCCGCGCAGGCCGCGACACACTTCCTGGTGTCGGCCAAACCACAGGACGGCCCCGCTGCGCTGTTCATCTGCGACGCCAATGACCTTGCCGCGGCGCCGCAGCCCCACCGCGCGATCGACCCGGACAGCCTGCTTGCAAGCATCGACTTCGATGGCGTGCTCGCGCAACCCGTGGGCGATGTCCCGAATGCGCTCGCGCTGGCCCGGCTGCTTGAAACCAGTACGCTGTGCGCGGCGCTCCAGATGGTGGGAATAAGCGCCGCGGCGCTCGCGCTCGCGGTGGACTACGCCGGGCAGCGGACCCAGTTCGACAAACCCATCGGATCGTTCCAGGCCATCAAGCACAAATGCGCCGACATGCTGGTCGCGCTTGAAAGCGCACGCTCGGCGGCCTATTACGCCGCCTGGGCGGCCGCCGAAGACGAGGCTTTGCTACCACTGGCGGTGTCGATGGCCAAGGCCGTGAGCAGCGACGCGTGCCGGCTGATCTGCAACGACGCGTTGCAGATCCACGGTGGCGTGGGCTTCACCTGGGACTTCGACATCCACTTCTACCTCAAGCGCGGCAAGTTGCTCGAATATGCCTTTGGCGACGCCAGTTTTCACCGTGAACGCGTCGCGGGCCTGGTGCTTGGCGACGCTGCCGGCATGGCCCCCCCCGGCCTGAACAGGGAAGGACTCGCAGATGCGCTTGGTTGACAGTCAAATCCACCTCTTCGCGCCGGGCGCTGAGGAGTTCGCGACGCGCATGTTGCAAACGCTGATGCCGCCTGAAGCGGTGGTGGCGGAAATGGACGCCGCCAAGGTTTCTCGCGCCTACCTGGTGCCCGGCAACGCGGCGGCGAACGCCGCCTGCGTGGATGCTGCCAGACGCTGGCCGGATCACTTCCGGGTGATGGGCATTCTGGGGCTGGACAAGCCCGAGACCCGCGCCCTGGTGACCGACTGGCCTGCGTCGGGCTTTCTCGGTGCGCGCCTGACCTTCCCCCCTTACCGCAAGGTGTCCTGGCTCAAGGACGGTACGGCCGACTGGTTCTGGCCCGAAGCCAACCGCCTGAAGTTGCCGGTCATGATGTGGGCGCCGCAGCAGGTCGAGGAGATCGGCAAGCTGGCGCAGCGCTATCCGGAGATCCGTTTCATCATCGACCATATCAACCTGTTCGTAGAAGACAAGGGTGAGGTGGTCGCGCGCGCAGTGGAAGCCGTGCTGCCCCTGGCGCGCCACCCCAGCATTGCGGTCAAGCTGTCGGCCTTGGCAGCGCATTCGAGCGAGCCTTATCCCTTCCGCGACATGCACCCCCATGTGCAGCGCGTCGTCGAGGCTTTTGGTGCCCAGCGCTGTCTGTGGGGCACCGACCTCACGCGCAAGGCCTGTTCTTACACGGAGGCGATCACCATGTACACCGAACACATGCCGTTTCTTTCTCCGGCACAGTTGGATGAGATCATGGCCGGGTCGGCCACCCGCTGGATCGGCTGGGGGGAGGCGCCCGTATGAAAGCAACCGTCCTCACGCAGTTCGGAGCACCCGAGGTATTGCAATATGGCGAGGCCGACACGCCCACCTGGCTTGCCAGCCAGATGCTGGTGCGGGTGGCCGCCTGCGGAGTTTGCGGGCATGACCTTCTCAACCGCGAGGGGCATTTTCCGGACACGCAAACGCCGTGTGTGATGGGGCACGAGATCGCGGGAGTTGTCCAGGAGGTCGGCGCGTTGGTGACCGGCTTGGCACCGGGCGACCGGGTCGCGCTCACCCAGCGCATTTCCTGTGGCACCTGCCCGGCGTGCCGTGCCGGGCGGGACAACCTGTGCCGTTCGGGCCCTGGGTTCTACGGCGAGCAGATCTCCGGCGGCTATGGGGAATTCGTCATCGCCAGCCCACGCAATGCGGTTCCCCTGCCTGCCAACATCGACCTCGACATCGGCGCGATTCTCAGTTGCGCCGTCGGCACCGGCTACCACGCGCTCAACCGCGCTCGGCTGCTGCCGGGCGACACCGTGGTCATCACCGCGGCGAGCGGGGGAGTGGGCCTGCACACGGTAGAACTGGCCCGGTTGCTGGGCCTGCGTGTGATCGCAACCACGTCCTCGGCGCGGAAGGTCGATCTGTTGCGCGAAGTCGGCGCTAACGAGGTGATCGCCGCACCCGACAATCAGTTTCACAAGGCGGTGCGCGAGTTGACCGGTGGCGCCGGCGCCGACGCCGTGATCGAGATCGCGGGCGGGCCCACCTTCGGCTCGAGCATTCGTTCGCTCGCTGTCGGTGGACGCCTGGTGCTGGTCGGCAATGTGCAGCCTGGCAACGTCCCACTGAACCCGGCGCTTCCCATCCTCAAGGAGATCGAGCTCGTGGGCAGCGCCCATGCACTCGTCTCGGACCTGCGCCGCATCGTCGACCTGGTGGCGCGCGGCGTGGTCAAACCGAAGATCGCTGAAAAACTGCCGGTTCGCGAGGCGGCCCGTGCGCATGCCTTGCTGGGTTCTGGCAGCGCCGGCGGGGCGGGCGGGCGCCTCGTGTTGACCCACGGGTGAGATCGGCGCCGGTTCAAAGCCCAGAAAGCAGACATGAAAAAAACAATCGGAAGTTTCGAGCTCAGCGTGGCGGAGAACGGCGTCGCGTTGGTGGTCTTCTCGCGACCACCCGTCAACAGCGTGTCGCTGTCGGTCTATGAAGACATCGCCGCGCTGGTCGGCTTCATCAGCCAGACCACCGATATCCGGGTGGTGGTGCTGAGCGCCCCGGAAAGCTCGCGTGCCTGGTGCGGCGGCGCTGACGTCAAGGACTTCGTCGGCATGGACAAGGAACGCCGCGCGGAGCGCTACGACTTCATCAACCAGAGCCTGCCCGGCTTCTACAACCTCGATCGCCCCGTGATCGCCGCGATCAACGGTCATGCGATCGGCATCGGCGTGATCTGGGCCGGCTTGTGCGACATGCGGATCGCCTCGAGCGAAGCGCTGTTCGCGTGTCCGGAAATCGACTACGGCCTGATCGCGGGTGGCGCAGGCCTGTTCGCCTGGTTGAAAATTCCGGAGGGCAAGGCGCGTGAAATGTTGTTCACCGGCCGCAAGTTCACCGCCCAAGAGCTCGAACCCACCGGCTTTTTCAACTATGTGGTGCCGCGTGAGCAGGTGCTGCCCAAGGCCATGGCGCTTGCATCCTTGATTGCCACCAAGAGCCTGCCGACGCTGCGTGCGCGCAAGCTGGCGTCGGTGGCGCTGGAAGGGCGCACCTGGATGCAGGCCTATCTCGACGCCCAGGCCTTGTCGGGCGAGCTGGTTGCCGGCGAGGACAGCAGCGAGGGCGTTCGGGCGTTTCTCGAGCACCGCAAGCCGCGCGTGCTCGATCGCTGAGGCAGCCGGTTCATGGCGCTCGATGTCACTGGCGCCGTGCGCCATTTAATCCCGACGCTGCGTCGACCTTGATCAGATGCTGCCTCGAACTTGATCGAAGCTTAACTAAAGGAATCCACCATGACCGATCCATCACGCCGTACCGTGCTTGCAGCCACGCTCGGGGCCGCTGTATTCAATCCTTTGACCGCCAGCGCGCAGGCCTTTCCCTTGCGGCCGGTCACCATGGTCGTGCCTTATGCCGCTGGCGGGCCGACCGACGTCGCCTCTCGAGTGATCGCGGGGCAGATGCAGGCCAGCCTGGGCGTCAACGTCGTTATCGAGAACAAGCCGGGCGCCAGCACCATCCTGGGCGCGCAGTACGTCGCCGCAGCCCCGCCCGACGGCCACACCATTTTCATGGTGACCACCACCACGCTGTGTACCAATCCCCATCTGTACAAGAAGTTGCCCTACAAGGTCGAAGACTTCGCGCCGGTGGCCATGGCCGTCAAGGTGCCGCTCGGACTGGCTGTGCGCAGCTCCTTGCCGGTGTCCACCATTGCGCAATTTCGGGACTACGTCCGGGCCCAGCCGGGCAAGATGAATTACGGTTCCGCCGGCTCCGGTGCCAACTCCCAACTGGTCAACGTGCTGATGAATCAGGCGCTCGGGATCGACATGAAAGAGGTTCCCTACAAGGGCACCGCGCCGGCGCTCAATGACCTGGCGGGCGGTCATGTCGATGCATTGGTCGACGCCATCGCCACCCTGCTGCCCTTGCACCGCGATGGCAAGATCAAGATCCTGGGCAACTTCGATGACGCGCGCTCACCGGTGGCGCCCGACGTGCCCACCTTCGCCGAGTCCGGTTACCCGAGCCTGATCGCGTTCACCTGGTTCGCAGTCGTCGTGCCGGCCCGCGTGCCCGAACCCGTGATCGCCAGGCTGAACAAGGCCGTCATGGAGGCTGTCGAGTCGCCGCAGACCAAGCGCCGATTCGCCGAGCTGGGGTTCGTCCCCCAAACCTCGAGCGCACGCGAACTGGCCGCCTACATCCAGTCGGAAAATGAGCGATGGGGTCCGCTGATCAGGAAGATGGGCGTGCAGCTCGACTGAGCGGCCACGGCGTTGACACATAGGCATGCACATGTCGCACGCCGCGCTGCCACGACATCTCAACGCTGCGCCAGCAAGCCGCGCAGCTTGACGAACGCCAGCCCGGCCATCACCGCGTCGTTCAACGGGTTGTGGGCGTCGCGCAGCGGCAGGCCCAGCTCATTGATCATCGTCGCGAAACGCAGGTCGATCATGCCGCCGCGCTCATGTGGCGGCAGCTGGCGGTTCTTGAAGTCGTAGTACATCGCCGAAACCTCGATCTTCGGCTGCGGCAACCGCACGCCCAGTAGGGGCCAGATCTCGCGGTTGAGCATGGCCACATCGAATTCGAGGAAGTAGCCAACGAGCGGGCGGCTGCCGATGAAGTCAAGAAGCTGTCGCATCGCCTGCGCAGGGTCGATGCCTTTGGCGACATCCTGCTCGCGCAGTTGATGCCGCACCAGGGTCTTGAAGCGCTTGACCAACGCGAACGCGTCCTTGAGCAGATCGCGTTCGAGGCTGCTGAGCTTGGCGGTTGGCACGCCGCCGCTCACCGGGCGTTGGGTGTCGAGCTTCGCGATGCCGGCCTTGAGTTTCAGCGCCATCAGGAAGTGCAGGCTGTCGGCCAGGTCAGTGGCGAAATCGGCCGCCAAGCGGCCGGCGGCGACCAGCGCCTCAAGCCGTCTCACGGTGCTGGTCGCCGTGATGTGCTCGCGCAGCGCCAGGCTGCGCACACCGTGCACGATGGGAAAGATGCCGACCTTTTTCAGGTCAAGCGCGTCCTTCTCGCCGATCAGCAGCACAATGGTTCGCCACGCCCCTCGCTTCCCATCACGAACAGGCCGCTGTCGGCCTGCAAGGCAGCCGGCGCGACCATCTGCCAGGTGCGCTCGAACAGCTTGGCGTTCAGGGCCTGCACCAGTTTGCCGATCTGGCCGACCTTGGTGCCGCCCTGATAAAGCAGCGAGACAAAGCGCGCGATACGGGCCGCCGCCTCCCGCAGAGCGTCCAGACCCCCCGCGGCGCGGTGATCGGCGGCTTTCTGGGGCTGGTGTCTTCGGTGGCGCTGACGGTCGTCTCGCCGTCGGTCTGGGAGGTGACATTCGGCAACCCGCCGGGCTCGGCCTTGTTCCCGTACCAGTCGCCGGCATTGTTTTCGATGACTCTGGCCTTCGTCGCGATCTGGTTGTTCTCGATCCTCGACAAGAGCCCGCGGGCCGCACAAGACCGGGCCGGGTTTTTGGCGCAGCGGGTGCGGTCGGAGGCTGGTATCGGGGCCTCGGGGGCTTCGGGGCACTGAGATCTTGGGGTGTGGCCGGCAGGTGCTCACGCAGCGTCGCGCGCTTGCCCTTCGAAGGATTTGTCAGCACCGGCTGCCGCCGCGATGCCGCGCGGCACGTTCACCTTCGCCAGCAGCAGCAGCCCCAGGATGAAGAAGATCCCGGTGGAGGCGATGGCGAGCCGGTGGTTGCCATTTGTGAGCAGCGTGACCAGGCCGTAGGTCATCGGCCCGACGATGGCCGAGACGCGGATCGCGAAGGTCCAAAGGCCGTAGAACTCGGCGCGCCGCCGCTCGGGCGAGAAGGCGCCGGCCAGCGCGCGACCGGCCGACTGGCTCGAGCCCATGCACAGCCCGGCGATCACCGCCGCGATCCAGAACAGCCCCGGCCCGGTGGCCAGTGCAGCCAGCACCGTCATCACGATCCAGCCCACCAGCGTGATGCCCAACGCCGGGCGGTGGCCGATGCGGTCCTGCACGTAGCCCCAGGCGAACGCGCCGGCGGCGGCGGCGATGTTCACCAGGAAGATCAGCATCATGGTGTCGGTCTGCTTGAAGCGCAGCACTTGCTCGGCGTAAACGGCGGACAGCGCCACCACCACCGAGATGCCCGCCTGGTAGGCCACCGCGCAGACCAGCAGCGCATTGAAGTCGCGAAAGCGACGTGCTTCGTGCCAGGTGCGGTTCAGGCGCGCCAGCGACGCGCGCAGGCCGGACTCACCCGTCACCGCGGGTGCCGAGGGCGGTGACGCGCGTTCCTTGAGCAGCGCGAAGGTCGCCAGGGTGGACAGCCCGAACACGACGGCCGTGATCAGCATCGTCACCGGCACGAAGTGCGATGCCGGCAGGCCTTGGCCCTGCGCCCAGATCACGTAGGCCAGGCTCAGCCCCAGCGTCAGCATGCCACCGAGGTAGCCGAAGCTCCAGCCCCAGCCCGACACCCGCCCGAGGCTGTCGGGGCGCGCCAACTCGGGCAGAAAGGCCGCGATGAGCGATTCGCCGTAGGTGTAGAAGACGTTGGACAGCACGATGGCGACGACCGCCCAAGCCACGTTGCCTGGCCCGACGCCGGCGAGCGCCGCGGTGGCCGCGACGCAGCCGACGGTGGACATCACCAGCAGCCGCTTCTTGGCCGCGCGCAGGTCAGCATAGGCGCCTAGTGCTGGCATGGTCACCATCACGATCAGGCTCGAGATGGCCAGGGCCGAAGTCCACGCCAGCGTGGCCCAACTCGCGCCGCCGGCCACACCGCCGACGAAATAGGCGCTGAACACCGCCGTCAGCACGACGGTCGTGTAGCCCGAATTGGCAAAGTCGTACATCGCCCAGCCGAACACCTCGCGCTTGCGCACGCCTGGGTTCAGGGCATCCTGGGGGAAGATGGGCATGGGTAAAGCTCGTGGGCGGTTCGGCTGGAATGCCTTGTCAATGCGCATTCTAGGGTTGCGCCACCCGCCGTCTCATCACTTGGACGGGACGACAAACCGGCGCAGCCAAGGTTCGATGTGAGCGATGTCTAACGTCTTGGATTCAAGCATGTCGATCATCTCTGTGTAGATTTGCAGCGCCGGGCCCTGCAGCCGCAAGCCATTGATGCGAAGGAACACATCAGCCGCAGCGAAGGCGATGCGCTTGTCGCCATCCACGAAGGGGGGGTTGATGGCCAAGCTTTCCATGAGCGCCGCCGCCTCTGCGACGATGTCTTTGTAGTAACCGGTTTGCGGGCGAAATAGCGCGGCCTCCAGTGCACCCGGGTCGCGCACACCCAAGGTGCCGCCGTACCGGTGTATCAAAGCGGTGTGCATCCCAAGCACATCGGCCACGGACAGGAAATCGCGCGCCACGACCTACTTCGCCAGCTCACGGTAAAGGGTGTCGAACTCATCGAGACTCGATGCGAACGAGGCCATCACATGGCGGCGGGGACGCTCTTTCTGATGGCGATCTATGTAATCGCGTAGGGCCTCATCCAGCACTGACTGGAACTGCCGGCCTTGGGCGTCCGCAATCTGGCGCAAGCCAGCCAGCACCTCGGGTGCGGCTTGAGACGAAAACTTTTCGCGTGCGGCATTGACCATGCTTGACTCCATCTTGATACATCATGATAGAGCAAGATGGCGATCGAGATCCCGCGAAAAGGCATCAGTTCGTGGCCGACGCAGCCGAGGCGGCAGGCACTGTCGTTGCAAGCCGCTCCAGTTGGCCCAACAGCATTGCCGATGTCAGCGCAAACGTCGGATGCAGATCGAGACCGGCGTCGCGCAGGCGGCGCGCGACCCACACGTTGCAGGTGGCCAACAGGTGGAAGCGGTCGACCGAGGCGTAAAAGCGCCCCTGGCCATAGACAGCCGGCCCGAGCGCGACAGGCGCGCCGTCTGCGCCGTGATCATGGCTGGCGGCGATCGACGCGCCCAGTCGCTGTGCACCCTCGTGCGAAATGTGCAGAGCGATCATTGGCACACCCCGGAAGGCGGCCGCCGGCGGTTCGTGCAAGGCCACGATGTGCAGCACACCAGGGCTTGGCCAAAGCAAGGCGCGCAACCCCAGCCACCAGCTGGGGTCAGCGGCCTGGTAGAAAGCACGGTCGCCCCAGCCGACCTCGAAGTATTTCGCCTGTGGAAACTCGCGCCGCACCGGCCAGCCGTGCGCGTCGGCCAGGGCGGCGGGCACGATGAGGCCGCTGTGCCAGCCGTGCGAGACCACAAGCACGGTGATCGCCGGGAGTTGCGGCGTGTCGGACCGGCTGGGCCCATGCACCGCGCCGATCGCCAGCGCTGCCGCCAGCGGGGCGGCATGCAGCCAGGCCGCGATGCCGGATCGGTGCGATGGACGCGGGATCGTTGCGGGCCGCGTCATGGTTATTGCGGGGCCGCGCGCACCGACGTCACTTTCTTCGGCGCAGGAATGGGCAGGACACTAGGCCGCGCGCAACGCGCGCCCAATGAGGACCTGGAGATGCTTTCGCAGCGCGGTCGCCTGGACGTCGCCACCCTTGACAAGCCGCTGGAGCATCATGCCGCGCAGTGTGCCGATGACGAATTCGGCCGCGACCGGTGGCGAGATGCTCTTGTTGATCTCACCGCGCTGGATGCCGATGCGTACGTTTTCCTCGATGTACTTGAACATCGACACGTTGAAATTGACCATCAGGTCCGCATGCTCCGATTCTTCGATCAGCGCATGGGTCATCAGGTTGAGCAGCGAGCGCGTGTTTGTCCACTGGGGGTCCTTGCGCCCCAGGTAGACCGCGACGAACGCGACGATCGCGCTCAGCCCCGGCTCGGCCGGGGGGGCCTTGCGGACCTCCTCCATCAGGCTGTCGTTGATCTGCTCGGTGATGGCCCGCAGCAGGCCCGCCTTGCTGCCAAAGTAGTGGCCCGCAAGACCGCGGCTGTAGCCCGCCGCTTCGCCGACATCCGCCAGCGTGGTGCCCGCCCAGCCGCGATGGGCGATCAGCTGCCGGGCCGTGGCCAGCAGGCGTCCTTCGGCCTCGGCCCGGCGTTCCTGCTGTGTCCGGGGTGTGGGCCGGTTTGCGATGGTGGTGTCGCCGACCGGTGGGGGAGGGCTGGCCGGCGGTTTCGGCGTTGCGGCCTTGCCCTTGGCTGCGGTGGCACCTGCGGGGAGTTTGTTTTTCTGGGCGGTCCGGCTCATGGCACGATGATATACAGGACGCTGTGGGCGTGGACGGTGTCTCAGGAGCCGACGAAGACTGGCGCGCGCCGCTCTTTCGCCGCAGCGACGCCTTCGCGGAAATCGGCACTCTCGAACTGCGGCTGCTGCATCTTCAACTCGCGCGCGATGCTCACCGCGAGCTGCTCCGTCAAACCCAGCCGCAGGGTCTGCCGGGTGCTTTGCACGGCAAGCGGGGCGGAGGCTGCGATCTCGGCAGCGAAAGCCTGGGCCCGCGTCAGGAGGTCGCCATCGGCAACGACTTCGTCAGCAAGCCCGATCGCCAACGCCCGCGCACCGTCGATCCGCTCGCCGGTGTAGAACAGGCGGGCCGCTTGCTGCTGACCCACCAGGCGCACCAGTGTCAGGCTGGTGCCGAACCCCGGGTGGAAGCCGAGCCGGTTGAAGTTGACCGCAAAGCGCGCGGTAGGGCAGGTGATGCGGAAGTCGGCGACCAGCGCCAGGCCCATGCCGGCGCCGATCGCGTGGCCGTGCACCGCCGCAACGATGGGCTTTCGTGCTTGAAACAGGCGCATCGCCTGCGTGTACAGGGCCGACGGGTCGGGCTTGTCACTCAGGTCGGCGCCGGCGCTGAAGGACTTGCCCTCGGCCCCCAGAACGACGGCGCGGCATTGTGCGTCGTCGTCGAGGGCGTGCAGGGTGTCGGCCAGCGCGCGCACCAGCGCCACGTCGAGATAGTTATGCGGCGGCCGCCGCAGCAGCACGGTGGCCACATGCCCTTCGAGCGTGCAGGACAAGCCTTCGTGTACGTGCTTCATTGATTCCTGCGCTGGGCGCGCACCTTTATTTGGCGTCAGGGTACTTCGCAAACACCTTGCGCGCAATTCGAAAGCTGGTGCCGCCAGCGGGCATGCCGCAATAGACGGTGGCCTGCAGCAGCACCTCGGCGATCTCCTCCTTGGTGCAGCCGTTGCGCAACGCCACCCCGAGGTGAACCTCCAGCTCGACCTCGCGGTTGAGTGCGATGAGCATGCCGATGTTGACCAGGCTGCGCGTGCTGCGCGGCAGCTGCTCGCGCGCCCAGATCTTGCCGAAACAATACTCGACCGCGAGCTCCTGGAACGGGCGGGTCAGCGCGTCGGCATTGTTGATGGCGTTGTCCACGTACTCGTCACCGAGCATCTCGCGGCGGACCTTCATTCCGAGTGCGTATGTTTCAGACGTCATGCGGTGTTTCTCCAGGGTGAATGATAGCTGGTACTATAGTCACTTGCTTGTTAGGTAGCAAATAACATAAGGAACATGTTCATGACCCACCACATCGTCCTGATGCGCCTGAAGCAGGGCGTCGCCCGAGACGACGCGCGGCTGCGCGAGGTGCTCGCCGACCTGGCCGCGCTGCGCGAGCAGATCGATGGGATTGTCCGCTGGGACTACGGATGGGACTTTCTGGGCCGGCCGATCTCGTACGACTTCGCGCTGGTTTCCACGTTCGTTTCGCGGGCGGCATTCGAGGCTTATTTGGCACATCCCGTTCACCAAGCCGTCGCGGGGAGGTTGCGCGAACTGGTTGACTGGGTGCTCTGCGACTTCGAAGCCTGAGTGGTCGGCTGCCGCGGCGCGTACGCCAGGGCGTCCTTGACGTTCAAACCGGTCCGTTGGCGTCGGGCGTGCCGCTCCAGCGCACGCCGGCCCAGTCCTCGAACACCTTGACGACCTGCAGGTAGTCCTGCTTGGGGCCACCCGTGTGCATGGCCTCCTGCCAGATCTGCTGGGTGACGCGGCCCATTCGCATGGGGCCGCAGAGCGCCTCGCCAGCTTGGACCGCGAGGCTCACATCCTTGTAGCTCAGGTCCAGGCTGAACCCGATCGGGATGTTCTTCATGACGTATTTCGGGATCTTGATCTCGATGGCATGGTTGGTGCCGGAGCTGACCGCGAGGACGTCGAGCATCGTCTTGGGGTCCAGGCCCGCCTTGACGCCGACGCTCAGCGCCTCGTAGGTCGCTGCCAACGCCGTCGTGGACAACAGGTTGTTGATCAGCTTCATGAGGTGTCCCATCCCGGGCCTCTCGCCCACATAGAACAGGTTGGCACCGAAGCACTCGAATACCGGCCGCAGTTCAACGAAGCGCTCGCGGGGCCCGGACACCATGACCGCGAGCGTGCCTTGTTCGGCGCCGGCCACGCCGCCGCTCACGGGCGCGTCCATCGCGACGGCGCCTCGTTCGGCCAGGCCGGCGGCGATCTTCTGGGCCGCCGCCGGGCCGGTGGTCGACAGGTCGACGAAGACCCGCAGTTCCCAGCCGTGCACGAGGCCCTCGGGGCCGAACGTGACCGCCTCCACGGCCTGCGGCGTCGGCAGGCTGACCAGGACAATGGCGCAGCGGTCGGCGATCGCGCGCGGGCTGGCCGCCCACTCGCCGCCGGCCGCCTCGAGCAGGGCGCGTGCTTCCTCTCGCAGGTCAAAGGCCAACACCCGATGGCCAGCCGCGAGCAGCCGCCTGGCGATGGGCATGCCCATCTGCCCGAGCCCCACGAATCCGAGAGTCTGGGTCATCGCGCCCTTCAGTCCAACTTGGCGCCACCGCGCTTGGCCAGTTGCGTGTGCTTGTCAAGTTCTCGCTGGAAGAACTGCGTAGCCTCCTCAGGCGTGGTGGTCGTCAGCATCACCGCGATCTTGGCCATGCTCTCTTGCACTTCCCTCGTCGCGAGCGCCGCCTTCACTTCGGCATTGAGCTTGTCCACGATCGGCCGTGGCATACCCGCCGGACCCGCGAGAGCCATCCAGCCGTCAAAGTTGTAGTTCGGCAGGCCTTGCTCGGCCAGCGTGGGCAGGTTCGGTCGCATGGGAGAGCGCTTTGTGGTTGTCACGCCGATCGCGCGCAGCTTGCCGGCATCGATCTGGGCCGCTGCCGAGGCAACGCCCAGGAACACCATGTCGATCTGTCCGCTCAGCACGTCGGTCACCATCTGCCCGCTGGCCTTGTAGGGAATGTGCTTGACGTCGACCTGGCCTTCGCTGGTGAGCAGAACACCCGCGAGGTGCAATACCGTGCCATTGCCCGCCGAACCGTAGGTCATCACGCCCGACTTGCTGCGCGCCAGGGCCAGCAGCTCTTTGAGGTCCTTGGCGGGCACAGCCGGATTGGTGACAAGCACGAGCGGCGTGCTGCCAATGGTGCTGATCGGCTGGATGTCCTTGATGCTGTCGAACGGAATATCCTTGTAGACGCTCGGGTTGATCACGTGATTGTTGTTCAACACGGCGATGGTGTAGCCGTCCTTCGGAGCGCGCACAAGCTGTTGGGTGCCAGTAATGCCGCCTGCGGCCGGAATGTTCTCCACCACCATGTTCTGTCCCATGGACTTGCCCATGTGAATGGCCAGCAGGCGCGCCACCATGTCGCTGACGGTGCCCGTGCCCGCGGGCACAATGATGCGGATCGGCATGTTGGGGTAGGCCTGCGCGGCTACCGGCGTAGCGATGGCGCAGAGACTGGCTGCGCATGCGGTGGCGAGCAGGGCGCGGCGTGAGGTGGAAGTCATAGGTTTGTCTCCTGGTTTGATGCGCTTTTTTATGCGCGTAGGGCGATGAGGTCGCCGATTCGGTTCAGCATGGAAAAGGTTTCCATTTTTCGCGTCGTCAGGCTTCGGCCAGTGCCATCGCCGCAAGCGGCGTGCGTCCGCGGACCAGGTCGGCAGCCTTCTCCGCGAGCATCATGGTGGGCGCGCAGGTGTTGCCCGAGGGCGTGGTCGGCATCACCGACGCATCCACCACACGCAGGCCTGTCACACCCCGCACCCTCAAGCTTTCGTCGACCACGGATTCGCGGTCGCTGGCCGGCCCCATGTGCGCCGTGCCGTTGTAGTGGAACGAAGACGCGCCGAACTCGCGCGCGTAAGCCAGCAGTTCGTCGTTGGTCTGTACATCGGCCCCGGGGCGAAGTTCTTCGACGAAGTGCGGCGCGAACGTCGGGCTTTTCAGCAGGCGGCGCGCCAGCCGCAAGCCTTCCACCAGAACGGTGCGGTCGCGGTCGTCGCTCAGGTAGTTTGGGCGGATCACGGGCAGGGCGAGCGGGTCGGGCGAGCGCAGGTCGACGGTGCCGGTGCTGTGGGGACGGTGCTGCCACACCGCGCAGGTGACCGCCGGGCGGCTTTCGAACAGGCCCGGCCGGTCGCTGAGCGCCGCCGGCGTGAAGACCCCCTGCAGGTCGGGGCGGCCCGCGCCGGTTTTCGTGTTCCAGAAGAAATGGACGACGCCTGGGCTGAGCGTGAGGATGCTCGGGCGGCCTGCGAGCCAGCGCGCCACCTGCATCCACAGCGCCGGGCCGTGCGCCATCTGGTTGATGGTGCGTGCGCCTTGCACCGTGGCGACGATGCGCGCCGAAAAGTGGTCACGCAGTCCGCGCCCGACGCCCGGCGAATCGCACGTTACGGGGATACCGAGCTCCTGCAGGCGGCTGGCAGCGCCGATGCCAGACAGCATCAGCAGCTTGGGTGTGTTCAGCGCGCCGCAACACGCCAGCACTTCGCGGCGCGCCCGCACAAACGTCGCGGGACCGGGATCGCTTGAGTTCACGTACTCGACGCCCGTCGCGCGGCCACCTTCGATGACCACGCGCGTGGCCTGCGCTTCAGTGCGGACTTCGAGGTTGCGCCGTCCGAGCGCAGGGCGCAGGTAGGTGCGCGCGGTGCCCATTCGCCAGCGGCCGAGGATGTTTCGCTGGTAGTACCCCACGCCCGATTGGTCCGCGCCGTTGTAGTCCGGGTTGCGCGGCAACCCCATGGATGCCGCGCCGTCGATGAAGAGTTCGTTGAGGGGCAGATCCCAATCGAGCGGGGTGATGGGCAGCGGCCCGTCGCGGCCGCGATGCGGGCCTGCGGGTTGGCCGCGCCAGGACTCGTTGCGCATGAAGTAGGGGAGCACGTCCTGGTAGCGCCATCCGCTGTTGCCCAGCGCCGCCCACTCGTCGAAGTCCTGCGGCTGCCCGCGTGTATACAGCAGCCCGTTGATGGCGGTCGAGCCGCCAAGCGTGCGGCCTTGCGGCATCGGAATGCGGCGCCCCGCCGTGGAATCTGAGGGTTCGGAGCTGAGCTGCCAAGTGTAGCGAGGGTTGCTCAACAACTTGGTAAAGCCAGCGGGCACGTGCAGCATGAGAGAGGTGTCGCGCGGCCCGGCCTCCAGCAGGCACACGGTCGTGGTGCCATCCTCCGTCAGGCGGTTGGCCAGGATGCTGCCGGCGGCGCCGCTGCCGACGATGACGTAGTCGAAGTCGCCGACGGCGGCGTTCGGTCGCGAGCCTGGCGCCTGGGTCATTGAAACTCCACGCCCGCGTGCGGCTGCATCGCCTCGTGGTTCGGTGCGCGCAGCCAATGGGTCAGGTCCGGCATCCCTTGTCTCCTTCGTGAATGATTGCTACTATATACACTTGCTTGTCGTGTAGCAAATAACATAGATGGGTCGGCCGACGGTGATATGACGACGACGTCGTGCTACATCTGGCCGGCGGACTCTTCGATCGAATAACGAAAGAGGAATCGGAATGTACGACCTCATCATCGACAACGCACTGCTGTGTGATGGCACGGGGGCGGCGGCGGCCATGGGCTCGCTCGCGGTGCAGGACGGGCGAATCGCCGCGCTGGGCCGCCTGGGCGGCGCCTAAGTTTTTGGGCGTTTTTGGGCGTGTTCGGTGACGCCGCACCTCGTACAGGGCCTCTCGGCCGGCGGCCCGCCGTGTGCAGCCGGCGGGCCGCTGCTCAGGCGCCCGGGGCCAGTCCTTCAGTCACCCGGACGGGGGCGCCGCGAGAATGCATTCTTCAGGATCTTCAGCAGCAGAGCGAACGCCGACAGCGTCTGCGGCGCCTGCCGGGGCATGTCGGGCGCGCCGTCCTGCCCCGGCGCGCGCATGGCCTGCATGTGTGCGCTGAAGTTCTTTGCGAACTCGTCCAGCAGCGCCTGCGTCACCACCACACCGCCGGTGCGCGCGAATTCCGCGAGGATGCCGGTGAGCTCCGCTTCGGACACCAGGTCGACCCGCGTGCCGCCGGCCGCCGGGCGCAGCTGGTAACGCATGTTCACCATCATCTTGGCGCCGCGCACGTCGGCACTGGCCTGGCCGTCGAGCTCGCCCGCCAACTGTTCGCGCTGCACGGTGTTCCTCAGCGTGCCTTTGAAGTTCAGACGCTTGGGCCCAAACGACACGGTGAGCAGGCCGGGGTAGCTGCCGTCCTCCTTGCGCTCACCCACGCTGGCGCCGGGCAGGAACCCGGCAAGCACAGGAACGTTCTCGAATACGGCGATGACTTCGTCTGGCCCTCCTGCCAGCTCGAAGGCGTTCTCGAACTTCACGGTCGCCCTATCTGACCGGTCGCAGCAGCGGCGTCTGGTTGGGCTGGCCCTGGAACAGCCGCGAGTAGGCGTCGCTTACCAGCGTAGGCGAAATGGGCGCGTCGATCACGAAGGGAACGCCCGACGCGAAGCCGCGCTCGATGGCGGCGGGCAGCTCCTGTTCGCTGGTGATGCGCACGCCGTCGCCGCCGAAGCCGCGCGCGATGGCCACGTAGTCCGGCGACTTCCATTGCGCGTCACGCGGATCTCGCTTCTTCCATGTCATTTTCAGCACTTCCGCGCCATAGCCCGAGTCGTTCATGATCAGCACCACCAGCGGGATGCGCTGCTCGGCGGCGGC
This sequence comes from Comamonadaceae bacterium, assembly GCA_947476465.1. GTDB lineage: Bacteria > Pseudomonadota > Gammaproteobacteria > Burkholderiales > Burkholderiaceae_C > Ramlibacter. The sequence continues at coordinate 18,784 of CANJQN010000020.1, read as the reverse complement.
ATGAAGCTCCTGGATGCCCTGCAGCAGGCTGCCGTCGCCTTCGATGACCAGGGTCTTGCGGTCCGGGTTGCCCGCCGCGGCGCCGATCCCGTGCGCCAGGGCCAGGCCAATGCTGCCGAAGGCCGCCGTGTGTTGGAAGCGCCCGCCTGGTGGCAGTGCCAGGTGCACGATCGGCCAGGACCAGAAATGGCCGGCGCCGCAGACGACCTGCGTGCGCGCTGGCAGCGAACGGGACAGCGCGCGCATGAGCTCGCGCGCGTCCAGGCCGTCGGTGGCGCGCGCAGGCTGCGGTGTCGTCACCGTCAGCGCCTCGCGGGTGGCGGCGTTGCGAAAACCCTCCTGGCGTTGGCCGCGGGCCTCTAGCGCCTCCAACAGGGCGAGTGTTGTCGCCTTCGCGTCGCCCTGCAGGTGCATTCCTGGCGTGAAGCCGATCGTCGGGGCGAACGCCCGGGTGTCGATGCGTATCGTCTGCGCCGCCGGGAACAGCAGCCCACCCTCTGACGTGAAGAAGTTCAACGAAGCGCCGATGCCAATCACGAGGTCGGCCTCGGCCAGCAGCTTCTCGGTGGTGGTGCAACTGAAGGAGCCGGCAATGCCGACGTCGTACGGGTGGCCGTCGAAAAAGCCCTTGGCCACCAGTGAGGTTGCGAGCAGGGCGCCGATGCGATCTCCAAGACGCTCGATCTGCGCCCGTGCATCAGCGAAAGCCGCGCCGCGGCCGGCCACGATCACGGGCCGCTGCGCCGCGGCCAGCTTTTCGGCCGCGGCCTCGACCAGCGCCTTCGGCGGCGGCTGGTCCTGTGGCGGCAGGTAATCGCGCGAGGGGCGGTAGTCCCAGTCCCACTTCAGCTCGGCCTCCCACAGCGGCTGGGGCATGTTCAGGATCACCGGGCACTTTTTCGTGCGGGCGGTGTAGAAGCCTTCGGCGATGTCGTCGGCGAGCGCGTCGATGCGCCCGAGGTTGCGGAACTCGGCCTCGCAGGCGGCGGCGAACCGGCGCTGGTCCATCGCCTGCAGCCCGCCTTTGCCGCCGTCGGGAATGTATTCGCCGGTGAAGATCACCATCGGGGTGTGGGCGCGCGACGCGCTGAGGATCGCGTTGGCCGCGTTCGCCAGGCCGGGCCCACAGGTGACGGTCGCCACGGCCAGCCGGCCGGTCGCCTGCGCGAAACCGTCGGCCATGAGGATGGCGGCGCCATCGTGTCGCGACCACACCATGCGCACCCGTTCATCCTTGCACAGCGTGCCCCACACGGGCATGTTGGCATCACCCATCAGGCCGAAGATCGGGCCCTCGGCTTCGGTGGCCAGCGCATCGGCCAGCGCTTCGTAGACTTTCATGGGGTTCTCTTTTCGGTATCTGTGGGCTTGGGCGGGTGAGGTACACCACCCCTGAACCGGTATCCTAGCAGTGGACTCGTTAATGGATCAGCAAGATATACGACGTGTGGGTCAGCACTGGCGAGCGTCTACCGTCTGGCTGTCCTGGCCCGATCGCAGCACGCGTGCGGGAGTGGAGCCGGTCGTCTCGCCGTTGCGCAGAACTTCCTTGCCATTCACGAAGACGTGCTGGATTCCGTTGGCTGTCGCGTACAGGCGGGGCGCTCCCGCCGGCAGGTCAAAGCGCGTCGTGACGGGGTTGGCGCCGATCGTCGCGGGATCGAACACCACGAGATCGGCCCAGGCATTGGGCACGATGGATCCCCGCTCGCGCAGGCCGTAGAACAGCGCGGGCTTGCTCGTCAACATCATGACCGCTTCTTCGAGCGGCAGCAGGTGCAAATCTCGGACGGCCTTGCCAAGCAACATGGTCGGGTACGTGAATCCATCGGCCATGTCGAGGTACGCGCTGGCGGGCGACAGTGGGGCGATGCTGAAGCCGCAGTTGCCGCCGAATACGGTCGTCACCCCATGCACGATGGACGGGGTCACCATGGGATCCCAGAAAGCCTGGGCGTCGTAGTGGGTGTGGATGTCGATGAAGCCGGGCGCGACGACACGATCCGTTACGTCGAGCTCGCGCGTCGCTGCCGGCACGTCTGCGCCCAGGGCGACGATTCGTCCGTCCTTGATTCCAATGTCGGCACGCTGGCGTTGCGCTCCTGTGCCATCGATCACGAAGCCGCCACGCAGGGCAATGTCCAACATTTATTCCAACTGTTTTTCGAGCATCAAAGTTCAGCCACCTTCAGGCTTGTTGCCGGCATCGGCTCGCATCGTGGTTGGCGTCCAGCCATAGGTTATGGCGCAGGCTCCGCCCATCAACATGGCCCGTTCGCTCTCACTCAGGCGGTTGGTGCGGCGAAATGACTCGACGGTCGGTTCGTAATTGACGATTGCCTGGGCGCGCGTCCAGTCGGTGCCCCATAGGCAGCGCTCGAAGCCCCAGGCGTCGAACACGCGGGCCAGCGGGTCCCAGATATCCGCAAAGGGATAGGACTCCCTGGACAGCGTACAGGCGCCACTCACCTTGATCACCGCGTTCGGGCGCCGGGCGAGTTCCAGCACCTTCGGCAGGTCGGTCCAGGGCTGCGGCGGGGCCGGCGGCTCCATAGGCTGCACGATGCCCAGGTGGTCGATGACGAAGCGCGTCTCGGGGTGGCGGTCGATCAAAACCGTGGCGGCGTCCAGGTTGCCGAAGCAATGAAGGTTGACCGGAAAATCGTGACGGGCGGCCGCCCGCAGGATGCGGGCGAGCCCCGGGTGGTTCGGATCGAGCCCGTCTTGCACGCCCTTGAAAATGCGGACCGCAACGGTGCCGGGCGTGTTCTTCCAATCGGCGATGACATCGGCCACCGATGGATCGTCCGGATCGACCGGCTTGACGATGGCGAAGCGGCCGGGATGGGCGCGCTGCGCTTGCACCGCGTAGCTGGCGTCGTAGCGATACAGCATGAAAGGGGAAACGAGGATCGCGCCGTCGACCCCGACCGCGTCCAACGCGGCCACCATTTCGTCGCTGGTAACGTGGGCCGGCCAGTTCGGCACGGTGTGCCAGGGCCGAGCGGGCGTGTTCGCCTCGTATGTGTGGACCTGCGAATCGATGACTAGCATTGCTGGTCTTTCGGAAGAACGAGTTCAGTCGAGCGTGGCGCCCGATGTCTTGACCAAGCGCGCGTGCTTGTCGAGCTCGGCCTGGAGGAAGGTCGAGGCCGGGTCCGCGGCGCTGCCTACCGCCGTGATGCCCTGGGTCGAGAACACCTGCTGTACTTCTGGCGTTGACAATGCGGTGCGGACAGCGGCGTGGAGGCGGTCCAGCACGGGCTTGGGAACGCCGGCCGGCACCACCAGCGTCATCCAGGCGTCGTAGCTGTACCCGGGGACGCCGGCTTCGGCCAGCGTCGGCACGTCGGGCAGCACGGGGCTGCGGGTCGCAGTGGACATGCCGATCGCGCGCAGCTTGCCGCTCTTGATATGTTGGGCCGCGGCGGGCAGCCCCGAGAATCCCATCTCGATCTGTCCGCCCAACACGTCGTTGAGCATGCCGGAGAACGCCTTGTACGGCACGTGCTTGATGTCGATGCCCGCTGCGCCCGCCAGCAGCACGCCCGCAAGATGGAGCACGGTGCCTGTGCCCGCCGAGCCGTAGTTGAGCGTACCGGGCTTGGCCTTGGCCAGTGCCATCAACTCACGGGCATTTTGCGCCGGCACCGAGGGGTGCGCCACCAGCACGAGCGGCGTGGTACCGAGCACCGTCACCACCGAAAAGTCCTTGACGCTATCGAACGGAATGTTCTTGATCATGCTGGGGTTGATCACGTGATTGTTCGAGATCACGCCTAACGTGTAACCGTCCTTCGGCGCGCGGGCGACGCGGTCGGTGCCGGTGATGCTGCTGGCGCCGGTGATGTTTTCGATCACCACGGGCTGGCCGAGTGCCGCCGCCAACGGGCTGCTCAGGGTGCGGGAAACCAGGTCGACGACGCTGCCGGGGCTGGCCGAGATGATCACCCGCACGGGTTTGGAAGGGAAGTCCTGCGCGGTAGCGACCGAGCACGCCATCGTCATCAGGGTCGCCAGCGCCATGCGCACCCAGTGGGGCCAGCTCAGCATGTCTTGTCTCCTTCGGGAAATGGTCGCCACTTTAACACTTGCTTGTTGGGTAGCAAATGCTTAGATGCCGGTCGCGCGCACCTGCACGCCGGCACGCTCCTCCTGCAGCAGGAAGGCCGTGCCGTAGTCGCGGTCGCCCCAGCCGCGCGCCATGGCCTCCACCAGCAACTGTTCAGTGAGCGCACCCATCGCCATCGGCACGTCCAGCTCACGGGCGAGGTTGGTGGCCAGCGTCACGTCCTTGTGGGCCAGGCGCATCGCGAACCGGACAGGCTCGAAGCTGCCCTTGAACACCATCTCTGGAAGAAAGTGCGACAGCATCAAGCCCTGTCCGAAGGCGCCGCCGCGCATGGCTTCGAGCAATGCCTCGGGCTGCAACCCGCCCTTCACGCCGAGGGTGAAGCACTCGGCCAGAACGCTGCGGGTGGCGATGTAGGCCAGGTTGTGGGTGAGCTTGGCGACGGTGCCGCAGCCGACCGCGCCCATGTGGCTGGCCTTGCTACCCAAGACGTGCAGCACCGGCAGGATGCGATCGAAGACGGCCCGGTCACCCCCCACCATGATCTGCAGGGTTCCGTTTTTCGCACCGGTCACGCCGCCGCTCACCGGCGCGTCCAGCATCGGGCAATCGCGCTCGGCCATGGCGGCATGGATGCGGCGCACGAGCGACACCGAGTTGCTGGAAAGATCGGCGAAGACCGTTCCCGGCTGCGCGGCGTGCAAGATGCCATCGGGGCTGAAGACGGCGGCTTCCACCTGTGGCGGTCCGGGCAGGCAGGTGAACACCAGCTGCGCCTGCGCACAGGCCATTGCCGGCGTGGCGGCGTAACGCGCGCCGAGCTCGGCGTGGGGGCGCGCGGCCTCTTCGCGCACGTCACACACCGCCAGCGTGTGCCCGGCTTCGATCAGCCGGCGGGCGATCGGTGCGCCCATGCGGCCAAGGCCGATGAATGCGATCTGCATCTTGGTCATTCTCCCGAGTTGCTTGAGTCGGTATCCCAAACCAGTATACAGACTTGCTTGCCTATCAACAAATAACTAGTCGGAATTCCACAGAATCAAACGGGGGGCGCCTGCGATAGCAGGCGTACGAAATCCACGGTGTGCGGTTGCGAGCTGTCGATCAGTAGCCGCCCGAGCACGCGATGCCAATACGCCTCGGAGCCGTAGGCCACGCGCCATTCGTGCAAGCGGCGCGTGAAAAGCTGCAGGTCGTATTGCGCGGTCACGCCGATGGCGCCATGGACGGCATGGGCGGTAGAGGCAACCGACTGAGCCGCCTCGCTGGTGCGGGCCTTCGCCACCGCGCAGGCGGCCACGGCGGGCATGCGGGTGGCGCTGTGGAATGCGGACTCGGCTGCCATACGGCCGGCCGCCACCTGTTCGGCCATCACGCTCAACAAATGCTGGATCGCCTGGAACTTGCCGATCGGCTTGCCGAACTGCACGCGCTCGTTGGCGTAGGTCAGGGAGAGGTCGAAGCAGCGCTTCATCGCGCCTGCAAGCAGGCCGGCGTGAAGCAGCGCGGCCAAGGGCGCCAGGGTATCGGCGGGCACCGCGGCCGGCAATATGCGTGCCGAGTCCGCCGGCCAATGCAGGCAAGCGCTCAGGCTGCCGGGCACGCCGCCGGGCAACTGGTGAGCCCTGTCGATGGGCAACAGCAGCAGGCCATCGTCGAGCGCACCGATCACACTGGATGCGGTGCGGGCACAGGGCACGTGAAGCGCCTGCAGGGAACCGTCCGCGCACCGCTGCAGGGCCGGCGCGAATGCGATGCTCCCCTCCGGCAGCGAATGCGGGTTGGCTGTCAACAGGCGTGCGGCCATGGTCTGCGCCAGTGGCAGCGGGACCGCATAGGCGCCACACAGCAGCACCACTTCAAAAAACTCGGGCCAGCTGGCACCGCCGCCGCCGTCTTGTTGCGGCGCCAGCAGCTCCAGAAACCCGGCCTGCGACAGCGCGTTGAACAAGGGCTGGGCGCTTGCCCCGTTGTCGATGGCGCGCACGGCCGCGGGAGTGCAATGGTGCTCGAGGATCGACGCGATGGCATGGGCGAACATGGGGTGCTCCTTTAGCGCAGGCCCAGGCCGCGCGCGATCATGCCGCGCAGGATTTCGCGGGTGCCGCCGCGCAGCGAGTAAGTGGGCGCCATCTGGCTCACATAGGCCAGGGTCCGCACCAGTTCGGCGTCTGGCGGGTCGGCAGGGTCGTCCCCGATCGCCGCTTCGATCAAGGCGGGCACCGCCTGTTCGAACTCCGTGCCGAGGTCCTTGACCAGGGCGGATTCCACCACCGGGCTTTCGCCGGCGGCCAGCTTGGCCGTGACGGCGATCGACAGCTGGCGCAGTGTGGCCAGATGCGCAGCGAAGCGGCCTGCGGTTTCCAGGTGCCGCTCGCTGCGATCGCCGCTGCGCAGCCACCGCAGCCAGGCATCGAGCAGCACGATGCTCGAATAAAGGCGCTCGGGGCCGCTGCGCTCGAAAGCGAGCTCGGCATTCACCTGCTTCCAGCCATCGCCTTCGTTGCCGACGAGCGCATCGTCGGCAAGCTCGACATCGTCGAAGAACATCTCGCTGAAGTGCGCATCGCCCGAGAGGTCGACAATCGGACGCACGGTGACACCTGGCAGCCGCAGATCGACGATCAGCTGGGAAAGGCCCGCCTGGCGGTCGGCTGGCGTGCCGGAAGTTCTCACCAATGCAATCGAGTAGTCGCACTTGTGGCCGTTGGTGGTCCAGATCTTTCGGCCGTTCAGACGCCACCCATTGTCCGTGCGGATGGCACGGGTGCCGACGCTGGCAAGATCGGATCCGGCATTGGGCTCGCTCATGCCGATGCAGAAAAAGATCTCGCCACGGCAGATGCGCGGCAAAAACGCCTGCTTCTGGGCGTGCGATCCGAACTTGTGAATCAAGGGCCCGCTTTGGCGATCGCCGATCCAGTGGGCGCCAACCGGTGCGCCGACGGCGAGAAGCTCTTCGACCAATACAAAGCGGCTGAAGGCATCCATTTCCCCGCCGCCGTACTGCTTCGGGAGCGTTACCCCGACCCAGCCGCGCCGAGCCAGCTTGCGGCTGAAATCGGCGTCGAACGCCAGCCACGTGCGCGACCGCAGGTCCGCCGGTGCGTCCGGCAGTTCACGGGCAAGGAAATCCTTGACCTCGCTGCGGAATGCTTGCGCCGCCGGCGGAATCGAAGCCATGCGCAGGTTGTCGAGCAAGTCGGTCATGGGCGGCCTTCGTGCGGGGCGGGATCGGGCAGCTCAGGCTGCGGCGCAGCGCGTGTCAAACGCCCAGGCAGTCGAGCATGATGAACACGGGCGCGCATCACGGCCTACTATAACAATTGGCGATAGAAGGCTCGACTGCATCGAGGTCGCACCGGCACGATCATCCCGTGGCTGGGGGCGTTATCCTCAATGTCATGACGGAAGAATTCCCGCAAGAGCTGGCCAGTGGCATTCCGCATGCCCAGGCCGCATGCATCATCGGCATTGGCGAGACCCCGTACCTGCGCTGGGGTCGAAGTGTGGAGCACAACGAATTCCAACTCGCGTGCCTGGCAGTCGTCAAAGCTGTACGCGATGCGGGGATGGAGTTGGGTTCGGTGGACGGGCTCGTGTCATTTGCCGATCCCCCGGGTGACCTGACCGTGCTGCAGTTGGCGCTGGGAATCAAGCAGTTGAAGTTCTCGGCGATGGTCTGGGGTGGGCGCGGCGGCAGCGCGTGCGGTGCCGTCGCACTGGCCGCCGCTGCGGTGGAAAGTGGAAAGGCCCAAGCCGTTGTTGTGGTTCGCAGCCTTTGCCAGGGGCGCAGCCGCCGTTACGGGCGGTCGTTCGCGGCCCGCACACACACCAATTTCAATGCACCCTTCGGATTGTTCTCGCCCCCGCAGATGCTGGCTTTGGCTATGCAACGTTACGACCACCAATGGGGACTGGATTCCGAGGCGATGTTTCAGGTGGCCCAGATCTGCAATGAGAACGCGCAATCCAATCCACGCGCCGTGATGTACGGAAGGCCGCTGACTCGCGAGAAATACCTGGCCTCCAAATTGATCGCCGAACCACTGCGCCTGTACGACTGCTGCCTCGAAAGCGACGGCGCCTGTGCGCTGGTAGTAACCACCACTGCGCGGGCCGCTCGGCTGGGCGCACGACCGGCAGCGCTGCTTGCGGCCACCCAGTACGGCGCCACCGGATGGAGTACTGGCTACATGGGTTCACACAACCTTCCCGCTAGCGAGTACGGCACCGGCGGGCAGCAGGAACTGGCGCATTCGCTCTACGCGCAGGCGGGCCTGGGTCCGAAGGACATCGATGTCGTCCAGATCTATGACCATTTCACCGGAATGGTTCCGATCACGCTCGAAGAGTTCGGTTTTTGTGCACGTGGTGAAGGGGGCGCCTACATACGCTCGGGCCAGGTGGCAAGGACCGGCCGCACACCGATGAACACAGCGGGCGGCAGCCTCAGCGAAGCGTATGTCCATGGCTTGAACCTGGTCGTCGAGGGGGTCCGGCAAATGCGGGGCGAATCGACCTGCCAGATCGAGCGGGCGCGCACCTGCCTCGTAACCAGCGGCGCAGGCATCATGCCGACGAGCGCGCTCATTCTGGGCGCTGCGGCGAGTCACTTATGAGCTACCTGCCTCCAGACCGCGCTTTGGCGCCGGTACCTGATGATGACGACGCTGCGTTCTGGGCCCATTGCAACGAACGCAAGTTGCGATTCCAATGTTGTCCACGGTGCGCCATGGTCGTGCATCCGCCGATCGCAGTGTGTCCTGGGTGCCAGGGGTTCGAGCGATCCTGGATCGACGCGCCCGCGCAGGCTTCGGTTTTCGCGTTTACCTGGATACATACGGCCGCCGACAACTCCGTCATCGGGTGTCTTCCCTATAACGTGGTGCTGGTCGAATTCTCGGGATTGCCGGAGGTTCGCCTGGTCAGCAACGTGATTGACGTTCCCCATGCGCAACTGGCAACGGGTGACCTTTTGAACTTGGTGTGGGAAGCTACGGACAACGGACAAATGCTTCCTCGCTTCCGAAAAATATAGTGGGCGCTGATTTTCAATGGCGCGCAAGGCTTTAGCAACGACCCGGAGACAAGACATGAAAAGACAAGTACTGAAATGGCTGGTGATTCTCGGCGCTCATCTGGTCGTGACAGCGGCCCTCGCGCAAGACAGTTATCCGAACCGCCCGATCCAGATGATCGTGCCGTTCACGGCGGGTGGTTTGCAAGACATCGCCGCGCGCGTCGTAGCGCAAAAGATGTCGGAGCACTTGGGGCAGCCAATCGTGATTGAAAACCGCCCCGGAGCGGGGGGCAACATCGCTGCCGACTATGTAGCCAAGTCGCCCCCAGATGGCTATCGTCTCTATTGGGGATTCTTGGGCACGAACGCCGCCAACGTCAGTCTCTACAAGAGCCTTGCGTACGACCCCATCAAGGACTTTCAACCGATTAGCCTGGTGGGCAATGCCCCCACAATTCTCATCGTCCATCCTTCCTTGCCGATCCATACGGTGCCCGAACTCATTGCCTACGGCAAGGCCAACCCGCGAAAACTCAATTTTGCGCACTCTGGTAGCGGCAGTCCGTCCGACATCTTTCAGGCACTGCTGGCTTCGATGGCGGGCATGGAAGTGGTTGCCGTCCCCTACAAAGGCACAGCTCCGGCGCAAATTGACATCATCGCGGGACGCGTTCATGGTTACTTCGACGCACAGGTCAGCGGCCTGGCCAACATCAGGGCAGGCAAAGTACGAGCCATCGGCGTTGGCAGCCCAACCAGGTTGAGTGCACTGCCTGACGTTGCGCCGATAGCCGACACACTGCCTGGCTTTTCCGCTTATTCCTGGTTTGGCATCCTCGCGCCAGCGGGCTTGCCACTGGATCGCGTCAACAAGCTCAACGCGGCCGCACTGAAAGCCTTGTCCGATGAGGCAACCCGAACGACCTTCAGGAACAGTGGGCTCGAAATCACACCGTCGACACCCGACGAATTTGGCCGGTTCATGGCCGCAGAGACGCAGCGGCTTGGCAAGGTGATCAAGGCAATCGGGATGGCTGCTGAGTGAATCGGCTTTCCCGATCCGCTGACCATGCAAACAGAGCCGTCAAGTGGCCTGCGCATCCAAGCCGGCGACGCGCGTGCGCATGCATCTCACAATAGCTGCGTCATGCGCGCCATAGACTTGTTCGACCATGGTTGCCGCATTTCCTCCAACGGCGTGTGCTTTCGTGATGGGGACTCGGCATATTCCTTTCAGGAAGTTGCGGACCTGACCCATCGCGTGGCCAACGGCTTGCACGCCGCGGGCTTGCGACGCGGCGCGCGAGTGGCTATCTACAGTCCCAACGATGTTTTCGCCTTCGCCGCAATGCTGGGAGTTTTTCGCGCCGGCTGTGTCTGGCTGCCGGTGCCGATCCGCCATGTGCTTGCCGAGAACCTTGCTTTCCTTGTGGAAAACGAATGCGAGTTTCTGTTTATCCATACGTCGCTTGCAAAAGACATCCCCGCCATCAGGCGCAGCGTGCCTGGCCTGCGCAATGTGGTCATGGTCGATGCGCCTTCGGCGCAAGTGCCGTCACTGTGTGAATGGGCAGGCGCCTTCCCCGCGTCGTTTCCCGACGACGATCATGGACCTGAAGATCTGGCCTGGATAAAGACCACCGGCGGCACAACCGGCCGGCCAAAGAACGTCATGGTGTGCCATCGAAACGTCGCGGCCATTGTCACGACCTTCCATGTTTGCATGCCGCTCGCACAACCGCACATCAATCTCATGGCGGTGCCCATGACGCATGGGGCGGGCAACGTTGCGCTGGCGACCCTCGCCATGGGGGGGACGGTGGTCAATCTGCGGAGGGCCGAACCCAGGGCGGTGATCGACGCGATGGAAAGATATCGGATCACCACGCTGTTCTTACCGCCCACAGTGATCTACAGCTTGCTTTCCGAGCCCGACATTCGATCTCGCGACTTCTCCAGTCTGCGTTACTTTCTGTATGCGGCTGCACCGATGTCCGTCAACAAGTTGCAGGAGGCGATAGAGGTTTTCGGGCCGGTCATGGCGCAATGCTGGGGGCAGACCGAAGCCTCTCTCATCCTGACTTATCTGGCACCCCATGAGCATTTCGAGGACGGCCGAATATCCGAAACACGCCTAAAGAGCTGCGGCCGCCCCACGCTCACGACGCGCGTCGAAGTGATGAATGACTCTGGCGACCTCTTGCCAGCAGGCGAAATCGGTGAATTGGTGGTGCGTGGAGCCCTGGTGGCCAAAGGCTATCTGAATCGGCCCGAAGAAGACGCTGCGATGCGTCAGTACGGATGGCACCACACTGGCGACATTGGATACCGCGACAGCGCAGGCTACGTCTACATCGTCGACCGCAAGAAGGACATGATCATCAGTGGGGGCTTCAACATCTACCCCAGTGAGATCGAGCAGGTGCTGTGGCGCCATCCTGCAGTCATTGACTGCGCGGTCATCGGGGTACCGGACGACAAGTGGGGGGAATCCGTGAAGGCGATTGTTGAGTTGAAGAGCGGCCACGTCGCTACTGACACGGAACTCCAAGCTTATTGTCGTGCCGAGCTCGGCGCTATGAAGACGCCCAAGTCAGTGGAGATCTGGCCGACTCTGCCGCGCAGCCATGTCGGCAAGGTCCTCAAGCGTGAGATTCGGGAACGCTTTTGGCATGGCTTTGACCGCCTCATTTGAAAGGACACATGCAATCCAACTCGAACCCTACGGATCAAGCGTGTCGGAATTCCTGATGCCTGGGTACCCCCGAGCATGGCACGAATACGGTTACCAGGTTACCAAGCGATCGCCTGCCAGGCGAAAGGCAAACGTGGCCGGGGTGCTGCCGGAAAAAGCGTCGTTTTCGGTCTGCGGGAGAGGGAAGGCAGGGTCTATACCAAAGTGGTCGAGTCGCGGTCTTGGCGGAGACCCTCATGAACCACATCAAAGCCCGCTCTAAGAAGGGATCTTTCTACTACACCGATGCCCTCCGGGGGTATCGATCGCTCAGGCGATTTGGTAAACACCGTGCCGTGAGTCACAGTAAATTCGTCGTCGACAAAAGCACAAAACATCCCATTAACGGCATCGAGGGATTTCGGAGCTATGCCAAACACATTCTCTACTACTATTGGGGAGTTTCTAGGTATCACTTCCCGATGTATCTGAAGGAAATCGAATACCGCTTTAATGACCGAAAAGAGAAGGTTTTTAAGCAGTGCTTACAAATCTATTTTGGTTACGCTTCGCCCTGATTACCTAAAAAATTACGGATGGGTTCGGGTACGGATGTGGGTTCCGAAAAACATAGACTCAACGCTCCCCCAGTGATTCGCTTACCGTTTTTATGATTGGTTTCATTAAATAATTCAACACAGATTTTCTGCCGGTTTTGACTTCGATCGTCGCGGTCATGCCGGGCCAAATGTCGATCTCGGTGTCTGGGCGGCCGCTGAACCGCCGTCCGGTGGTGCGCACGCGGGCACGGTAGTAAGGCTTTTCGTTTTCCTTCAGATTTTCGCTGAGGGTATCAGCGCTAATGAAAATAAGTTTGCCGGGCAGGTCGCCGTAGATGGTGGAGTCGTAGGCGTCGATCTTGACGCTGGCGGTCATGCCAATACTGATGAAGGCGATCTCTGACGGAGACACTTTGGCTTCAATCAATAAGTCGTCTTCCAGCGGGACAATTTGCATGACTTCTTCGCCTGCCCGAATCACCCCGCCTTGGGTGGTGATTCGGACGTTTTTAACCACGCCGCGCATGGGGGATGTCAGCTTGGTTTGGTCCAGCAGATTTTTGCGCTGGGCCATGAGCTGCAGTGTGCCGGCGTGTTCTTCTTCAACCTTGTTGAGCTCGGCCTGTGCGTCCTGAAAGTACTTGTTGCGCTTGTTGGTGCCTTGCGATCTCAGGTCGGCCACTTGGCGTTGCAGCCGCAGTACTTCGGTGCGGCTGACGTCGCCGGACTTGACCAGCGGCAGGTTCATGTTGAGCTCTTCTATGGCCAAGCCGGTCATGTCTTTGATGCCCTGGAGTTCTTCGCTAAGGGCTTCTTGGCGCTTCTTAAAGAGGGCCAACTGGTTGCTGCGAAATTCCGGGTAGTTAGCTATCTCGGGCGGGAAATCGATCTCTCCACCAAAGACCTCTGCACGCAGTCGGGCAGAGGTGGCCGACAAGCCGGCGGCTTTGGCTCGTGTTTCAAGAAAGGTGGCTGCTGCGCGGGTGCGCTCTAGGCGGGCGAGTGTTTGCCCGGCCTCTACCGTGTCGCCTTCTTTGACGAGCAAGGCCTCTAGCGTGCCGCCATCTTGCGACTGAATGACTTGGGTGCGAGATGAAGAAATAACGGTGCCGGGGGCACGGGTGATTTCGTCCAGTTCGGCAAAGTAGGCCCAAGCAAAAAAGCTGGCTAGGGAGACAAACGTAATGCTCAGCACCCAGCGCGAGCCGCGCAGGTCTTCAACCGCCGGCGTGTTGCCGCGTTGGCTGGTGTTGGAGTGAAGGAACCAGAAAATCTTCATGCTGCAGTTTCCTCAGCTTTCACGGCAGGCGTAGCGGCGGGCGCAGCAGCAGGCCCAGCTTGTTTCATGCGGGCGAGTATTCGGTCACGTGGGCCGTCGGCCACGATGCGCCCTTTTTCAACAACGATGATGCGGTTGACATGCGGCAGCAAGCCCATCTTGTGGGTGACCACCACCAGCACAGATTCAGGCGCGATGTCTTCAAACAAGTGCTTCATGACGCGCGTCTCTAACTGAATGTCCATGGAGGCGGTGGGTTCGTCAAGCAGCATGATGCGGGGCTGCGCCAGCAGCAGGCGTGTCAACCCGACCAACTGGCGTTGGCCGCCAGACAGGCCGCGCCCGCCTTCGTTGATCTCCAACTCCAGCCCTTTGGGGTGGTTTTGAATGACTTGGTCAAGCCCTGTCAGGCGGGCGGCGCGCAGAACCAAGCTGTCGTTTGGCGCTGGCAGGCCGAGCGTGAGGTTGTCGCGCAGCGTGCCGTTAAATAGGCGCACGTCTTGCGGCAAGTAGCCAATGTGCTCGCGCACAAACTCGGGGGCGAGTTGGTCCATGTCAATGCCGTCTAGCAAGACACTGCCGCTCTTGGGTTTGTACAAACCCGAGAGAATTTTGATGAGGGTTGACTTGCCCGAACCGACGGAGCCGAGCACCGCAATGCGCTCACCGGGCTGGATGCTGAGGGCAGCGACTTCGAGCGTGGGCTGGTCTGCGCGGTAGGCAAACACGGCTTTGTCTATTTGCAACCGACCGCTGCAGTTGTCGGGCACCATCAGGCGCTCTTGGCCGCTGCGGTCGCTTGGCATGGCCATGATGGCGTCGAGCGATTTGAGCGCTGTTTGTGCGTGCTTCCACTGCACGATGAGCTGCGGAATTTGTACCAAGGGCCCCAGCGCCCGGCCGCTGATGATGGTGCAAGCAATCAGCCCGCCCATGGTCAGCTGGCCAGTGCTGATGGCATGAGCGCCAACCACGATTAAACCCACGTAGTTGAGCTGCTGGATGCTTTGCGCCAAGTTGGTGGCGCGGCTGGTGATGGTTTTAAGCTTGAGCTCGCTGACGGCAATGATGGCTGTGAGGTTGCGGTAGCGGTCTTGCATTTTCCATTCGCCGCCAGCCGCTTTGATGGATTCAATGCCATCAACTGCTTCAATCAGCAAACCGTTTTTACGATTCGACTCGGCCATGTTTTCGCCCGTGAGCCGCTCAATCGGGTTGCGAAAGTACAAGCCCGTGAGAATGGCCACCGGCACCATGACCAGCGGCACAATGGCCACCGGCCCGGCAATCAACGCCATGACGCCGATGAACAGCAGCGCAAACGGGGCGTCGGCCAAAATAAACAGCGTCGACGAGGTCATGAAGTTGCGCACCGATTCAAAGTGCCGAATTTGCGAGGCAAAGGTGCCCACGGTGTTGGGCCGAGCGTCCATGCGGATGTCTAGCGCCTTACCAAAGAAGACGCCCGAGAGTTCTTGGTCAATGGCTTTGGAGGCGCGGTCCGTCATGTGCGCCCTGACCTGCTTCATGGTGAACTCAAGAACAATCGCCAGCAGCACGCCAGCGGTGAGCACCCACAAGGTGGAATAGCCTTTGGTGGGCACCACGCGGTCGTACACCTGCATGGTGTACATGGCTGAGACCAGGCCGATGCTGCTGATCATGAAGGTGGCAAAAATCGCTTCTGCAAAGATGCGCCGATGCTTTCGAATGGCGTAAGCAAACCAGTCGGTGGCGGTGCGCGGGGCGTCGGCGTCGTGTTGCTCACCCGTGTCAGCGCGCAACTGAAGCAGCGTGCCGCTGGCGACTGTGGCGGGGTCTAGCTCTTGGGCCAAGCCGTTGGCATTTTCAGTGGAGCAGGCGCCGTGGCTCAGCCGGCCGCGAACCAGGCGCACGTCTTGTCCGTCAGGGGCAATCCACAACAAGGGAAAAGAGCCGCGGTCTAGCTCGTCTGGGCGCAAAAAGCGAACAGGCGCACTGGCAAAGCGTGCCTTCCACATTTCAATGGCTTTTTGCTGGCGCGGCAGCTGCGCCAGCTCAACGCCGTCTTGGCTGTGCTCAACCATGCCAAAGCGGTGCGAAGGCACGGCGTGACCAAGCAGCGCAGCCATGCGTGACAGCAGACTCGAGAGTGCTGCGTCGTCCATCAAAAGCACTTCAGCGCGACCGGAATCAAGATCGTTCGGTGTGGCTGATAGGCCAGGCAATTTATGGAGCATGGATGAGGCTCAACGTGGTGGAATCCCAGCGTCCAGCCAGCAGCAGCAACCTGACGTTAGACAGCATCAGTGGGTATTCAAGGTCGGAAAATGAGTATCCGGCTTGGGCCTTTTCGCGCTGGGCGTTCAACACGTCGAGCCAATTTTTTCGGCCCACCTGGAACTGGCGCAAGTAAGAGGCCACAATTTCTTCAGAGCCAATCAGCAGGTTGCGCACGGGTTCGACTTGCTCTTTCAAGGCCAAGCTCTCGGCCCAGCTGGTGCGCACGCTTTGCGTGAGTCGGCGGTCGTGAGCTTCAATCGCTTCAACAGCCGCTGTTTTTTTAGACACTGCAGCGCGCACGTTGGCCAAGCTGGACAACCCGCCACCGGTTTGAACCTGTACCGCCAAGTAGGCCCGGCCACGATCTTCGCCAAACGGGAGTGTGCCTAAGCGGAATTGGTAACCCGCCACGACGCTCGGCATGATTTGCGACTTGGCCAAACCTATTTGGGCCTCGGCCGCGTCAACCTGCGCGACCAAGCGCTGCCGCTCAGGGGAGACGCGCATTGCAGCATCGAGCAAGGTGCTCTCGCTCCAGCGGCCCATGTTGATTGGGGTTGGAGGCAACAACTCAGCCACCGGCCTGCCCACCAGTTGCGCCAGCAAGAAACGCGCGGTGTCGATTTGCTGGGTGGTCCGGATGCGCTCGGTGATCGCTTGCCGCCAGCGGGCGGCAGCTTGGGTTTCGTCGGTCAAGGGGCTGACTTCTGCGGCCACGCGGCGTTGAATCGTCTCTAGCAAACGCAGGTGCTCGGCTTCGTTGGCCAAGGCCGTTTTGAGGCGCGACTCTAACCGCAAGATGTCAAAAAATGCCCCGGCGCTGCGCAGCAGCACGTCGAGCTGAGTCTCGCTCAAGGTGGCCCCAGCCACGCCCAGGTCGGCTTGGGAAGCGTCTATTTGGCTGCTGATGCGGCCGCCATTCCACACAGGTTGCTCTAAGCGCAAGACCGACTGCAGACCGCCGCTGCGGGTTTCGACTCCGGCACTGAGACCGGGAAAGCGACCCCAGCGGGCCGCATCAAGCCGGTCAACTGCCGCTTGCTGGTCATCGCGGCGGGAGCGTATGTCAGGGTGTTGTGTCACGGCTTCGCGCAAGACAGTGGTCAAGTTGACGGCGTCAAGACTCAACGTAGAGGCGTAAGAGGAGGGTGCGAAGAAGGGTAAGAACAAGCCCAGAAGGCAGCCCAGACGAAAGCCAAACCACAGCATCATTTTCTTAAAATGCATAAACCCGATTAAAAATTGGCAATAAAATTAGGCAAGGATTTTATTAGCAAAAGTCAAATTTTGAAACATTTGAATTTTTTGTGTGTAATTGTGACCGTCAGGCGCCCGCATTCATCCAGCCTTGATACTGGCTATTGCTGTTGGCGTGCACCGTGACCTCCGGCAGGCAGTAGCGCCCGAACACCGCATGGGCCCTGTCGATCTCCAGGTGCGCGAACACCAGCACCAGTGCGGCGATATCAACTTTGCTGGCCAGATCCAACCCGATCCAGCACGGCTGCCCGGCATACGGCTGAAGCGTCAGGCCCGGGTTTGCATACCGGTCCCAGGCGCGCATGTCCGTCCACGAGCTGTCCGCGTTGCCCCATTCGTTTAAGTGCTTGGTCTTGAAGTTGTTGACCGCGCTAGGCAACTGCATGGCTTTGGCCTGCAGCTGCAGCAGCACCTCGGGGCGCACTGAGACACCCCAGTAGGGGTTGGCTTTGATCAGCGACTCTTCAGTGACCCAGTCGTCAGTTTCATCGAGACGATAGATGATGCCGAACTAGCTGTGGTCCTCAAACACGCCATCGAGCAAGCGCGTCACGAAGGTGACGCACCTCGTAGCAGATCCCGCAGCGGTTGCTGCCGGCGGTGGTGATCACCCACAGGAGCGAGTTGTCCCGCTTGCCGGTGCTGGTTTCGACCACGTCGTAGACGGTGCGCGTTTTATGCGTGTGCAGTTCATCGATGCAGCCGAAGTTAATGTTCAAGCCATCGAGCGTTGAGCCCTCGGCGCAGAGCGCTTCGAACTTGGATCCAGTGCGGATCACGTTGATGTTGTGCGCGTTCATGTCATCGACCGGCAGTGCATCTTCACCATGATGCGCAACCGCCTGTATCTGGGCGAGATAACGCACAAGGGGAAAGCCTTCCCGGGTCAGCACGCGCCGATCGTGACGCCGCAGTTATGGGAAGCGTTGCACGCTTTTGTGGAAGGTCGCAAGCAAGGCCCTCGGACCCGGTACAAAAAGGAGCCCGCGTTGCTGACGGGCCTCCTGTACGCGCCGGATGGCCAGCGCATGCTGCCGACCAACACCCAGAAAAAGAACGGCAAGCGGTATCGCTACGACGTTCCGTACCTGGAAAAGCGGCAATCTGCTGGCGCGACCTATGCCCCAACCCCGCCCAACATCGGACTGCTGCCAGCTTCAAAAGTTGAGGCCGCCGTGCTGGCGCAGGTCCACAAGGCATTGCAGAAGCCCGAGACGATCAGTGGCGTTTGGCAGGCCGGCAAGGCGCTGCGTGAGCGGCAGGAAATGGACGAACCGACGGTACTGGTGGCGATGCGCCAAATGAGCCAGGTGTGGGAGCATTTTTTCCCCATCGAGCAGAACTGGATCGTGCGCCTGCTGATCGAGCGGGTTCAATTGCACGAGGCCGGACTGGACATCATCTGGTGCGATGAAAGTTGGCAGCGGTTCTGCCGGGAGCTTGAGCGACACCAATTCGTGGTTGAGCAACGCGCACCGGTAGAAATGGAGGTTGTCGAATGAGCTCCCCCAACAAGCCAACTCGTGAAACACCGGCAGCGCGCCGCGTGGTGGTCACGGCGTCCGGAAAACCACGTCAATTTGAGATGGGCGGTCGGTCGGTGACCTTCGTACCGCTGGCGATCAAGCGCCGCCACAGCAGCAAACTGATCGTG
>CANJQN010000019.1 GCA_947476465.1 Comamonadaceae bacterium | reverse complement strand
GTGGGCGCTGGCAACAGCGCCCACGACATCGCCCAGGAGCTGTTCGAGCATGGCGCCGACGTCACCATGCTCCAGCGGTCGCCGACAACGATCGTAAGCGTGGAACCCAGCGCGAAGACCGTCTTCTACCCATGGCGGGAAGGCGGACCGCCGACCGAGGACGTGGACATCGTCAGCGCCTCCGTCCCATTTGCGCTGCTCACGGATTTCCACAAGACCCTGACCAAGCGCTTCAAGGCGCTGGACGCGCAGCTGCTAAGCGCGCTGGAGCGGGTGGGATTCCTGCTCGACGACGGCGAGGATGGCACCGGCTTCTACCTCAAGTACCTGCGCTACGGCGGCGGCTATTACCTGAACGTCGGCGCCTCCGACCTCATCGCGGCCGGCGACATCAAGCTCAAGACGAAGGTCGGGGTGGCGCACCTGACCCAGGAGTCGGCGGTGTTCACCGACGGGAGCAGCATGCCCGTCGACATGGTCGTGCTAGCCACCGGGTACGAGAACATGCAAGAGAGCATCCGCGCCCTGTTCGGTGACCAGGTCGCTGACCGCGTGGGTCCGGCGTGGGGCTTCGACGAGGGCGGCGAGCTGCGCAACATGTGGAAGCGCACCGGGCAGGAAGGGTTCTGGTTGATGGGCGGCAGCTTCGCTCAGTGCCGCATTTACTCAAGGTACCTCGCCCTGCAGATCAAGGCCGTCCAGGAGGGTTTGCTTCCGGCACGCAGGGGCGAGAGGGCCAGCGCCTGCGTCGGCTGAGACGGTGGGCTGCTGGTCCTGAGAAGGCCTGGCGCCTTGCGAAGGACAGACGCTGGGCCGCCATGCACGGCCCCACGTTCTACTGGGGCTTGATGTTGTAGTCGCCCAGCATCTTTTTCCATTTGGCAATATCCGCGTTCACCATCTTGGCGAAATCCTCCTGACTCATCGAGATCGGAATGCTGCCCGTTCTGACTGTTTTCTCCTTCATCTCGGGCTCATCCAGGGCTTCCATGAAAGCCTTGTGCAGACGATCGACGACGGGCTTGGGGGTTTTGGGGGGAGCCAGAATTCCCTGCCAGATTTCAACCACGACCGGAATGCCTTGAGCGGTCAGGCTGGGAACGTTCTGGAAAGGCCCCGCCGAGGTGGTCCCCAAGGAGACCACCCGGTCCTTGAAGGTCAGCCACAAGGGGCCGGGCATGAACATCATGTCCACCTGGCCTGCAAGGACGGCTTGCGCCGCTGGGGCGGCCCCTTGGAAGGGCACGTTCAGCAACTCGATCTTGGTGGTGGAACTGAATGCCTCCGCGCTCACATGGCCCAGGCTCCCGTTGCCCCATGAGGAGTAGGACAGCTTGCCGTTCTTGGCCAACGCCACCAGTTCCGCCGCGGTCTTGACGCCAAGTCCACTTCGGGTCACGAGTACGGTCGAGACCTGATTGACCGGGGCGATGGGGATGAACTCTTCCGGCTTGTACTTGGTCAGCGCCGGCTGGAGGTGGGGCGCGATCGATACACCGTCGGACGCACCCAGCAAGACGGTATAGCCGTCGGGTTCCGCGCGGAACACCGAATCCGTCCCCAACACCCCACCGGCACCCGCGCGGTTTTCGACCAGCACGGGCTGCCCCAACTTCTGGCCGACCCGTTCGCTCACCGACCGGGCGGCAACATCCGAAGCGCCACCTGGCGGGTAGGGCACGACGATCTTGATGGGTCGCGTCGGGTTCCACTGCGCCTGTACGGGTGCAGTTAACAAGTAGGTCGTGGCCGCCAGGGCCAACCAGAGTGCTCGCATGGTCGTCTCTTTCTATTCGTTGAACTCAATGCTGTCGACGGTCGTCGACTGGACGCGGGAGTATCGGAGGACACAGCGGACCGTGGCTATTCAAAATGCCGGAAGATCACCTTCGCGGACAACGAAGACTGAGGCGTCATACGACCCGCAGCGCGCTGCACCCCGTGGCGCCTTGCGTATGCCGCGCCGACCGATCGTCACTGGCGCTGGGCCAGCACCCGCGTCACATTCTCGACCGCGGCTGCCCCCACTTTTTTCAGCAGACCACGCGTCTCGACAACACTCGGGTGGTTGCCCCACTCGCCCAGGCGACCCAAGGGGTTGAGCCGCGAATCGCGCGCCCAGGCGGCCAGGGCTGGATGGGCGGCGCGGGCCCGCTCACCGGCCAGAAGCGCCATGTAGGCGCTGAGGTAATCGCTGCATTGGTCCCAGTAGCGTATGGGACGGCACAGGCGATTCTTCTCCTCGTCGTTCTCGATCATCGCCTCGGCCGCTCCCAGCAGGGCGAACTGGTGGCAGGCAAATCCCCACATGGTCGGTTGCACCGTCAGGCGGCCAGGCTCGAAGATGGGGCGCGGCGTTGGGCGCGCCAAGCCGGCGGCGGCGCAGTGAATGTGCACGGCATCCGCAGGCGTTTCCACCTCCCCGCCGTCCAGCACCATGCGCTGCGATCCAATGCGGCGCACTCGGCCCAGCCGCACAACGTCTGTGATCTGCCGCAGCAACGCGAGTTCAGCCTCGCTCAGGATGGCCCCGTGCAGCATCGTCGGCATGACGGCAGTGTCCACCCGCAGCAAGAAACCAGCCGCTTCCAGGCGCAGGAATAGATCGTCGAACGTCGTGGCTTGTGCCATCGCCTGGAACTGCAGCCCGACACCTGCGTAAAAATCGGGCAGGAGGGTGTGCGGCTGGTGAAAGCGCCGGTTCAGCCACCAACCCTCGCGCGGCTTGACCCAGCGGATGGAAGATGCCGCAACACCGTTGGTGAGCAACCAGACACAGGTGTCCATCGCTGTCTTGCCCGCACCGATCACGACGAAGGTTCGCGCGCGTTCGGACAGGTGGACGACCTCGCCCGCCGGGATGCATTGCACGCCCTCGTCCACCTCGAACGGCGGCTTGCTGGTGGCCGGGATGCTGCCTTCCAGATAGGTCGTGTCCACGAGCTTTCGCGCAACGCGCACCTCCTGCCTTGCGCCGGTCAGGCGCGAGACAAAGTGGTGCCTGTCCCCTTCGCCGCCGACGTAGTCGCTGCAAGAAAAGAACCGAACCCGCCCTGTCGGCAGGAAATGTTCTTGCATCACGTGGGCAAAGTAGGCACGCAACTCATCGGCGCTGGCGAGTTCATAGAAGCCGGCATTCAAGCCCCCACGGTCGATGGCGTCCTTGCCCAGGGGTACCGAATCGACGCCGTAGAAGGCGGACGGCTGATGCAGGCGTACGAAAGGATAGGCATCGAGCCAGTGCCCACCGGGCGCGTGGCGGCGATCGACCAGAGTGACGCTTGCGTCGCTATGCGACAAAAGCGCATCCGTCACTGTCATGCCTGCGGCACCAGCGCCAACAACCAGGTAGTCGGATTCGATCAGGTCTGCCATTTCATCTCTGCTCCAACTGTTCCTCTTCAAGCAACTCGTGCCAGCAGCGAGTGCGTGCTCAATCCCCGCGCGATACTTCGCGAAGGACTTCCTCAGTGTGCTCCCCCAACCCGGGAGCAGGACGCCTGAGTGTGCCGGGGGTCGCCGTCAACTTCGGCGCGATCCCGATGGTCTTGACATGACCCAACCGCGGGTGAGGCATGTCGACCAGCATTTGCCTTGCCTTCAGTTGCGGTGAAGCCATCGCCTGCGCCAGATCGTTGACCGGTCCGCAGGGAATGCCCGCGCCCTTGAACAATTCGATCCAGTCCTGCGCAGGGCGAGTGGCAAACAGGGGCTCCAGGATGTCCAGCAACTGCTGCCGGTTCGCCGTTCGCCCAGCATTGGTTGCGAACCGCGGGTCGACCGATAAATCTTCGCAGCCCATGGCCTTGCATGCATCCGACCACATCCGGTCGGTATTGCCGACAAGGTTGAACCAGCGACCGTCGCCTGCGCGGAACGACTGCATGGGAACCATGCTGGGGTGGCCCGATCCATTGCGAGCCGGGGACTCGCCGGAGCCTAGCCATTGCGCGAGATACACCAACTGCATCGAGAAAATCGACGTGTCAAGCAGCGAGATATCCACAAACTGGCCGAGCCCGCTGCGTTCACGCGCGAGGAGCGCGGCCAAAATCGCATACGCGGCGCTTTGGCCACCCATCACATCCGGCACGGCCGGCGCGATCTTGAAGGGCGCCTGATTCTCCTCGCCCGATGACAGCATCATCCCGGCATAGCCCTGCACGATCAGGTCGAGACCGGGCTCTTCTCGCTGCGGGCCCGTCTGTCCGAAGCCCGAGATGGAACAGTAGACCAGGCCAGGATTGATTTTTGCGCATTGTTCGTAGCTGAAACCCAGCCTGGTCAACACGCCCGGTCTGAAGTTTTCGACGAGCACGTCTGCGGTGGCGATGAGCGTACCAAGTGCTTCCCGGCCAAAGTCGGTCTTGAGATCCAGGACCACACTTCGCTTGTTCCGGTTCACACTCATGAAGTAGTGCGATTCGCCACGCTCGAACGGCGGCAACTGTCTGTAGAAGTCGCCCTCGGGCGGCTCGACCTTGATGACGTCGGCACCGAAATCCGCCAGCAACATGCTGCAGATCGGCGCTGAGCCGTACATGCCCAACTCGATCACGCGAAACGCGCCAAGCGCGCCCGCGCAGGGCTGTGAACGCACGGATGCCGACATGGTTTGTGCTGTCATTCTTACTGTCTACCCAATTGAATGCTTGTGTAATGCTCGCTCACATTCGAGACGACGGGGAACGACGCGGCGACAGCTCTGTCCCTCTGGGATCCTAGCATGGCTACATTGACAGATGTCCTAAAAACCATCACACTTCGTCGATGCTTTCGTCTAGTCGGTACACCCTCAGAGATTCTGAAGCTGTCCAGGATGTGTATCACAGCAACGGTTGGACTGACGGCTTACCCGTCGTGCCGCCGACCAGCAAGGCCGTCGAAGCCTTCCTTGAACACGCGAACATTTCCGCAGACTATCTTGTGGGGGTCGAGCCCGTTCGGAACCAGCGGGTAACCGCTGAGAAGCTGGCGATCAACGCTGTGATGGCGGGTTGCACCCCACAGCACTTTCCGGTTGTGATCGCGGCTTGGTCCGCGTTGCTGCAACCTGAGTTCTTGCTGCACGGCGCCACCTCAAGCACAGGCGGATGCGCGATCTTCATGGTCATCAACGGTCCGATCCGCCATGAGATTGGCGCTACCGGCACCTTCAGTGCGCTAGGCAATTCCTGTCGCGCCACCACCGTCATTGGTCGGGCAGTTCGATTGGGCCTCATCAATATCCTTGACGTGCGGCCCGGCAGCATCGACCGTGCAACGCTCGGACATCCGGGAAAGCTCAGTTATTGCGTCGCTGAAGATGAAGAGGACAGCCAATGGCTGCCGCTCTCAGAGGCCAGGGGCGCGCCAAAGGGCGCCTCTGCGGTCACTGTGATGGCGGCATTGGCGCCGCGCCAGATCATGAACGAGTGGACAACCGCACCGGAAGAAATCTTGGAGACCTTCGCCGCCGAGATCCGGGCCAACCAGCGTCACTACTCGATCTACTCTGGCAACTACGCCATCGTCGTCGCGAAACAATTGCGCGATCATTTGAATAACGCCGGCTGGAGCAAGGCCGACATCGGCCGGTTCATTTACGAACGTGCGCGCATCCACCGACGCGAGTGGGCCGACGTGGGCAAGGGCGCGATCGTCCAGGACCGCGGCGACAGCGAGTACTGCGCGCTCAAGTCGCCAGATCATTTGTTGGTGGTTGCCGCTGGCGGGCCCGCTGGAGGCTTTGGGTCCGTGATTCCACCTTGGCTGGCCCACCGTACGGCGGCCGTCACGATGCCCATTGGCAACGTGGGGGATCGGTCGATTTCGGGCAGCGCCGGTCAACAATCGTCAACGACACCGATAGGAACCGCACAATGACTTACGTCGTACTTGATCCAACCAATGAAGCCGCACCGCCGGTCACCCAGCTGGCGCCGCGCTTGCCAACACTTGCTGGCAAGAAGATCGGATTCATTTCCAATGGCAAGGTCGGGACGGTCGGCTACTTCGCGCATCTGGAGCGGCTTCTCAAGGCGGAGATGGGCGCTTCCGAGGTCATCATGCGCCTCAAGTCCAACGCGAGCAAACCGGCGGATGATCACATCATTGAGGAAATTCTTCAGTGGGATGTGGTTATCGCAGGCATCGGCGACTGAGGTAGTTGTTCGTCGTGCAGTTTGCATGACGCAATAACCGGAGAAAGACTCGGTGTACCGTCAGTGGGCGTGATGACGACCACTTTCGTCAGCGCGGCGCAGATGATGGGCCAGCTGATGGGCATGACCGGCTATGGCTTTGCCGTGATCGATCATCCCATCAGCAGTGCATCGGACGACGACCTGCTGAAGATGGCTCGATCCACGATCGACCAGGTCCGCCCCTTGCTCCTGAAAACCCGTTGAAGAGAAGTAAAGATGCCGGTTGAAACCAGCACCATTGAGCAGCAGCTCGCCGCGTTCCGCGAAGGCCTCGTTGCCGACGGCTATGACATTGTGGTGGACGGCTATGCCGCCGGAACGGCCAGGCTGCGGATTGCGGCCGGGCCGAATGCCTGCGAGGAATGTCTGGTTCCCAAGCCCATCATGCTGCGCATGCTTGAGGAAAGCCTCAAAGGGCTTAGTGATATCCGAGAGATCCAGTTGGCTTACCCCGCAGATTGAACGCCGACCGGCACCGGTCCCCCTTTGTAAAAACGAAACTTGAAAGAGACGCTGCATATGCGAATTCGGCATTTGAGAACACTGGCGTTGGTCGTCGCGTGGGTCGGATCCCTGGCGGGGATGCTTCCGCAGGCCGTGGCCCAGGAATATCCGACCAGGCCCGTCACGATGGTCGTACCGTTCCCGGCCGGCACCGGCACCGACAACATGGTGCGCCCCCTTGCCAACGAGCTGCAGAAATCGCTGGGGCAGCCGATCGTGGTCGACAACAAGCCGGGCGCACAGGGCGTGATCGGCACCACCTTTGTGGCGCGCGCCAACGCTGACGGCTACACCTTGCTGGTCGGATCCGTCACAACTTTGGCCGCAAACGTCGGACTGTTCAAGACACTGCCCTTCGATCCGGTCAAGGATTTCCAGCCTGTCGTCGGGCTCGGCTCAACGTCGATGATGTTCCTCGTGCGCAGCGATTCGCAGAACCTGGACCTGAAGTCCTTTCTGGATTGGTCGCGCAATCAGCCGGCCCCCGTCACTGTCGGCTATGCGTCTTCAAGCGGTCATGTGGCCTTGGCACTGCTGTCAAAGGTCACGGGTATCAAGTTCACGCCGGTACCCTACAAGGGCAGCCCGCAGGCCCTCACGGATGTCATCGGCGGCGAGATCCGCATGGCCGTGGTCGACGTGGGCAGCGGCGCGTCGCACATCAAGGCCGGCCGGCTCACCGGGCTGGCCATTACGGGCGCTCGGCGCAGCCCCTCGGTACCCAACGTGCCCATGCTGGCCGAGAGCTACCCCAACAATTCACTCGTGACCTGGATCGGCTTGGTGGCGCCTACGGGCACTCCGCCACAGGTGGTCAACAAGCTGTATCAGTCGATTTCCAAGGTGCTGTCCACACCGGAGATGGTCGAGAAATTCGCGGCATCCTCGTTCGAGGTCGAAGTCGTGTCCCCTGCCGACTTGGGCAAGCGCATGCAGGCGGATCAGACGCAATGGGTGCAACTGATTCGTGCAGCGGGGATCGAGCCGCAGTAGCGGGGCGCGACGCGCTCTAGCTTTTGATTGCTGAAAAGCGCAGCCATGGAGACCTTCGCGAACGCCGCGCAGAAGGTCCCGTCCATCGCATTGTGCTTGGCCTCGTTGGCGAGGGTGATTCGGGCGAGGCCTGCGGTCACGTTGTAGTCGATGCGGCTGAGCTTAATGTTTTCCCCGGTAGCTGTTCAGCCCCGCCTGCGGGCCCTAACTAAACTTCCCCTCAAGGCGCCAGCGCGTCATGATCGACACCCCATTGGCGGGGTGAAAATTCTGGGCGATCAAAAAGCACTCGCCAGATTTGTCGAAGTAACTGCGCGTGACCTGCAGCCCCGGCCCGGGCAGACACTGAAGTACGTGTGACAGCGCCTTTGTCACTCTGTACGAGGTGACATGTTGTGCCACCTCGTACACCTGCAGTCCAAACTGCGCCCCGAGTAACACATGGATCCACGGAACCTTGCCCTTGAGTTCAGGTGTGATGCCTTCGTATTTTTGCGGCACGAAGATACGTGCACTTGAAATCGGGGCGTGGGTTGAGGTGTGCACCCGGTTGCCCTTGATCAACAACCATAAGGTTTCACCACCCTCCTGTAAGGGCTCCAGCGTTGCCGGCAGCACTTGTCGTTGTTCGACAGAGACCACCTGCAGATAGGACCGCGTCGCGTCTTCAAGCAGATCTGGTAACGAAGAAATGGCTGCCGTATAGACATTCTTGGGGGCGACGGCCTCGACCCGTGTGCCGGCGCGCTTGCGTCTGCTGACCATGCCCATCTCAACGAGCTGGTGTATGGCTGTGCGTGCGGTGTTGCGACCTATGCGGAAAGTCTCGGCAATTTCCAACTCACCCGGCAACAGCGAGCCGACAGGATAGGTGCCGTTTTGAATCGCGTCGAGAAGCTCTCTGGTCACCTGTTGGTACCGGTGAACGGGTGACTTCAATCCGATCGACGCGCTGGCCGTCATGCCCTGGTGCGCTCTCCTGTCCTGCGCACCAAGACGCTCAAGGGCCTTTCCTGCATCGGTCAAGGCTTGCTTCGTGGTAGGCATGGCTGGCAGAAGTCCTTCGATGATCGATCATTCTACGACCCCTCCTTCCGCGTCGCCTTCCTGTCGGGCTAGTTGCTTACGGTGATCTTGCGCTCTCGGATCGTGTTGCCCCAGCGGGCCATGTCAGAGGCCTGCTTGTCGGCCATCTGGCGCGCGGTGCCACCAGAGGCCTCGAAACCGAGGTCTTTTATCGCGGCAATACCTGCAGGCGTCTTGAGGTAGTCGTTAACTTCCTTGTTCAGCGCATCACGAACGGCAGCAGGCGTACCCTTGGGTGCGTAAAGGCCGATCCATTGCTCCGCGGCGAAGCCAGTAAAGCCCTGCTCCGCGATGGTTGGGACATCGGGAAAAGCCGCCGCGCGCTTTTCGGATGTCAGGCCCAGGATCTCCGCCTTGCCCACCTTGCGCTGGCCTTCAGCCCAAGGAACGGGTACCAGCAGCATGTCGATCTGCTTGGCCAGCAAAGCACCCATGGCACCGGCGACGCCTTGATACGGAACGTGCAGCAACTGAATGCCGGCCTGCTGCTCCATCATCGTGAACGCAATGTGCGGAAGACTGCCAATGCCCCAGGTTCCATAGGTGACCTGGCCCGGCTTGGACTTGGCCAGTTTGATCAGATCCTGGCCGTTCTTGACGCCCAGATCGCCCCTGATGGCCACGACCAACGGCACCTTGGCAACCTCCACAATAGGATCGAAGCCCTCGACCGCTTTGTAGCGAATGGCGGGAAACAGCTGCGGATTGATCACGTGCGTATCCACATTCGCGACGAACAGGGTGTAGCCATCCGGTGCGCTGTTGGCCGCGAACTCCGCGCCGATCATGCCGCTTGCGCCGGTCTTGTTTTCGACGAGCACCGGTTGCTTCATCGCCGGAGTCAGGCCGGCGGCCAAGGCGCGGGCCAGGACATCCACACCGCCCCCCGCGGTCCACGGCACGATCAACTTGACGGGCTTATCGGGATACTTGGCTTGAGCCGCAGCCTGCAGCGACATCAATGCGGCTGTGCACGCCAGTACGAGTTTCAAGATCATCGAGGACATGTTGGCTCCTTGCGGATTCTTTCCGCTTGTCTCATTGAAAATGGTTGAGCCACGACAGGAACGGCGGTTTATTCATTCGCCCTTTTCCTGTGCGGTCGTTTCGCTTTCGATTTCGGCGAAAACCTCTTTGGCCAGCTTGAAGCTTTCGGCACCGGTGGGCACACCGCAATAAATCGCCACCTGGATCAGCGTCTCGCGGATCTCCGCTTTGCTGCATCCATTGTTGATAGCGCCGCGCACGTGCATGCGAAACTCATTGCTTCTATTTTGAGAACTGAGCATTGCGAGGTTGAGCAGACTTCGAGTGCGCATGTCGAGGCCTTCGCGCGCCCACACGTTGCCCCAGCAGTATTCGATGGCCAGCTCGTAAAAGGGACGCGAGAAGTCGTCAAGACCCCCTTGGCTGCGCGCCACAAAGGCCTGCCCCAGCACACGCGTACGGACAGCAAGACCCGTCTCGAACTTTTCGTTTGGCATCGGACGTCCTCAGGTGGAGTGCATGAAATCAAGTTCCGGCAGCAGGAACTTGCGGAAGGTTGGGTAGTCCTCGATCGTCGGGAAGTGCCCCATGCCTGGCATCAAGGTGTAGCGACACCCGGGGATTCGGTCTGCCACGAACTGGGTCATCTCGGGCGTGGCCGAGTAGTCGTATTCGCCGGTCAGCAGCGACACTTTGCACTTCTTGGTATCGATGGTTCCAAGATCTTCCCGAACATCGAAGCCGGCCGCAAACATGGCATCTCCGGCATACACGCCAGGGCCGCCTTGGGCGTAATACCACCAGTTCTGGCGCTTTCCGTCTTCAGGGCTGTGGGGCGAGTTGAGGCCGAAGGTCCAGGTTGCCACGAGTTCGCCGCCATGCACCGCCGGATGGTGCAGGAACTTCTGATAACGACCGGGAAGATTCGCAGCACTTTCCAAACCGATGACACCACGAATATCACCCTGCCAGTCAATCGCTGCCTTAAGCACGATGCAGCCCCCCATCGAGCAGCCAAGGATCACTGGCCTGTCGAGGTCGAGCGCCTCCCACACCGCGCGGATGGTCGCCATGTAGCGCTTCGTGGTCAGTTGATACTTCTTGAGCCACCAGTTCTCCGGCGGGTTGGATCGCCCGTGATAGGGCATATCGAACGCCACGACACGAAACCGTGACGTCACTTCGGGATCATTGAGCAAGTATCGGTACTGGCGGCTGTCGGCGCACGCCGTGTGCAAGCAAATGAGCGGCACACCGGTTCCAGCCTCTTCGTAGAAAATGCGGAAATCTTCGCCGTCCGCCTGGACATTGACGTACCCGCCACGAATGGGTTCAATTTTTGCCACGTCAGTTCTTCCCATCTCTCAAGAGATTCATGGTTCTTTGCAAAGCCCTGGCGTTTTGCATCACGACCATGGCGTCGCCATCGAGGCTGAACTCAGGCACGCGCATCAACATCGCAAAGAAGTCGTTATAGAGCGCAGGCGGTGTGGGGCTCAAGAACCTGTCCCAAATTTCCAGGGGAGCGCGGAACCCGAACATGCTGCGCTCATCGATCCGGGGGTTGGCGACCACGTTCACCACCTTGCCCTTGTCGGTATGCACAACGTACTTCTTGTCACCGAAGACCAAGGCAAAGCTTGTGGACAACCAATCGCCGACGACGGCCATTTCCGGGTCGGCATTGACCCTCTGCGCAAAGCTTTCAAGCCAACCCAACGAGTAGCGCGGATTCAATCTTTTCTCCTTGGTCATGGATGATTCAGGCCCATGCGTGCTTGCGCGGGTCCGCCGGTGAAGGCAGTGGCGACTGAATACCCGCCGATTTCTTTATGTTCCTACATATCTTATATGTCGGAACATAACTGTCATGCGTGTTTCCTCGGCTTGACAGTGGCGTTGATTCCGTTTCGGCGGCCAGCTTCGTGGACTTCACGCCCACACAGGGCAAGTCCGGATAGGAGATGCCCCTAGAATCGGTGATAACTTCATATTCGAAATTCAATTCCAATATTGGAATAACCTCAGATGAACGCCCCCACCGCCTTCGGCCGAGTCCTGCCCCTCAACAAGGGGTGGCTGGCAAAGCTCCCACCGGAAGAGGTGATCGAGCCCGACCTGCCCATCATCGACACGCATCACCACTTGTGGGCCGCGTTGCCCGCGGCCCTGCCGCAGGGTGACTCGAAGGAAGACCACACCTACCTGCTCGAGCAGTTCGCGCAGGACGTCAACAGCGGGCACAACACGCTGGCCACGGTTTACATGGAATGCCACAACAACTACCGCACGAGCGGCCCGGTGGACATGATGCCGGTGGGTGAGACCGAGTTCGCCGCGGCCATTGGCGCGGCAAGCGACAAGGGCGGCCATGGCAAGACGCGCATCTGCGCGGCCATCATGGGTTCGGCGGACCTGAGCCTGGGCGCGCGCGTGCGGCCCGTGCTCGAGGCGCACATCGAAGCCGGCCAGGGCCGTTTTCGCGGTGTGCGCGCCACAGCGGGCTATGACGCCGACCCGATCATCGGCAACACCACCGAGGTGCCCGGCGGCTACCTGCGCCCCGAGTTCCGCGCGGGCGTGGCCGAGCTGACCGCGCTGGGGCTGACCCTGGATACCTGGGTGTTCTTCCATCAATTGCGCGACACACTGGCCCTGGCACGCGCCTGCCCCGACACCCACATCGTCATGGGCCACTGCGGCGGCGCGCTGGGCTATGGGCCCTACACCGGCAAACGCGACGAGGTGTTTGTGCAGTGGAAGCGCAACGTCACCGAGCTGGCGGCATGCCCCAATGTCACCGCGAAGCTGGGCGGCCTGATGATCCGCCTGGCCGCCATCGACTACGGCACGCTGGCAGCGCCACTTTCGTCGGCGCAGATCGCCCGGCTGTGGGGCCCCTATATCGAGACCTGCATCGAGCTGTTCGGGCCCAAGCGCTGCGTGTTCGAGAGCAACTTCCCGGTCGAAAAGCAGGGCACCAGCTGGGTCACGCTGTGGAACGCCTTCAAGCGCATCACGGCGGGCGCCTCCGCCGACGAGAAGCTGGCCATGTACAGTGGCAACGCTCAGCGCGTCTACCGTCTTTGAAGCGAGACACCATGAAGAATATACAACTGTCCGACATCACCTTCATCGGTGAAGACCTGCACCGCCCCGAGAGCGTGATCGCCACCGCCAAGGGCGAGCTGTTCGTGTCTGACCACGAGTGCAGCGTTCGCGAGTTGGGCAAACCCAAACCGAAGCTGCATGGCGTGCCCGAAGGCTTTTTGACCAACGGGATCGCACTGACACCACAGCGCGAGTTTCTCGTGGCCAACCTGGGCACCAGCTGCGGCGGCGGCGTGTGGAAGGTCGATCGTGGACACAACCTGACCCCGCTGCTGATGGAAGTCGATGGCGAGCCACTGCC
Organism: Comamonadaceae bacterium; assembly: GCA_947476465.1. Lineage (GTDB taxonomy): Bacteria > Pseudomonadota > Gammaproteobacteria > Burkholderiales > Burkholderiaceae_C > Ramlibacter. Next base: position 70,760 of record CANJQN010000019.1, on the reverse strand, counting down.
CAGCACGAACTTCGTGACCATCGATGCCAAGGGCCGCACCTGGATCTCGATGAGCACCCGAAAGGTGCCGCGCGAGCTGGCCTTCAACGCCAGCATCGCCGACGGCTTCGTTGCTGTGTCCGACGAGCGCGGCGCGCGCATCGTGGCCGACGGGATCGCGTTCACCAACGAGTGCCGGGTCGACCCGACTGGCCGCTGGTTGTACGTGAATGAAACCTACGGGCGCAATCTCTCGCGCTTTCAGATCATCGGAGACGACAAGAACTGGAAGCTCGGCCCCAAGGAAGTGGTGTACCACTTCACCGATGGCGACTTCCCCGACGGCCTGTCCTTCGACGCCGAAGGTGGCGTGTGGGTGGCCTGCGTGGTGTCCAACCGCATCGTGCGTGTCACGCTGGATGGCAAGGCCAGTGTGGTGCTGGAAGACCCCGACGCTGCGCTCATCGCCTCAGCCGAGGCGCAGTACGCCAAGGGTTCGCTGGGCCGCGGCGACATCGACTCGGGCGGCACGCGCTCGCTGCGCAACGTCTCCAGCGTGGCCTTCGGCGGGCCCGACCTGCGCACCGTCTACCTGGGCAACCTGGCCGGCAACCGCCTGGCCACCTTCCGGTCGGAGATTGCCGGTGCGCAGCCACCGCACTGGCTGTACTGAGCGCTGAAAAACCATGGCGATTACCCGCCCACTCGAGGGCGTACGCGTCCTCGAAATCGCCTCCATCATCTTCGGGCCCCTTGCGGGCCAGTACCTGGGCGACATGGGTGCCGACGTGATCAAGCTGGAGCCGCCCGAGGGTGACCGCACCCGCGTGATGGGGCCCAAGCGCCACCCCAAGATGGGTTCCTTCTTCCTCACCAGCAACCGCAACAAGCGCAGCATCGTGGCCGACCTCAAGACCGCGCAAGGCCGCGAGATCCTGCAGTCGCTGGTGGCAAGCTCCGATGTGTTGCTGCACTCGATGCGCACCAGCGCCGCCGACCGCCTGGGCCTGCAGTACGAGACCCTGGCCAAGACCCATCCGCGCCTGATCTACTGCCACGTGGCTGGCTATGGCGACGATGGCCTGTACGCGGGCCGCGCCGCCTACGACGACATCATCCAGGCAGCCTCCGGCCTGGCGCATCTGCAGACCGTCATCGCCGGTCAGCCCCGCTTCATTCCCACCATCATGGCCGACAAGGTCAGCGCCCTGCATGCCGCCTATGCCATTGCCATGGCCCTGATCCAGCGCGGCCAGACCGGCCTGGGGCAAAAGGTGGATGTCGCGATGTTCGAGACCATGGCCGCCTTCAACATGGTTGAACACCAATGGGGCCATGCCTTCGAGCCGCCGATCGCGCCCATGGGCTACGAGCCGGTCAGCACGGCGTCGCGGCGCCCCTACAAGACCCGCGACGGTTACCTGGTCTTGCTGCCCTACAACGACAAGGACTGGCACCGGTTCTTCGCACTGGCCGGCAAGCCCGAGATCATGAAGGACGAGCGCTTTGCCACCTTCACCGCGCGGCAGAAGCACTTTCGCGTCGTCTGGGACGAGGTCGAGCGGCAAGTGGCCCGCAAGACCAACGCGCAGTGGCTGGAGCTGCTGACCCCAGAGGACATCCCGTTCTCCGTGGTCAACAGCCTCGACGACCTGGTCAACGACCCGCACCTGAACAGCGTCAATTTCTGGGAGATCCGCGAGCATCCGTCGGAAGGCGCCTTGCGCTACCCCCGCGTGCCGATCCAGATGAGTGGTGCTCGCACCGACATCTCGCGCCTGCAGCCTCAACTGGGTGAGCACACCCAGGAGATCCTGCGCGAGTGCGGCTTCGATCAAGCCCGCATCGATCAGTGGACCGCCCCGGGCGGCCCCTGCAGTCCGGCACCAACCTGAAAGCTTCGGGCCCCGTCAACCTACAACTTATTTCAGCAGGAGCAGCGCCATGACAACACGTCGCGATTTCGTTCTTGGTAGCCTGGCCACCGGCCTGGCCAGCACCGCCCCCTCGGTCTTTGCCCAGGTCACCAACTGGCCGGAGATGCCGGTCAAGATCATCGTGCCCTTCACGGCCGGCAATGCCGCCGACGTTCTGACCCGGCTGGTGGCCGAACGCCTGCAGGCACGATTCGGGCAGACCTTCGTCGTCGAGAACAAGGTCGGCGCCGGCGGCATGATCGGCATGGACACCGTGCGCACCGCCAAGCCCGACGGCTACACCATCGCGTCGGCCACGATCGGCACCCTGTCGATCAACCAGTTTCTCTACAAGAAGATGTCGCACAACCCGGAGACGGATTTCGTCCCCGCCACGATGCACTGGGAAAACTGCAATGTGTTCATCGTCAGGCCGGACCATCCCGCCAAGACCCTGCAGGAGCTGATCGCGTGGGCGCGCGCCAAACCCGGCGGCGCCAACATCGGCACCGCCGGCATCGGCACTTCGCCCTACCTGGCCGCCGCGCTGTTCAAGGCACGCACCGGCATTCCGGCCACCACCGTCCCGTTCGCTGGCGGCGCCCAGTCGCTCGCCGCGCTGATCGGCGGCAACATCGACTTTTCGATCGATAACGTCGCCAGCGGGCTGGCCCTGATTCGCGCGGGCAAGGTGCGCCCCCTGGCGGTGAGCGACGACTACCGCTGGCCGACGCTGCCCGATGTGCCCACCACGGCCGAAGCCGGCGTGAAGGATTTCGTGCTCACCTCCTGGGGTGCCCTGGTGTTTCCAAAAGGCACACCGGACGCCATCGTCAACAAGCTGTCCGAGGCCGTGCAGGCCATCGCCGCCGACCCGGCCATGCAAAAGCGCTTCATGGACGCCGGCGCCAAGCTCGTGGGCACCAGCCCCGCCAGGACGCAGGCCTTCGCGGCCTCGGAGCGCGTCAAGTGGAAGGAAGCCGTGGAAATCTCCGGCGCGAAGCTGGACTGACCCGTGCGCCAAGCCCCTGCCATGCAGTACGCGCGATTGGGTTCAACCGGCATCCAGGTATCACGCCTGTGCATGGGCACGGCCACCTTCGGCGGCCAGGCAGACGAGCCGGCATGCTTTGCCATGCTCGACGCCTGCGCCGCCCAAGGTGTCAACTTCATCGACTCGGCCAACAGCTACCCGCTCAGCTCGGCGCCTGCGGACAAGGGCAACTCCGAGCGCATCGTGGGGCGGTGGCTGCAGGGCCGCCGGCATGAGTTCATCCTTGCGACCAAGGGCGGCGCTGTCATGGGGCCGCTGTCATGGCAATCGGGCAATTCACGCAAACACCTGCTCGACGCGGTCGATGCTTCGCTCAAACGCCTGGACACCGACTACGTCGACCTCTATCAGCTGCACTACGACGACCGCACCACCCCGCTCGATGAAAGCCTGGAGGCCCTGGACACCATCGTGCGCTCGGGCCGCGCCCGCTACGCTGGTGTGTCGAACTTCCAAGCCTGGCGCCTGGCGCGCGCCGTCGGCCGATGCGAGACCAATCACTGGGCGCGCCCGGTGGTGGTACAGCCCCGCTACAACCTGTTGTTCCGGCAGAACGAGCGTGACCTGATCCCCCTGTGCCAGGAGGAAGGCATCGGCATGATCTGCTACAACCCGCTCGCCGGTGGGCTGCTCAGTGGCAAGCACCGCTTTGCGCAAGTGCCCGAGGCCGACAGTCGTTTCGGCGCGATCAATGGCGCCGCCATGTACAGAGACCGCTACTGGCACGAGCGCGAGTTCGTGGCGGTCGAGGCCTTTGTGAAGCTGGCCCAGGGCGCTGGCATTCCCCCCGTGCAGCTGGCGGTGGCCTGGGTGCTGGCCCGGCCGGGCGTCACCAGCGCCATCATGGGCGCGTCACGTGTTGAACAACTGACCGACGTGCTCGCCGCCTCGCAGACAGAGATCTCACCCGGCCTGATGGCGCAGCTCGATGATCTGAGCCACGAGTTCCGCATGGGCGACGCCAACCGCTAAATCTGGAGACCCCCTTGAGCACCCCCACCCCCACCCCCACCCCCCCGTTGCGCCTGTGGCACCAGTCCATGACCGAGTTGGCCGGCCTGGGCGGCTACCGCGATTTTTTGTTGAAGCATTCGCGCGCTCTGCTGGGCGACGAAGCCACGGTGCAGGTCGAAGGCCTGCGCGCCGGCACCTACCACGGGCGCACGCCCACATCAGCGCTGGGCAATGCCTTCGTCTACCACCGCGCGGTCGACCAGGTCATCGACAACGCGATCCGCGCCGAACGCGATGGCTTCGACGCCTTTGTCATCGGCTCGTTCAGCGAGCCTTTGCTGCGCGAGATCCGCTCGGCGGTGGACATTCCCGTGACCGGCATTCTCGAATCGTCGATGCTGGTGTCGTGCTCGCTGGGCCGTCGCATCGCGCCGATTGCCAACGCGCCCGAGATCGCATTCATCGTTCAGGCCGCCGTCGAAAAACATGGGCTCGAGTCACGCGTGCTGCCCTGCGTACCGCTGGATCCGCCCATGCATGAGGCCGAATTGATGGCCGCCGCATCCAGCAACCCACAGGCCGTGCTGGAGGCCTTCACCCAGGCCGCGCAGCATGCCATCACCCACCAGGGCGCCGATGTGATCGTGCCGGCAGAAGCTGTGCTCGCCACGCTGATGGTGGCCAACAAGCTGACGCACATCAGCGGTGCGCCGGTGGTGGACGTGCTGGCGATCGCCTGGCGTTATGCATTGATGATGATCCGCCTGAAGAAAGACTGCGGCATGGGCACCAGCCGCACCGGGGCCTACGCCCGCCACGACCCGGAGCTGGTGACGCTGATGGCCCGATAACGGCCGTTCGCCTCATCCCCGTTGTCCACCCATCCGTTCGGGCTGAGCTTGTCGAAGCCATGCGAGGCCTTCGACAAGCTCAGGCCGAACGGGGTGGGTGATCTGAGGCCGAACGGGGTGGGTGATCTGAGGCCAAACGGAGGGGCGTGGTCAGCTCTTTTAGGTCAGCGCTTGTACTTGATCGCCAGTTCGTCAAACAGATCCTTTTGAACCAGCCGCTGGCGCAGCGCGAAGCTGGCGACCAGCCCGCTGTCTTCATCGAGCCGGCCGGTATCGCGCAAGCGGGTCAGCGCCGCCGTCATGCCCAGCACAGCGCCCTGCAAGGCCGCATTGGCATAAAGCACGAGCCCGAACCCCATCTGCGCGAACTCGGCGGCGTCCAGCGTCGGGGTCTTGCCGCCGATCACCACGTTGACCAGCTGCGGCACCGACAGGGCCCGGGGGATGGCGCGCAGCTCGTCGACGCTGGTGGGCGCCTCGACGAAGGTGATGTCGGCGCCCGCCTCGATGAACAGGTTGGCGCGTTCAATCGCCGCGTCAAAGCCCTCGATGGCCCGCGCGTCGGTGCGCGCGATGATGAGGAAGTCTTCGTTCTGGCGCGCATCGACCGCCGCCTTGATCTTGGAGGCCGCCTCGGCCGCGGGGATCACTGACTTGTCGTTGAAGTGCCCGCATTTCTTGGGCATGGACTGGTCTTCCAGCTGGATCGCGTTGGCCCCGGCACGCTCGAGCGTGCGCACGGTGTGGCGCACGTTCAGCTCGTTGCCAAAGCCCGTGTCGCCGTCCACGATGATGGGCAGCTCCACCGCGTCGCGCGTCGCGCTGGTGTGCTGCGCCAGGTCGGCCAGGCTGACGAAGCCCATGTCCGGCATGCCGAAAAAGGTGTTGGTGATGCCGGCGCCGGTGAGGTAGACCGCCTCGAAACCCAGGTCCTGGATGATGCGGGAGGCCAGCGCATTGGCGGCGCCAGCCACCATCAGGCCGCGGCGCTCGTTGATCTTGCGTTTGAGGACGGTGCCAGGGCGGGTGTTGGTCAAAGGGGTCTCGCTTTCCATGACGTGATTGAGCGTTGAACTTAGAGGGGTGGGTAGGTGCCGGTAAAACCCAGCACGCGGGAGACTTCCTCGCCGGCCTTCTTGAGCAGGGCGGCAAAGCGCTCCTCGTTTTTTTCGCCACGGGTGCTGGGCGCGGAAATCGACAAGCCGGCAGGCACCTGGCCCGCCGCATCGAACACTGGCATGGCGATCGAGTAGACGCCGTCGAACATACCGTCGACGCTGACCGCGACGCCGGTGGCACGGACGTCCTTGAGGCGCCGCTTGAGCGCGGCCACGCTCCGCACGGTGCCGCAGGCCAGCCGCTGCAACTTGACCGTCTGAAGGTAGCGCGCGCGCTGCTCGGGGGGCATCCACGCCAGCAGCGTCTGTCCGGTGGCCGAGCTGTACAAGGGCTTGGTGAGACCGGACTTGATGCTAAAGCGCAGCGGATTGCTCGGCTCGATCACGTCGGCGTAGACGATCTGCGTTCGGCTGTCGTCAAAGGTGCCCAGGATCACGGTCTCGTTGCACTGCCCGGCCAGTGTCTCCATGGCCGGCCGCGCGCAGTTGGGAAACTCACGGTTTTGCACCAGCGCGACGCCCAGCTTGATCGCCTGCGGACCGACCTGATGCACACCGTTGACGGACGTGACATAGCCGCCCTGCTCCAGGGCGCGCAGCAGGCGAAACAGGCTGGTCTTTGGCAACGCAAGCCGCACGGCCAGCACGGCCAGCGGCACGCCCTGGCCGGCCACCGCCAGCTCATGCAGCACCTGCACCGTGCGCAGCGGCGAGCGCGGGTTCGAATCGCCGTCGGGCCGTGAAGTGTCGTCGTCCATGAAGTGCGGGTGGTTGCCGCGGCGATGCTGGCAGCGACGCAGCCGCTTCAGCCGAACACGGCCTTGGTGTTGGAGACGGTGGCAAACATCGGCAGGATGTTCTCGACCGAGAACGCGTGCCACACCGGATTGGGCGAGGCGCAGCAGTCTTCGAGCACCGTCAGGGCGAAGCCGGCGTCATCGGCCACGCGGGCGGTCATCTCGACCACCAGGTTGGTGGCGACACCGCCGAACACCAGGCGCTCGATGCCGCGGTGCTGCAGCCAGCTCAGAAGGCCGGTGTTGAAAAACGGGCTGACGCACTGCTTGGTGATCACCAGCTCGCCGGGCAGCGCAGCGACGATCTCGGGGAACTCGCAACCCCAGGTACCGAGGACAGCGGCGCCGTGCTCCTTCATTTTCGAGATGCGCGGGGCCACGCTCAGGGCGTCGAGATAGTCGGCGCGAAAGCCCAGGCGCACATGCACCACGTCCGTGCCGGCGGCGCGGGCGCGGTCGAGCGCGTAGCGGGCGTTGGTCAGCACGTTGCGGTCAGCGGCCGCCTTGGCCAGGCCGCCGCCGCCGACCTTGCCCTTGGGATCGACCATCTCGTTTTGCAGGTCGAGCAGGAGCAGAGCAGTTTTTTGAGTCATGTGGTTTCTCGGTGGTTTAAGTGGGTTCAGTTGGATTGAATGGGCTTGCCTGCGGCGTGTGCGCCGGCGATGCGTCCGAAGACCATGCCGCGCAGCACCGACGTGGAGCCGGTGTAGTTGCCGTAGTACATGCCCGTCATCTCGCCAGCGGCGTACAGCCCGGGCATCGGATCGCCTTCAGTGTCGACGACCCGGCCCAGCCGGTCGGTCTTGAGACCGCCGAAGGTGAACACGTTGGCCGACATGATGGGGTAGGCATGAAAGGGCGCCTTGTCGAGCGGCAAGGCCCAGTTCGACTTGGGCGGTGACAGGCCCTCGGTGTGCACGCCATCGAGCTCCAGCGGCTTCCAGGTGCCGGGCACGCACGCGCGGTTGTACTCACCCAGCGTGGCGGCCAGCTGCGCGGCCGGCAGTTCCAGCTTGCGGGCCAGCTCGTCGACGTTGGCTGCCGTGATCGGCGGCTGGTCCGTGCGAATGCCCAGGCGGTAGTTGGGGATCTCCATATGGCGCGCATCGAGGATGACCCAGGCCATGCCGCCATCTTGCTCGTAGATGCGGCGGGTCACGCGCTCATAGTACGCATCCACCGTCCCCGGAGCTTCGTCGACAAAGCGGCGGCCCGCCTTGTTGACCAGCACGCCATAGGGAAAGATGAACAGGGCCGGCTCCGAGATGCCCGAGCGCGGATCGACCGGCTCGGCGTGGTAGCTGCCGAACTCGCCGCAGGTGGCGGCGCCCGCCTCCAGGCCCATGCGGATGCCGTCGCCGCGGTTGTAGTAGCCGCCGCGGCAGATCGGGCGCAGGTAGACCGAGCGCGGGCCGATATAGCGCGTCTGCATCTCGGCGCTGCCTTGGAAGCCGCCGCAGGCCAGCACGACCTTGCCCAGCAGCTTGCGCGGCTTCTGGCCGCGGGACTTGACCGTCACGCCGCACACGGCCCCGTCGTCGGTGCGCACCAGCGCTTGCGCGGCGGTCTCGTAATGAAAACTCACGTTCAGCGCCTCGGCCCGTGCGGCCAGGGCCTCGACCAGCGCCTGGCCGCCGCCCACGGGCAAAAGACGCGGTTGGCTCTTGGTGAGGAACTGCGTCGGCAGGAAATCGAAGCGCACGCCGTGCCCCTTCATCCAGGCGATGGTGGGGCCGGCATTGGCCGCAAGGGCCTCGATCACGTCGGGGTCGGCGATGCTCAATGTGTTGACCAGCGCCGAGCGGCTTTGCGGCGGCTGGCCCGATTCTTCGATAAGGGCGGGGCTGATGGCACCCGAGCCGTTCTCGGCCAGGTGCGTCTCGAAATCGTCGGTGACTTCGGTCTCGCTCTTCATGCGAAGGTAGGCCTCGGTGTAGCGGCTCTGGCCGCCACGCTCGTCGCGCGGCGAACGCTCGAGCACCGCCACGCGGGCACCGGCCTCGGCGGCTGAGACGGCGGCCGACAAGCCCGCCACGCCACAGCCCACCACCACGACGTCGTATGTCTGATCTGTTTGTTGAGTCATTCGAAATCTCGCTTCGGTTCACGATTATTCCACAATGGGAACAACATTCCTATAATGGATTCACTATCGCACCAGAAAAAATCTTCCCGATCAGGGTTTGCCCACGGTTTCGAAAGCCCCGTCACGATGACCACCCTTCTTCGCCCGGCCTACGCCTACACCGACCGCGGTGCCATCCATTACGTCGAGGCCGGCACCGGCGAGCCTTTGCTGCTGATGCATGCCACGCCGGGCACCTGGCGCGCCATGGCACCGTTGGTTCCGCTGCTGGCGCCGCACTTTCGCGTGATCGCGCTGGACACACCTGGCTACGGCAACTCCGACCCCGTTCCAGGCACACCCACCATCGAGGCCATGGCCCACAGCGTCGTCTCGATGCTAGACGCCTTGGCACTGCCCAAGGCACACCTGCTGGGCCTGCACACCGGCAACAAGATCGCCGCCGCGATGGCCGCCCAATGGCCCGACCGGGTTGGCCGCGTGGTGCTGGCCGGGCATACGCACAGCCTGTTGGTGGACAAGGCCGAACGCGACGCCGCCATCCATCATCTGATCGGCCATTACTTCCCCCGCTTCGGCGCCAGCGCCGACGGCTCTCACCTCGTGCGCCAGTGGTTGATGGCGCATGCCGACGTGCAAAAACTCTGGTGGCCGCCGCAGTTGCTGGCAGGCGCCGAGGGTGGGACGCAGGAGACGCTGGCCGATGATGTCGAGATCGCCGAGACGATGGTGATCGATCATCTTTTAGGGTGGCGCGCCATCGTGCCCACCTACACCTCGATCTTCGACTTCGACCTGGCGGCGGCGATGCGTGGCATGAAGACACCGACCCAGGTGCTCGAGCTGCGGCCGGCCGATGAAGCCGACATGCCGGCGCAGGCGCCAGTCATCTGCAAGATGATCCCGGGGGCGCAGCAGGTGCTGCTGGAGGGCTGCGACGCCAGCGTGTTCCGGCGTCAGCCTGAGCTTGTGGCGCGGGCGGTGCTGCCATTTCTCAACGCAAGCGCCTGATCCGACACCACGACGCCGCTCGACCGAAGGGCCTGGCCCAGCGGCCGCCGCGGAACTGGCTTTGCCAGGCCGCTGGCGGCGCCCCCTTGAGGGGGGGAGGGCTACACGGAGTGAGCCGTTTCGGGGGTGGGTCCTAATCGCACCACATCCCGCCATTGACGTCGATCACCTCACCGGTGACAAAGCCCGCCTCGTCCGATGCCAGGAAGGCGACAACAGCCGCCACATCCTCCGGCCGGCCCATGCGGCCCACCGGAATCAGCGAGCGGATGGTGGGCGGCAGGTCGGTGGTCATCTTGGAGGACACCGGCCCCGGCGCCACCGCGTTGACGGTGATACCGCTGCTGGCCAACTCCTTGGCCAGGTAGGCCGTCATGGTGTGCACACCGGCCTTGGACACGCCATAGGCGATGTTGCCCGAGGCGCGCTGCTCTGACGCATCGATCCACGGGCGGGTGTTGCCGCCGTTCTTGCCCAGCACCGAACCCAGGTTCACGATGCGTCCGCGCCCCTGCGCCTTCATGGCCGGCACCACCGCCTGGCAGCAACGGAAGGTTCCTGTGAGGTTGATGTCCAGCACGCGTGCCCACTCGCCCTCGGGCAGATCCTGCGCTGAGCCGAACGAGGTGATGCCCGCCACGTTCACCAGCAGATCGATGCGGCCGAACGCGGCCAGTGTCTGGTCGACCGCCGCGTTCACCTGCTCGGTCGAGCGCACGTCCAGCGTCAGCCGCAGCCCCTCGGGCAATGCGGGGCCTTCACCGGCGGGCCACAGGTCGGCCAGCGCCAGCGCGTAGCCATCTTGCGCGAGCCGGTGCGCCGTGGCGCCGCCGATCGCACCGGCGGCGCCGGTAATCAGGGCGACGCGCCTATCGTGCACCACAGCCCCTTGCACCATGTCCGCCATCCAATTCACTCGACCCGGATGTTCGCACCGCGGATCACCTTGCCCCAGCGGTCGTACTCGGAGCTGACGAAGGCCTTGAATTGATCGGCGGTCTGCACCGGCGCCGGGTCGACGTTCATCTTGATCAGCTGCTCACGCACCTGCGGGTTGCTCATCACGGCGGCAATGGCGGCGTTCAGACGCTGCACCACGGCGGGCGGCGTGCCGGCCGGGGCCATGAAGCCGACCCAGGTGCCGGCATCCACGGGAACGCCCTGCTCACCGAAGGTCTTGAGGTCCGGCGCGGTCGCGAAGCGCTTGCCTGACGCCAGGCCCAGGATCTTGACCCTGCCGCCAGCGGCCTGGGGGCCGGCCACCGACATCGGCACGATCATCGAATCCACCTGGCCGCCCGCCACGGCCGCAATGGCCGGCGCGGCGCCGGTGTACGGAACGTGCAGCACGTCGAACTGGCCCTGAGCGCGGAACATTTCCATCGCGATGTGGGCCGAGCCGCCCACACCCCAGGACGCGAAGGTCACCTTGCCCGGGCGCTTCTTGGCCTCGGCGGTGAACTCGGCCACGCTGTTGGCCGGGAAGGCCGAGTTCACGATCAGCGCGTAGGGGAAGTAACCCACCAGGCCCACAGCAGCGAAATCGGTGCGCGGGTCATAGCCCAGCTTGGGATAGACGTGCGGGTTCATCGCGTGGGTGTCGGCGGTCACCCAGATCAGGGTGTAGCCGTCGGCTGGTGAACGGGCCACCGACAGGCTGCCGATGCCGCCATTGGCGCCCGGGCGGTTGTCGATCACCACCGACTGCTTGAGCTGCTCGCCCAGCGGACCGGCCACCGCGCGCGCGACCACGTCGCTGCCGCCGCCGGCTGGCCATGGCACCACCAGTCGGATCGGCTTGTCGGGAAACTGGGCATGGGCCACGCCCACGGCCCCCAGGGTGCCCAGGGCGGCCGCCATGAAGGCTGCCGCAATGCTTGCTCGTCTCGTACGCATAGGTGTCTCCGTTGTAGTGGCCGCAATGGTGGGGCGCAGCCGCCGCCAAGGCAATCAGGAAGCCCGAAAGACGGTCTTCGGCTATAGCGAATCGTCGGCCGTCGCGGCGTCTTCGAACTCGCGGGCGTTGGCCACCAGCCGCTGCACCAGCTCGCGCGCCAGCCCCGGCAACGCCTGCAGGTCACGCACGCAGATCTTCAGGGGCTGGATCGCCCAGCCGTCCACCAGGTGAAGCGGCCTGATTCCGGTGGAATGCGCATGCCGGCGCGCGGCCGATTCGGCCAGCAGGCCGATGCCGACGCCCGACGCGATCATCCGGCACATCGCGTCGTAGCTGCCCACGTGGATGCGAAGCCGCAGTTCCCAGCCGCGCTCTCGGGCGATGCGGGTGATGAACGAATGCATCGCGCTGCCCGCGCCCAGGCCCACGAAGTCAAACGGGATGGCCTCAATGAACGACACACTGCGGCGCATTGCCAGCGCATGCCCATTGGGCACCGCCAGCACCAGCCGGTCGCGGAAATACGGCAGGGTCTCCAGGCCGGCGGTGCCGACATGGCCGGCGACGATGCCGATGTCGGTCTTGCCCTCGCGGACGGCACGCACAATCTCGGCGCTGGGGTACTCGCGCAGATCGATATCCACCGGCGGATGCTCGGCCAGGAATTCACCCAAGGTGCGCGGCAGGAACTCCGCCACCGCCGTGGTGTTGGCGAAGATGCGCACATGGCCTTTGACGCCCTTGGAGAACTGCTGCAGGTCGGCGCTCAGGTGCCGCACCTGCGACAGGATCTGCCGCGCGTGCTGCAGCAGGGCATCCCCGGCAGGCGTGAGCGAGACGCCGCGCTTGGTGCGATAGAGCAACTGCACGCCCACGGCCGCCTCGAGGTTCTTGATTCGGGTGCTGGCGGCCGCCAGCGACAGCGCGGACGACGACGCCCCGCTGGTCAGGCTGGTGGATTCGGCCACATTGACGAACAGACGCAGGTCGACAAAGTCGAAATGCACCGGTGCGCTGATCGGCGCCGGCTTCGAAGGCATGCCCGAGGATAGCACCGGCTCCCACCTGCAAGACAGGCCAGCAACCCCTGCCTCGCGTCTGCCCGGATTGCCCGTCGGGGCGCTCCGCCCTATACTGGCCGACGTTTCGTTCACAAGAAAACTTTTGCGAAATCAGGAAATTATGTCGTCCGCTCCTCTTGCCGGCATTCGTGTTCTCAGCATGGCCGAACAACTCCCCGGCCCCTATGCCACCTTGCTGCTGGCCGACCTGGGCGCCGACGTCATCCTGGTCGAGCGGCCGGGCACCGGCGACCCCTCCCGCCGCTTCGAGGGCCTGTTTTCCTCCATGAACCGCAACAAGCGTTCGGTGGTTCTCAACCTCAAGGATCCCGCCGACAAGCAGCGCCTGCTGGAGTTGGTGGATACCGCCGATGTGTTCATGGAGGGCTTTCGCCCCGGCGTGATGAAGCGCCTGGGGCTCGATGCCGACACCTTGCGCCAGCGCAAGCCCTCGCTGGTCTATGCGTCCATTTCCTCCTTCGGCCAGACCGGGCCGCTGGCTGCGGTGGTCGGCCACGACTTGAGCATCCAGGGCGCCGTCGGGATGATCAAGGTGCCAGTGGGCCAGGAGTCGCGCTCAGTGGTGCCGGTGCTGCCGCTGGCCGACATCTCTTCGGGCATGTTCGCCGCGTTCGGCGTGGTAGCGGCCTTGCTGGGGCGCGAGCGTGGCGCCAGCGGCAGCACGCTGGATATCTCCATGCTCGATTCGCTGGTCAGCTGGATGACGCCCTTCCTGGTGCCCGCCGTCAATGGCTTGCCGATCCGCGACCTGCCGCCCCTGGAGCCCGCCTACGGCGTGTTTCGCACCCAGGATGATCGGCAACTGACGCTCAGCGTGGGCGGCGAAGACCCGATGTGGCAAGCGCTGTGCGATCTGCTCGGCCTGCCGCAGTACCGCCAGCTGAACGAAACCGAGCGCGAAGCCCGCAACCTGGAGATCGACCCGCACATACGCCGGTTGGTTGCCGCCTGGCCATGCGATGCGCTTGCGGCCGAACTCGAGGCCAAGGGCATCGCCTTCGGCCCGGTGATCCCCGACAACGAGGTGCTGAGCTCGCCCCAGGTCGCGCACCGGGGCATCGCCGCCCACGGCGTCGGCCCCCGGCGGCAGACCTTTGTGCGGCAGCCGGTGCTGTTCGACGGCGCCAACTTCGACATTTCACGCCCGCCACCGGCCCTGGGCGAGCACACCGACGAGGTGTTTGCTTCCCTGCGGCCCAAAAGCGCCAGTTAGCCACTCAGCTTCAACGCAGCCACCATGGTCCACGTCTTCGCCCTCTACAAGGCCCACCCGGGCATGCGCGCCAAGGTATTCGAGATCCTTCGCGCCAACACACCTGCCGTCAAGGCCGAGCCCGGCTGCGTCGAATACTTCGCGAGCATCGATGCGAAGGACGCGCCCGGCCTGCAAACCCCGATGGGGGAAGACGGCTTCATCGTGTACGAATGCTGGGCGGACATGAACGCCTTCAATGCACACGCCAATGCGCCGCACGTCATCACCTACCGCGACAACACCCGAGCGCTGATCGCCATGCGCACGGTGCACGTGATGTCCCGGCATGACCTGACCTGACCTGACCTGACCTGAAACCCACCCCACCTGTTGCGGGTAACCAGACAAGCAAGGAAACAGCCATGGGCATCACGTTCGGCGGCATCGAAGGCCGGCAATTCGTCATCACCGGAGGCGCCGGCGGCATCGGGCGCGCCTGTGCGCGCCAGCTGCTCGACGCCGGCGGCCATGTCTTGCTGATGGATGTCGATGCCAAGCGCCTGGACGATGCGGTCGCCAGCCTGGGCGGCGGCGCGCACCTGAAGTCACATGTGTCCAAGCTGGCCACACCCGCCGAGGCGGCGGCCTGCCTGGACGCGGCCGGCAAGCCCATCTACGGGCTGATCCACATGGCCGGCATTTACGAGCCCGACCCGCTCGACCCCGATGACCACAGCGTCTACGACCGCGCCATGTCATCGAACCTGCACAACGCCTACGACCTGGCCGTGGCCTACCAATCGCGGCGCGACACCAGTACCGTCGGCCGCCTGGTGTTCTGCAGCTCGGGCGCCTTTCGCCGCGGCTCGCCCGGGCAGGTGGCGTACTCGGCCGCCAAGGCCGGCGTGGTGGGGCTCACGCGGGCCCTGTCGCGCCAGTTCGCGCCGCATACGCTGGTCAACGCGGTGGCGCCCAATGCCATCCGCACGCCCATGACCGTCAACGCGTTCAAGGACCGCGGCGCCGCCATCATGTCCACCATCCCGCTCGGCCGCTTCGGCGAATCCGAAGAGATCGCCAGTGTGGTGTCCTTCCTTTGCAGCGACGGCGCAAGCTACATCACCGGCCAGACCATCAACATCGACGGCGGCGCCGCGAACTCTTGAGGCCAGCGAGCCAGAACAAGAAGGAACCAGCGTGACCTGGAAGATCGGTATGCCCAACCTGGGCCACACCATGGAGGAAGGCACGGTCGCCGAGTGGCTGCGAAAAGTCGGCGACCCCGTCAAAAAGGGCGAGCCGATCGCGGTGGTCGAATCGGACAAGGCCACCTTCGAGGTCGAATGTCCGGCCGACGGCGTCTTGCTGGCCATCCATGCCGATGCCGGTACGGTGGTGCTGGTCGGCCGGGTCATCGGCGAGGTCGGCGCGCCTGGCGAAGTGGTGCAGTCCGCCGCGGCGGCCCCGGCGCAGCCCGCGGCGGCAGCCGCCGCCGCGCCGGCGGCAACCGCGGCCTCCCCCACCCCCGCGCGCCGCGGGCGCGTTGTGATCTCGCCGGCCGCCCGTGCCCTGGCCGAGGAACTGAAGGTCGACCCACAGGACATCACGCCCACCGGGGACGACGGCATGATCACACGCGACGACGTGCGCGACCATGCGAAGGCCATGGCAGCCCGCGGCAAGCCGGCCGAGGCGCCGTCCGCGCCCAGGACCAAGGTTCGCATCAAGCCCCTGTCGGCCATGCGCCGGGCCATCGCGCAAGCCACCGAGCACTCCTGGCAGACCGTGCCGCATGTGCCCCTGCATTCGCGCGCCGATGTCGATGCCCTGCTGCAGCGGGGCCTGAACCTCACGGCCGCCGTCGCCCGGGCCACCGCCCTGGCCCTGACCGCCCACCCATCCTTCAACGGCCGGCTGATCGAACAGGGCTTCGAGCAGGCTGGCAGCGTGAACCTGGCAGTGGCGGTGTCCACCGACGACGGCCTGGTCACCGCGGTCGTGCCGCAGGCCGAGACCTTGTCGGTGGCGCAGCTGCAAACGCACATCAAGGATCTGGCCGACAGCGCCCGTGCCGGGCGCCTGGACGGCCAGCGCATGCTGGGCGGCACCTTCACCCTCAGCTCGCTGGGCCGCTGGGGCGTGGACGCCTTCGTGCCCATCATCGCCGCGCCGCAGGTTGCCATTCTGGGCGTGGGCCGCGTCAACCGCGCCGCGCGCGAGGCCCAAGGCGGCGGCGTGCGCTTTGCCAGTGAGCTGGGCCTGACACTGGTGTTCGACCACCGCGCCAATGACGGCGTGCAGGCGGCGCAGTTGCTTGCCAGCCTGGTCGATTTTCTCGAACATCCCGACCGTCTGGAGGTTTCCAAATGAGTGAACAGAGTCTGCCGCCGGCCAAGCTGGTGGCGTTCTGGCGTGACATGCACCGCATCCGCGCCTTCGAGCGCGCCGCGATCTATCAATCGTCGCTGGGCAAGATCTACGGCGCCCTGCACAGCTACGAGGGCGAGGAGTCCTGCGCGGTGGGCGTCTGCGCCGCACTGGAGCGGGGCGACTATGTGGCCTCCACGCACCGCGGCCACGGCCATTGCCTGGCCGTGGGCGCCCGCATGGACCGCATGATGGCCGAGCTGTTCGGCCGCATCGACGGCTACTGCAAGGGCAAGGGCGGTTCGCTGCACATCGCCGACGTGGGCGCCGGCATGCTGGGCGCCAACGGGATCGTCGGTGCGGGCTACGCCATCGCCGCCGGCGCCGCACTGACCGCCAAGGTCAGCAAGAACGGCCGGGTGGCGGTGGTGTTCTTCGGCGACGGCGCGGTGACACGGGGCACCTTCCATGAGGTCATGAACATGGCCTCGCTGTGGAAGCTGCCCCTGCTGCTGGTGTGCGAGAACAACGGGCTGGCCCAGTACGTTCACACCACCGAGACCATGGTGTTTGACCGGGTCGCGTCGCTCGCCGCCGCCTACAAGATGCCCGGCATCAACATCGACGGCAACGACATCGAGGCGGTCTACCACGAGGCCAGCAAAGCTGTCGCCCGGGCCCGTGGCGGCGAGGGGCCCACTCTGCTCGAATTGCGCACCCAGCGCTTTCACGGCCATTCCTCGGGCGACCCGCAGGTCTACCGCACCAAGGCCGACGTCGAGGTCTTGCGTTCCAAGGCCGACCCCATCGCCCTGCTTGAGGCCAAACTGCTGGCCGCCGGCCAACTGGACCAGCGCGACGAGTTGCTGGCGCAGGTCGAGGCCGAAGTGACCGAAGCCGTGCGCTTTGCCGATGCCAGCCCGTACCCCGGCGACGAAGAACTCACCACGGACGTCTACGCATGACCACCCACCAGGTTAGAGACATCACCTACCGCGAAGCCGTGCGCGAGGCACTCACCGAAGAGATGGAGCGTCAGCAGGGCATGATCATCATCGGCGAAGACCTGCTGCCCGGCGGCGGCTCCTTCGGCGTGCACATGGGCATGGGCGAGCGCTTTGGCGAGCGCATGTTCGAGTCGCCGATCTCAGAGTCGGCCATCGTCGGCGTCGCGCTTGGCGCGGCCATGACCGGCGGGCCCGTGGCCGCCGAGATCATGTACTCGGACTTCCTGTGCGTGTGCATGGACGAGATCGTCAACCAGGCGGCCAAGATCCGCTACATGACCGGCGGCCAGGCCCGCGTGCCGCTGGTGGTGCGCTCGCCCATCGGCATGACCCGCGGCGTCGCCGCGCAGCACTCGCAGTCACTCGAGGCCTGGTTCGCCCACATCCCCGGCCTGCGCGTGGCCATGCCCACCACGGCGGCCGATGCCAAGGGCATGCTCAAGTCGGCGCTGCGGGGGCAAGACCCGGTGATCTTCCTGGAGACCAAGCTGCTGTACGGCGTCAAGGGACCGGTGTCCACCGACCCCGAGCTGCTGGTGCCCCTGGGCGTGGGGCGTATCGCGCGCGAGGGCTCCGACCTGACCCTCATCGCCACCGGCCTGATGGTGTCGCGCGCGCTCGAAGCCGCCGACACGCTGCAGGCTGCGGGCATCTCGGCCGAGGTGATCGATCCGCGCACCGTCTCGCCGCTCGACTGGGACATCATGTTCGCATCGGTCGAAAAGACCGGCCGCGTGCTGGTGGTCAATGAGGCCACGCTTACCTGTTCGGTGGCCTCCGAAATCGCCGCCACCATCGGCGAGAAGCGTTTCAATTCGCTCGACGGACCGGTGCGGCGCCTGGGCGCGCCCTTCGCGCCCAAGCCTTCCACGCCCGGCCTGGAAAAGCTGTCCTATCCTTCGGTGGAACAGATCGCCCAGCTGGCCACCGAGATGATGCCGCGCAAGCGCGCGGCCTGAGGAGGACCACGCCATGAACTGTTATGTGCTTGGCCTGGCCACGTACCCCGCCACCCTTCAGGCCGGGGCGCACCGTCTCGAAGAGATGGTCTACCACACGGCGCGTGCGGCGCTCGACAACGCCGGCATCACCCGCCGCGAGCTCGACCACGTCACGCTGGGCGCCTGCGACGAACTCGACGGGCGCTCGATCTCCAGCATGCTGATGGCGATGCCGGCCGGCGCCTACCTGGTCGACGAGATCAAGGTGACCGACTCCGCCGCCACCGCCCTGTGCCTGGAAGCGGCGCGCCTGCAGTCTGAAGAGTTCGACATCGGCATGGTGGCCAGCTGGTGCAAGAGCTCCAAGACCGATGTCGAGTCGGTCATGCGCCTGCGCGGCGACCCGTTCTACACCCGGCCCTTCGGCATCAACCTGACGCTGTCCGACGCGCTGCTGGCGCAGGCCGTGGCGCACGAGTTCGGCGTCAGCGCCGCGCAGGCCGACCAGCTGGCGGTCGACGCCTTCGCCCGCGCCCAGGCCAACCCGCGCGGCGTGGGCCATACGGCCCCCGATCTTGCGGCGGTGCGCAACTCGGCTTACGAAGCCACGCCTCTGCGCGCACTGCACCGCGCGCCGCTGACCGACGGCGCGGTCTGCATGGTGATGGCGTCCGAGCGCTGGCTGCGGCGCCATCCCGGGCACCGGCCATTGGCACGGCTGTCCGGCGTTGGCATGGCCACCGACAGCTACCGGCTCGACCACGAGCGGCTGTCCCGGTTCCGCTCAGCCCGCAAGGCCTGGGAGCATGCCGCGCGTATGGCAGGCCTGGCTGGCACCAGCGCCGTCGACGTGATGGAGCTGGAGTGCCCGACGGTCTACCACGAGGCGGCCTATGTTCGCGCCCTGGGCCTGACCGAGCGCACCCGCGTGTGCCCCTCGGGTGGTGCCTTCGCGCAAAACCCGCTGTTCTGCACCGGCCTGGTGGGTGCGGCCGAAGCCGTACTGCAGGTGGCCGGGCAGGCCGGGGCGGTGCAGGTGCCGGGCGCACGCCTGGCGGCGGCCCACTCGTGCCACGGCTATGCGCAGCAGGGCAATGTGTTCATGATCTTTGAACAGGTCGGAGGCGAAAATGCCTGAAACCGTTGCAGTCCTCGGGACTTTCCAGTCCGATTTCAAGCTGCGCCACCCCACGGTGACCTTCGTCGAGCAGGCCCAGGAGGCTGCGGCCGGGTGCATGGCCCGTGCTGGCATGACGCCCGACGACATCGACGCCATCGTGTTCTCGCTCGCGCCCACCGCCTTCATGGGCGTGCCCGATGCAGACCGCTGGGCCATTGACCACATCTTCGGCGCCGGCAAACCGATGATGCGGGTGCATACCGGCGGGGCCACCGGCGGCTCCGTGGTGCAGGCGGCGCATTCGCTGGTGCGCTCGGGCATGTACCGCACGGTGCTGATCGTCGGTGCCGAGCGCATCTCCGAGACGCCCGACGCGCAGAAGGTCCTCAACCAGATCTTCGACCCCTTCTACGAGAAGGACATGCCGCTGCAGACCATCACCTCGGTGGCGCTGATGGCCAACACCTACATGCGGCGCCACGGCATCAAGCAGGAAGATATTGCACGCCTGATCGTGCGCCAGCGCCGCAACGCGATGCTCAATCCGCATGCCCACCTCAAGGGCAACATCACGGTCGCTGACGTCATGGCCTCGCCCATGATCGCCTACCCCTTCAAGCTGTTCGACGTCTGCCCGCGCTCGTCGGGTGGGGCCGCGATGATTGTGGGCAACATGGATGCGGTGCGCGAGTTTCAGACGCGACCGGCGTTCATCACCGGCACCGGCGCGGTGTCCGACTCCAACTGGATCGGCGATCGCATCGTGCCCTCAGCCGAATACGACTTCATCGACTGGAAGCTGATGCGCGTGGCCGGCGGCGCTGCCTTCCGGCGCGCCGGCATCACCGACCCCATCCACCAGGTGCAGGTTGCCGAGGTCTACGACGCGTTCAGCATCCAGGGCATGACGCAGATGGAGCAACTGGGCTTTTGCGCCGCGGGCACAGGCTTTGTGCTCGAGCGCGAAGGCGCCTGGGAGATCGAGGGCGGCCAGGTGGCCGTATGCCCCTCGGGCGGCACGTTGTGCACCAACCCGATCGCGGTCGCCGGCCTGGTTCGCGCCATCGAAGCGGCCAACCAGGTCATGGGCACCGCCGGCGGCCACCAGGTGCGTGGCGTGCAAAAGGCAATCGCCACCGCGGTCGGCGGCATTGCCCAGTTCCTTACCTGCAGCGTCTTCAGTACCGAACCCTATGAAGCTCTCGAGGGCCAATGACATGTCCACTTCCAAGAACCAGCCAACCGGCCCCGTCCTCACCGAAGAAGTCACACTGCGCTACGACTACGCCCTGGGCGAAGTCGCCGGCGCCTTCATGGACGGCCTCAAGCAGCGCAAGATCATGGCCACCCGGTGCTCCAAGTCCGGCATGGTCTATCTGCCGCCACGCTCGTTCTGCGAGCGAAGTTTCGAAAAGTGCGACGGTTGGGTCGAAGCCGGAACAGAGGGCGTGATCGAAGCGTCGACCATCGTGGTGCGCGGCTTCGAGGGCTCGCGTCCGCCGCCAATCGCGGTGGCCTTCGTGCGGCTCGACGGGGTTCACTCAGCCATCGCCAACTACATCGAGGGTGTGGACCTGTCCGATACCGAGCAGGCCATGGAACGCATCCGCCCCGGCGCCCGGGTGCGGGTGGAGTTCGTGGCGCAGCCGCAGGGCCGCGTGACCGACTTTTATTTCGTGCTGGCGTCCTAGGCGCATTGCGCATGCCCACCGCCGGCGCCGCCGCCACAGATCTGACCGGACAGGTCGCCTGGGTCACGGGCGGCACCGCCGGCATCGGTCTGGCGATTGCCCGCACCCTGCTCTCAGCGGGTGCGCACGTGGTGGTCGCGGGGCGCGACGCCAGCCGCGGCCAGCTGGCCCTGGAGCGCCTGGCACATCCCGGCGCATCGCTGGTCGTGGGCGATGCGGCCGACCCGCAGCAGGCCCGCGCGATGGCACAGCAGGTCATCGCGCTGCATGGGCGGCTGGACATCGTCGTGGCCAGTGGCGGCGCGGTCGACGAAAAGCCCGGGCTGTTCCACGAGGTGTCGGACGCGCATTTCACCGAGGTGTACCGCCACCAGTTTCTCAACCGCATCTTCCCGGTTCGCGCCGCCCTGCCCCACCTGCGCGAGCGCGGCGGCTGCGTGCTGTTGATCGGCACCGATGCCGGCCGTCACGCCACCGTAGGCGAGACGCTGCATGGCAGCCTTGGGGCGGCCACCATCATGCTGACGAAAACGCTGGCGCGTGAGTTTTCGCGCTGGGACATCCGCGTCAACAGCCTGGCACTGACCCTCACTGCCGGGACCGAGGCCTTTGACAAGGTCATGGGCCGTGGTGACTGGCTCGCCGCGCTCTATGAAAAAGCGGTCCGCCGCTTTCCGCGGGGGCGCCCGCCTTTGGCTGACGAAGTGGCGCAGGCGGCGCTTTTCCTGGTGTCGCCGCAGTCCAGCCAGGTGACAGGCCAGACGATCAGCGTGAACGGCGGGCTGTCCTTTGGCGGGTGGTGATTCAGGTCGTGTACTTGACGAAGCTGCGCCCCGCGCGCCGCTCGTCGGTCCAGCGGCGGGTCTTGAACTCGAAGCGCGGCACGCTCAGGTAGGGCACTTCCTCGATGGCCAGGCGCACATTGAGCTTGGCCTGGATCTCATCGGCCAGCGTCGCCAGGTGGCGCCGCCGCGTCTCGGTGTCCCAGTCGCACATGGGGCGAAACTCCAGAGACAGCTTGGCCGTTTCGCGGCCCTGCGGATCCATGAAGACCAGCCCGGCATATTCCTCCACCGCCTCACTGGCAAAGACCAGCTTGTCGACCGCATCGGGCCACAGGTTCTGGCCGCGAATCTTCATCATGTCGTCGTAGCGGGCGACGGTGCCGGCCTCGATGCTGAGCATGGGCCGCCCGCAGCGGCACGCACTGGCCATGCGCCGCACCCGGTCGCCGGTGCGAAAACGAAAGACCGGGAAGGCCTCGCGGTAGAGGCTGGTGGTCACCATTTCGCCCTCTTCGCCGGGCTCGACCGGATCATTGGTGCCGGGCCGCAAAATCTCGCAGAGCATGCGGTGCTCCATGGCGTGCAGATGTCCCCGCTGGCCCTGATCGACGACGCCGGTCTCGCATGAAAAACACTGGTTCAGCCCGCCTTGCATGAGGCCGTACCACTCTGACAAGTTGCAGCCCCAAAAAGCCATGGACCTCTGTGCCCAGTCGATCGTGTAGCTCTCGCCGGCGATGAAGATGCACTTGAGCTGGGGCATCGCAACGTGCGGATCGAGGCCGCGCTCCTCGAAGATGGCCTGCATGCGGGTCAGGTAGGCCGGGGAAATGATGAAGGCGTGCGGCTTGTACTGCAGCAGGTAGTCGGCCTTCTTCTCAGTCGAATAGGGGCCCATCTGGTGGAAGCGAGAGGCCATCCGTTCGGCCATGGGAAAGCTCGACAGGCCGCCGGTTTGCATGCCGACGGCAAAGGTGTAGCACACCGCATCGCCCAGTTTGAGCCCGGCCCAGTGCGCCTGGTACATCCAGGTCGAGCCCATGGCCTCGACGTCAAGCCGCGTCAGCGGGTGCGACTCCTGTCCCAGGCCGGTGGTGCCCGAGGTCATGTGGACAGACACGACCTGAGAGCCCGGGCTGGCTACGCGGTCGACCATCATCTGGTCCTGCCCCACCAGCAGATCCTGCTTGGACTGAAAAGGGATGATCTCGCGGAACTGCGCCATCGACGACAGCGTGGCCGCTTCCTTGGGCCACAACCGGCGGTAGAAGGGGATGCGTTCGTAGGCACGGCGCACCTGGGCGACCAGGCGCCGCTCCTGCAGGGCCAGCAGCTGCGGGCGTGTCAGGTTCTCGATCTGCGGGTTGACGATCCGCAAGGGCAGGTTCAAGGGCGGGCGGGTCATGGTGGTCCTGGAAGTTCGTTGCGCCGCGCGTCAGCTGGGATCGCGGCGCTGGGCGGGCAGCAAGGAAAAGACCTCTGCCCGGTCGGGGTCGATCTCGTACAGCAGGTCGGCCAGGATCACCGCGATGCGCTCGCCGGTGACCCTCACCATGATGTGGTCATCCTGCGCCAGCGCTCGCGCCTCCGCGAGGAGCCGGTTCAGACGTTCGATGTGTGGATAGGGTGACATGTCGCGCGCTCCGTGGCCTGAACCACCATGCTCATTGGTTGGATATTTGACGGATATAGCTTAGCAAAGTTATCATCGTTAGAGAACTAGTTTCGAGATTCTGAAATCTCTGCGACTGCGATCAGGCGTGGCAACAGGGATGGGGCGGGTAGTGCTTTCCCCGGGGTCTGAAATTCGATTCGTGCCGCATGATGACCATGCGTCGCATCGTGAAATGCTCGGCGAGGGCCGGGTGTTTTCCCCTATTTACGTCCGAGGACAGTGCCATGAAACGTCGTTCAATTCTCAAGATGGCACCCGGCCTTGCGCTGATGGGTGCCCCGGCGGTCTGGTCCCAGGCAAGTGGCGAGATCGTCATCGGCCTGCACGGTCCCATGACCGGCCCAGCCAGCTGGGTCGGCCTGGGCGGCCGTGATGGTGCGCTTCTGGCCATCGAGGAGATCAATGCCGCGGGCGGCGTCAATGGCCGCAAGGTCCGCCTGATCTCGTATGACGACGGCGGCAAGCCCTCGGAAGCGGAAGCCGTCACCAAGAAGATGATCGACGGCGACAACGTGTTCGCGATTCTCGGCGGCGGCGTAAGCGCCACCGCCATCGCGGCCGCGGAAACGGCGCACAAGTTGAAGACGCCCTACGTCAATGCCCCGGGAGCCAGCCCGAAGATCCTGGACGTCAAGAGCCGCTGGGTCTTCTCCGGCGCCACCGTCGACGTGCGCGACATCAGCGAGAACGAGGCAGCCTTCGTTGGCGAGTTCCTCAAGGCCAAGCGCGTCGCCGGCATCAACTCGGTCGACGAGTTCTCGCAGTCGCTGTCAGACACCGTCTTCAGGCTCCTCAAGGAGCGCTACAACATCGAGCCGGTCGCTCGCCAGAAATACAACCCGGGCGACACCGACTTCAGCTCGCAGCTGCTCGAGATCCGAAAGTCCAACCCGGACCTGATCGTGCTCAACGGCCTGTACGTCGAGGCCGGCCGCGTCGTGCGTCAGGCCCGTGAGCTGGGCATTCGCGTGCCGTTCAAGGGCGACACGTCCACCATGAACCAGGGCTTTTTGACCATCGCCGGCCCCGCCGCCGAAGGCGTCTACAACGCCTACATCAACCCCTACTTCAATGGCGACCCGAGCAAGGACATGACAGAGTTCGAGGCGCGCTACAAGAAGATGTATCCGCGCTACCCGGCCGATCGCCCGAACTACGTCGACACCTTCAACTACGGCACCATGTACGTGCTGGCCGAAGGCCTCAAGCGCATGGGCCCCAACCTCGACCGGCGCAAGCTGGTCGAGGCGCTGGACACGCTCAAGAACTTCAAGGCCACCGACTTCTTGCCCAATGCGGTCAACGTGATCCAACCGGTCACCTACGGTCAGGTGCGTGCGGGCAACCGGCGCATGACGCAGTTCAAGGTGGTGGGCGGCAAGTTCCGGCCTATCACCGAGTTCGCCGGGGTCAACTCGAAGGCTGCCTTGCCGACTTACGCTGACCTGGTCTGGTGATCGGCAAAATTTCCCAGAGCGTTCTTTTTTTAACTAGTACCCGAGGAGACATGATATGAAGCGTCGTTCACTGATCAAGATGGCACCCGGCCTTGCGCTGCTGGGTGCCCCGGCAGTCTGGTCGCAGGCAAGTGGCGAAATCGTCATCGGCCTGCACGGCCCCATGACCGGCCCGGCCAGCTGGGTCGGCCTGGGCGCCCGCGACGGTGCGCTCCTGGCCCTCGAGGAGATCAATGCCGCAGGCGGCGTCAATGGCCGCAAGATCCGCCTGATCGCGTACGACGACGGCGGCAAGCCTTCCGAGTCCGAAGCCGTCACCAAAAAGATGATCGAAGGCGACCAGGTCTTTGCCATCCTCGGCGGCGGCGTCAGCTCCACCGCCATCCCGGCTGCGGAAACGGCGCACAAGCTGAAGGTGCCCTACATGAACGCGCCGGCGGCCAGCCCGAAGGTGCTGGACGTCAAGAGCCGCTGGGTCTTCACCGGCGCCTCGATCGACGTGCGTGACATCAGCGAGAACGAGTCCGCCTTCATCGGCGACTTCCTCAAGGCCAAGCGGGTCGCCGGCATCAACTCGGTCGACGAGTTCTCGCAGTCGCTGTCCGACACCGTGTTTCGCCTCCTCAAAGATCGCTACAACATCGAGCCGGTCGCTCGCCAGAAATTCAATCCGGGCGACACCGACTTCAGCTCGCAGCTTCTGGAGGTGCGCAAGTCCAACCCGGACCTGATCATGCTCAACGGCCTGTACGTCGAAGCCGGCCGCATCGTGCGCCAGGCCCGCGAGCTGGGTATTCGTGTGCCGTTCAAGGGCGACACGTCCACCATGAACCAAGGCTTTTTGACCATCGCCGGCCCCGCCGCCGAAGGTGTCTACAACGCCTTCACCAACCCCTACTTCAACGGCGACCCGAGCAAGGACATGACGGAGTTCGAGGCGCGCTACAAGAAGATGTATCCGCGCTACCCGGTCGATCGCCCCAACTACGTCGACGTCTACAACTACGGCACCATGTACGCGCTGGCCGAAGGCCTCAAGCGCATGGGCCCCAACCTGGACAGGCGCAAGCTGGTCGAGGCGCTGGACACGCTCAAGGACTTCAAGGCCACCGACTTTTCACCCAATGCGGTCAACGTGGTCCAGCGGCTCACCTATGGGCAGGTGCGTGCGGGCAACCGGCGCATGACGCAGTTCAAGGTGGTGGGTGGCAAGTTCCGCCCGGTCACCGAGTTCGCCGGGGTCAATTCGAAGGCGGCCTTGCCGACCTACGCCGACCTGAGCTGGTAACTCAACCTACCCATTCGGAACCACTCCAGCAGAAATCATGGATCTATTGCCACAACTGATCGTCAGCGGGATTGCCGCCGGCTGCCTGTATGCCCTGGTGGCGATCGGCCTGGTCCTGATCTACAAGGCCACGGACATCGTCAACTTCGCGCAGGGTGAATCGGTCACTGTGGGGGCCTATATGGGCTGGCTCATGGTGAGTGAGTTCCACATGCCCTATTTGCCGGCGATGCTCGTGGTGCTGGTGGGTTCCGCCCTGGTGGGCGTGGTGGTGGAGCGGGTGGCCTATCGCCCGCTGATCAAGTCACCGCCGTTCACGGTGATCCTGGCGACGCTGGCCATCGGCCTGCTGATCACCAACATCATCCGCCTGATCTGGCAGGACACGCCCCGCTCGCTTCCCGGCGTGCTGAGCGCCCAGCCACTGGAGTTCGCCGGCGTGATGATCACGCCAGAGCGGCTGGGCATCATGATCACCGTGGTGATCGTGGTGGCCCTGCTGATGCTGTTTTTCCGTTTCAGCCGGCTGGGCAAGGCCATGCGGGCCACCGCTCAAAGCCAGGAAGCCGCATCCCTCATGGGGATCAGCGTGCCCGGCATCTTTTCCAAGACCTGGGCCCTGGGCACGGCGCTGGGCGGCATCGTCGGCATGCTGATCGCCCCGCTCGTGGGCATCAACACCGAGCTTGGCGGGGTGCTCATCCCCGGCTTCGTGGCCGCCATCGTGGGCGGTTTCACCAGCATCCCGGGCGCCATCGTCGGCGGCCTGATGGTGGGCGTGCTCGAGAACCTGGGGGGCGTGTTCGTGTCCTCCAGCTTCAAGCGGGTCACGTCCTTCGTCATCCTGATCGCTGTCCTGATGATCAAACCCTCCGGGCTGTTCGGCAAGCCGATTCGCAAGATGGTCTGACCATCCACGCCGCGCACTTTTCTCATGAACATGCTCAATTCCACGGCCGCGCGCAGGGTTGCCATCGTCGCCCTGCTCGTCCTGCTCGCCGCCAGCCCGATTGTCCTGGGCTCCTACGCCGTCCACATCATGTCCATGATCGGGATCGCCGTGATCCTGGCCTTGGGCCTGAACCTTCTGATGGGGTATGCCGGGCAGGTGTCGCTGGCCAATGCCGCCTTCTTCGGCATTGGCGCCTACATCGTCGCCATCCTGGGCAACCGCTACGGCGTGCCTTATTGGGTGGCGGTGCCGGTGGCCGCTTTCGTCACGGCCGGGGTCGGCTTCGTCGTCGGCTTGCCTGCGTTGCGCGTGAGCAGCCACTACCTGGCGCTGGCCACCCTGGCTTTCGTCTGGACGGTGCAGGTGATCCTGATCGACTGGTCTTCCATGACCGGCGGCTCGCCCGGGTTCAGCACCACGCGCGCCGGCCTGAAGATCGGCTACCTCAACGACGACATGTATTTCGTGGTGATCCTGGTGGTGACCGCGGGCATGGTCTGGATCGGCCAAAACCTGATTCAGTCGAAAGTCGGCCGCGCATTCATGGCCATTCGCGACAACGAGAACGCCGCCGAGATCATGGGCATCAACCTGGCGCGCTACAAGACGCTGGCTTTCGCCATCAACGCCTTCTTCTGCGCCGTCGCGGGCGGCTTGCACACCGGGCTGGTGGGCTTCATCGACCCCTATGAGTTCGGCCTCTGGCCTTCGATCTGGCATCTGCTCTACATCGTGGTCGGTGGCCTGGGTTCGGTGTTCGGCTCCATTCTCGGACCGGTCGCGCTCGTGGCATTGCCCGAGCTGCTGCGTGCCTTCGCCGAATACCGCCAGTTGTTCTTCGCGTTGGTGCTGCTGCTGACGCTGATCTTCATGCCCCAGGGCCTTGCGGGTGCCGCACGCAACTACTGGGCTCGGCGCTTTCCAGCGCCAGTGCCCGCCGACCTCGAATCCTTCGTCGCCGATTCCAGCAAGAAGATTCACCTGACCTCGCGCCACGCCCCGGTGTCTCACGACGAGACCTTGCTCGAAGTGAAGGATCTCTCCTTGTCCTTCGGCGGCCTGAAGGCCCTGCAAAGCACGCACCTGAGCATGAAGGGGGGCGAGATCCGCGCGCTGATCGGCCCCAACGGCGCCGGCAAAACCACCTTCATCAATTCCCTGACCCGCGTCTACAAGCCCGACAGCGGCTCCATGGTCTTTCGAGGCCAACAACTGCTGGACCTGAAGTCGGACCAGCTGGCCCGTCTGGGCATCGTCCGTACATTCCAGAGCGTGCGGCTGTTCGCCAAAATGACCGTGCTAGAGAACGTGATGGTCGGCATGCATTCACAGCTGAACCAAGGCGTCATGACCGCCGCGCTCAAGCTCCCCCTCGCGCAGCGCGAGAACGCTGATGCTCGCGATCGCGCCATGGCGCTGCTGGAGTCGATGGATATGGCTCACCTGGCAGACCGCCCGGCTGGCGCGCTGGCCTTCGGCCAGCAGCGGCATCTTGAAATGGCCCGCGCGCTCGCGGCCGATCCGGCCCTGCTGCTGCTCGACGAGCCCGCCTCTGGCCTGAGCAAGGGCGAGGTGCAACATCTGCTTGGCATCATGCGCACCATTCGCTCGCAGCTGGGCGTGGCCATCTTGGTGATCGAGCACAACATGAATTTCGTGATGGACATCGCCGATCACATCACGGTGCTCGACCATGGCGAGGTCATTGCCACGGGAACGCCGGCCGAGGTGCAACAAAATCCCAAGGTGATCGAGGCCTACCTCGGCGCGGCAGCGCCGGCCGACGAGCCCGACGACACCCCTCAAACGACAGATGCCTCCATGGGTAAGGCCGCCTGACATGCTCATACTTAAAGATGTCCAAGCGGGCTACGGCAACATCAAGGTGCTCAAGGGCGTGAGCCTTGAAGTGCCTGACCGCAGCATCGTCACCCTGCTGGGCGCCAACGGCGCCGGCAAGACCACCACGGCGCGCACCATCACTGGGCTGACCTCCGCCACCGGCGGCACCATCGAGTTCAACGGCGCCCGCATCGACAAGCTCGGGCCCGACAAGATGATCGGCCGGGGCATCGCACTGGTGCCCCAGGGGCGCATGCTGTTTCCGGAACTCACGGTCGACGAGAATTTGCAGCTGGGCGCCTACACCCGCAGGGATTCGGCCGAAGTGCGGGTGACGGCCGAAAAAGCCTACGCGCAGTTTCCGATCCTCAAGGAAAAGTACAAGCACGATGCGGGCACACTCAGCGGTGGCCAGCAGCAAATGCTGGCGATCGCCCGGGCGCTGATGGGTCAGCCCAAGCTGCTGATCCTCGATGAACCGTCGCTGGGCCTGGCGCCGCGCATCGTGCAGGAAATCTTCGACACCATCGTGCGGATCCGCGAAGACGGCTGCGCCATCTTGCTGGTCGAGCAAAACGCCAACATGGCCCTGGCCATCTCCGAGACCGGGTATGTCCTCGATTCGGGCCGGGTCAGCATCAGCGGCTCGGCCAAAGAGCTGGCCAATGACGCGCGGGTGCAGCAGGCCTATCTGGGCCACAGCGACTGAACTAGAAGGTCACCGTATTCGAGGCGGGCTCAGAGAGCCCTCCTCGAATAGTCCGATCGGGCCCCCCGCACCCGCCCACGGCCAACGACTGAACCGCCAACATCGGTTCATCGTGCAAATCAACACACTTCGCGGGCTCGCCTGCGTTCTTCTGGTGTTGTTCCATGTCGTGGGCAACAACAGCGCTTCAGGCTTGCGACTGCCGGCCGATCATTGGTTGGCGCAGGCGAACGCCGCGCTTGCCTACTTGCGCATGCCGCTTTTTGCCGTTATCGCCGGCTATGTGTACGCCATCCGCCCGGTTGGCCCGCACTGGCTGACCTTCGCGGGGGGCAAGCTGCGGCGGCTCCTATTACCGATGCTCACCCTGGGCACCCTGTTCGGGCTGACGCAGATGGCGACACCAGGTGTCAATGCCCAAGGTGAGGGCTCGCCGCTGATGATGCACATCGTGCCGGTGGGCCACTTGTGGTTCCTGCAGGCGATGCTTCTCATCTTCGCGTTGACGGTTGTCCTGGAGCGGGTGCGGTTGCTGGACACGCTGGCCTCGACCCTGCTTGTGCTGGTCATCGCCACCGGCTTGTTCGCCTTGGCCCGCGTGCCGCACTACTTTTCATTCGATGGCGCCCTGTTTCTCCTGCCCTTCTTCATCGGCGGCCTGGCCGCCAGGCGCTTCAAGCTGAACGGGCGCGCTGGCGCGGCCGGCGCCGCCTTTGTGCTGCTGGTGTGCCTGGCCCTGCTGGTGGATGCCCCGCTGGAGCGCCCGGTGGACGCCATTGTGCGGATCTGCATCGGCCTGGCTGCGGCCTGGCTGCTGTTCGTGGCCCGCCTGCGCTGGGCGCCCCTGGAATGGGTGGGCCAGCACTCGTACGGCATCTTCCTGATGCATGTGTTCTTTACCGCCACCACCCGCATCGTCATGCAGAAGTTGGGCGTGGACAACCTGGCGGTGCTGGTGCCACTGGGCGTGATGGCTGGCGTGGCCGGCCCCGTGCTGGTGATGCGCCTGCTCGACCACGCGCCTTGGCTGCGCATGGCGCTGCTCGGCGAGAAGCTCCCCGCTGGCGCCCGGCACGCAAAGCCGGCGCCAGTGGCGCCGCTCCACCACTCTCACCCGCGGCAGGACGCCGGAAGGTAGTTGAGCGACACTCCGGATGGGCCCGGGCCGCAGACCCACTTGAACATCGCGCGGCCTGTATCGGCCGCGGTCATCTTGATCGTGTCTGTCTTGTAGGGCGTCATCACGATCGACTTTCCGTCGACATCGGCGTTGCCAGTGCCGATGGCAATGACGGTGACGACACCGTCGTCATCCGTACTGATCGCCCCGACGTACTTGCCCGAAGCGGCCGACGCTTCACATCCCCACGCGTTGGCCCCTGGCGTTGACATGCCCGCCAGGTAGACGTCGGAGATCGTCGTGCGGCAGCTTGAAATTGCGAGCACTATTTCAGACACCTTTGCCCGCGTCGTGTACCCGAGGTAGGCGGGGATCGCCACCGCAGCCAAGACCGCGATGATGGTCACGACGACCATCAACTCGATCAAGGTAAAACCGGCTTGAAAGCGATGGTTCACTGGAATTCCAGACATCAGTCAAGCAGCAATGTGTTTCAAATTGTATTGTTTGTCAACAGCTGAAGCCTACCGGCCTTCTCACGCACAAATGCGCATGCCGCACCTCCCGACGCACCTCAGCAGGGCGCACAGTTGACCAAAACTCACCAAATCAGAGCAGAACGCATCGCTACGGTGCAGATTCGCCAGGCAGCGACGCACCATTTCAGGCCTCAATCTTGCTTGAAACGGTGCACGCCGCATTCAGCCGGTGCAGACGGAGACATTCATGGAACAGGTCAAGCAGGGCACAGACGCCCTGTTCATTCTTCTGGGCGCCATTATGGTCCTGGCCATGCACGCGGGGTTCGCGTTCCTGGAACTGGGCACGGTGCGCAAAAAAAACCAGGTGAACGCATTGGTCAAGATCCTGGTCGATTTCGCGGTGTCCACCATCGCCTACTTTTTCGTCGGCTACACCGTAGCCTACGGCACCAGCTTCTTCACCGGGGCGCCGGCGCTGGCGGCGAACAACGGTTACGAGTTGGTGAAGTTCTTCTTTTTACTCACCTTCGCGGCCGCCATTCCGGCGATCGTCTCTGGCGGCATTGCCGAGCGGGCGCGCTTCGGGCCTCAGATGTTCGCCACCGCCGTGCTCGTGGGCCTGGTCTACCCGCTGTTCGAGGGCGCGGTGTGGGGCGGCCAATTTGGCTTTCAGGGCTGGGTAAAGGCCCTCACCGGCGCCGACTTCCATGATTTCGCGGGCAGTGTGGTGGTGCACGCCGTCGGCGGCTGGATCGGCCTGGCCGCTGTGCTGTGCCTGGGCCCGCGCAGCAACCGCTACCGCAAGGACGGCGCGGTCAGCGCCCATCCACCCTCGAGCATTCCCTTCCTGGCGCTGGGCGCGTGGACCTTGACGGTGGGCTGGTTCGGCTTCAACGTCATGAGCGCCCAGACCATCGACAAGATCTCCGGCCTGGTCGCGGTGAACTCGCTCATGGCCATGGCCGGCGGCACCCTGGCGGCCGTCCTCCTGGGCCGCAATGACCCGGGTTTCACCCACAACGGCCCGCTGGCCGGCCTGGTGGCGGTGTGCGCAGGCTCTGACCTGATGCACCCCGCCGGCGCCCTGGTGGTGGGCGCCGTCGCCGGTGGTCTGTTCGTGTACCTGTTCACCCTCACGCAGAACCGGTGGAAGATCGACGACGTGCTGGGTGTGTGGCCGCTGCACGGGCTGTGCGGCGCCTGGGGCGGCATCGCCGCCGGCATCTTCGGGCAGCAGGCGCTGGGCGGCATGGGCGGCGTGTCGCTGGCTGCGCAAACCATCGGCACCCTGGCCGGCGTGCTCTGGGCCTTCGGCGCGGGGCTGGTGGTGTATGGCGCGATCAAGGCCGTCACCCGATTGCGCCTGACGCAGGAAGAGGAATACCAAGGCGCCGATCTGTCCATCCATCGCATCGGCTCTACGCCCGAGCGAGAGGCGAGCTGGTAGGGCGTTGCGCTCGCCCTGAGCTAACTCCGTTCGCCCTGAGCCTGTCGAAGGGCTCGCAGCGGCTTCGACAAGCTCAGCCCGAACGGAGGGGAGGGGGAGTTGCGCTCTAATGGGAGGGGTCGCTCAGCCCGCACTGGGAGGTGCGACCTATGCCGCATGAGCGGCCTGTCACCCCGTTTCATTCTTATCCACTTGCATTGCGTTTCGGTTGCTCGCACATGTCACCAAAACGAAACCCCTGCAGGAGCCACGCGTCCCTACCCTGAAGCCACGCTTTAGGGAGGCGATATGCGACACCAACGGTGCTGGAGGGCGTGGACAGCCACGCTCGTCGCGGGGGCCTGTTTCCCCGCTTTTTCTCAAACCGCGAGGCTCTCGGACGACGCGCAATGGCACGTGTCGCTCGCTGGGTTCTCACAGCACGCCAGGCAGACCCTGGCGCCCGGGCGGCAGTGGCAGGAGGTGCAGCGAGGCCTGGGCTTGCAGCGGCGCGCCAACGGATTGCCCTGGAACACCGCCGCCGCCGACAACCTGTGGAAGTCCCGGTTCACCTTCGGCACCCTGGAAGACTCGCGCGGCTTTCTGGGCAGCTACGGCGGCATGAGCGTCATGCGCGAACTGGCGCACTCGGGCGCCTGGCGGCTGGAGGGCGGCGCCAGCATGGCCATGCACTACCGCTCGGCGTCGTGGAACGGCCGCATGCACTTCGTACCGGTGATCCTGCCCACCCTGTCGCTGGTCGAATATCGCAGCGGCTTCGGAATGGACCTCAGTTGGGTGCCACCGGTCGCGATGGGTTCTGCCGGGGGTGTTTCCACATTGCTGCTGCAATTGAGCTATCGCGTCGAGCATTGACCGACAGCGCGTCGTTGGCACACGCCGAGCCACTGCGTCACGGCTCAGCGGGGCAATTTGTAACTGAACGTTGACGCGCTCAGCAGCGCAAACCTACACTCATCTGTACCGAGTCGGCCACCCTGTTCCGACGACCGGCGCCCCAAGGCTCCATCCAAAACGACCCGCATCTCATCCTTCGTGTACCTGATCAGATACACTTGGTGACACGGGATACAACTGGGGCATAGGGCGCCAGTCGTCGAGTGGCTCGACGGTAACCGTACGGATGAGGAGTGGGTCTTGATCAGTGAGGGTATGAGGGCATTTGCGGGGCGACGTGTGTTGCTGCTGCAAGGCCCGGTCGGTCCCTTCTTCGCACGGCTGACCGCCGACTTGCGCAGCGTCGGCGCCACTGTTCACAAGGTGAACTTCAACGCCGGCGACTGGTTTTTCTACCGCACGGGAGCCGTCAACTACCGCGGGACGACCGAGCAATGGCCTGCCGCGTTTGACCAGATTCTTCACGAACTCGGCATCGAGATCGTCCTGCTCTTCGGCGATTGCCGTCCCATTCATGAATGTGTGCGCGAGGTTGCTGCGCGAGCAGGTGTCGAGTTGGGTGTGTTCGAGGAAGGCTACGTCCGCCCAGACTTCATCACGCTGGAGCGTTTCGGCGTCAACGGGTTTTCGCAATTTCCTCGAACGCCGGCCGCATACAAAACAGCCGCGACCCCACTGCGAACGCATGCGGTCGGCGACACCTACTGGTTCATGGCTCGTTACGCCGCTTTCTATTACGTTGCGGCATGGCTTGGGCGGTGGCTGTTTCCGCACTATGAGCACCACCGTCCCATCGGCGCCACGGCGCTATGGCCTTGGGTTCGCTCCGCGTGGCGAAAGCTGTGGTTCCAGTGGACCGAACGCGGTACCACAGCGCGATTAAGTGGTGAGTTGAGCGGCCGTTATTTTCTCGCCCCACTGCAAGTGTTCAATGATGCTCAAGTCGAGGTACATGCCAACTTCCAAGGCATCGAAGGGTTCATCCAGGCGACAATGGATTCGTTCGCCAAACATGCCCCGAGTGGAACCGTGCTAGTCTTCAAGCACCATCCAATGGACCGCGGCCACCGCGACTACCAGGCCTTGATCGATCACATGGCGCAGCTCTATGGCATTCGCGGGCGAGTCCACTACATCCACGACCAACACCTGCCGACCCTGCTGCGCCACGCGCGCGGCGTGGTCGTGATCAACAGCACCACCGGGATGTCGGCCTTGCACCACGGCCTCCCAACCTACGTGACCGGCACGGCGCTGTATGACATGCCCGGCCTTACGTACCAGGGTGAACTCGACGAATTCTGGTTACAGGCCTCTGCCCATCAGCCTGACCACGCGTTGTTCAACCGATATCGCAAGCATCTCATCGCGGCCACCCAGATCAACGGCAGTTTCTACAAGCCTCTTTCGCAGACCATCACCACGAGCGGGCTGGCGTGGACCACGCGCCCGGCTACGCTGGTGCCGTTCTCGCGCAGAGCGCGCCAAGTCGCCCAAACAGCGCCGGCCGAGATCTGACTGGCCTCGGCCTTATGCCTTCCTATCGGCCTCGTCCGGCGACGGAGATCACGCGTGCTGTTTGGCGCGCCCTCTTCCTGCGCGAAGCCGTCGCGCGATTGTTCGCGAGCCGCACCAGCTGGTTCTGGATCATTGCGGAGCCCGTCGCACACATCGCGTTCCTGATGCTCATGTACACCGTGGTGCGCGTGCGAACCGTCGGCGGCATCGACACAGGCCTGTGGATCATGGTGGGCCTGCTCGCGTTCTTCATGTTTCGCCGGCCACTCTCGCAGATGGTCGGCGCCATCAATGCCAACCGGTCATTGTTCGCCTACCGACAGGTCAAGCCGATCGACACTGTGCTCGTGCGAGCAACGCTGGAAGGCTTCTTGATGACCCTGACCATCGGGCTCATGACAGCGGCATCGATGATTTGGGGCCATTTCGTCGCGCCGGCGGAACCGCTGGCGCTACTCGCGGCATTTTTCGGCCTGTGGCTGCTCAGCCTTGGCCTGGGTTTGGTATTGGCGGCGTTGACGCCGCTGGTTGAGGACATCGGCAACCTGGTGCGCATCTCAATGCTGCCTTTGTCCTTGTTGTCGGGCGTGGTACTCCCCATCGCAAACGTTTCCGGAGCGTTGCGTGAATGGATCATGCTCAATCCGGTGGCGCACGGAATTGAAGGGGCTCGCGCGGCTTTCGCGCCACACTACCACGCAGCCCCCGAAACGCGCATGTCGTATCTGTACCTCTGCGCCCTTTGTCTGGTGTTTGTCGGGCTGGCGCTCCAGCGCAAGCTCGCCACCAAACTCGCCGCCCAATGATCATCGTCCAAGACGTCCAAAAGCGCTATCGAACCCGACATGGCCCGGGTCCCTGGGTGCTGCGTGGCGTGACGTTCACCATTCCGCGAAATCTCAGCGTCGGCCTGATCGGGAGCAACGGGGCGGGCAAGTCCACATTGCTTCGCATCATCGGTGGCGTCGACGAGCCGACTCACGGCAAGGTCGAGCGCCGATGCCGCGTTTCCTGGCCGCTTGGCTATGGGGGCGGGTTGAAGGGATCGATGACCGGCCGTCAGAATGCTGTTTTTGTCTGTCGCATCCAGGGCTACGAGGACAGGATGAGCGAACGCTTGGCCGCGATCGAAAACTTCGCCGGCGTCGGGGCCGCCTTCGATCAGCCCGTGAGCACGTATTCGTCCGGTATGCGGTCAAGGCTGCAGTTCGGCATGTCGCTGGCGTTCGATTTCGACGTCTACATCTCGGACGAGGTCACCTCCGCCGGTGACGCGAGCTTCCGAAAGAAGGCGGCCGCGGAATTTCACAGCCTGCGCGAACGCGCTTCGCTCATCATGGTCTCGCATGGCGAAGGCACGTTGCGGCAGTTCTGCCAGGCGGGCATCTGGTTGCACGAGGGCCAGGCGCACTGGTTCGATTCGATCGACGACGCGCTTCGCAACTACAAGGAAAGCCTGCCGGCATGAAACCAGACAGCGGACGATCCCGGATGGCGGGAGTCGGCGCCTCTTCGCAGCACCTGATTGTGTTTGCGGCGGTCGTGGCGTGCCTGCTGGGCAGCGTCTATTGGCTCTTTGTGGCCTCGGACCGCTATGTGTCGCAGGCGCATGTTGTCGTCCAGCGTACAGACTTGCCCTCGGTACAAGGCGCCGACATCCTGGGCGGCCTGCTGGGGGGTTCGGCACCTGGCCGCGCCGACCAGCTGCTTTTGCGCTCGCACCTGACGTCTGTCGACATGCTGCGCCTGATCGATGCGTCGATCAATCTTCGTGCGCACTACGGTAGCGACAAGGTCGACTTCTTGTCGCGAATGTGGTGGAAGGATGCGCCGCTGGAGTGGCTGCACCGTCACTTTCGAAACCGCACCAGTGTCGAGTTCGACGAATACACCGGCGTGCTGACCATCGAAGTTCAAGCCTACGATCCAGGCACCGCCCATGCCATCTCCACCTTCCTCGTCCAGCGGGGCGAGCGCTTCATGAATGTGATGGCCAATCAACTCGCGCAGGCGCAGGTGGCCTTCCTGCAAGGCCAAGTGACGCAGATGCATGAGCGCGCTATCAAGGCGCGCCAGACCGTTCTGTCGTTCCAGGACAGCAAGGGCCTGATATCGCCAGCGGGAACGGCCGAAGCCATCGCGGGTGTCGTCTCACGGCTGGAGGCCCAGAAATCCGAGCTGCAGACGCAGCGCGCAACACTGCAGTCGTATCTGGTGGCCGACCATCCGAACGTGGTCATGCTGACGCAGCAGCTCGCCGCCGTTGAGCAACAGATCGCCACCGAGCGGGCCCGCCTTGCCGCCCCGGGCGGCAAGACCCTGAACCGAACGGTTGAGCAGTACCAACGCCTGGAGGCCGAGGCGTCCTTCGCGCAGGACATGTACAAGGCCGCCCTGTCTGCCCTCGAAAAAGGCCAGGTTGAAGCCCACCGCATGGTCAAGAAGGTTTCTGTCCTGCAAGCGCCAACCCGCCCCGAATATGCGGTAGCCCCGCAACGCCTGTACAACACCGCCCTCTTTATCCTGGTTGCCCTCATGACCGCCGGCATTCTTCAACTGCTGCTAGCCATCGTGCGCGACCACAAGGACTGACCCATGCGCTCCCGACTCGACACCGTCCTTCGCCCCTGGGTCGCCTGCGTGGCATTGGCGGTGACCGTCTGCGCGCTGGGCGGTACCGCTTCCGCTCAGTCGATCTTCCCACTGGCTTCACCCGCCTCCGCCCCATCGCCGGCGGGTGGGGCCAATACGTCGCGCCCGGCTCCTTCGACTCCGGCCGTGTCCGCCGCGCCAGCCATCAGTTTGGCGCCTCCGGCCATGCCCGTCGCAATGGTGCCGGCGCCAGTCCTGCCCGCATCGGAGGTGTTTGGC
Source organism: Comamonadaceae bacterium (assembly GCA_947476465.1). Taxonomy (GTDB): domain Bacteria; phylum Pseudomonadota; class Gammaproteobacteria; order Burkholderiales; family Burkholderiaceae_C; genus Ramlibacter. Next base: position 32,651 of record CANJQN010000019.1, on the reverse strand, counting down.
GCGCAGCTTTTCACTGGCGCGTTCGCGCGAGAAGGCGCCGCCCAGTTCAACCCCGACTATGTGCTGGCGACCGGCGACACCGTGCAGGTGCGGCTATGGGGCGCGTTTGATTTTGATGCGGCCCTGACCATCGACCCTCAGGGCAACATCTTCTTGCCACACGTCGGGCCGGTGCAGGTGCGCGGCGTGCGCAACCAGGACCTTCAGGCGCTGGTCGACGCGTCGATGCGCCGCGTGTTCCTCAGCAATGTGAACAGCTATGCAAGCCTGGCCGCCGCGCAGCCCGTGCGCATCTTTGTCAGCGGCTTCGTCGTGCGCCCGGGTCTGTATGGGGGCACGAGCATGGACGGCCTGCTCCATTACCTCGACCAGGCAGGCGGCGTCGACACCGCCCGCGGCAGCTTTCTCGCCGTGCAAGTGCGGCGAAACGGCCAGCTGCGTTCAACAGTCAACCTCTACGACTTCCTTTTGCACGGTCAGATGCCTCTTTTGCAGCTGGCCACTGGCGATGTGATCCTGGTCACGGCGCGCCAGGGCACAGTGAAGGTGGGCGGACTGGCGGCCGTTCCACGGCGCTTTGAGTTCGCCAGCTCGCAACTGCCCGCGCGCGACCTCCTGGCGCTCGCGCGTCCTGCGCCGTCGGCCACGCACCTGCGCGTGGTGCGCAATACGGGCACCGTCCGCAACAGCGAGTACTACCCGCTCAGTGCCGTCGGCAATTTGATCCTGATGGACGGTGATGACGTTGAGCTCACCGCCGACAAGATGCCCGGCACCATCACCATCCGGGTGGAAGGCGAGCACCTGAGCGCGCAGGAATACGTCCTAGCGTACGGCAGCCGCCTGCGCGACGTTCTCCCACGCGTGCAGCTCACCGAGCGCTCGCAAGTTCGCAACTTGCAGCTGTTCCGCCAGAGCGTCAAGGTGCGCCAGAAGGAAATGCTCGCCTCCAGCCTGCGCAGCCTGGAGGCGGCGCTGCTCACGGCCCGCAGCGGCAGCAGCGACGAAGCAAGGTTGCGCACCGAAGAAGCGGCGCTCACCCTGCAGTGGGTTGATCGCGCCAAACAGGTCGAGCCGCTAGGGCAAGTGCTGATCGCACAAGACCCGGCCCGAGACGACCTGTTACTCGAAAATGGGGATGTGATCCGCATCCCGGCCGTCGACCACCTGGTGCTGGTCAGTGGTGAGGTGCTGTTCCCAAATGCCATTGCGCACGAACGCTCCCTGCAGGTCACAGATTACATTCGCCGCGCTGGCGGCTTCACCCAAACCGCCAACAACGCGCGCGTTGTCCTGGCGCGCGCCGATGGCAGTTTCGAGCAGGTCTCGGCCGACCCCTCGGCCCACGGGGCATTGCAGGTCAACCCCGGTGATCAGCTGCTGGTGTTGCCAAAGGTGGACGAGAAGAAACGCCAGTTCTGGAAGGACCTGACACAGATCCTCTTTCAGATCGCCGTGAGCGCCAAAGTGGTGTTGGGACTATAGGACGGGCCACGAACCACATGATCTTTTTTACCGCACCGCGCTTTCAAAGGTACGCGGAACAATTTCGGCAATTGCGCAACGACGCGTTCGAGACCACGAGGACCGCGCTACAACCCGCGCAGGTGTGGAAGCGGACTGCATTCGTCTTCAACGTTGCCAAGTGGAAGCGTCCGCTGCTTCGCCGCTACCTTTCCGAATACAACCTGAGATTTCTGGCCCTGCAGGACGATGTCCGGGACAAGGGGCGCTGGATCGTGCTGTCCAACCGCCCCTTGTTCATCGTTTGGGGCCGCACGACACCCGCCGAGTTGCGTGACTTCGCCGCCGAGCATGAGATCGCCATTCACCACGTCGAGGACGGGTTCTTCCGCTCCATTGGTCTGGGCGCCAGCCACGTGCTGCCCTACTCGCTGTGCTACGACCGGTCAGGCCTCTATTACGATGCCTCGGCACCGTCGGATCTCGAACACCTTCTCAATACATTCGACTTCGCGGCTGATCCCGGCCTGATCCAAACCGCGCGCAGGTGCATGGGCTTGATTCGCGAAGCAGGCCTGTCGAAGTACAACGAGGTACGCACCGAGCTCGCCCCCATGCTCTACGGGCCGAAGGTGCGTCCGCGCATCCTGGTCATCGGGCAGGTCGAAGACGACCAGTCGCTTCTCTACGGCTGCGAACGCATCATGACCAACGCCCAGCTGGTGGAGCTGGCGGTGACTGAAAATCCGGACGCACAGGTGATCTACAAGCCGCATCCGGACGTTATGGCGGGCTTCCGCAAAGAGATCTCCGAGCCCGCCAAGCTGGCGCACGTAGCGGAAATCCTGCGGGTTTCGCTGACCATGGCGGACGCCCTTCACGAGGTCGACCGCGTCTACACGCTCACATCGCTGGCCGGGTTCGAAGCCTTGCTGCGCGGCGTACCTGTCACCACCGTGGGCGCCCCTTTCTATTCGGGCTGGGGACTCACAGACGACCGACAGCCTATCCAACGGCGGTTGCGGCAACTCCCGCTCGAGGCGGTGTTCGCGGCCGCCTACATCCTGTACCCACGCTACATAGATCCGGAGACTCGACGATTCACAGACCTCGAGGAAGTGATCGCCATCTTCCAGGAAAAGCTCAGTGAGGTTCCAGTCGTCACCCCCGAGAAGGCACTGGAGCGCATCCGGCCGTACAACTTCGCGACACAGCACAGCGTCGACCCTCGGTTCCTGTACAACTCGACCAGCGCCCAGGTCGCGGTCATTGCGGACAGCAGCGAGGCCTTGCTGCTCGCGCGCGGGATGGTCCCGCGCGGCAAGCGCGTCACCTTCATTGCCACCCGTGATGCGCTTGCCAACGACGAGCAGATGCTCATCGCGCCGCAAGAGCGCGACTGGATCACCGTCACGTCCATCCACAAGCGCTACGGCGTCTCCATGTCGGCCAACGAGCGCAATGCGGTCCAGCTGACTCAGACCTTCGCCGACAGCCTGCGCATGGCACTGAACGAGGTCGTGAGCCAGCACCTGAGCTCGGACATCATCGACGCCCTGTGCTTCGGTCTTGGCGACTACATCTACTACGAAGCGCTGCGGTTTTACGGCATGCGTGCATGCCTGGAGGAGTTCGACCAGGTTCTGGTTGTTCTGAAAAACCCGGTGGTCAATGGCGATGTCGCTCAGTGCCTGCTGTTTCATGCCAAGGCACTTGGATGCCTGGGGAAGGTGTACTTGTCACTGGTCGATGGCACCACCCGGACATTCCTGAAGTCGATCAACACATGCGCTTCGGCCGACTACGAGGGACCGATGAACCTGGGCGACCTGCGCAGCCAGTTCTCACGGCTGTGGTGGAGTCTCCAGGACTCGAGCTTCAACGACTATGCCAGTCACGGACAGCACGTCGCCATCTGCGGAAATGTGGCGCGCGAGAACTACGCTTACTCACCCGCATCGCTGAAGCTGCTTGAGGCGGTCGAATCCGCCACCGCACTGCCCACGCTCTTTTTCAACTCCGGCCTTCTTCCCGCCAGCGGGCAGGACGAGGTCAAGACCATCACGCTCAAGGGTGACCTGAGCGCTCGTTGCACGGTCTACAACGGTCACCTGGCTCGATTTCGCAAGAAATATCCGCCTGAAGTTCTGGCCATGTCCGAATTGTTCGACAGTGGGATGCGCGCACGCGTGCTCGAACTGGCGCGGCAACGCTTGCCAGAGGAGTTCGTTGCCATCTTCAAGGCCCGGGTCGAGAAATACGTTGGTTCGCTCTTCGCGCAGGTGATCTTCGTCTCGGAGGCCGGGCAGGCCATGGACAAGGCGGTTCTCTATGCCACGGCGATGGAGCGCAACGCTACCTCTCGCATCCTCACCGCCCTCGCCCGTGCCCGCCGAGTCCCCTCTATCGGAATCCAGCCGCAGATTGTCTCGACGTCGCCCCGCTACAGTGCGCCCGCGGTCGACGTCATGGGCGTGATCGACAGCGCGCAGGCGCAAACATACGAGCAACTCGGCTCGAGCCCGCAGGCGCTTGAGATTGTCGGTTCGGTCAATATCATCGAGCGGCTTCAGACACTCGACGAGGCTGCCGCTGAAGTCGCCACGCCTGACAGCCGGGCGCTCTTCTTCGCGATGCAGCATTCCAATCCATTTGAGATGCTGCAGACCGCACTGGCGCTGCGAGACATCTGCACACGCCACGGGTTCACGCTCGTGGTCAAGCCTCACCCTCATCAGGAACTGCCAGTCCTCAACGAGGTACGCAGCATCTTCGGCCAGTGCGACTTCGCACGGGTACTCAATCGGGACAGTGATACGTACAGCGCCGTCGCCCGCTGTGGCACGGTGGTGGGCCTGTTCAGCAGCGTCCTGCTCGAATGCGCCATCTGGGGAAAGCCAGTGGTGATCGCCGCCTTCCGCGATCTGGAGTCGTCGATTGACTTTTCCCGTCAGGGGCTGGCTGTCAAGGCGCTCGATGCGCAAACACTGGAGCGGTTGCTCGTAGATATCACAAGTGGCGGCGCCGTGGCGCAGGAACTGGCCCACAGCCGCGACAGTTATCTCGCGCGCAACCAGCAATTTTGCCGGCCGTACGACACCGCGCGGCTCGACCAGTTCATCAGGCGGCGGCTCGGTGCCGCACTCAACGGGTCAACCCATACAAAATGAAAAACGTGCTTGTCACTGGCGCCGATGGATTCATCGGCTCTCATCTCGTTGAGATGCTGGTCAAGGAAGGTTGTAAGGTGCGCGCCATGTCGCAGTACAACTCCTTCAACTTCTGGGGCTGGCTGGAGGACGTCGACTGCCTGGACCAGTTGGAGGTGATCACTGGCGATGTGCGCGATCCGCATTACTGCAAGATGGCGATGGCGGGCATCGACACGGTTTTTCACCTCGCCGCGCTCATCGCCATTCCTTACTCCTACACGGCTCCGTCGAGCTACGTCGACACCAACGTGATCGGCACACTCAACATCTGCCAGGCTGCCCGCGATTGTGGCGTCGCGCGCGTGATCCACACGTCCACCAGCGAGGTGTACGGCACAGCGCAATATGTCCCCATCGACGAGAAGCATCCGCTGCAGCCGCAGTCGCCGTACAGCGCCTCCAAGATCGGGGCCGACGCCATGGCGATGAGCTTCCACAATGCGTTCAATCTTGCCGTGACGGTGGCGCGTCCCTTCAACACGTATGGCCCGCGCCAGTCAGCCCGGGCGGTGATCCCGACCATCATCACCCAGATCGCCACCGGACAAAAGCGCATCGAGCTCGGTGACGTCAGCCCCACGCGTGACTTCAACTACGTCAGCGACACGTGCCGGGGGTTCATCGCGTTGGCCCGCTGCGCAAATGCGATCGGTAAGACGGTGAACATCGGCTCCAATTTCGAGATTTCGGTCGGCGACACGCTGGCGTTGATCCGCGAGATCATGGCGAGCGACGTTGAGTTTGTGCAAGATGCAAAGCGCATTCGCCCGGAGAAGTCCGAAGTTTTTCGGCTGTGGTGCGACAACGGCCTGATCCGGGAGCTGACGGGTTTCGCGCCGCAGGTTGACCTGCGAGAGGGCCTTTCGCGCACGGTGGCCTGGTTCACACGCCCCGAGAATCTGGCCAAGTTCAAGGCCGGGCTGTACAACGTGTAAGGCACAGCGATGTTCGAACCCCTCGTCGACTTTATTCGCGAACAGTACGCCACGCGCGATCCCATTCCGCTGCACGCACCGGTCTTCGTCGGCAAAGACCGCGCGTATGTGCTGGACACCATCGATTCGACCTTCGTTTCAAGCGTCGGCCGGTACGTCGACCGCTTTGAGCAGGATGTCGCCCGCTACACCGGCTGTGGGCGCGCGGTCGCTGTCGTCAACGGAACGGCGGCGCTGCATGTGGCGCTGCGGTTGGTCGGCGTTCAAGCGGGCGACCTGGTCATCACACAGGCGCTGACCTTCGTGGCAACCTGCAACGCCATCAGCTACTGCGGCGCCGAGCCCGTCTTTGTCGATGTCGATCAGCACACGCTGGGCCTGTCGCCCCGCGCCATGGACGCATGGCTTGACGCGAACGCCCGCATTGATTCCGACGGCACATGCCGCACCCGTGACACCGGTCAACCGATCCGGGCCTGTGTCCCCATGCACACGTTCGGCCATCCGGTCGACCTGGACGCGCTGGTGGAGGTCTGCCGGCGTTGGCGCATCGCACTCGTGGAGGATGCCGCGGAGTCCCTGGGCAGCTTTTACAAGGGGCGTCATACCGGCACCTTCGGCGTGGTGGCCACCCTCAGCTTCAATGGCAACAAGATCATCACCACCGGAGGCGGCGGAATGATCCTGTGCGATGAGCAGACCGGCGCAAGGGCCAAGCACCTGACCACCACGGCCAAGGTTGCCCACCCCTTCGCTTACGAGCACGATGAGTTGGGCTACAACTACCGCCTGCCCAACCTCAACGCGGCGCTCGGTTGCGCGCAACTTGAACTGCTGGACCGCTTCGTCGAGGCCAAACGGGTGATGGCGGCCCGATACGCCAGGTTCCTCAGTGGATCGTCGCTCAAGTTTGTTACCGAACCCACCGACTGCCGCTCCAACTACTGGCTCAACGCCGTCATTTGCGAAGACCGAGCCCAGAGGGACGCGCTGCTTGCGCATACCAATGGGCAAGGCGTGATGACCCGCCCGATCTGGGTGCTGATGAGCCGACTGCCCATGTACAAGGGCGCCCGTCGAGATGAACTGACCCGATCGCAATGGCTGGAAGACCGCGTCGTCAATCTCCCCAGCAGTGTCCTGCCGGAGTACCTCCGATGAAGCAACGCGTCGCGGTGTTCACCGGCACCCGCGCGGAGTATGGGCTGCTGTACTGGCTCATGCGCGATGTGCAGGCCTGCCCCGATCTGGAGCTGCAGGTGATCGCCGGGGCCATGCATCTGGCGCCCGAGTTCGGTGAGACCTGGCGCGAAATCGTCGCGGACGGGTTCACCATCGACGCCAAGGTCGAAATGCTCGTGTCGTCCAACACCCGGGTCGGCATCGCCAAATCGATCGGGCTCGGCACCATTGGTCTGGCCGACGCCTTGGCCCGGTTGGATCCACAGATCCTCGTGATCCTGGGCGATCGCTTCGAAGCCCTCGCGGCGGCCCAAACCGCGCTCGTGATGGGCATTCCGATCGCGCACCTTCATGGCGGCGAGATCACGGAAGGCGCCTATGACGATGCCATGCGCCACGCCATCACCAAGATGGCGCACCTTCATTTCACGGCGACGCAGGAATATCGCCGACGCGTGATGCAGATGGGCGAAGCACCTGAAACGGTGTTCAATGTCGGTGCCTTTGGCCTGGACCACCTCACACGCACCGAGGCCATGCCCCCGGCGGCTCTGTCCGAAAGCCTGGGCGTCGTGATCGACCGGCCCTACTTTCTCGTCACCTACCACCCTGTCACTCAGGGCGACGAGGAACCACAGCGAACCGTCGCGGCACTGCTGCAAGCCCTCGACGACTTCCCTGGCCACCAGGTCATCCTGACCTATCCGAACGCGGACCACGGCGGCCGCGCGATCATCCCCGAGCTTGAGCGATATGCGTCAGAGCGTCCTGGCCGGGTTGTCACGGTGCCTTCGCTCGGCTTTCGCCGCTATCACGCGGCGCTCAAGCATGCGAGCGCCGTGGTTGGCAATTCATCCAGCGGCATCATCGAGGCCCCCTCGGTCCATGTGCCATCGGTGAACATCGGCATCCGCCAGGCCGGACGCCTGTCGGCCGACTCGGTGGTCCATTGCGCCGCCGATGCAGCCTCGATCGTCGCCGCCCTGAATCGGGCCCTGAGCACGGAGTTCCGCGAGGTCTGCCGCAACACACTCAACCCGTACGGGCAAGGAAATGCCGCCGCACAGACCGTGCATGTCCTGCGGCAGCGGCATGCGTTCGCACCCAAGCGTTTCCACACAGTGCCATGATCACACCTGCGAGCGACCGCGTCTTGATCATTGCCGAAGCTGGCGTCAACCATAACGGCCAGCGCGACATGGCGTTCGCTTTGGTCGATGCGGCGGCGCAGGCTGGCGCCGATGCGGTGAAGTTCCAGACGTTCGACGCGGGAAAGCTCGCCCTGAGCAGCGCGCCCAAGGCGGCTTACCAGAAGCGCAGCACCGATGCCGAGCAGTCCCAGTACGAGATGCTCAAGAAGCTGGAGTTGCCCAGGGACTGGCATCTCGACCTGCAAGCCCACGCCCGCGCCAAAGGCATTGAATTCCTGTCCACCGCCTTCGATCCAGGCAGCCTCGCTTTCCTCAAGGAGCTTGGGATGCCCCTGTTCAAGGTGCCCTCAGGCGAGTTGACCAACGCCCCCTTGCTCTGGATGTTCGCGCGGGCAGGTGTGCCCTTGGTTGTCTCGACTGGCATGGCCACACTGTCCGAGGTCGAACTCGGGCTCGCGGTGATCTGCCATGCACTGACCCATGATGCCGAGCCGGCATCCGTGCGGGACGTGTGGCACGCATGGAGTGACCCGCTGCAACGCGAGCGCCTGCGCGGCCGCGTCACGCTGCTGCACTGCACGTCGCAATATCCCACGCCCATGGCCGAGGTCAACCTGCGAGCGATGGACACCCTGGCACACGCGTTCGGGCTGCCGGTCGGGTACTCGGACCACACCGAGGGCACCCTCATCCCTGTCGCCGCGGTTGCACGAGGCGCGCGCGTGATTGAAAAGCATTTCACATTGGACCGGGCTTTACCGGGACCGGACCACAAGGCCTCACTCGTCCCAGGCGAACTCGCGAGCATGGTCCGAGACATTCGCGCCCTGGAGATCGCCCTGGGCCACGGCACAAAGACGCCCCAGCCTTCCGAGTGGGACACCCGCCAGGCCGCCCGCCAGCAGGTCGTGGCGCTGCGCGTCATCCGTGCCGGTGATGTGTTCAGTCGCGACGACCTGGGGACCGCCCGCGCGGGCTTCGGACTGGAGCCATCGGCCCTTTGGGGCCTCGTGGGTCAGACGGCCCGACGCGACTTCGCTCCCGGCGACGTTGTGAACCCATGAGTCAAGCCGAGTCGCCTCTGGTGTTGTTGGGCGCTGGCGGACATGCCAAGGTGCTGCAAGCCGCCGCACGTGCATGCGGACGGCACATTTTGGGCGTTTGCGACCCCCAGCTTGCCCGCAACGGCGATACGTCCTGGCAGGGCGCCCCGGTGCTTGGCGACGACGACGCACTGATGGCCCTGGATGTCACCCGCATCGAACTGCTTCTGGGCATCGGACCGCTTGTCGGCACGAACAGCCGCATGGTCCTTCACCATAGGCTGGCGCAGTCCGGATTCCGTTTTGCCCGCCTCGTGCATCCCTCCGCGTGGGTCGCTGACGATGCAATCCTTGCCGAGGGCGTGCAAGTCATGGCCGGCGCGGTCATTCAACCAGGGTGCACCATCGGCAAGCACTGTGTCGTCAATACCGGTGCGACGGTGGACCATGACTGTGTGCTGGGCGACGACGTCCATGTTGCGCCGGGTGCCACCATTTGCGGGGGTGTCCGGATCGGTGACGGAGCGTTCATCGCGGCTGGTGCGGTGATCGGCCCTGGCATCGCACTGGGCAGCGGTGCGGTCATCGGCGCCGGCGCCGTCGTTCTTGACAACGTCTCTGCCGGCGGCCGTGTATTTGGTATCTGGCCGCCCAGGCGGCGGCCCGCAATTGGAGTGCAGGAACGCCATGCCCACTAAATGGAAGTCGGTTCTCGTCGGACCGCAAACGCCCCTGGAGCAGGCGATCGCAACCATCGATAAAAGCTCGCTGCAGATCGCCATCGTGGTCGATGCGGATCAATGCCTGCTTGGCACCTTGACCGATGGCGACGTGCGGCGCGCGATGCTCAGGCATGTCCCGCTGGATGTCCCCGTGCGCCAAGTCATGTGCACCACGCCCAAGACCGCTCAGTCTGACTGGAGCAAAGAGCTGATCCTGGCGGTGATGCAGAGCATCCAGGTGAACCACCTGCCGGTCGTGGACGGTGACGGTCGGATCGTCGGCCTGGAAATGCTGCGCGACCTGGTGCAGGTGCCCGCACTCACGAGTGCGGTTTTCCTGATGGCTGGCGGCTTCGGAACGCGGCTGTATCCCCTCACCAAGGACGTTCCGAAGCCCCTGCTCAAGGTGGGCGATAAAGCCATTCTCGAAAGAATCCTGGAATCGTGCGTGAAGGCTGGCTTTCGCCGATTCTTCATGTCGACCCACTACCTGCCCGAGTTGATCCAGGCGCATTTCGGCGACGGCTCGAACTGGGGCGTCAGCATCCGCTACGTTCATGAAGAAGCCCCGTTGGGTACGGGCGGGGCCCTGGGCTTGCTGCCGCACGAAGAGATTAACGAGCCATTGCTCGTGATGAACGGGGATCTGATCACCACCGTGAATTTGCGAGGGCTGCTCGACTTCCACAAGGAGCATGACGCCATGGCGACCATGTGCGTTCGCGCCTACGAGCAGCAGGTACCCTTTGGTGTCATCCAGAGTGAAGGGGCGTTCGTACGGTCCATGATCGAAAAGCCGGTTCATCGATTCTTCGTGAACGCCGGGATCTACATCCTGTCACCCGCGCTGGTGCGGCGGGTGCCGCGTGGCGTGCGAATCGACATGCCAACGCTCCTTGAGCAAGCCATTGCCAAGCAGGAGCGGGTTGCCAGTTTTCCGCTGCATGAATCGTGGCTCGATATCGGGCGTATGGACGATTTCGAGAAGGCCCAAACCCAGTTCAGCTTGCCCACCCCATGACCCTGCCCGGCGGCAACGCATGCCGCGCGCTCGTGTTTACCTGGGGCCTTCACCGAATGCGCCTGCTCCCGGCGTACCTGGGCATGCCGGTTTCGTACGCGCCCATTCGTGTCACCAAGACTCCCGCCAGCGTCGTCGCCTGTTGGGGCGACCGCCCCACCTCATCACGCGCCATGGCCTACGCCAAGCGATGGGACCTGCCCAGCGTTCGCCTCGAAGACGCATTTCTGCGCTCTTATCGGCCAGGCCACTCGGCGCCGCCGCTGGGCATCGTGACAGACCGGCTAGGGATCTACTACGACGCGCGCACGCCCAGCGAGTTGGAAGTCCTGCTCAATTCTCAAGGCTACGCCCGCCCGCTCCACCCCGATGCCGCCCAGGCGCGTCGTGCGCTTGTTCATCATCGCCTGAGCAAATACAACCACGCACCTGAGATCGACGCGGCCGCGCTTCGCCCTGGATTGCGCGTGCTTGTCGTCGATCAGACCGCCGGGGATCTGAGCATCCGTGGCGGTGAAGCGAGCGCCGCAACGTTCACGGCCATGCTCGAAGCGGCCCGTTGCGACAACCCCGACGCCACGGTCTATGTCAAGACCCACCCCGAGGTCAGTGCCGGCCGAAAGCGTGGGCATCTCACCCACTTGCGCGACGATGCGCGCACCGTGGTGCTGCGCGACCCGATCAACCCCATCAGCCTGATCGAGCAGATGGACCGGGTCTACGTGGTGACATCCACGATGGGCTTCGAGGCGCTTTTGGCGGGCAAGCCGGTCTGCTGCTTCGGCATGCCCTGGTACGCGGGCTGGGGCGCGACCGACGACCGCATCGTCAGCCATCGCCGTCTCCAGCGGCGCTCCGTGGACGAGCTGTTCGCAGCAGCCTACCTCCACTACAGCCGTTACATCAATCCCGTAACGCACGCGACAGGAAGCATCTTCCATGTGATCGATTGGCTCGTTCGCCAGCGAGATACCGTTGATCGCCTCCATGGCAGGCAACGTGAGCGTCGGCTGATCTTCGTCGGTTTGCGGCGATGGAAGGCGGCCAACCTGCAGCCGCTCTTTTCGCTTGAGCCGCAAGGGGTCGCCTTCGCGCCTGACACCGAAGCAGCCGCCCGCCTGAAGCCTCGCCCCGGCGATTGCCTGGTCCATTGGGGCGCCGACCCGCCTGGCGATCTCGATGAACTCGCCACGCGCACCGCCGCCCAATGCGTGCGCATCGAAGATGGATTCATCCGCTCCGTCGGCCTGGGCTCTGACCTGATTGCGCCGATGTCGATCGCCCTGGACCGAACGGGGATCTACTTTGACGCAACGCGGCCCAGCGACCTGGAAACGCTGCTCAACAAGGAATCTTTCGGCATCGAGGACCTGAGCGAAGCACGGCGCGTGCGCGAGTTCATCGTCACGCATGGGTTGACCAAGTACAACCTGGAGCCACGCTCGCCCGTCCGCTGGCCCAACCCGCCCGGGCGCATGGTGGTGCTGGTGCCGGGCCAGGTGGAGGACGATGCGTCCATCCGCCTCGGATGCACGTCCGTGCGAACCAATCTGGCCCTGCTGCAGGCCGTCCGCGCGGCCCGCCCCGACGCCTTCATCGTCTACAAGCCACACCCCGACGTGGCCAGCGGCAACCGCAAGGGTCGTGTCGCTGAGGCGGATCTGCCGGCGCTCGCGGACCACGTGGAAGTCAGGCTATCGGTCATCAGCTGCATTGAGGCCTGCGACGAACTGCACACGCTCACCTCCCTTTCGGGGTTCGACGCGCTTTTGCGCGGAAAGACGGTCGTCACCTACGGCCAACCGTTTTATGCGGGCTGGGGGCTGACACAAGACCGCTGCACCGACGGTGCGGCCTTCGCGCGCCGCACGCGCCGGCTCACACTCGATGAACTCGTGGCTGGTGCGCTGCTACGCTACCCCCTCTACTGGGATCCCACGCTCAAGGGCTATACGAGCTGCATGGCGGTGCTGCGCATACTCGCGGCCAGCCGAGACGAGATGGAGACGTCTGGCCGGCTGGATCGCCTGCGCAGCGGTTGGTTGCGCCGGCAGGCTCGCAAAGGTCTCACATTGTTGAAGGCATGGTACCGATGAAGCCCGAAATCACCACCGGCGTCACCCGCCGGCGCATCCATTATTTCGGCGGCTTCGACCCGCGCGGCCCCGCCTACTATCACCGCTTGATGAAGGAGGAAGCCGCGCGCCCCCAGCCCGGCGGCTGCACCTTTGAAACCGGCCCCCGGCGAAAGCAGAGCAAGAGCGCGCACGCCTGGGCCGTGCGCTGCCATCCGCCCGGCGGCGCCCCGGCCGTGGAAACCGTGCACGAATTCATGGCCTGGGACGACATCATCCGCGCGCACTGGCCCCGTGGGCCCTGGGCACTGTGGCGGGCCTTCTGGCAAACGTATCTGGGTATCGTCCGCGACATCGATCTGCGGCGCGTCAAGCGCGTGCATGCCACCGCGGCCATCACCGGCAGGATGCCGGCGCAGTATCTTCTTGGCACCTTGCTGGCGGGCCTGCTCGCCGCGGCGGTGCTGGCCGCATTGATCCCGGGCAGCCTGGGGCTGGCGGTTGGTGCGGTGGTGGGCGTATCCATCGTCGCCGGCGCCTGGCTGTATGGCCGGCACAAGGGCCTGTTCTGGTTGCTTCGCATCTTCGCGTACAACGTGCGCATGGGCCGCGGACCGATCGAAGGCATGCCGCAGCGCTGCCAGGAGTGGGTCAACCACATCATCGAGCGGCAGCAACTTGACCCGGTCGACGAGGTGCTGCTGGTGGGCCACAGCGTCGGCACCCTGGTGATGATCGAGCCGGCCGACGCCCTGCTGCAAGACCCGCGCTGGCAGGCCCTGCAGGCGGGGCGCAAGACCTGCATGCTCACCCTGGGCCAGTGCATTCCTTTCGTCGCGCTGCCGCCGCAGGCCCAGGAGTTCCGGCAGGCGCTGGCCCGCTTGTGCGACAACCCGGCCCTGGCGTGGCTGGATGTGTCGGCGCTGATCGATCCGCTGTGTTTTTATATGGCGCATCCGCTGGCCCTGACCGGCATGGAGGCCGGCCGCACGGATCGGCCCGTGCGGCGCAACGCGAAGTTTTTCCAGATGTACAGCGCGCCGCGCTGGGCGCAGATCCGCAGCGACAAGCTGCGCACGCACTTCCTTTACCTGATGACACCCGAGCGCGCAGGCAACTTCAACCTGTACCCACTGCTGTACGGACCGGCCCCCTTCGAACAGGCGCTTGCATGAGCTTCATACCCCCGCGGCCGGCCGCACTGCAAGATGTCCGCCTGCGCTGGTGGCGCTTTCTTCGCTTCGCGCACTCGTGGATGGACGTGCTCACGCAAAGAAGCTATCTGATGCTGCTGGGGCATGTCCGGCTGCCGCTGCTGAAGTTGTTCATCATCAACGACCCCGTCTGGGTCGAACGCATCCTGGTGCAAGAGCCGGCTCGCTTTCCCAAGCACCGCCTCATGAACTACGCGCTGGAGCCGCTGTTGGGCGGCAGCCCTTTTGCAACCAACGGCGACCATTGGCGGCGCCAGCGCCGTATGCTCGACCAGGCCATGACCCATGCCCGGCTGGGGCTGGTGTTTCCGCTCATGGGCCAGGCCTGCGCCGCGATGATGGCGCAGCTGGACACCCTGCCCGACGGCGGCGATCTGGACGCTGAAGCGTTGATGACCGCGGTCACCGCCGACATCGTGTTCCGCGCCATCTTTTCGGTGCCGCTGCTGGGTGCGGACGCACAGCGCCTGTACGAAGCCCTCAGCCGCTATCAGCGCCTGTCGCAACGCGCGCTCGCGCTACGCTTGTTCCGGCTGCCTGGTTTCGGGATCGAGCGGGCCAGGCGACGGCAGGCGGCCATCATTCGCAACCACATCGGCGCCTGCGTCGATCAGCGCTTTGACAACGTGACGACTGAGCAGGAGCGCAGCGGCGCCGACATCGTGGCCGGTCTGCGCGCGGCCGTCGACCCGCAAGACGGATCCACGCTGACCCGGCTCGAAGTGCTGGACCAGGTGTGCTTGCTGTTCCTGGCCGGGCATGAGACCTCCGCCAGCGCCTTGAGCTGGTGCATGTACCTTCTGGGCGAGTGTGGCGATCTGCAGGACGCCTTGCGCGAAGAAGCGCGCGGCATCTCGGCCGACGGCATCCCGGCAGATACCGGGGGCGTCTGGCGCATGCAGCGCTTCAACGCCGTCTTCAAGGAAGTGCTGCGCCTGTACCCGCCGGTCGGCTATTTCCCACGCGAGGCCACGCAAGACGAGGTGATACGCGGCGTGCCGGTTCCCAAGGGCTCGGAGCTGCTGGTCTTCCCCTGGCTGCTGCACCGGCATCGGCGCTGGTGGACCGAGCCGGACGCGTTCTTGCCCGATCGCTTCTTGCATCGCGACGCGCTGCCTACCGAAGCGGTGTACCTGCCGTTCGGCCTCGGTGAGCGCGCCTGCGTGGGCGCAGGCTTCGCCGCGATGGAGGCCGGCCTGATCATGGCGAACCTGCTGTCCCGGTACAGGATCAGCGGCGAGCCGCAGTGGCGGCCCGGCGTCGTGGGGCGTTTGACCGTTCGGTCCGACAAGGGCATTCGGGTGCGCCTGCACAGATTGACATGACCACGCCTTTTTGCCCCGCCTACCCGACACCGCGCAAGAGCAAGGCCTCGCTCCTGCTGATGTTCTTCAGTGCGCGCCGCTCGTGGCTGGACGCGCTGTACGAGCGCAGCTACGCCATGCAGATGGGCGAGGTGCACCTGCCGGGGATGGATCTGTACATGGTGAACGACCCGGCGCTGGTGCGCCGCGTGATGCAGGACGAGGCGGCCGATTTCCCCAAGAGCCCGCAGACGGGCGAGGCGCTGGGGCCGCTGCTGGGCGAGAGCATTTTCACCACCAATGGCGCGCAGTGGCAGCGCCAGCGGCAGATGATGAACCCGGCCTTTGCGCAGGCGCGGCTGAATGTGGCCTTTCCGGCCATGCGCGAGGCCACCGCCGACATGCTGGCGCGCCTGGCGCAATTGCCCGACGGCGCCGAGTACGACGTGGAAGTGGAGATGACCCACGTCACCGCCGACATCATTTTTCGCACCATCTTTTCGCAGCCGATGGGCGGCGAGGATGCCCGGCGCATTTTCGAGGCCTTCGCACGCTACCAGGCGCTAGCGCCGCGGCTGATGCTGCCTTCGGTCTATGGCGTGCGCTGGTTGGTGTGGCCCTGGGACACCTGGCGCAGCCGCCGCGCCGCGCGCGAGATTCGCGGCCTGCTTGAAAAACTGATCCGCCCGCGCTTCGAGGCCTATTGCGCCGGCCGGCCCACGGGGGATGTCGACATCTTGCAGGCCTTCATGGAAGCGCGTGACGAGGCGACCGGGGCGCCCTTTGGCTTCGAGGAACTGGTGGACCAGGTGGCCATGCTATTTTTGGCCGGGCACGAGACCTCGGCCAGCGCCCTCACCTGGGCCCTGCACATGCTGGCCAACGCACCCGACATTCAGGAGCGCATGGTGGCCGAGCACCGCGAGGTGGTGGGCGAGCGAGCGCCGCAAAATGGCGACATGAAGCAGCTGCGCCTGGCCTGGAACGTGTTTCGCGAAACGCTGCGCCTGTTCCCGCCCGTGGGCTTTGTGGCGCGCGAGGCCACCAAGGCCTGCCCGATGCGCGGCAAGCAGGTGCAGGCCGGCGCCACCATTGTGGTGTCGCCCTGGTTGATTCAACGGCACCGCAACATCTGGCCCCAGCCCGACGTCTTCGACCCCGACCGCTGGGACGACGAAGCCTCACGCGAATCGCAACGCCAGGGCTACCTGCCCTTCGGCATGGGCCCGCGCGTGTGCCTGGGCGCGGCGTTTGCGCTGCAAGAGGCCACCCTCATCCTGTCCAGCCTGATCGCCCGCTACCGCCTGAGCGCCGTGCCGGGGCATGTGCCCCAGCCCGTGGGCCGCCTGACCATCCGCTCGGCCAACGGCGTGCGCCTGCGCCTGCACCGGAGGGCGGCATGCTGAGGGAGCGGATGGCGGGCTTTCTGCTGATGTGCGTGGTGGTGCCCCTGGCGGTCGTGGGCTACCTGCTGCTGGTGTGGATCGGCATCTTCGGCCCCAACGCGCGTGGGCGCGCCGGGGTGCGCGCGCTGGATCACTTCGTCAATGCGACGGTGTTCAATGGCTTTGCATGGGAATCCGTCTCGTCGCACGCTTGGCGCGTGCGAGACGAAAAGCGCTGGGCCCGGGTGGTGATTCGCCTGACCGACCGGCTTCAGAAAGACCACTGCATGCGTGCGAACAAGCGGGAACAGCCCGTGGTCGACCTGGTGCTGAAGGCGAAGCTGGACAAGCAGACGATCTTTTGATCGTCTGCCCGTCGTCGTCACAGGATCACGTCGGACGCGGCAAACGTGCCGCTGATCTGAATCGCAAAATCGTAGCTGGTATCCGCATCGATGTTCCCGTACAGCACACCGCCAACAAATTGCAGCTGGCCGGCAGCAGTCATGCTGCCTACGACGAATGTGCCAGAGAAAGCCTGGTCGCCCACGGTGTCGGTATCGGCATCGATGGCTGAAAGGTCCAGATCGTCCACCCCGGTGACGAAGTCGGTGATGACGTCCTGGGCGACATTGGAAGAATCGCCCCTGGCGAGGAAAACGAAGGTGTCACTGTCGGCGCCGCCCGTGAGCGTGTCGCTGCCGTAGCCGCCGGTCAGAGTGTCGTTGCCGCTCCCACCATTGAGGACGTTGTTGCCGTCAGTGCCCGTCAGTACGTCGTTGTAGTTGGAGCCCGTCAGGTTCTCGATGGTGCGCAGCGTGTCCGCGCCCGATCCGCCGGTCGCCTGGGCGGCCGTGATCGCCAGGCTGACCGTGACGGCGGAAGAGGCATAGATGTACGAGGCCGTATCCACCCCCAACGCACCCACGAGCACGTTGTCGCCGTTGCCGGCATAAAAGATGTTGTCCAGGCCGTTGCCGATCAGGTTGCCCGCCGCAGTGGTGAGCACACGGGCGTTCTCGACGTTGGCCGCAAGCGTGTAGCTGCTCAGGGAGCTGAGCACGAAGTCGGTACCGCCCGCGCCGCCCTCGATCACCTGGTCGCTCGCGTGGTCGACATAGTAGGTGTCGTTGCCGTTGCCGCCGGTCATGGTGTCGGCGCCCAGGCCGCCATTGATGACGTTGACCCCGCCGTTGCCGGTGAGCACGTCGCCGAAGTTCGAGCCGGTGATCGACTCGATCAACGCCAGCGTGTCCGCGCCCGAAGCACCGCTGACCGTGCCGAGGGCCAAATCTACAGTGACGCCGCCAGTGGCGTAAAAGTAGGACACCACATCCGTCCCCGAGCCGCCATCGATCGCGTTGGCGCCCGTACCGGCGAACAAGGTGTTGGCCAAGGTGTTGCCCGTGAGGTCGGCCGCGCCGTCCAGCATGATCCGGCCCTGCTCCACGTCAGCCGCGAGCGTATGGGCCGCCAAGCGACTCAAGACCAGATCCGTGCCACCAGTGTCGGTCACAACGTCGCCCGCGTCGTCCACCACGTAGGTGTCGTTGCCGATGCCACCGTTCATGCTGTCGGCACCCGCGCCGCCGTCGATCACGTTGGCGCCCGTGTTGCCCGTGAGGGTGTCGTTGAAGTTGGAGCCCGTGAGGTCCTCGATGCCCAGCAGCGTGTCGGAGCCCGAGCCCACCGTGGCTTGCGCCAACGCGGTGGCCAGCGTGACGGTGACCGCCGAACCCGCGTACAGGTAGGAGGCCGTGTCGGTGCCGGTGCCGCCATCGAGCGTGTTGTTACCGCCGCCGGCGAACAGCACATTGCCCAAGGTGTTGCCGGTGATGCTGGCCGCGGCGCTGGTGTTGACGCGGCCGTTCTCGATGTAGTTGCCCAGGGTGGAGTTGGCCAGGGTGGAGTAGACCGTGTCGATGCCGCCCGTGCTGGTTTCGGTGACCACATCGCCCGCGTTGTCAACGTTGTAGAGGTCGTCGCCATTGCCACCGATCATGGTGTCGGCGCCGCCATTGCCATTCAGATTGTTGCTCCCGTCGTCACCGGTGAGGGTGTCATTGAAGCTCGACCCGCGGACGGCTTCAATGTTGGCCAACGAGTCGACCGTGCCATAGCCATCCAGCGCGACGCCGGTCAGCAGGTTCACGTTGACAGCGGCGCGGGCCGTGTTGTAGTCGGCACGGTCCCAGCCGCCCCGGCCGTCGATCACGTCGCTACCTTCGCGGCCTTCGAAGAACTCGAAGTAGCCGTCGGTGCCATAGGTGTCGCGATCAGATCCGGTCAGCAGGTCGTCAAAATCGGAGCCGCGCACGCCTTCGATGTTCGCCAGCGTGTCGAAGCCGCCCATGCCGTCCCACGCCGTGCCGGTGAGGTTGACGGTGTCCCAGTTCAACTGGACGACTGCGCCCGCATTGCCGTTGGTGTAGTCCGCCCGGTCAAAGCCCGCACCGCCGTCGATGGTGTCGTTGCCGGCGCCGCCGCGGAACACCTCCAGCAGGGCCGTCTGGCTGCCCTGGTAGCCGGTGCCGTTGGCCGCGAGGCCGCCGGTGAGTATGTCGTCGGCGCTGGAGCCGAACAGGCCTTCGATGTTGCTCAGCGTGTCGGTGCCGAAGCCGGAACCAATACTGGTGGCGGTGCCCGCGGCCAGGTTGGCATTGACCCCTCCCGAGCTGCCGCTGTAGGTGTCATAACGCGCGATGTCAAAGCCGCCCCGGCCGTTGATGATGTCGTTGCCGCCGCGGCCTTCGAAATGCTCGGTGTAGGCCGAGGCGTCGCTGCCGGACAGGGTGTCGGCGGAGTTGCCGCCGCGCACCTGCGAGAAGTTGGACAAGGTGTCGCTGCCCGCCGCGCCGGTGGCGGTACCGGCAATCAGGTCGACCGTCACCGAACCCGAGGCGCTGGCATAGCTCACCCGGTTGGCGTTGTCGGTGTTCACCAGATCGGTGATCGCGCCACCGTTGAGAATGTCGTCGCCCAGGCCGCCTTCGATCAGCTCCAGGATCAGCGCGCTGCTGCCGGTGATGGTGTCGTTGCCCGCGCCGCCAAGGATCCAGTTGACGTTGGACACCGTGTCAACGCCAGCCTCGCTGCTCACGGTCGAGGTGCCAGAGCCGGTACTGCCGTCGCCTGTGATGCCAGAGAGATCCACCGTCACCGACGTAGCGCCGATGGTGATGTAGGTGAAGCTCAGTGTATTGAGGTCGCTGTAGTTCAGGCGGTCCTGGATCAGGCCGCCGTCGATGGTGTCCGTGCCCGCGCCGCCGATCAGCGTGTCGCTGCCCGCGCCGCCCTGCAGGGTGTCGTTACCCGCACCGCCGTCCAGCGTGTCGTTGTCGTTGGAGCCGGTGAGCGTGTCGTTGTAGCTGGAGCCGGTCAGGCTCTCGACGTTGCGCAACGAGTCGGAACCCGAGCCGACGGTCGCCTGAGCGGCCTCGGTCGCCAGGCTCACCGTGACGGCGGCGGTGGCATACAGGTACGAGGCCGTGTCAAAGCCGTCGGCGCCATCGAGCACGTTGGCGCCGTTGCCGGCGTACAAGATATTGTTCAGGCCGTTGCCGGTCAGGTTGGCCGCGCCGGTGGCCAGCACGCGCCCGTTCTCGACGTTGGCCGTGAGCATGTAGCTGCCCAGGGTGCTGAGCACGAGGTCGGTGCCGCCCCCCGCAGCCGCGTTGGTCTCGATCACCTGGTCGCCCACTTGATCGGCATAGTAGGTGTCGTTGCCGTCGCCGCCGGTCATGGCGTCGGCGCCCAGGCCGCCATTGATGACGTTGACGTTGCTGTTGCCGGTGAGCACGTCGCCGAAGTTCGAGCCGGTGATCGACTCGATCAACGTCAGCGTGTCCGCGCCCGAAGCACCGGTTGCCGTGCCGAGGGCCAGGTTCACAGTGACCCCGCCAGTGGCGTAAAGATAGGACACCACATCCGTCCCCGAGCCGCCATTGATCGCGTTGGCGCCCGAGCCGGCGAACAAGGTGTTGGCCAAGGTGTTGCCCGTGATGTTGCCTCCGTCCAGCATGATCCGGCCCTGCTCCACATTGGCCGCGAGCGTGTAGGCAGCCAGGTGGCTCAGGACCAGGTCCGTGCCGCTCGTATCGGTCACTACGTCGCCCGCGTCGTCCACCACATAGGTGTCATTGCCGTCGCCACCGCTCATGCTGTCGGCGCCCGCGCCGCCATCGATCACGTTGGCAGCGGTGCTACCCGTGAGCGTGTCGTTGAAACTGGAGCCCGTGAGGTTCTCCATGCCCACCAGCGTGTCGCTGCCCGAGCCCACCGTGGCCTGGGCCACGGCGCTGGCCAGCGTGACAGTGACCGCCGAGCCCGCGTACAGGTAGGAGGCTGTGTCGGTGCCGGTGCTGCCGTTCAGGGTGTTGTTGCCGCCACCGGCAAACAGCACGTTGTTCAAGGTGTTGCCGGTGATGCTGGCCGCCGTGTCAAGGTTGACGCGGCCGTTCTCGATATAGCTGCCCAGCGTGTAGGTGGCAAGCGTCGAGTTGACGGTATCCACGCCGCCTGTGCTGGTCTCGGTGACCACGTCGCCAACGTTGTCGACGCTGTAGGTGTCGTTGCCATTGCCGCCGACCATGGTGTCGACGCCGCCGCCGCCATTGAGGTTGTTGTTCCCGTCATTGCCGGTGAGGATGTCGTTGAAGCTCGATCCGCGGATGCTCTCGATGTTGAACAGCGTGTCGACCGAGCCGTAGCCGTCCAGCGCAATGCCGGTCACCAGGTTCACGTCGACGCCGGCACGGGCGGTGTTGTAGTCAACCCGGTCGACACCGCCCCGGCCATCGATCAGGTCATTGCCTGCGCGGCCCTCGAAGAACTCCAAGTAGCCGTCGGTGCCAAAGGTGTCGCGGTTAGACCCAATCAGCACGTCGTCGAAGTCGGAGCCGCGAACGCCCTCGATGTTCGCCAATGTGTCGGTGCCGCCGAAACCGTCCGACGCGGTACCGGTGAGGTTGACGCCGTCCCAGTTCAACTGGAACAAGATGTTGGCGGTGGAAGACGCGTAATCGGCTCGGTCGAAGCCGGCGCCGCCATCGATGGTGTCGTTGCCGGCGTTGCCGCGGAACACTTCCAGCAAGCTCACCTGGCTGCCCTGATAGCCGGTGCCATTGGCCGCGAGGCCGCCGGTCAGGGTGTCATCGGCGCCGGAGCCGAACAGGCCTTCAATGTTGCTCAGCGTGTCGCTGCCGAAGCCGGAACCGATGCTGGTGGCCGTGCCCGCGGCCAGATTGGCATTGACCCCTCCTGAGCTGCCGCCGTAGGTGTCGTAGCGCGCGATGTCGAAACCGCCGTTACCGTTGATGATGTCATTGCCGCCACGGCCCTCGAACAGTTCGGTGTAGACCGTCTCGTTGCTTCCGGTGAGCGTGTCGCCGCTGTTGCCGCCCCGCACCTGCGAGAAGTTGGTCAAGACATCGGCGCCAGCCGCGCCCGATGCGCTGCCGGCCACACCATTGAGACCCAGGGTGACCGTCACGCTACCACTTGCGCCGGCATAGCTGACCCGGTTGGCGTTATCGGTGTTCACCAGGTCAGTGATGGCGCCGCCATTCAGAGTGTCGTCGCCCAGGCCGCCTTCGATCTGCTCGAAGATCAGCGCGCTGCTGCCGGTGATGGTGTCGTTGCCCGCGCCGCCCAAGATGAAGTTGACGTTGGACACCGAGTCGGTGCCGGTCTCGCTGCTCACGGTCGAGGTGCCCGAGCCGGTGCTGCCATCGCCGGTGATGCCCGACAGGTCGACCGTCACCGAGACGGCGCCGCTGGAGACGTAGCTGAAGCTCAGCGTGTTGATGTCTGAGTAGGCGATGCGGTCCAGGATCACGCCGCCGTCGATCGAATCGCTGCCGTCGTTGCCCGACAGCGTGTCGCTGCCCGCGCCGCCCAGCAGCATGTCGTCACCCGCGCCGCCATTGAGCGTGTCATTGCCCGACCAGCCCTCGAGCTGATCGCCGCCGTCACCACCGTTGATCGTGTCATTGCCGGCAAAGCCCGCCAGCAGGTCGGCGGAGGTCGAGCCGGTGATGCTGTCGTTGCCGCTGAGCCAGGAGGCCATTTCCGCAGTCAGACCGTACAGCATCACGCCGTCGACCAGGTAGCCGTTGTCGAAGTACGAGCTGCTGAGGTCGAAGCTGATGCCGGTCAGCGTAAAGTTGTAGTCGCCGCTCCAGGTGATCGAGTCGACGATGCCTGACTGGGGCTCACCGGAGCCGTCGTAGGTGATCCCGGAACCGGTCGCGTCGACCGATCGGCCCGTTCCCGTCATGGTGAACGAGCCGGCGGTCTGCGCCGAGAACGTGTCGTTCCCCTCCATGACGAGGTTCAGCATGTCGATCGAACTGGATGCAACGAAGGTGGCCATGACGGGGTTCCTAAAAAACAAACGCAGCCCCAATTTAGCTCAACAACTGTTACATTCAGCAAATATTTTTTCGTTAATCAAACAATAATTTACACATTCGGAGCGGTCGCTCCACACGCCGCCCCGGACAACACCGACCGTCGACGACAAACTCATGTCCGATACCCTGCGGGCGACCGGGTTCAAGACCAAGCGGGAGGCAGTCGAGCTCGGGCTGAAAACATTGCTCCGGCTCATCCACAAGCTGCTCATCATCGGCGAGCGTACCGGCGCGTTCACGGCGAAGGTGACGAAGGACCTGGCGCAGGCCGCCTCGCTGATCGAGTTCTTCCGTGACACAGACCCTGAGGCCGTGCGAGAAGCACGGGCGGACGCGCTCAGCCGGGGGCCTGGCTGGAAGAAGCGGGCGCTGGAAGGACGGCGCGCTCTTGCCGCGCTGGACAGCGAACTGGCCGAACTTTTGGTTAGCTGAACAGCGATCGGAAAACCAGCGCGGTCGGCCTGGAAGTCGAAGACGCTTTCCTCGTTCTTCTTCTACTCCGCTTGCGTCAGTCTCCGCACCGTGAACGCCGCGCGCTGATCGATCAGGGTGACGATCTTGGCGATGAGCGGTTGCTCCATGAAGGTTGGCGACGCCTGCACTCGCCGGGCCATGGCGGGCAACTCTTGAGCGATACGCAAGATGCGCTTTTTCGTCTGCGCCTTGGACAGCCCGGCCTGCTCGGCAAATTGCTCCCAATGCCGGGCCTGCACTTCGGCGAACTTGTACTTGCTGCCGAGCTTCATGGCCATTTTCGGTGTGAGGCTCTCGTAGACCGCCGTGGACAGCAAATCGTACAGCGGCGCCAATGCGGGCAGGGGACCGGCGTACAGCAGGGAAAAGTTCTTGGCGTGGGCGTCGTGGTTGCCGATCAAGGCGTTGAACGCCACGGCGTCCAGCAGGCGCAGCACCTGGGGGGCGCTGGGTCGGGTGGCCTTGCGCAGCAGGTCGAAGCACGCTTTTAGATCCGGTCCGCCCTCATTCTGGTACTTCATCTCGGGCACCACGCCCAGGGCCTGGCAGAAGTCTTCCTGGTGAATGCGAACGGCTTGCCCTTCATCACCCACGCGGCGGTCGTAACGGGTCACCAGCAGCATGCTGCGATCGCTCACCCTGTGTATCTGGGCGTGTGCCGTTGGAAACCCCATGGCCTGCGCCAGCGCCATGCAAAAGCCCTCGTTGAGCACACTGCCCTCCACCGCCGCGATGGGGGGCTTGAGGATATGGGTGCTGGGCTGACCCCCTTTGGGCAAGCCGATGCGCTGGCCGTCAAACACGACCGGCAACTTGTCTTGCGCACCGGCGAGTGACAAACGGATGCCATCGCGCCCTGCGAGCATCGGACGGCGGGGCAGATCTTCGAGCAATGAGAGCACCTGCGGCTCGTCCAGCCATTCCACGCTGGCGGAATCGGCGGTTGACGGTGACTGGCCAGACGGCAAGAACGTGACGGCACCGGCACATTCGCCGCCGATCGCATCGAGCAACGCGAAGTCGTTCTGGCTGGAAACCTGGAACTGCCGCGCAATCATCCGGCGAAGATTGCCATCAGGCAGCAGGCCGGCGAAGAACGGGCGACATTGGTGATCGTCGAATAGTTCGGGCTGCAGGGACAGCGAATGCGACAGGGCTACCGCCTGTGGATGCGCGAGCCAGTCGCCGCGGTAGCGAAAACTCAAACGCCCCCCGTCGAGCGACAGCGTGCCGACCGGTTCGGCAAACAGCCTGACGGTCATCTCATGCGCCACGGCGCACCTCTTCGGCTGGCTTTGCCGTGGTGTCCAGACCCGTCAGTTCCAGCGAACCACCCAGGGCGTCGATGACCCTCAGCACTTGCGCCAGGCGTACGGTGGTCTTGCCCCCCTCCAGGTCGACGATGAAACGCAGGCCGACGCCGGCGGCCAGGGCCAGGTCCGATTGGGTGAGCCCTATGCGTTTTCTGGCCGTTCGCACCGCGGCGCCTAGCGCTGGGGCCGAGTCGATCGATGTCATGGATGAATCAGTCGATTAATTCCCGATCGGGAAATTATGCCCGGATTCAGGGAAGCTGGGTCGAAACTTTACCGATCGGGATTAGAAATGGACCCGCGGCAGAAAACCTGCAAAATATTACCGAACGGGAAAACTGGAGCGCAATGGCCGCAGTGGACGAACGGGCAGTCGACATGATTGACACCTCAAGCCGCCTTCTTCCCCTCCGCGATCGGCACCACCCGCCCATAGCTGTCATCGAGCCGGACGATGTCGTCCTCACCCAGATAGGCGCCCGACTGCACCTCGATGATCTCCAACGGGGTTCGGCCGGGGTTGTGCAGGCGGTGCACCTCGCCCAGTGGGATGTAGGTCGACTGGTTTTCGGTGAGCAGCATCACCTCGGTGCCGCGCGTGACCTCGGCCGTGCCCTTGACGACGATCCAGTGCTCAGCCCGGTGGTAGTGCTTTTGCAGGCTGAGCGATGCGCCCGGCTTGACGACGATGCGCTTGACCTGAAAGCGCGGCCCGGCGTCCACGCTGTCGTACGAGCCCCAGGGCCGCAGCACCTTGCGGTGGGTGATGGCCTCGGGGCTGTTGCGCGCTTCCAGCTCGGCCACCACGGCCTTCACCTTTTCGGCATAGGCCGGGTTCATCACCAGCACGGCGTCGGGGGTGTCGATGATGGTGACGCCCTCCATGCCCAGCGCCACCACGCGGCGGTGCGGTGCGTGGATGAACATGTTGCGCGATTCGACGGCCACGCCCTGCCCTTCGATCCGGTTGCCGGCCTCGTCGGGGGCGCTCATGTCAGCCACCGCGTTCCAGCTGCCGACGTCGCTCCAGAGGGAGCGGAAGGGAAACACGGCCACCTGGTCGTGTCGCTCCATCACGGCGTAATCGATGCTTTCGCTGCGGCAGGCCTGCAGCGGCTCGGCGGCAGGGCGCACGAAGTCGCCATCGCGCTCGGTGCGGGCCATGGCCTGCTGGCAGCTGGCCAGGATGTCGGGCGCATGCCGGGCCAGCGCGGTGAGCAGGGTGCCGGCGCTGCACAGGAAGATGCCGGCGTTCCAGAGCACGCGGCCTTGCAGCAGCAGCTCCTGCGCGACATCGCGGTTGGGTTTTTCGATGAAGCGGCGCACGGTGTGGCCGCCCTCGGGGCGGGCGTCGCCCAGCTCGATGTAGCCGTAGCCGGTCGCGGGAAAGCTGGGCATGACGCCGAAGGTGACGATGGCGCCCTGCTGCGCGGCGGGCGCGGCCGCCGACACCATGGCGCAGAAGGCCGCGGCGTCGGGGATGTGGTGGTCGGAGGGGCAAAACAGCAGCAGCTGCTCGGGGCCGGCCGTGTGCAGGGCCGCCAGGGCCATGGCGGCGGCGGTGTTGCGCGCCACCGGCTCCAGCAACACGGTGCCATGCAAACCGGCTTCCTGGAGGGTTTCGCTGATCAGGAAGCGGTGCTCTTCCGAGCCGACGCACAGCACACCAGGTCCGCCGTCGCGGCACAGGCCGGCCACCCGTTCGAGGGTGAGCGCCAACAGGCTCTTGCCGCCGATGAGCGGAACAAACTGCTTGGGAAACGCCTTGCGTGACAGCGGCCACAGCCGGGTGCCGGCGCCGCCGCACAGGATGACTGGCTGGATCATGGGACCTCTTGAAAACGACGGTGCGCCCCGTGGGGAACCGTTGAGAAAGCGGATGAGTTCATGGTAACGCAGGTCACTGGCCCAACGGAACGCATCAGACCAAGGACAGCCTTCAAGCGCACGCCCCACTGAGCCTCGTCGGTTCCGATTTCTCTTCTCCCCACCGGAACCGAACATGAAACGCATCCCCAACACCGCGAGCGCGCTTGCCCACGCCGGCGCGCTGATCGTCCCCTTGCTGCTGGCCGCCTGTGGCGGCGGCGGTGGTGGCGATACAGACACCAGCAGCACGACCGCCGCGCCGCTGTCGCTGACGATCACCACGACCAACGCCAAGTCGGCCTCGGCCGACGCAATGGACAACGCGCTGACCACGGCATCGTCGTCCAGCGCAGCAGCGGTCAACCTCCTGAAGTCGCAGGCAGTGGCGGGCCCCGGCGGCGTGCCCAGCCTGGTGCAAACCGCCACGGCCCTGGCCCGCCTGGCGCCCGCCACGGGCAAGGCCAAGGCCAAGACCAAGGCAGACGTCGGGCACCTCCTACGCCATCACATCGGTAATAGCCGGCAAAACCCGCTCGACCACCTGGCGCAACTACGAGCAGACCATCACCCTGGCCGGCACGCAACTCACCAGCAAGCTGAGCGCACAGCCTGAAACCCTCAACAGCCGTCTGGGCAGCGCATCCGTCACCTACCAGATCACCACCCCGGCGCCGCTGGTGACGTCCGTCATCACCGGCGACATCAGCAGCGGCAGCGTGCTGGTAACAGGCAACCACTCTGCCGTTCTGATCACGTTCACCGGCACCAACAACGTTGAGCTGCAGGTGGATGCGAATGGCGACGGCACCTACGAGCAGACGCTGACCAGCACCATGAGCGAGCTGGCCGCGTTGCTCTGAGCTCAGTCAGCCGATCAGCCGATCAGAAAACCCTCACGGTCCTTGCCTCTGATCCAGCCCGGCGGCTTGCCGCGGCCGGTCCAGGTGGCGCCGCTGGCCGGGTCGCGGTATTTGGCCGGCCGGGCCACCACGGCTTGCGGGCGGCCGCTGCGGCGGCCGAACACATCTTCGGGCGCCAGGCCGAACTGCTCGATCAGAGACCGGACCTTGGCGACCGCGTCCTTGCGTTCAGAGTCACGGGCCTGGGCGATCTGCGCATCCAGTGCCTCGCGTTGGACGATCAATTGTTCGAGCGTTGCCATACCTTGTTTCCTTTTGGGTTTGTTGCGCGGCCCAGTTTAGCTTGCAGGCAGGCGCCCCAGGCGACCGCGCGGCGGTTGCACCCGGTTACCGCGGTGCCCGCCAGCTGAGCGGGCGGCGAACAATGAGTGCCAATCACTGCCTTGGAGCGCCCCCATGTGGCTCAACACCCGCGGCGCGCGCGGGGCCCGGCTCGCCGCATTGGCCTGCGGCTGGTTCGCCGCCTGGCTGATCACGCCCGCCGCGCTCGCCGCCACGCAAGACTGCCGCGCCGTCACCCCCGAAACCTGCGCCGTGGCCCACGGGCTGCGCCGCGGCGTGAACCTGGGCAACATGCTGGAGGCGCCGCGCGAAGGCGACTGGGGGGTGCGCGCAGAGCGCGCGCTGGTCGAACTGGCGGCCTCGAACTTTCAGACCGTGCGGGTGCCGGTCCGCTGGAGCAACCACGCCGCGCCCACCGCCGACGCCACCATCGATGAAGGCTTTGCACGCCGGGTCGACGAGGTGATCGATGCGCTCCTGCGGCGCGGGGTGTATGTGATCGTGAACGTGCACCACTACACGCAGCTCGTGGGCGGCGGCCGGCACAACCGAGAGTTCAGCGTCGAGCCCGACGTGGTGGACACGCGCTTTGTGAACCTCTGGCGCCAGGTGGCGCTGCGCTACCAGAATCGCTCACCAAAGCTGATCTTCGAGCTGCTCAACGAGCCCAATGGCCGGCTCGACGGCGAACCCTGGAACAAGCTGGCGGCGCAGGCGCTGACGGTGGTGCGCCAGACCAACCCGACGCGCTCGGTGATGATCGGCCCGAGCTACTGGAACAATGTGCGCGACCTGCCGCTGCTGCGCCTGCCGGCCGACCGCAACCTGGTGATGTCCTTCCACTCGTACGAGCCGGACGACTTCACCCACCAGGGCATCACCTGGCGCCCGCGGCCCATGCCCACCGGCATCGCCTGCTGCGATGCGCGCCAAAAGCAAGGCATCGCCCGGGTGTTCGAGACGGCGGCGCAATGGAACCGCGCCACAGGCGTGCCGGCGCACCTGGGCGAGTTCGGCGCGCACAGCGCCGGCGACATGGCCGCGCGCGTAACCTGGGCGCGCACCGTGCGGGACGAGGCCGAACAGCGAGGCATCGGCTGGGCCTGGTGGGAACTCGCCTCGGATTTTTCGGGCGTGTGGTCGCCCCCGGCGCGCGACTGGGTCGAGCCGTTGCGGCGGGCGCTACTGGACTGAGGGCGCCGCAGGCGCCGCCGTGACTGCCTGTCCCGCCATGCGCTGCGTCAGCGCCTTCAGGTTGGACAGCGACAGCAGGTGCATGGACAACAGGTGCAACTCGCCCCCGCGAAACAGGGCCAGCACCTGCGCATCGGGCAGCGCCAGCAGCTTTTTCTCGTCGACCACCAGCAGTCCGTCCACGGTGAACGCACGGCCATCGGGGAGGTCGGCGCGGGCGTTCATCGGCTGCAGCAGGTCGGCCTCGTGCAGGTGCTGGCAGAAAGCGCGGGTGCGCTGGTGCTCCCGCTGGAACTGCTCCAGAAACCCGATGGCCTGCTTCAGGTAGGGTGTGGGTTCGCCCTGCGCATCGAACAGCGCCTCGCCTGGCTGTTGCCCCGTGGCTTGCGCCGCTTCGTCCACGCACACCCCCAGCTGGCTCTGCCCCGGCAATTGGGCCAGCACGAATGGGTAGCGCCGCACGAAGGCCGGAACGTAGCGGCCGCCCCAACGGCCCTGCGGGTCGACGAACAGGTTTTCGCCCTCGCGCAGGCCCAGCATGGCCGCCGGCTCGACCCCGCCCTCTGGCGTTCGCACAAACACGAGCGGGTACTCCTTGCAGGCCTCGCCGAACTCCGCGCCGGTGATGTACATGGCGTTCAGTCCGGCCGCAAAACCAAAACCCTGGCCGGTGCGCAGGCGCAGCCGCCGATGACGTTCGCGGTCGAGCACAACGGGCTTGCCATACAGCGATTTGGGCGAGCTTGTCATGGGGTCACTCCTTGGCGGACGGGTGAGATTTGACGGTCGAAGTGCCTTCGAACGCCGCCAGCACCTTATCGATGCGGCGGCCGTCGAGGTCAACCACCTCGAACAGCCAGCCGGCGCATTCGATGCGCTCGCCGACCGCGGGCAGATGCCCGGTCTCGGCCATCAGCAGGCCGGCCAGGGTGTTGTAGCGTCCCCGGTCTTCGTCGGGCAACTCGCGAATGTCCAGGCGGGCCTTGAGCTCGGACACGGGCATGGTGCCATCGAGCAGCCAGGAGCCGTCCTCGCGCTGGGTGGCCCAGGCCTGTTCGTGCTCCACCGGGCGCAGCTCGCCGGTGATGGCCTCCAGCAGGTCGTGCGGGGTCATCATGCCCTGCACCACGCCGTATTCGTCGACCACCATCACGATGCGCCCCGCATGGCTGCGAAACTGCTCCAGCAGCTCCAGGCCCGAGAGGGTTTCAGGCAGGAAGGACGCCGGCTGCGCCTGCGCCGCCACCTCGCCCTCGTGCGCCGGGCCCAGCGAGAGCAGGCGCGCCACGCTGACCACGCCCACCACATCCTCCAGCGAGCCACGGCACACCGGGTACCACGAGTGCGCGCCCTCGCGCCCGGCGCTGGCCAGGCACTGGGCCACCGACATCTGGGCGTCGAACCACTCGATCTCCGAGCGCGGAATCATCATCGAGGTGAGCGTTCGCTCGTCGAGGTGGAACAGGTTCTGCACCATCTGCCCCTCGTGCTTTTCGATGACGCCGGCGCTCACGCTCTCGGCCAGGCTGTGCACCAGCTCCTCCTCGGTCATCGAGCGGCCCTTGTCGTTGTCGATGCGCAGCAGCTTGAGCACGCCCTGCGTGGACGCCGTGAGCAGCGACACGAAGGGCTTGGCGACGCGCGCCACCACGGTCATGGGTCGCGCAACAAGGCGAGCAACGGTCTCGGGGTAGAGCTGGCCGATGCGCTTGGGCACCAGCTCGCCGAAGATGATGGTGATGTAGGTGATGACGACCACCACGACGGCGGTGGCGAGCACGCCGGCCGCGCCGGGGCGCAGGCCGAGCTGCACCAGCCAGTTCGCCAGACCCGTGCTGAAGGCCGCCTCACCCACGATGCCGTTGAGCACGCCGATGGACGTGATGCCCACCTGCACCGTCGACAGGAACTGCGTGGGCCGCTCCATCAGCTTCAGCGCCACCTTCGCGCCCGCGTCGCCCTCCTGGGCCATGGCGTTCAGCCGCGACCTGCGGCTGGCCGCCAGCGCCAGCTCGGACATCGCGAAGGCGCCGTTGATCAGTATCAACAGCGCTATGAGGAGAACTTCCATGGAGGGAGGGCAGAATCGAGGACGATGTCACTCTACCTGATCGGCGATGTGCAAGGCTGCGACGGCCCCTTGGCACGCCTGCTCGACAAGATCGGCTTCTCGCCGAGCCGCGACACGCTCTACCTGCTGGGCGATCTGGTCAACCGCGGGCCGAGCTCCGACGCGGTGCTGCGCCGGCTCATGGGCTATGGCGACGCGGCGCGGTGCGTGCTCGGCAACCACGACCTGAGCCTGATCGCGGTGGCGCGCGGCCACAGCACGCCGCACCCCAAGGACACGATGGACCCGGTGCTGCACGCGCCTGATCGCGAGGTGCTGCTCGATTGGCTGCGCCACCAGCCTTTAGCGATCCATGCGCACGGGTTGCTGATGGTCCATGCGGGCGTGCTGCCGCAGTGGGATGTGGCGCAGGTACTGGCCTTGTCCGCGCAGGTGCAAGCGGCGCTGTGCGGCGACGACCCCGATGCCTTCTTGTCGCGGATGTTCGGCAACGAACCCGCTCGCTGGGACGACAGCCTGCAAGGGGTGGCGCGTCTGCGGGTGGCGGTCAATGCATTGACGCGGCTGCGCTTTTGCACGGCCGACGGCACGATGCAGCTCAAGGCCTCAGGCCGGCCCGAAGACGCACCTGCGGGCACCATGCCCTGGTTCACCGTGCCAGGGCGGCGCACGGCGGGGGTGTGCATGGCGGTGGGGCATTGGTCGACGCTGGGGGTCATGCTGCAGCCCGACCTGCTGGCGCTGGACAGCGGCTGCGTGTGGGGCGGGTGCCTGAGCGCGCTGCGGCTCGACCCTGCCGATGCCGCGCGGCATGAGCTGATTCAGGTGAACTGCGAACAGGCGCAAGCGCCGGGGGAGTAGGAGGGTTCGTCATCCCCGCCACGGCCGTCATCCCCGCGAAGGCGCACTGGTGTCCGGAATAGATTCAAGTAGTCGTCATCCCCGCGAAGGCGGGGATCCAGAAGCGCGGTCTGCCCGGCGCTATGGGCCGTCGCTATGCTTGGCCTGGACCTGGATTCCCGCCTACGCGCACTGGTGTCCGGAATAAATTCGGACGATTGGACTAAGTGGTTGTGGCGTCACAGGAAAGGTGAGCTGCAACGGGGTGCGATTCGAACTACTGTATGAGCCCAGGCCGGCAAAGCCTGGGCTGGCGCGGGTTTGCGCCGAAGCGACATACAGTGGTCATGCGCATGCGAGATGGAGCGCGGTAAAGGTGTTGCGGTGATGCCGCTGAGGGGTTAGAACCCCGGTCGCCAAACCTTTTCAACAACACCCCCGCAACATGCATAGATTAAGCCGTTTTGGACAGCTGCTGAAGGCGCTGCCGCGCGATTCGTTCCAGGCGCTGGTCGATCGCCACCAGGGCGACCGCTACAAGAAGAAGTTTCTCTACTGGGACCACCT
>CANJQN010000018.1 GCA_947476465.1 Comamonadaceae bacterium | reverse complement strand
TCGCTCTACACCTGTCTACAGATTCTGTCGGTCTCGGTTTTCGAGAAAACCCAGCTTTCATGCGCCTTGCAGGCCGACGCCACAGACCTCGAAATGCCCAGCGTAGCTAACCAGTTGAATTTGTTCAACTTTTAACCGGACAGTAGTGGTAGTCGATCTTGACCATGCGTACTCCCTTCTTGTGTCAAGCTGATCGCGAGGTGCTCATCAACTGGCCGGGGCGACGAGCACTTCGTGCCGCGCACCATCATCCACCAACTGCAGGATCGGCTCCTGCAGCGGCCGGCCGTCGACCCTGATCTGCGCGCCGCGCCGCTGCAACTGTCCAGGTTGCCGAACGGTGATCGCGTAGACGGCGCCGCCGAAGCGGTATTCGATGGAAAACTCAGGCCACGCCGCTGGCACTCGCGGTTCGAAGCGAAGCGTGTCCGCGCGCTTGGTGAAGCCGAGAATGGCCTCCAGGCCCACGCGGTACATCCAGCTCGCAGACCCGGTGTACCAGGTCCACCCGCCCCGGCCCACCTGTCCGGGGGCGGTGTAGACGTCGGCAGCAACCACGTAAGGCTCAACCTTGTAGGTGTCGACCTGCGCCGCGGTGCCCGCATGCATGAGCGGGTTGATCATCTGGAACCATTCGAACGCGCGCGAGCCGTCGCCCTGCATCGCGGCTGCGAGCACCGCCCAGAGCGCAGCGTGGGTGTACTGCGCGCCGTTCTCGCGCACACCCGGCAGGTAGCCCTTGATGTAGCCCGGATCTTCGGAGGACTTGTCGAAGGGCGGCGTCAGCAGCACGAGCAGCCGTTCTTCGGGGCGGACCAGGTGTCTTTCCAGGGCGCGCAGCGCACCCGCCTGTCGCTCGGGCGGGGCGGCACCCGAGATCACGCTCCAGCTCTGCGCGATCGAGTCGATGCGGCACTCGGTGTTCGTGCTGGAGCCCAGCGGCGTGCCGTCGTCGAAGTAAGCACGGCGGTACCACTCCCCGTCCCAGCCGTGCGCCTCCACGGCGGCCGCGTAGGCATCGGCACGCACCCGCAAGTCGGTCGCCACATCGGCATCGCGGCGCGCCTGTGCATGCGCCGCGAACTCACGCAAGGTGGCAATCAGGAACCATGCGAGCCAGACGCTCTCGCCGCGGCCCCCGACGCCCACGCGGTTCATGCCGTCGTTCCAGTCGCCGGCGCCGATCAGGGGCAGGCCATGCGGGCCGGCGGTGCAGGCCTTGCGCAGGGCCCGCAGGCAGTGCTCGTATACGCTGCCGTGCTCTGCGGTGACCTGGGGCAGGTCATAGACTTCGTGCTCGTGCGGCGCCAGTGGCCGCATGGTCAGGAAGGGAACGTACTCGTCGAGCACGGAGGCGTCGCCGGTCACGCGGACGTACTGATCGACCACGTAGGGAAGCCAGGCCAGATCGTCGGAGAAGCGCGTGCGGACACCTCGCCCGGTCTGCGGGTGCCACCAGTGCTGGACGTCGCCCTCCACGAACTGGCGCGCCGCCGCGCGCAGGATGTGCTCGCGCGCGACGCCGGGCTCGGCATAGAGAAAAGCCAGAACGTCCTGGAGCTGATCGCGAAAGCCGTATGCGCCGCCGCTCTGATACAGGGCCGAGCGCGCCCACATCCGGCATGACAGCGCCTGGTACAGGCTCCAGCGGTTGATCATGGCGTCGAACGACGGCTCCGGTGTCCGCACGCTGATCACCGACAGACGCTGGTCCCACAGCGCCACGCTTTGGGCGCTCGCTGCCGCGGCGGCGCCCGGCACGAAATAGCGGGTGATGATCCGGCGCGCCTCGTCGTGCGTGGCGGCGGCGCCCAGCACCATCGACAGTTCCCGGGTTTCGCCTGGGGCCAGCACCAGCATGCACTGCAGCGCGGCGCAGGGGTCGAAGCCGAGCCCGGTCGTCTGGGCGAGCGGTCCGTGGCGCAGGGCCGCGGGGTCCTCCACGGTTCCGTTGCGGCCGAGAAACTCGCGCCGGTCGGCCGTATGCCCGGTGACGGGCTCGCTCAATGCGCAGATCGCCACCCAGTCCGCGAAGCAAGGGTCGAACCGGTTGCTGGCCAGCATCGCCTGCAGGTGCGGATCGAACTGGGTACGCACCTGGTGTTGCGTGTGCTCGCGGTTGACGCCGAGCGACCACTCCACGTAAGCGGTCACGCAGATGCGGCGCGGGCGCTGACCCTGATTGGTCACCTCAAGCACCGACAGCTTGACGGCCTGGCCGTCCGCCATGCTCATGGTGAGGCGGCTGGCGATGTCGCCCTGCGTTGCCTCGAACACCGTGGCGCCGGCGCTGTGCCGCACGGTGTACCTTGCATCGCGGCCGACCGGCGCCGGCGTGGCGCTCCACAGGTCGCCCGTCTCTTCATCACGCAGGTAGAGCACCTCGGACGCGGGATCGCTCACCGGGTCGTTGTGCCAGGGCGTGAGCCGATAGAAGTAGCTGTTCTCCGCCCAGGTGAAGCCGCAACCCCGCTCGCTCACCACGAAGCCGCCGTGCGGGTTGGCGATCACGTTGCACCAGGGTGCGGGCGGCAGCCGGTCGCTGCGGATGCGCATCTGGTAATCGCCAGCCGCGTTCAAGCCGCCGATGCCGTTGTCGAACAGCAGATCGCCGGCCCCGGCTTGCGCCACCGGTGCGTTTGCAAGCGCCTTGCCACTGCGCCGCGGCTGCGATTCGAGCGAAGGCGTATCCAGCCTCTTGGCCCCATCCTGAACCATGCCGATGACGGAAGCGATGAGCGGGTGTCCCTCGCAGCGCAGGGTCACGCTCGCGGTGGCCTCAAGCATCCGCAGCGCCTCGGGTGCGAGCTGGTCGCGCCGCCGGATGAACACGCCGCCGGGGCGGTCCATCTGCGTGTCGCTGGACGTGAACATCACTTCGAGAATCTTGTGGTGAAGCTCCTGCAGGTAGGAGGCCGACCGCGTGTTGAGTACAACCACGTCCACCGTCATCCCTCGGCGGCGCCAGTAGTGGTGAGCGGCGAACAGCCGCCGCAGCGTCGGCAACCCGGCCGGTGAATCGATGGACGCCAGCACCACCGGCCAGTCGCCGGAAACGCCGATTTCCCACAGCAGCGGTTGCGAACCGCGGTTGTTCAGGAGTTCGTCCTGGGGCGCCCGCAGTTGCGGGCGCGGGAAAAAGAGATAGCCGGCCAGTTCCTGATAGTCGGCGACGTCGGCCGGGGTCAGACCCAGCTCGCGAAGCTCCAGTTGCTGCGATGTCCACGCCAGATCGAGCGCGCGCTGCGCCGCGGACGGATGGTGGTAGCGGTCAGCCAGCTCGAAGGCGCGCGCGCGGCTGGTGGCCACCAGGGTCGTGAACGTGACACACGCCGACTGGCCGGGCGCCAGCAGCACGCGGGTGCGCAGCGAAAAGATCGGGTCGAGAACCGCGCCGGTGCTGCCCGACAGCGGCCCATCGGTGGACAGGGCGGCAGGGCGGCGGGTGGTGCGTCCGCGGCCGACAAACCGTGCGCGATCGGTCTCGAAGCTGACCGGCCCCACCTGATCGGGGCTGCTGCTGACGACGTGCACGCACCACAGCGGCTCTTCTGTACCCGAGCGTGGCCGCCGCGTGGCGGTCAGGGCCTGGCACCACTCGTGCCACTCCGTCTGCACGAACAGCTTGGCGAAGGCCGGGTGGGCCCGATCGGCTTCGATGTCCCCGAGCACGACCTCGCCGTAGCTGGTCAACTCGATCTCACGGGCATCCTCGCCATGGTTGTGAACGGTGACTCGTCGGACCTCGGCCGCGTCCTCGGGCACGACCACGATCTCGGTGCGCGTCTCGATGGCGCCGTCGGAGCGTTCGAAGGTGACCCGATCGATGGCCAGCAGCGCCCGGTGCGAGTCGGCCGGCGCGCAGGTGGGCTGGTGCGTCACCGACCACATGCGGCCCTGGCCGACGTCCTTGACATAGCAGAACTGCCCGGTCGAGTCGGTGGTCGCGTCGGCGCGCCAGCGGGTGACCGCAACGTCGTTGTATCGGCTGTAGCCCGATCCGCAGTGGCTGATCATCAGCTTGTAGGGCAGGCGCCCCAGCATCGCGACGTGCGGGTGGGGTGTGTCCGGGTCGTCAAATTCGCGAACCACGGGGCTTTCCAGCTCCGGTGCGGGCAGCCCCTCGTCAGGGGCGCTCGCCTGAGGTTTGTCGTACACCAGCCGCCTGGGGATGCGCTCGTGCAGCAGGAGCTCCACGGACCGCACCAGGGGGTCCGCATGGAAGCGCTCCTGCCAGACCTGATCGGTCAGCAGGTTGGTGAACGCCACGAGCGACATGCCGATGTGGTGCGCCATGTAATTGTCAACCAGCGCGCAGGGCTTGCCTGGGTCCGGCCGCGTGTAGTCGAGCGCGTCGCGGAACCCGTACGGTCCCAGGGCGCCCGCGTTCTCCAGCGTGGCGAGGTTGCTCAACGCCCGTGAAGGGTCCACCAGCAGGGCGAGCGCGGACGCGTAGGGCGCGACCACCAGATCGCGGCCGAGGCCGCGCTTGAGGGCGAGATCGGGCACGCCGAAGGCCCGGTACTGGTAGGTGAGATGGCGGTCGCGCAGGTTGTAGGCGCTCTCGCTCACGCCCCAGGGAATGCCCAGTTCGGTGCCGTAGGCGATCTGGCGCCGCACGGCCCCCTGGTAGGTCTGGCTCAGCAGAGTGAACGGAAATGCGCGCATCACCAGGGCCGGCATCAGGTACTCGAACATGCTCCCGCTCCATGAGATCAGCGCGGGGTGTCCGCCGGCATGGGTGAGGGTGCGGCCCAGCCGGAACCAGTGGTCGGCGGGGACGTCGTCCTTGGCGATGGCCACGAAGCTGGCCAGGCGCGCCTCGGAGGCGAACAGGTCGTAGTAGGACGCATCGAGCGTGTGGGTCGCATGCTGATAGCCGATGGAGAACAGTTCCCGTTCGCGGTCGAACAGGAACCCGAACTCCATGGCGGTCGCGAAGCCGTGGGCGCGATCGGCCAGCGCCTGCAGGCGCTCGCTCAAGCCCCCGGCGCTCACGGCCGCTTCGTCCAGCGCGAGCGGATCTCCCGCTGGCTCCAGTGCGGCCGCCAGGCACGCCTGCCTCACCGCCAGCAGGTGCCCCGCCAGGTTCCCGCTGTCCACGGTCGATACGTACGCGGGTTCGAGCACCCGCAACTCGTGCAGTTCGTACCAGTTGAAGAAGTGGCCCTTGAACCGGGCCAGGCGATCCATCGAGCCGAAGGCGAGCTCCAGGCGCCGCGTCATGTCGGCGGCGGTGATGAACCCCAGGTCGCGCGCGCTGATGATCGCCAGCAGTTGCAGGCCGATGTTGGTGGGCGACGTGCGCATCGCCACCACCGGCGTCGGATCCTGCTGGACGTTGTCGGGAACGAGCCAGTGCGTGTCCTCACCGGTGAAGTGCTCGTAGAAGTTCCAGTGGAGCAGTGCGAGCCGCTCGACGTGTGCCCGTTCGGCCGCTGGAATCTTTCTCTGAGGTCGTACCGGTGGCGCGCCTAGCGCATGCGCGATGGCCGGCGAGACCCCCCAGAGCAACAGCAGCGGCGCTGCCGCAAGCGCGAGCTGCCACAGCGGCAAGAGCCCCGCGCCGCCCGCCGCCAGAGCCACCAACCCAAGCCCGGTGGCTGCCGCGATGGCCACTGCCGGCCACATCGCCCGCCAGACGCCGGCTGCCCCGCTCGACACACTTCGCTCACTGCTCGAGGCGGTCTGCCATTCGAGCAGGTGGCGCTTGGACACGAACAGGCGCCAGAGCGTGCGCACGATCGCGTCGCCCGAGAGCCACGCCTGGTGCGCCAGAAAGGTGACCGCGAGCACGACCTGTTGCGCCGAGGTGACCGCGTCGCGTCCCATGCCGGTGTAGTAGGCCCTGAACGATCGGTCCCATGGCGGCCGCAGCACGCCGAGCGCCAGTGCGACGATCCAGGGCCCCGCGATCGCCGCAAGCCCGAGCGCAGTCCAGCGCAGGGGCGAGCCGGGCAGGAGGGTCCACCCCGCAAGCAGGAATGCCAATTGCCCGATCTCCACCGTGCTGCGCCTGAGGTTGTCGAGAATCTTCCAGCGTGACAGGAAGGGCAGACGATTGGGCTGCTGCCCGCCCAGCCCCGGAACCCGGGCGGTCAGCCAGGCGAGCAACTGCCAGTCGCCACGGATCCAGCGGTGCTTGCGCCGTGCGTGAACCAGGTAGCCAGACGGGTAGTCGTCGTAGACGATGACCTCGGCCGCGAGGGCGGCGCGGGCATAGCTGCCCTCGATGAGGTCATGCGACAGCACGGTGTTTTCCGGGAAGCGCCCATGCGTGGCCCGGTCGAAGGCATCGACGTCGTAGATTCCCTTGCCGGTGAAGCTGCCCTCGCCGTACAAGTCCTGGTAGACGTCCGAGACCGCGGTGGTGTAGGGGTCCACGCCGGGATGGCCCGAGTGGATCGAAGCGAAGCGCGAGCGGTGGGCGCTGGGCAGCGAGATTCCCACGCGCGGCTGGAGAATTCCGTACCCGCGCACGACGCGCCCGGACGCTTGGTCGTAGACGGCGCGGTTCAGTGGGTGAGCCAGGGCGCCGATAAGGTCCGGCGCGGCGTCCGGCGGCAGCACGGTGTCGGCGTCCAGGGTAATGACGTAGCGCACCGTCCGCAGCGGCGCCACCGCACCAACGATCTCGGAAAACGCTTCCTGCGCACCGCCGCGCAGGAAGCTGTTGAACTGCGCCAGCTTGCCACGCTTGCGCTCCCACCCCATGAAGACGCCCTGCTGGGGGTTCCAGCGGCGCGGCCGGTGCAGGAAATAAAAGGCGTCGTCGGTGCCGCTCGCGTACCGGGCATTGAGCGCCCGCACGCCCTGCACGCCAGCGGCGACGATGGCGGCGTCGCCCTCGAGCGTTTCCGTGGGCGCGTCGATGAGGTCGCTCAGGATGGCAAAGTGGATGTTGGCGCCACGATTGGCCAGGAACTGCACCTCGAGGTTCGCCAGCGCTTCCTGCACCGCCTCCACGCTGTCGAACAGCGTGGGAACCACCACCGCCGTGCGGAACTCGGCAGGGATGCCTTCCTTGCCGTGCAGATCGAGCTTGGGCAGGGTACGCGGCGGCAGCCACGCCGTGATGATCTGGTTGACCGCGCTGGTCGCGAGGTCGGCGGCGGGAATCAGTGCCAGCAGCAGCACCAGCGGCCAGGCTGTCTGCGCAGCCGGCCCGGCGAGCCAGAACGGCGCGGCCAGCGCCGCCGTGGTGGCGGCGACGACGCCTCCCCCGAACACCCAGTTGGGGTGCCGCAGCAACCAGCGGTGAACGGCTTCGCCAATGGCTTTGCGGTACCCGGTCGCCGCTTCCAGTTGGGCCAGCCCCTGATCGACCAGGTAGTAGCCGACATGCCCATGCAAGGTCGGTTCACGCCCGTCGACCGCGCCCGACCGCGCCAGCGCCACGGCGCAGCGGGCCACGGCCTCCTCCCCGAGACCGGTACGGCGGGCGATGCGCTCGACCACGTGCCGGTACCGGTCGCGCGTGTCGAAGGTCATCCGCGCGTAAAAGCCGGCGGGATCCGCTTGCAGCACGGGCTCCATCGCGCTCTGGCCGTCGACGAAGGAGGGCCAGTCCAGGTGTGCGATGGTGCGCAGGCTGGTGATGCTGTGCGCCATGATCACCTGCGTCAGTGCCACATGCTGCGTGGCGCGCGCGATCGCATCCTCGGCGCCCAGCGAGGGATCGGAGATCCACTGCTCGATATGGGCGAGGATCGGATAGGAGCCGACGATCAGCCGCAGCTGGTGCAGCAGGCGCGAGACGAACGCGGCAGTCAGCTGCGGGCGGGATCGCACGAAAGCGTCAAGGATGCGTCCGAGCATCCCCTCGCCTTGCTTGGCCGCCGCCGCGATCCGCACAGCCCAGGCGTCCGCCTTCTCGATGTGGTCCATCCGCCGCACGGTGCGCAGCGTCATGCGCCGCACGCTCTCGATCAGCGCCAGGCGCAGCATGGCTGACACCGCCCACAGCTCGCCGATGCGGAGGTGCCGCACCGACTGGTAAGCCGCCATGAAGCCGTCGAGGCTTTGACGGTCCACCCGGGCCTCGGTATGGGAGATCAGCGTGATCGTCAGCTCATAGACCCGCGGATACCCCGCAAGCGCACCCTGGGTCAGCTCTGGCAGCTCTCGGTAATAGCCACGTGGCAGGTTCTCGCGGATCTCGCGGATGTGCTCGCGCACGACATGGAAGTTGTCGAGCAGCCATTCGCCGGCCGGCCCGACGTCCACCCCCCGCGCCGCGCCCGCTGCCAGCCTTTCGTGGGCCTCGTGCAGAATTTTGTGGCTTTGCGCGAGGCGCGTGAGCAGGGGTGCCTCTCGCCAGCTTGTGGCCGGGCCCGATTGCTGACCGCGGGCAAGCACACGCGCTGTCTCCGCGAGCTGTTCCGGCCCCAGCAGTTCGCCTCGCAGCGGCCCGGACAGCAGCTCTTCCCGGCCAGCGCCGAGCCTCGCAAAAAATCGGTCAAGTAAGCGGTGCGGTGCTTGCGAGCGGGGCTCATCGCGCAATGTCGGTTCCTTGGCAGCGGCTGGATGGAGCCTAGCACACCGGCGCGGCATGTCGGGCGGTCGTTCTTCGCTGACAGAACTGCCTCGATCATCGTTGAAGCGTGCGCCACCGTAGGGTCAAGGACTCAACCGCTGACCTTTCCGCCTATCGCTGCGGGACCGTCACCTTGGCGAACAAATCCTTGTGCTCACTCGGCGGCGCCCGCCAGTACTGCGGCGGCGCGAACACCTTCGCCCCCAGCGTGGCCGCCGCGTGCCAGGGCCAGCGCAGGTCGTACAGGATGGCGCGGGCCAGCGAGACGGCATCCGCCTCGCCATTGGCGATGATGGCCTCGGCCTGTTCGGGTTCGGTGATCAGGCCCACCGCCAGGGTCGGCAGGCCGACTTCGGCCTTGACACGCCTGGCGTAGGGCACCTGGTAGCCGGGCCCCATCTGGACGGCCTGGGCCGGTGAGAGGCCGCCGGTGGTGACGTGGATGGCCGCGCAGCCGCGCGCCTTGAGCGCGGTGGAGATGGCGACGGTGCTCTCGATGTCCCATCCGTTGACCACCCAGTCGGTGGCCGAGATGCGCGCCCACACCGGGATGTGGCGCGGCACGGCGGCGCGGATGGCGTCGAACACTTCCAGAGGAAAACGCATGCGGTTTTCCAGGCTGCCGCCGTATTGATCCTCTCGGTGGTTGGCCAGGGGCGACATGAACTGGTGCAGCAGATAACCGTGGGCGGCATGCAGCTCGATGCCATCGAAGCCCAGGCGTACCGCGCGCTGGGCAGCGGCCACAAAATCCTGCCGCACCTTGTTCATGCCGGCCTCGTCCAGCGCCAGCGGCGGGTCATCGCCCTTGGTATAAGGCACGGCGCTGGCCGACACTGTCTGCCAACCACGCGGTTCGTCCGGGCCGATCTGGGTGCCGCCTTCCCAGGGCTCGCGGCTGGACGCCTTGCGGCCGGCATGCGCGAGCTGGATGGCCATCTTGATCGGTGAATAGGCCTGCACGGCCTTCATCACGCGGGCCAATGCGGCCTGGTTGTCGTCCGAGTACAGCCCCAGACATCTGGGCGTGATGCGGCCTTCAGGCGATACCCCGGTGGCCTCGACGATCAACAGGCCCGCGCCCGACAGGGCCAGCTGCCCCAGGTGGATCATGTGCCAGTCGGTCGCGCTGCCTTCATCGGCCGAGTACTGGCACATGGGGGCGATGACGATGCGGTTGGGCAGGCGCATCTCGCCGAGCGAAAGGGGTTCAAACAAGCGGCTCATTCCCAGGGCTCCAGTCCAAAAGGTTCGTGGTTCTCGATGAAGGCTAATCGATCTTGCCGGGCGCGGCCCGCCCCGGCAGTGCGGTCACTTCTTCGCTCGGGGCTTGCGCGCTGGTTTGGGTGCCATGGCGTTGGCGGACTGTTTGGCCTGCGTGCGCGGGTACTTCTCGCTCGCCTGCTCCAGCCACTGCAGTGACTCCACCTGCGCCACAAAGCGCCGCAGGTACTCGGGCGACAGCGCTTGCATCAGGTCCAGCGTGCGCAGCACCAGCACGTGAGAGTTGAGCGGGCCGGCATTGGCGGGCTTTCTGGCGACCGCTTGCACCACTTGATCTTGCGCACGGCTTTGCGACCACGTGCGCCGAAATCGCCGCATGCTGGCGAGCTCGTCGCGCGCATGCGTGTCGCCGGGTGTCGCGGCGTCCATGCCTTGCGTGACAGCTTCACGCAGGTGTTGCGTGAGCTGGGCCAGGGGTGAGGGCGCCGCCCCGGGCTTGGTCTTGGCGGCGGGGCGCGGCGTGTGCGTCAGGCGCTGGGTGTAAGCGTCAAGCCCGGCTTGCAGCTTGTCTTGCAGCAACGCGCGCACCGCCGGCTGCTGGACGGGCAGGCGCCGCGACAGCGCCTCCAGTGTGTGAAAGCGCGCCGGGTCGAGCCGCCATGCCCCCTGGCTGCGCAGCGTCGCCAGCCGCGCCGCCAGGCCGGCGGCTTCGTCGGGCGGCGCCGGCTGCTCGGTCATGGGCGTGCAGCTTGCGTCGGGGCCGAGGGTGAGGCAGCGGACTGTGGGTTGGCCGATCTGGGCACCGGCGCCATTTCCACGCGCCGGTTCAAGGCCCGCCCTTTTTCATCGGTGTTCGACGCCACGGGCTGCTCGGCGCCAAAGGCCGCCGCAAACACCTGCGCTCTGGGCATGCCTTCGTCGATGAGGGCCCGCGTGACGGTCAGGGCGCGCTGGGCCGACAGCTCCAGGTTGTCCTCGAATTTGCGGTTGCCATCGCTGATGGGCTTGTCGTCGGTGAAGCCGCTCACCATGAGAATCTCGCCGCGCTCGCCCAGGTAGACGTGCAAGGGGTGCACCAGGCTCTTGAGCAGTTGCCGGCCCTCGGGGCGCAGCTGGTCGGAGTTGACCGGGAACAGCACGCTGCCGCTGATGCCGATGCGGCCGTTGTTCAGCGTGACGCGGCCCGAGGCCAGCGGAACGGCCAGGGCTTTTTCCAGGGCCATGCGGCGCTGTTCTTCGATCTGGCGCTTTTGCACCTCGGCCTGCAGGTTGGCGACCAGATCCATTTGCACGACGAGCACGCCCACCAGCACCAGCACGAAGGCGCCCAGCAGTCCCGACATCAGGTCGCCGAACACGGCCCAGACGGGCGCAACGTGCTGCTGCGCGGTGGCGTCGCCGTCGTCCAGCTCCATCATCCGGGCACCTCGTCGGCCAGGGCGCGCGGCTGGGCGCGAAGCTGGCGCAGGTTCTCGACCAGGCCCTGTTGCGAGGCAATGCTCAGGTCAATCACCTCACGCGCCTGGGCCACGTAGTAGGCCAGTTGCTCGTCGCTGCGCGCGGTGCCGCGCTGCATGGTGGCTTCGATGCGTTGCAGCGTTTCCATCAGCTTGTCGTTGCTGGCCTGGAACAGCTGTACGCCCTGGCCGAAGGCTTCGCCCAGGCTGGCCAGCTCGATGGCGCTGCCGGTCACTTGCACGGCCATGTCGGCGGCCTTGCCGGCATGCGCGTCCAGCGACGCGGCAAACCGCTGGCTGGCCTGGTCCATGACCGACGCGGCCGAGGCCACCAGGGCCTCGATGGCCGCGCGCTGCTCGCCCGAGGCCTGGGTGACAGCTTGCAGCAGCGCGCCCAGTTGCTCCAGCAGGGCGCTGCGTTCGCGCAGCGCCAGGTTGTCGCGCTCGGCCTGCAGGCCCATGCGCTGGCCGAGTTCCT
Organism: Comamonadaceae bacterium; assembly: GCA_947476465.1. Taxonomy (GTDB): domain Bacteria; phylum Pseudomonadota; class Gammaproteobacteria; order Burkholderiales; family Burkholderiaceae_C; genus Ramlibacter. Next base: position 72,786 of record CANJQN010000018.1, on the reverse strand, counting down.
CGGTCCAGCGGGCCTCGGCGTCGTGGCGGGCGCGCACGAGTTCTTGCGATTGCGCCAGCAGGCGGGCGACGTCATCGAGCGTGCGGCTGGCCTGCGCGCTGGTGCGCTCGGCAATCTGGCCGGCGGTGTTCTCGAGCACCTGGCACACGGCCTGCTGCTGCGCGGCGGCTTCCTCGCCTGCCTGTTGCCATTGGGTCCGCAGTTGCGCGGCTGTGGCATGCAGCGCCTGCGTCCAGGCCTCGAGCCGCTGCGCTTCGCGCTGGGCGGCCTCGGACTGCGATTGGGCCAGACCGCCTTCGATGGCGGTCAGCAGCGCGGCATTGCGCTCGCCCAGGCGCTCGTGCAATTGCTGCGCCTGCTTGAGCAGCTGCGTCATGGTGGATTCGATTGCGGGGCGGATGCTCTCGCCAGCGGCGCGGGCGCCCGCCGCCAGGCTGTCTTGCAGCGCGGCGCCGACGGCCTGCGCCAGCTCGGTGTAGGCGGCGGTCGCCTCGCGCTGGAACTGCGCCTGCCGCTGCAGCAATTGCGCGTCGAGTTGCTGGCTGCGCCGCTCGATGCCGGCCATCAGCGCGTCGAGCCGGTCCACCACCTCGGGCAGCACGCGGGCCTGCACCTGCACCGCGCGGAAAGTCTCTTGCCGCTGGTGGTTCAGCGAAAAAGGCAGCAAGCTGGTGGCCAGGCGGCCATCGAGCAGCCGCGCCACGTCGATGCGCTCGCGGCGGCTGATGGCCGACATCAGCCCCAGCATGGCCGAGGCGGCGACGCCGGCCACCGAGGTGCCAAACGACAGGGCCAGGCCTTTGATGGGCGCGGCCAGCGCCGCGCGAATGGCCTGCAGGTCGGCCGAGCCTTCCAGCGTGAACACGGCCCCCTTGAAGGTGATCACCATGCCCAGGAAGGTGCCCAGCATGCCCAGCATCACCAACAGCCCCACCAGATAGGGTGTGAGGGCCGGGCCGGGCAGGCCGCCGCGCTCGCCCTCGATGCGCAGGCGCACCGCGTTGCGCAGGGCCGGCGGCACGCTGGCCAGCCAGTCGCCAAGATGGGTGATCGGTTCGGGCTTGTCCGCCAATGCGGTGGCCAAGGCCTGTGTGGCCGCGCGGAACTGCCGCAACTCGGCCGCGCCCAGCAAGTAGACACCGGCAATCACCAGGGTCATGGCCAAGGCCAGCCAGCTCGATCCGACAAAGCCGGCGGCCACCCAGGCCACGGCCACGAGGCCGATGGCAAAAGCCACGGCAAAGAAACGTTTGCTCATTGTTGATTCGTCAATTCGTTGCGCAGAGCGTCAATGAGGCCCGCAACCGCTTGCATGCGAAGGTCGAGTTCGGCCATCAAGGCCAGGCGCCAGTCACGGCGGAACCCCTCCAGCCAGGCGCCGGCTTGCGCGGCCTGTGCGTCGGCCTGGCGAAGCTGCTCGAAGCGCCGCTCGATCAGCGTGGCGGCGGTGGGCAGCAAGGCTTGCTCACGCGGGGCCAGGCCCTGTTCAAGCACGGCGTCCAGCACCGCGAGCTGGCCAAGGCGCGGCGAGGCGCGGGTCAGGGCTTGGCGTGCCTTTTCGCGCAGGGCGCCGATGCGCTGCTCCATCTGGCGTTGCAGCTCCTGATGGCGCTGGCGATAGGGGGCATAGATGGCATCGGCCGCGTCGCCGATGCTGAGCGCCACCGGCTCGTAGGCAATGGCGGCGGCCAGCGCCGTGCGCACGCGCTGGACTTCGTCGGTGATGTCCGAGACGGCGGATTCGGTCAAAGCTGGCCGCCCGTTCGCCGCGCCGGCCGGCATCCCCCGCAGCGTCTGGTGCGCCGACTGCAGGCGGATGGCGTCAAACGCGTTCAGCCACAGGCTCAGGCGCTCGGCGAAATCCATCCCCCGCGGATCCGCATCCACGGGAGCCCATTGGCTGAGCTGGCGAACCAGCCGAGAACTGCTGAAACTGCTGCGCAAAAACAATCCTTTGCACCGCATGGGCGCAATCCAAGTACGTCATTTTTGGGGGAGGGCGGGCCTTGTGGGCGGTGCTGTGGACGGCCTCTAAGGTGAGGCGGTCGCCCGGGCTCTATTAGAAACGATCTGGCTTGGCCGGCCTTAGTTCACCTTCAGGCCGCGCAGGCTGGGGTCGTCGTCGGGGTAGCGCAGGTTCAAGGCCTGCAGGGCGTCGCGAATCGCCAGGCCCACCATCAGGTTGCGGTGGGTCTTCGAATCGGAGGGCACCACGATCCAGGGCGCCACCGCGGTGGACGTGGCGGCCACCGCCTGTGAATAGGCGTTCTGGTAGTCATCCCACTTCTTTCGTACCTCGAGGTCGCCGCGCTGAAACTTGTAGCGCTTGGCCGGATCGTCCAGCCGCTCCTGCAGGCGCTGGGCCTGTTCGTCATTGGAGATGTGCAACAGGAACTTGAGGACGACGGTGCCGGTTTCGGTGAGCAAGCGCTCGAAGTCGTTGATCTGCGCCAGGCGCCGGCGGTGCTCGGCGGCGTCGATCCAGCCCTCGACCACCGGCACCAGCACGTCCTCGTAGTGGCTGCGGTTGAACCCGACGATCTCGCCGGCGCCGGGCACCTCCTGGTGGATGCGCCAGAGAAAATCGTGCGCGCGTTCGGCCTCGGTCGGCGCGCGCCACGCCACCGCGCGCACGCCGATCGGGCTCATGCGGCCGAACACGGCCCGCAGGGCGCCATCCTTGCCGCTGGTGTCCAGCCCCTGCAGGACGACGAGCATCTTGAAGCGGTGATCGGCGTAGAACAGGTTCTGCAGGGTGTCGAGCTCCTGCGCGAGCAGATCGACCTGCTCGTGGTCGGCCTGCTTGTTGCCACTGGAAAAAGGTTTGGCGGCCGGGTCGACCTTGCCGAGCGAGAACGAAGGGTCGGGCGCGTTCAGCCGCCATGGCGCCCAGGCCCTGGCCGACAGGGAGCCGTTTTGCGTATCGCGTGCGTTCTTGGCCATGGCGCCAGTGTAGGCCGCGGGCCGCGTTCAGACGCGCCGGAACTGCCGGAAATTGGTCGTCCAGTAATCGGCGGTGAGCTGGTCCAGCCGCACGGTGCCGCCGGTCGATGGTGCATGCACGAAGCGGCTGCGGCTGACCACGATGCCGGCATGGGTGGCGACAGCGCCCCTGCCGAAGAAGGCCAGGTCGCCAGTGTGGACCTGGGCGGGCTCGACCGGCTGGCCCCAGTCCTGCAGTTGCCGCACCGTGCGCGGGGCGCCCAGGCCGGCCGCATGGTTGAACACATAGCCGATCAGGCCGCTGCAATCGAACCCGCCCTGCGGCGTGTTGCCGCCGAAACGGTAGGGCGTGCCGACCAGGCCCAGGGCCATCATGGCGACATCTTGGCGGCCGATGCCGTCGGTGGCCGGGTCGTCGGCCGGGCCGGCTTGCGGGCCGGCCGGGGGCGGGGGGCTGGAGGCGCAACCGGCCAGGCCGAAGGCGGCCAGGGCGCAGGCGCCGCCCAACAGGCGCTGCAGGGTACGGCGGCGCAGGCCGGGGTGGGCGAGTTCTTGCGAAAGGGGCTGCGGCGTTGAATGCACGAGCTGGATCTTCAAGGGCGCAGTGATGTGCGTCAACTTCGAAGAGCCCGGACTGTCGCACGATGGACGCACACGCGGATCGCGTGTCTTGGAAGGACCATCCGATGATTTCTGCCCGTACTCATCATGGCCGCCTGCCGCTGCCGTTGCCGCGACGGCCGATGTTGGCCGTGTCGCTGTGCCTGGCCGCGGCCTTGACGGGGTGTGGTGGCGGCGGTGGCGGGGCAGGCGACCTGTTCCCGATCTGGGTGCCCACCGACGTCAAACTGGCCGACCTGGATGGTGACGGTCGCACCGACATCGTCACCATTTCCCAGTTGGCCGCTTCGATGTCCGACCGGCGCGGCCAGCTGACCGTGCGCCTGCAGACCGCGCCGGGCGTGTTCACGACCGCGCAGACCTACACCGTCGGCACCTACCCGTGGCGCATTGCGATCGCCGATGTCGATGGCGACGGCGCGCCCGACCTGGCCGTCTCCGACATGGGGGCGCTGGACGGCTCGGGCGCTGGCGTGTGGCTGCTGCGGCAAGGCGGAACGCGGGGCCTGTTCGGCGCGGCGGCTCGCGTGGTCTCGACCGCCGGCTCGCCCTACGAGCTGGCCCTGGGCGACGCCAATGGCGATGGCGCGCCCGATCTGGCCGTGGCCGCCGGCCTGGCCACCACGACCGGTGCCACCCTGGTGCCGCAGGACCCCGCACGCCGGGGCAGCTTCCTTGCGCCGGTCGCTCTGGCGGTGCCCGGCACACCGACGCGGGTGGCCATCGGCGATCTGGATGGCGACGGGCGCAGTGACTTGGTGTTTCGCACCACGTTGTCGGCCTTGGCGGGCGCGGCCTCGACGCAGCTGGGCGTGCTCAGCGGCTTGGCCGGCGGTACGCTGGCGGCCTGGTCGGCCCTGCCTTCGGCCACCACCGGCATCAACGGCGTCACGCTGGCGCTGCGCGACGCCAATGCCGACGGCCGCACCGACGTGCTGGAGTACTTCACGCCCTGCTGCACCGGCTACGCGGCCACCTTGCGGCTGACCGTGCAGGGGTTGGGCGGTGTCTTCACCACGGCCGACACCTCGCTGGCCGGGCTGCTGGGCATCAACGGCGGCGCCTTCGCTGATCTCGATGGCGACGGCCGGGTGGACGCGGCGGTGGCGGGCTCTTACCCTGTGGGCTCGCCGAGCACGGTGCAATCGTCGGTGCATGTGCTGATCCAGGGGGGCGCGGGCGCATTCGCTCGAACGCAGACCCTGCCCTTGCCGCTGGCGGCCAGCGCCATCGCGGCGGGCGACGTGGACGGGGACGGCCGGCCCGACCTGGTGGTGCTGGGGTCGGCCAATCGGGTTGGCATCCTGATTGGGTCGGCGGTGTCGCCGGGGACTTACGCGAGTGTGAGGACGCTGGATTGATCAAGCGACCGAGGGACAGCCTCAGCGAGATGTGTTTCTCATTGTTTGCTGATGTCGAGAATTGTCCACAATGAGATGCATATGCCAGCCACCAGCCCATCGGACCCCGGCACCGTTTTCTCGCTGCGCCAGGTGAGCAAGGTCTACCGCATGGGCGAATCCGAGGTCCATGCGCTTCGCGACGTCGACCTGGAATTGTTCCCCGGCGAATTCGTCGTGCTGCTGGGCGCCTCCGGCAGCGGCAAGTCGACCCTGCTCAACATCCTGGGCGGGCTGGACCGGCCGAGCTCGGGCCAGGTGCGCTACAAGGACCACGATCTCACCACGGCGTCGGCGGCCGAGCTCACGCGCTTTCGGCGTGAGCATGTGGGCTTCGTGTTCCAGTTCTACAACCTCATTCCCAGCCTCACCGCGCAGGAGAACGTGTCGCTGGTGACCGAGATCGCAGAGGCGCCCACGGACCCGGTCGAGGCGCTGGCGCTGGTCGACATGGCCGGGCGGCGCGATCACTTTCCATCGCAGCTGTCGGGCGGCGAGCAGCAACGCGTGGCCATTGCCCGCGCGGTGGCCAAGCGGCCCGACGTGCTGCTGTGCGACGAGCCCACCGGCGCGCTGGACTACCCCACCGGCAAGCTGGTGCTGTCCGTGCTGCAGCACATCAACCAGACTCTGGGCACCATCACCGTGGTGATCACGCACAACGCGGCCATCGCGGCGCTGGCCGATCGGGTGATCCGCATCAGCAGCGGCCGCATCGTGGACATCCAGCGCAACACCGTCAAGGCCACACCGGACGACATCTCATGGTGAGCATGCTGTACCGCGTGCTTTGGCGAGACCTGTGGCACCTGCGTGGCCAGGTGATCGCGGCGGCGCTGGTGGTGGCCTGCGGCATCGCCACCCTGGTGGGCACCCAGGGCACCTACCAGTCGCTGCTCAAGGCCCAGGCCGATTACTACCTCACGCACCGCTTTGCCGACGTGTTCGCCCACCTGCGGCGGGCGCCCGACGCGCTGGCCGAGTCGATCCGGCAGCTGCCCGGCGTGGCCCAGGTGCGCACGCGCATCGTGGCCGAGGTGCTGGTGGACGTGCCCGGGCTGGCCGAGCCGGCCACCGCGCGGCTGGTGTCGGTGCCCGGCCGGCGCGAGCCCATGCTCAATGACCTGCAGATCGTGCGCGGCCGCTATGTCGACGCCGGCGCGACCGATCAGGTATTGGTGAGCGAGGCCTTCGCCCGGGCCAACCAGCTGGACATCGGCCACAAGCTGGGCGCCTTGCTCTACGGCCGCTGGAAAGAGCTGGCCATCGTCGGCATCGCCCTGTCGCCCGAGTTCGTGTATGAGGTCGGCGGCGGCATGATCTTCCCGGACAACAAGCGCTATGGCGTGATGTGGATGGCCCACGAAGCGCTGGCGCCCGCCTTCGACATGCAGGGCGCCTTCAACGACGTGGCGCTGTCGCTGTCGGCCGGCGCGCGCGAGCGCGAGGTGATCGCGCAGCTCGACGCGCTGCTGCGCCGATACGGCGGCCTCGCCGCGTATGGGCGCGACGAGCAGGTGTCGCACCGCTTCCTGACCGACGAACTCGGCGAGCTGGGCGTGACCACCACGGCCATCCCCAGCCTGTTCCTGGCGGTGTCGGCCTTCCTGCTGTACGTCGTGCTGTCGCGCCTGGTGGCCACGCAGCGCACGCAGATCGGGCTGCTCAAGGCCTTTGGGCGAACCGACGCCCGGGTGGGCCTGCACTATCTGTACCTGGCCCTGGGCACGGTGGCCATCGGGCTGGTGCTGGGCTTGCCACTGGGCGTCGTGCTGGGGCATTCCTTCGTGGATCTGTACCGAGATTTCTTCCACTTTCCCCGGCTGGAGTTCGACGTGAATCCATCGCTGTTCGTGCTGGCCGTGGGCGTGAGCCTGGCGTCGGCCAGCGTGGGCGCGCTGGTGGCCGTGCGCCGGGCGGTGGCGTTGGCGCCGGCCGAGGCCATGCGGCCCGAGCCGCCGGCGGCCTTCAGCGCGGGCGGGCGCACCTGGGGCATGCTGGCGCGGCGCATGCCGGCGTCGGTGCGCATGATCTTGCGCAACCTGCTGCGCCGGCCCTGGAAGGCCCTGGCCTCGGTGTTGGGCGTGGCGCTGGCCATCGGGCTGATGGTGATGGGCCGCTTTGCGCTGGATGCGCCCACCTACATGATGAACGTGCAGTTCAACGAAGTGCAGCACGACGACGTGACCGTGTTGTACAACGAGCGCCGCGGGCCGGACGCTGGTCTGGCCATCGGCAAGCTGGACGGCGTGATGCAGGCCGAGCCCTTCCTGGGTGTGCCGGTCTGGCTGAGGCACGAGCACCTGAGTAAACGCATCGAGGTGACGGGCCTGCCGCGCGGCCATGAGCTGCGTCGCCTGCTCGATCGGCAGTTGCGCCCGATCGCGCTGCCCCCGCAAGGCCTGCTGCTCACCGAGAAGCTGGCCACGATCCTCGGCGTGGTGCCGGGGGAGGTGGTGACGATGGAGGTGCTGGACGGCGCGCGCCCGGTGCTGCAGGTGCCGGTGGTAGGCGTGGTCGACCAGATGATCGGCCTGGGCGCCTACATGGATGCCGGGGCGCTGGCCCGCCTGCTGGGCGAAGACCGCACCAGCTCGGGCGCCTACCTGCGCATCCGCTCCGATGCGGCGGCCGGGTTGTTTGCCCGGCTCAAGCGCATGCCGCTGGTGGCCGGCGTGGCCGTGCGCAGCGCCGTTCAGCAAAGCCTGGCCGACATGGTCAACCGCTCGTTCATCTTCTTCAGCCTGGTGATGGTGGGCTTTTCCTGCGTCATCATCGCCGGCATGGTCTACAACAGCGCGCGCATCGCCCTGTCGGAGCGGGGCAATGAGCTGGCCAGCCTGTCGGTGTTGGGTTTCACCCAGCGCGAGGTGGTGTTCCTGCTGCTGGGGGAACAGGTCATCCTGGTGCTGCTGGCCATCCCGGTCGGCCTGGCCGCGGGTTATGGCCTGTGTGCCCTGCTCGTGCCCCTGTTCGACCGCGAGCTGTTCCGGGTGCCCCTGGTGCTGGAGACCCGGTCTTTCGTCTATCCGGCCATCGCAGCGCTGGTGGCATCGGCCTTGTCGGGGTTGCTGGTGGCCCGGAGAATTCGAACGCTCGATTTGATCGCGGTGCTGAAAACTCGCGAATAGGATGACTCTCGGATTGCGGGCCGCAATGGGCACCAAAGAAAGTCGAACTTCAAGTCTTATCATCGCAACGAGTTTCGATATGAAAGGATGCCCATGCGACCGTCCACGGCGCTAGACATGAAGCGAATCGCTGTGCGCGAAGCGGCGAGCCGCTTCCACACGGCCAATCCCCGCATTTTTGGATCGGTGCTGCACGGCACTGACCAGGATGGCAGCGACCTCGATCTGCTGGTCGATGCCTTGCCTGGGGCGACGCTGTTCGATTTGGGCGGCCTGCAAGACGAGCTGGAAGCTCTGCTCGGCATTCACGTTGATCTGCTGACCCCGGCTGACCTGCCGCCGAAGTTCCGCGCCAAGGTGCTCGCGGAGGCACGGCCGGTATGAGCGAAAGCCGCCTGCTCGACTATCTCGGCCACATGCAGCAGGCGGCACAGGATGCTTGTGCCTTTGTCGCGAGCCAAGGGAAAGACGATTTCCTTTCGGACAAGCGTACACAGCAGGCGGTCGTCATGAGCCTCATCATCATCGGAGAGGCTGCCACGAAGGTGATGGACGGCTATCCCGACTTCGCGACTGCGCATGCCGAAGTGCCTTGGCGCAGCATGCGCGGTATGCGAAACCGCATTGCGCACGGCTATTTCGAGATCAACCTCGACGTTGTGTGGGAAACAGTGCGCGCGGCACTGCCGGCACTGCTTGGGCAGCTCCCTGCCGTACGGCAGGACGCCGAGGTCGGAGACCGCCACGACCAGGGAATGAATCCGTGAGCATTCGCGAATGACCTGAGCGGAACATCCATGCATTGGAAGCGCAAGCTGTTTTTGACCGCCGCCGCGCTGACGGTTTCGGCGGGGCTCGTCTATGTGCTTTGGCCCGAGCCCCTGGCCGTGGACGGCGCCGTGGTGCAAGCCGGGCCGATGCAGGTGACCGTGGACGACCAGGGCGAGACGCGCAGCCATGATCGCTTCGTCGTGTCGGCCCCCGTGACCGGGCGCTTGACGCGCATGGCCTTGCACGACGGCGATGCCGTCACCCGCAACCAGCTGCTGGCCGAGATTGCGCCCGTGCCCCAGTCGCTGCGCGAACGCGACGAGACCGTCGCGCGTGTCGCGGCCGCCGAGGCCGCCGAGCGTGAGGCCGAGCAACGGGCGCGCCGCGCCGAAGCAGACCTCGCGCAGGCGCGGCGCGAGGACGAGCGCGTGCGCAAGCTGGTACAAGACGGCTTCATGTCGCCGCAGTCAGCCGAGCAATCCCGCAACGCCGTGGCGACAGCCGGCGCCGAGCTCGAGGCCCTGCGCTTTCGATCCCGCGCGGCTGCCGCCGACGTGACCCTGGCCCGCGCCGGCCTCAGCACCACCGGCGGCGGGGTGCAGGTGCGCGCGCCGATGGCCGGGCGCATCCTGCGCATTCCCGATGCCAGCGAGCGGGTGGTGCAAGCCGGCAGCCCGCTGCTGATCATGGGTGATCTCACTGCCCTGGAGGTCGTCGTGGAGCTGCTCTCGTCCGAGGCGGTAAAAGTGTCACCGGGCATGCCGGTGCTGCTGGAAGGCTGGGGCGGCGACAAGCCGCTGCGCGCCAAGGTGCGGCGCGTCGAGCCCTATGCGTTCACCAAGGTGTCCGCCCTGGGCATCGAGGAAAAGCGGGTCAACGTGGTGGCCGATTTTGTCGACCCGCCAGGCCCGATCGGCGACGGCTTTCGGGTCACCGCGCGCATCGTCATCTGGCAGACCGACAAGGTGCTGAAGGTGCCGGCCAGCGCGCTGTTTCGGTGTGAGCAGGCCTGGTGCGTTTTTGCGGTTGAAGGCGGGCGGGCGCGCCGAAAGGCGATCGAGATCGGGCACCGTAATCTGGTCGAGGCCGAGGTGATCCAGGGGCTGGAGGCCGGGCAGACCGTGGTGCGCTATCCGGGCAATCAGGTGGGGGAGGGTGTGAGGGTGCGGGTGCGCGACGCGGTCTAGGGGCGCCATGGCGCGTGGCAGAGCCTGCGGCGACAATGGGCGTTTTGCCCTCCCTTCAACCCAGGCCCTGGACCCATGCTGAAATTCTTCTACAACACCGCGCCCAACCCCATCAAAGTGGCCCTGCTCCTGGAGGAGTTGGGCTTGCCTTATGAGCCGCATCCGGTCGACACGCGCAAGGGCGAGCAGTTCTCGCCGGCCTTTGTGGCCATCAATCCCAATTCGAAGGTGCCGGCCATCGTCGACGGCGACGTGACGATGTTCGACAGCAATGCCATCTTGCTGTTTCTGGCCGACCGCGAGCAGCGCTTCGTGCCAAGGGACCCGCGCAGCGCCGAGCGCGCGCAGGCACTGTCCTGGCTGATGTTCGTGGCCAGCGGCATCGGGCCGTTCTCGGGGCAGTCGGTGCACTTTCGCAACGCGGCGCCCGAGCCCAAGGAATACGCGCTCAATCGCTATGATTTTGAGGCACACAGGCACTGGACCGTGCTCGAGCAGCACCTGGCCCGCCACACCTGGATGGTGGGCGATGCGTACAGCATCGTCGACATGGCGGTGTGGGGCTGGGCCCGCCTGATGCCTTATGTACTGGGTACCGGCGATGCGACTTGGGAGCGTTATCCGCAGCTCAAGCGGCTGGTCGACACGATCGGCGCCCGGCCCGCCGCGCAGCGCATCGAGGCGCTGCGCACGCGGCATGCGTTCAAGGCCGAGATGGACGAGCAGGCGCGCAAATTCATGTACCCGCAGAACGAGCGGCTGGCCAAGGGCTGAGCGGGCGGGCGGATGATCGACGGTGGGCGCACCCCCATGTCGCAGGCACTACAGCGCCTGGTGCAGGTGCAAATGCCCTATGGCAAGCACAAGGGCGCCCTCATTGCCGACCTGCCGGGCAACTACCTGAACTGGTTCGCCCGCGAGGGCTTTCCGCCGGGGGAGGTGGGCCGCCTGCTGGCGCTCATGCACGAGATCGACCACAACGGCCTTGCGCACCTGCTGGCGCCGTTGCGGCGGCCAACGTCTCCATGTGGCCGGTGAGCATCCACGTGCGCGGCTCGGAAAGCCCGGACGAGGTTCGCGTCGACGCCCCCAAACGCCATCTGGCCAGCGCCGCGGAAGCCATCGACCATGGCTACGACTGGGCGGTGCTGTGGATCGATGCGCTGGATCATCGGCGCGATTGATCTTGCCGCGCGCCAGCGGCCGCTAAGCACTGCGCGGACCTCTCCCAAGCCAGGCGAAAAACACACAGACCACCACAACGGTCAACAGCGAACTCGCTGCCATGGCAAAGGCCGACGGTGGCGGTGGCGCCAGCGTCATGCCGGCCACGGAAAACGCCAGGATGACCAGGCTCAGGATCGCCAGGGCCTTCAATCTGTCGCGGGGCAGCCCGCTGCCCGGAATGAACAAGGCCATGCCCACCAGGACGAGCGCGGCCTCCACCGCCAACGCCAGCGGCATGTTGTCCGCCAGGGCCAGGCCTACCGCCGTTGACGATGCCCCCAGCAAGGGCATTTCCGGGCGGTGAACCAAGGCATCGAGCAGCCAGTGCGAAAAGACCGCGGCGGCCATGAGCACCGCGGCGCGTGCACGTGCCGTGCCGAGACGGCGATAGACCGCCCATGCGCCCGCTGCCGCGAGACAAGACCAGACGAGGCCGGCGGCGAGGCCGTGTGAGTAGGGGAACACGAACTGCGGCTGATGCGTGCTGGCGAAGTCAGCGGGGATGGTGAGCGATTCCCAGCCAAGGAGCACAAACAACCAGAGAGCGATGTCGAGCAGGAGCGCCGCCCCCACGAAGGCCCCGACATTCACGCGCCGCTCGGCTCTGGCGATTGCCAAGGCAGCTGCGACATGACCAGCGAACATGAGCGCCTCCTGGGATTGCAGTCAGTGAGTGATTGGTCGGGGCACTATACCGAGGCGCTGCCTCAGACCGGGAGGTCACGCCATCCGGGTGAATACCCGGTACGCCACGCTCGCCCGGGACAACATAATCAAAAATCGTAACAAAGTGAGACAAACCCCATGAATCAGCGGTTCCTTATCAAAGTCGTCGTTGCCGGCCTGGCCGCCGCAGGCCTGGCCAGCTGCGCCAGCGTCTTCGACCCCAAGTCCGGTACTTCGTTTTTCGTCACCAGCGCCAACCCGGGCAAGGGCGGTGACCTCGGCGGGCTGGCCGGCGCCGATGCCCTGTGCACGAGCCTGGCCACCGCCGCGGGCTTTGGCGACAAGGGCTGGAAGGCCTACCTGAGCACGCAAGCCACCGGGGGTGCACCGGCCGTCAATGCGCGTGACCGCATCGGCAACGGCCCCTGGGTCAACTCCAAGGGCGTGGTGGTGGCCTACAACTCGGCCGAGCTGCATGGCACCAACAACATCAACCTGCAGACCGCGCTCACAGACAAAGGCGTCCCCGTTCTGGCCCGGCCCGCCACGCCCAACCAGCACGACATCATGACCGGCTCCGCGCCAGACGGAACGGCTCTGCCGCCGGGCCGTGACGCCACTTGCAGCAACTGGACCGGCGGCGGCCAGGGCGGCGCGATGGTGGGCCATGTGGACCGCACCGGCACCAATCCGAACCCGATCGCCAACCAGTCCTGGAATTCATCGCACATCACGCCCGGCTGCGCCATGCCCGACCTGGCCCGCGTGGGCGGTGGCGGCTTGTTCTACTGCTTCGCGCCGAAGTGACGGTGAGGTGACGCCGCGGTAGCCGGGCGCTTGTGTTCGGCGGCGTCCAGCGGGCGAGTTGATTTCGCTGGATGCCTGGTACCGTACACTGGTGTATCTTTTTGGCCGAAGCGGCCGATCACCAGGAGTCCCGACGTGTCCTTTGAGTTCATTCGAACCGGCTCGCGTGATGGCGTCTTCACCATCACGCTTTGCCGGCAGCCCGTCAACGTGCTGCACGCGCCGATGATGGCGCAGATCGAGGCGGCCCTCGATATCGCGCAAACGCAGACGCAAGACCGCGCGGTCGTCATCACCGGCTCTGGCATGCGCGTGTTCTCCGGTGGCGTCGAGATTGCCGACCACAGCCGGGAAGTGATTGGCCAGTTGACGGTCGATTTCCACCGCCTGTTACGCAAGCTACAGACCTTTCCCGTGCCCACGATCGCCGCCCTGAACGGCTCGGCCTTGGGCGGTGGCGTGGAGCTGGCGCTGGCCTGCCACATGATGGTGTGCGTGCCCGACGCCAAGATCGGGTTTCCCGAGATCAAGCTGGCGTCCGTCGCCTTTCCCGGCATCCTGATGCTGCAGGGGCGCGTTCCACAAAGCCGCATCGCGGAGATGTTCGCGGGTGGCGATGCGATGGACGGCATCGAGGCGTACCGCATTGGCCTGGTCAATCGCCTGGTCACACGGGAGTCCTTCGACGCGGACGTGGCGGCCTACGCGGCGCAGTTCGCGCGCCACAGTCGGCCGGTGCTGAACCTGATGATGCGCACGCTCAGGCAGGCGCAAGGCAACACCCTCGAAACCGGGTTCGACGCCGGCCAGCGCATGTACCTTGATGAACTGCTGCCGCTCGAAGACGTCGATGAAGGGCTGAACGCCTATGCGCAAAAGCGTCCGCCCGTCTGGAAGCATCGCTGATCTCATTCACAGTCCCGCCATGACAGACCTCTTGAACAACGACTTCGGCACGCTCTCGGATTTGCTGCGCGAATACGCCGCGCGCCAGCCGACGCATCCGGCCATCATCTGCGACGGGCAGGTGCTGGACTACGCCACGCTCGATCAATCGCTCGACCGGATGGCCGCAACGCTGCAGCGCGAAGGCCTGGGCGTGGGGGATGTGGTGGCCATGTCGGCGGCGAACTCGATTGCGTATGTCGTCGCGTTCCTGGGCAGCCTGCGCGCCGGCGTGGCCGTCGCGCCGCTCGCCCCCGACATGACCCCCGACACCCTGGCCGCGATGGTGCTCGACTCGGGCGCCAAGCGCTTGTTCCTGGACCAGGCGGTGGCGAACAGTCTGCAGCCGCAAGCCCACGGCTTGACGATGCCGCGCATCGCCCTCGACGATTCATCCGCCGGCGCGCCATGGAACGCGTGGCTCGCCGCGCCGGGCAGCACACCCCAGCCTGCTCCGGTGGGCCCCGACACGGTGTTCAACATCATTTATTCGTCGGGCACGACCGGAACACCCAAGGGCATTGTTCTGCCGCATGCCTTTCGCTGGGCGCAGTTCAAGCTGTTTCAGCCGCTCGGCTATGGCAAGGAAGCCGTCGCCATGGTGTCGCTGCCGCTGTACTCGAACATGACGCTGTCGAGCTTTCTGCCGCCGCTGGCGCTGGGCAGCACCATTGTGATGATGTCGAAGTTCGACGCCCGCCGCTACCTGCAGTTGGCGCAGCAGCACCGCGTTACCCACTCGATGATGGTGCCGGTGCAGTTCCAGCGGATCCTGGCATTGCCCGACTTCGGCCAATACGATCTGTCGTCCTTCAAGGTCAAGTCCTGCGGCAGCGCGGCTTTTCCGGCGGCGCTCAAGAAAGACGTGCTGGCGCGCTGGCCAGGCGAGCTGATCGAGTACTACGGCATGACCGAGGGTTGCGGTGTCTGCGTGCTCGACACCCGCCGCAACCCCGACAAGCTGCACACGGTCGGCCACCCGATCGCCGGCCACGACATGCGTGTGATCGACGAGGAAGGCCGCGAGCTGCCCCCCGGCTCCACCGGCGAGATCATCGGCCGTTGCCCGACGATGATGCTGGGCTATCACAACCAGCCCCAGAAAACGCGCGAGGTCGAATGGTTCGACGCGCAGGGCACCCGGTTCCTGCGAAGCGGCGATGTGGGCTACTTCGACAAGGATGGTTTCCTGGTGCTGATGGACCGCACCAAGGACATGGTGATTTCCGGCGGGTTCAACGTGTACCCCAGCGACGTCGAGGCCGTGCTGCGCGAGCACCCGGAGGTGGCCGAGGTGTCCGTCACCGGCGTGCCCTCGGTGCAGTGGGGCGAAAGCCCGATCGCCTTCGTGATTCGCCGGCCCGGGTCCGCCCTCACGGCCGAAGACTTGCAGGCCTGGAGTTACCCCAAGCTGAACAAGGCCCAGCGGCTTGCGGCGGTGGAGTTTGTGGACGACTTGCCGCGCAATGGCATTGGCAAGGTACTCAAGCGGACGTTGCGGGACATGTGGGTGGGGTCGGGGCGGACGCTTTAGCGGGCCTGCAGCGCGACGCCAGTCGACGCTATCCCGTCGCGAAGCGCCGGCGCTGGCCGCCGAGCCGGTCACCGTCGAGGTACTGCTCAAGCGTCCTGATATCGGCTTTGCGCACCTTCATCCCGGCAAAGTGTGCTCGCCACCCGTCCACCTGCCGCGCAATCTGTATGACGATGGCACGCGCGGCGGCGGGCCGCAGATTGAACGCCCGCACCTGCGACAGCGCGTTGTCCAGCGTGGATTCAGCGGCAGCGTCTCCAACCCCCATCGCCTGGTAGCCCAGCCCCTGCGCGGCGGGGACGACATCGTACGCAGGCGAGAGCAGCCACGAGCCATCGGGCTGGCGTAGCAGCGAGTGGTTCTTCTCATGGTCGTCGGTGTTGTCCATCAGGATGTTGAACACCATGCGGCGAAACAGCTGCTCTTGCTGGGTGCCGATGTGCGCCGGGGGCGCCAGGCGGCGCAGCAGCTGCGCCAGCTGCGGATAGCCCAGGTCTTCGCCGGCGGCACGCAGCGCGACATGGGCCGAGGCGGCATGCAGGCGCAATTGGCCGCGCCGGTCGAAGCGCTGGATGGCCACCGCATGCCGTGACCCCACAGGCAGGGCGCGCGTTCGCGCCACGTCGATGCCGCAGGCGGCCGCCAGTGTCATGGTCGCGTGCTCGATCAGCTCGGTGTCCATGTCCTCGCCTTCGGAGAACTTCACCAGCCAGGGCTCGCTGTCGATCTCGATCAGGGACTTGGGCCGCGCCCCTCCCAGCGAGACGCCTGGCCGCACGAGGCGGCGCTGCGCCTGGCCCACCGGTTCATTGGCCAGCACCTTGCGCACTGCGTCGGCCATGTCCGGCAGGCTGCCCAGTTTGGCCAGGGGCGCCGAAGGCCAGGGCAGATAGTCGTGCGCCGACTGGCTGACACCGAGCGCGCCAAAACGACTGTCCCCGGCGAACAGGAGGTACTCCAGGATGGACATGCGCGGTGATTTCTCAAACCGGTTGATCACCCTCTCACCCCAGCGGTCGGGGCGCGCGTCGTCGATCGCACCGACGGCCGTGTCCTTCTCGCGCGGCACGAACAGGCCGGGGCGAAGCGGAAGATCGGCGCTCAGCTCGAAGCCGGACGCCAGCCACTGCGCGTCGTACGCCAGGGCGACGGCACGGTTGCCCTGCACCAGGCTCACGTCGCCGATTCGTTGGGGACGGCCGGGCTCGCCCAGCCACCACAGGGAGAGGGTGTCCTGCGGTTTGTAGGCCTGGGCGGGTGCGGCAACCATGGCGTCAGGCACCGCGCTCCGCGCGCGGCTGATGCCGCTGCGCGGCCTGCCGGATCTCGGCTTCGAGTGCCGCGCTGTCTTCCTTCGGGTCTGCGGCCTGCGCAAGGGCCTCGTGCCGGTTGATGATCCACAGGGCCGTGGCATACACGCCCATGGAAACGGTCGGGTCGCCTTTTTCCATCCGCATCAGCGTGGGGATGGACACCTGAAGCCGGGCGGCCCAGTCCTTGAGCGATTCATTGCGGCGCTTGCGTGCCGTGGCGAGGTCAGCGCCCAGCCTGCGCAAGGCCGCCGCACCGGCGGTGGGCAGTGAGCGGGTGGCGGCGGAGACTTGAGGCATGAACGTATTTTTGCATGGAATAACCAAATCATTCAAGAATACGTTACTTTTCGGCCTTCAGGGCCGAGCGCTGCCCCCGCTACACCTGCGCGATGGAGGCGTGGTGGCTGGCGATCTTCCAGGCGCCGTCAGCGTGGATGAAGGTGAAGGTGAAGTGGTAGAGCGGGGTGGTGACGCCGCCCACGAAGAAAGTGGCCAGCCCCGCGCTGGTGATGATGGTGGGCGCCAGCCGAAGGGTCGATTGCGTGCCGAACTCGACCCGTAGTGACGCGGTGGGCAGGGTGGAAAAATAGCCACGAACACCCTCGCGTCCGACGGCCAGGCCGGGCTGGCCGCCGTATTGAAAGCAGTCCGGCGCGTACAGCTGGGCCAGTGCATCGACGCCGCGCTCGGCGAAGGCCGCGGTCCATTGGCGCAGGACGTCGGCAACCACCTCGGCCGGGGCCGCATTGGCGGGCAGGGCGCTCATGATTTCTCCTTGCGGGCCACCAGGGGTCCTTGCGAATAAAGGCGCATGGTCGTTCCCAGGCCACCCCCGGTGAAGCCTTGCGCGACCACCAGCTGCCACATCGAGGCCATCAGCGAGGTCATGGGCATGGCGCTGCCGGTCTGGCGGCCCAGCTCCAGCGTGATGCCCAAGTCCTTCAGGCCCATGACGCCGTCGCCCGAATAGGTGCCGTCGATCAGAGGCTTGGCCAGGAACTTGACCACGTTGGAGTCGGCGAAGCCGCCGGCCACCGCTTCCTGGACCAGGTTCGGATCGATCCCGAAGTTGTTGGCCAGATTGAGCGTTTCGGCCAGCACTGACGCAGTGCAAAAGCTGAGCATCTGGTTGCAGGCCTTCATCGCGACGCCGCAGCCCAGCGTGCCCATGTGCGTCACCTTGCCGGCAAAGCTGCGAAGCACCGGCTTGGCGCGTTCGACGTCGGCCGCCTCGCCCCCGGCCATCACGGCCAGCGTGCCAGCGCGCGCGCCGCTGGGCCCGCCCGACACTGGCGCATCGACCCATCGCACGCCGGTCTGGTCCTTGAGGCGGCCAGCCAGCGCACGTGTCGCATAAGGGTGGATGGTGGACAGATCAACCAAGAGCTGCCCGGGCCGCGCCCCTGCGGCGATGCCCTCGGGGCCGAAGACCAGTTGTTCGATGGCATCGGCATTGGTGATGCACAGGAAGATGATGTCGCTGCCGCGTGCCACATCGGCCGGGCTGGCGGCGACGTCGATGCCGCGCGCGGCGAACGGCGCCGCTTTGCTTGCGGTGCGGTTGTACACGCGCATCGCATAGCCGGCGTCGGCCACGCGCGTGGCCATGGGTTCGCCGATGTCGCCCAGGCCGATGAAGCCGATTCGTTCTTTGGTGTTCATGGTCGGTGTCCCGCGATCAAGATTGCCACTTGGGTGCGCGCTTTTCCTGGAAGGCCAGCATGCCTTCCTCGCTGTCCGGGCTGGCGTGCACGATGTCGATGTAGTGCTGGTTCATGGTCCAGGCCTCGCCCGCAAACTCCACCGACAGGTCCAGCCCGCGGTACACCACGTCCTTGCTGGCGCTGATGGCGACCGGCGAGGACTCGCAGATCTTCTCGGCCACCGCGATCGCGGCCGGCAGCAGCTGATCGTGCGGCACCACCTGGTTGATCAGGCCCCAGCGCAAGGCGTCGGCGGCGGACATCGACTCGCCGGTGAGGATCAGGTTCATCGCCACCTTCAACGGAATATGCCGGGGCATGCGCAGCAAGCCGCCCGCGCCCGCGATCAGGCCGTGGGTGGCTTCGGGCAGGCCGAAGGTGGCATGTTCTGAAGCCACGATCAGGTCGCATGACAGCGCGATCTCGGTGCCGCCGCCCAGCGCGAAGCCGTTGACCGCAGCGATCACCGGCTTATTGACGTAGTGCCGCACGATGCCGGCGTAGCCGTACCGGTTCATCTCCTCGGTGGGCGCCATCTCGCCGGCGGCCTTGGCCTTGAGGTCGGTGCCGGCGCAAAACGAGCGCGCGCCGGCGCCGGTGATGATCAGCACGCGCAGGGCGGGATCCTTGCCAAACGCCTCGATGGCCTTTGCGGCGCCCAGCCACATCTCGCGGTTGACGGCATTCATCACCCGGGGCCGGTTGAGGGTGAGGATGGCGATGGGCCCGCGGGCCTCGAACAGGGTGGCGTTTTCATGCGGGACTGACATGGCTCTCCTTGTGTATGCCTTGTCTGGCGTGTTTTTGTTGGTGCTGCTTGCGCAGGCTTACGGCGTCCCGCGCTGCAGCAGCTCGGGTACCGTGCCGCGGTGAAAGGCGTTGAAACGTTTGTTATTGCGGCACGGCTGCAACTTCCAGTAGCCGGGGCGGCAGACGGACTGATAAGGCATTCGGTGAACTCGAGATGGGGGAGAGCGGGCGGCGATGGCGCCATGCTGCAGTGCATAGAACCCGGCTGCAATCGGGTTAGTACGCACACTGCATCGTGCGCTAGCGTACTATAGTTGCGGCTGCCACCACCGGCCTTTGTAGGAGTCCCACCGCATGACGCAGCTGATTCGCACCCAAGTTGAAGACGGCATCCTCGTGGCCACGATCGACATGCCCGGATCGATGAACGTGCTGTCGCAGGCCTTGATGGACGCCATCGACGCGGTGATCGATCAGGCCGAGGCCGACCCGGCTGTACGCGCCGTGGTGGTCACCTCCGGCAAGTCCAGCTTTGTCGCCGGCGCCGACCTGTCGATGGTCAAGGGCTTTTGCGAGGCAGGGCAGAACACGACCTACGCCGAGATGACGAGCCGCGTGGCTCGCTTGGGACGCCAGTACACCCGTCTGGAAGCCAGTGCCAAACCCTGGGTGGCGGCCGTCAACGGCCTGGCGCTGGGCGGCGGGCTCGAGCTCGCCATGGCGTGCCGCACTCGCGTTGCCGCAGACGACGCGCGCATCCAGCTGGGCTTGCCCGAGGTCCGCTGGGGACTCATCCCCGGATCGGGCGGCACCCAACGCACACCACGGCTGATCGGTTTCGGGCCCGCGATGCAAATGTTGCTCGACGGGCTGCCCCTGACGCCCCAGAAGGCGGTCGCCGTCGGTCTGTTTGCCAGCGCCGTGCCGGCGGACAAGCTCCTGTCCGAGGCTAAGGTGGCGGCACGCGCCCTCATGGGCCGGCCCTACGATCCCCGTGAAAAGTATCCACACCTGGACCAGTCGGACGTACCGGTGTGGAGCGAGCAGGCCCGCCTGGCGGTGTTCCAGCGTTACCAGGTCGACGCGCAGCAGTACGAAAAATATCCGGCCTATGCGGCCATTGTCGACAGTACGCTCAAGGGCGCGCGCCTTTCCATGGAACAAGCCGATGTGGTCGAGGTCGATGAGGTCCTCAGGCTCATTCTCGGGCCGGTCGCGCCCCGCATGATCCGCACCTTGTTCCTGGAGCGCGTGCGGGCCGACCGTGAGCTGGGCCGCCAGGTCGCCACGACGCTGGCGCGCATCTCGGTGGGCCCCATCAGTGTGCCCCGCGCCGCGTGGACCAAGGCGCTGGCAGCCACCAAGATTCCATGCGAGGCCGATGCCGCCCTGCAGCCCGACACCATCGCCTTGACGGATGCCGCCGGCCAGCGTCACCTCATGGCGCTGCGGGTGTTGGACGAGCAGGCCGGGCAGGCCGCCCTGACGCAGATCGTGCTGGCCCCCGCCGGCCCCTACGGCCAGGTGGTCGAGATCGTCGGTCCGGCCAACGAGGCCGCCGCCGCCCTGGCCCGCAAGTTCAGGGCCTTGCCCTGGCGCACGCCCGGGCCGGTGGGCCTGTTGCAGCAGCTCCGCGGCCAGAGCCTCCAAGAGCAGGAGCGGATCGCCAGGCAGGCCTTGCCGGGTGGGGGCGACCCAGCCTTCATCGATGTGGCGGCCTGCCTGTCCGGCGTCAGCCCGGCCTGGAGCGGTGGTCCACTGAGCTGGCGGTGATTGCCCGCGGGGCCCGCGTCTTCAGGGGCGCTCCTGCGGCGCTCTTACAATCTGCAGCTCTCTCAACGCACCCGTGCGCGCTGTAACGCCCCCATGACATTCATCCTCTCCCACCAGGTCCTGGACGACCTCCTGCAGGCCCATCGGATCAAGTCAAACGACCTCGCGGGAATCGACAAGCTGTTCGGTGGCGCCGACGGCTACTACTGGTACCACACGATGCGGCACCTGTGCCCCAAGAAGGACGTGATGGTCTGGCACGGCGAGGCAGCCATGCGCGCCGCCGTTCAGGGCCATGAGAACGAGACCGCCGCCGAAGACGAGGTCAAGCCCCAGCAACTGAAAGACGAGCACCTGGCCGCGATGGTCAGGCTGCTGGCGCTGCGCCGCTGAGCCTGCCGCGCGGCGCCAGGTGCAAGGCCAGCGCCAGCCGGGCGCCGACCTGCGCGTTGTGCTTGATCAGCGCGATGTTGGTCGCCAGGCTGCGCCCGCCGGTCAAGGCCTTGATGCGAGCCAGCAAGAACGGGGTGACCGCCTTGCCGGTAATGCCTTGATCCCGCGCCTGCGCCAACGCCTGATCGGTCAATCGGTCGATCTCTTCGCGGGGCATGGCGGCCGCTTCGGGCACGGGCGTGCTCAGCACCACGCCGCCGGCCAGACCCAGATCCCATTTCGTGCGAATGAACCGCGCCTGCGCCGCCGGGTCGTCGAGCCGCCAGTCGGCGCGAAAGCCGCTGTCGCGCGTGTAGAACGCGGCAAAGTTGTCCTGCTCGCAGCTGAGCACCGGCACACCGTGGGTTTCCAGGTATTCGAGCGTGAGCCCGATGTCCAGGATCGACTTGGCGCCCGCGCACACCACCGCCACCGAGGTCCGGGCCAGCTCCTGCAGGTCGGCCGAGATGTCCAAGCTCTTGGGCGCGCCGCGGTGTACGCCGCCGATGCCGCCGGTGACAAACACCTCGATCCCGGCCAGGGCGGCGCAGATCATGGTGGCGGCCACGGTGGTGGCGCCGATGTCACCACTGGTCAGCACGGCGGGCAGGTCCCGGCGGCTGACCTTGTGCGCCTGGCCGCTGCGGCCCAGCAACTCCAGTTCATCATCCGACAGGCCGATGCGGATCCGCCCGCCCATCACGGCGATGGTGGCCGGCTCCGCACCCAGATCGCGGATCAGGGCCTCGACCTCACGCGCCGTACGCACGTTCTCGGGGTAGGGCATTCCGTGGGCGACGATGGTCGACTCCAGCGCCACGATTGGGCGGCCGCCGGCGCGCGCCGCAGCCACAGGCGCGCTGAGGCTCAGCCACGAGCGGGCAAGGTCGGCATTCATGTGCGGGCCTCTTGGAGGTGTGGATCAGTGACATCACATCTTGCCAGTGGTCGAGCCATGCTAGGTATTCCCGCGGGCCGCCACTGTCGATGCGGAGGCAGGAATCGCTGGAACAACTGGCCCGGCTGGTCGAGCCGGTGATCCCGGACTGACCGCGCCGGCCCCTCGCTAACATCCGGGCCTGAAAGGCTCAACATGACCAACATACACGCCCCCGAGGGCGGCACCGTCGCGCTCTACTGGGATTTCGAGAACCTTCACGCCGGCCTGTGCGAGGAAAAAGACCCGGGGGCCTACGCACGAAACGACTTCCGCTTCAAGGCGCAAGAGCCGCTGGTCGACGTCCAGGCCGTGGTCGACATGGCGGCGTCGTTCGGGCCGATCGCGATCCATCGCGCCTATTGCAACTGGCAGTTCTTCGGCCGCTACCGCGATGTACTGCTGCAAAACGCGATCGAGCTGATCCAGCTGTTCCCGCCGGGCGGGGCGGCCAAGAACGGGGCGGACATCAAGCTGAGCCTGGACGCCATGGAAGACGTGGCCCGGTTTGCGCACATCGGCACCGTGGTCGTGGTGGGCGGCGACAGCGACTTCATGCCGCTGGCCCAGAAGATCAAGGCCGCTGGCAAGGCGATGGTGGGCGTGGGCACCCGGCGCGCCACCAACCGGCATTGGGCCAGCAGCTGCCACACATTTTGCTATTACGAAGCGCTGGCCGGCGCGGATCCATCGGCCCCCGCAACGGCCCCGTAACGGCCACATACAGTCCCAGGCTGCTACACGCAAGGAGCGCCGTCATGTTAGGCTCGTTCCTCGAATGACAGAGTCGCCGCAGGGGATATCCGTTCGAAGCGGCTCAACGAAATGTGCCGCAAACGCAGCCGTTGACAACCCGACAGGGTGCAGTTAACCTTTTTGGGGAGAACCCCCACCCTCTTTTACATGGAAAGTCAACAATGCTTTTCAACCGTGCGCGGGCTGAGAAGGTCATGCAAAAGCATGGCCTCGACGCTTTGGTCGCAGCGTCGCCTGACAACGTCATGTACGCAAGTGACTATGAGTGCATCACGCACTGGATCAACAAGGGTTTTCAGGTTTATTCGGTCTTCACGCCTGGCCACACGCCGGTCGCGTCGCTGATCGCGCCCAGCCTGGAGCTGGAGGCCATTGTCGACGGCAAGGTCTGGATCGACGACATCTACATCTTCGCGGGGTTTACGCGCGGCCCCAACAATGGCGAGCAGATGGACCGCGTGGGTACACGGGGCAAGGCACTGCTGGAAAGTGCCCACATCGTCGGCCGGGCAGTTGACGGTCTGGTGGCGGCCCTGGAGGCCAGGGGGCTCACGAAGGGCCGGGTGGCAATTGACGAGAGCGGCATCTCGCCGCTGCTGTGGTCCGCCCTCAAGCAGCGGCTGCCCCATTGCGACATCGTCTATGGCAATGCCATCTGGTGGGAAGTCCGCATGGTCAAGACGCCCGACGAACTCGATCGCCTGCGCACGGCTTCGCGCATTACCGAACGGGCGGTCAACGCCGCGCTGAAGCTGGCGCGCCCCGGCGCCAAAGAAAGTGACGTGGTCAACGAATACAACCGGCAGATCGCGGCCATGGATGGCAAGCCGACCTTCATGCTCTTTGGCAGCGGCCCGCGCACCTCCTACCCTCACATGCTGGTGTCTGACCGCATCATGGAGGCGGGCGACCTGATGCGTTATGACATCGGCTGCACCTACAACTTCTATCATTCGGACAATGCTCGCGTCATTTCGCTGGGCAACCCGACGGACCGGCAGCGCCGGATTTACGACGCCTTTGCGCGCGGCATTGAAGATGCCATCGCCCTGGTCAAGCCCGGAGCGGACGTCAAGGACATCTACAACGCCGCGATGGGGCCGGCCCGCAAGCTGGGCCTTGAAAACTTCGACCGCTTTCACTGTGGCCACGGCATCGGCATCAGTGTGTATGACCCTCCCATCGTCACGCTGGCGGACCCGTCCGCCTCAGCGTTCCTGATGCCCGCGACCGACAGCGGCCTTGAGCCGGACATGGCTCTGAACATCGAGGCGGGCTACTACATCCAGGGTGTCGAGGGGTATCTGTGCGAAGACACGCTGCTGGTGACAGCCACCGGGAGTGAACGGCTGACGCACAACAGCAAGGCCCTGGACTACGACGCCTTCATGGCCGAGTCGGCCAACGTCTGACGGCGCATTCACGCCGAATGCGATGAAACAACGCCGCCTGCTGGATGGGTCAACCTTTCTTGCGCCGCCGGGCGCCTGGCTGCTCCTGTTCTTCATTGTGCCGATGCTGGCCATGGTGGTCTTTAGCTTCTGGCGCACGGTCGACTACAGGTTCGTCGCGACCTTCACGCTGGAAAATTATGAGCGTCTGGCAGGTTCACTTTATTTGAACGTATTCTGGCGAACGCTGCGCATTTCCATCTACGTGACGCTGCTGTCGCTGATCATTGGCTTCCCGGTTGCCTATTTTCTGGCACGCAAGGTCAAGCAGTATCGGCTCACGCTGCTGATGCTGTTGGTGTTGCCGCTGTGGACCAGTTACCTCGTGCGCACCTATGCATGGATGCTCATTCTCGGCACCAATGGCGTGATCAACCAGTCACTGCGCGGCCTGGGGCTGATCGACCAACCCATCACGTGGCTGCTGTACAGCGACTTTGCGGTGACCATTGCGCTCGTGCATATCTACATGCCCTACCTCATCCTTCCCTTGTTCGCGGTGCTTGAGAAGATGGACGGGAGTTTGCTCGAGGCGGCCCGGGACCTGGGGGGGGGGCGCTGGCGCACCTTCTGGCATGTCACGCTGCCGCTCAGCCTGCCAGGGATCGCGACGGGGTGCCTGTTCGTGTTCATACCGTCGATGGGGGCGTTCGTGACGCCAGAGCTTTTGGGCGGCACGCGCAGCATCATGATCGGCAGCATCATCAGCCAGCAATTCGGGGTGACCTTTCAGTACCCGTTTGGCTCGGCCATGTCGCTGGTGCTGATGGCGGTCATTCTGGCGTTCACGGTGGTTGCCCTTCGCTACGGTCGTCCCGCCGGAAGCTCGTGATGCGCACCGACAAAGTCTCGCATTGGTTATTTGGCGCATGGACCGGCCTGGTGCTGGTGTTTCTGTTCGCCCCGTTGTTCGTGGTGGCGATCTTCTCGTTCAACGCGTCGGAGATCAGCGTCTTTCCGATCAAGGGGCTCACGCTCAAGTGGTACGTGCAGATGTTCAACAACAGCGCCTTCAAGGAGGCGATCGTCAACAGCCTGATCGTCGCAGGCTTCACCGTCGTGATTGCCACCTCGTTGGGCGTCATGGCGGCCACGGGGATCCGCAGTTACGCTGGCAAATTCAAGGGAGTGGCGCGGGCCATGGGCACCATGCCCATGATGGTGCCCCGCCTCATCCTGGGCATTGCCCTGCTGACGTTCTACAACGTCCTACAAGCGGACCTGTCCCTTGTGACGGTCATTTTCGGCCATGTGGTCTTTGCGCTGCCCTACGTCGTGCTCATTGTCTCGGCGCGTCTGGTCGGTTTCGACGATTCGCTGGAAGAAGCCGCGCGCGATCTGGGTGCCAGCACGTTCACCGTGTTTCGCGAGATCACGCTGCCGCTGTTGCGTCCGGCCATTATTGGCAGCGCGTTGATGTCGTTTACCCTGTCGTTCGACGAGGTCGTTGTCACGTTCTTCACCACAGGGACAGAGAACACGCTTCCCATGATGATCTGGTCAATGCTGCGCTTTGGCTTCACGCCAGAAATCAATGCCATTGCCACACTGACGTTGGCCGTGAGTTTGATTCTTGCATTGATAGGCGAGATGTCCATTCGCAAGGCGCAGTCAGACCGCGCAAGCGCACCGTGAAAGTGCGTCTTTTGATAGTCGTTTAAGTTTTTCCACCCGTCCTTCAACCTCAGCTAAGGAATGACCATGAGCCATCCATCCATCAACATGCTTTTGCCGCGTGGCATCTCGCGCCGCAGCGTCATGCAGCTTCTGGGCGGCGCGGCCGGGTTGAGCGCCGCCGCGGGGCCTATCGGTATGTCCGCGGCGCTGGCCCAGGCCAGAAGCTTGAACTACTTCACCTGGTCCGCCTGGGCGGGGCCTGAGTTCGTCGAGGACTCCAAAAAGAAGGTGAACATCGACCTCAAGACCACGTTCTACAGCAGCTCCGACGAAATGATGGCCAAGCTGCGTGGCGGCGGCACCCGCCTCTACGACATGATCGTGCCGGTCCAAAGTTACATCGTGCCCGCGGTCAAGGCCGGTCTGATCGAGCCGCTCAACCCGGCCGTGATGACCCACACCAATACGCTGTTTCCTCAGTTCCAGAAAAACGATTTCTGGAACGTGGACGGCAAGTGCTACGGCGTGCCCTTCGTCTGGGGCGCCAATGCGCTCGCCTTCAACCGTAAGGAGACCGGCGACATCGACGACATGGACGTGCTGTTCAACCCGAAGTTCAAGGGCCGCATCGCCATGCGCGACGAAGCCGAGGACAGCCTGGGTCTGGGCGCCCTGCGACTGGGCATCAAGAAGCCCTTCTCGATGGGCGAGCGCGAACTGCAGGAGGTCAAGAAGCTGCTGATCTCGCAAAAGCCCCTGGTGCGCGCCTACTGGAAGAACTTCGCCGATGTGCAGAACATGCTGGCGTCTGGTGAGGTGGTTGTGGCCTGGACTTTCCTGGCGGTGATCGCTCCGCTGCGCAAAGCCGGCATCGACGCGGGCTGGGTCTGGCCCAAGGAAGGTGCGCTGGGCTTCCAGGAGGCCATCACGCCGGTCAAAGGCACCAAGAACATGAAGCTGGTGGAGGAATACGCCAACTTCACGATCAGCCCGGAGTATGGCGAGTTCATGGCCCGCAATACGCGCTACGCGCCAGCATCGAAGGCGGCGGTGGACCGGCTCGAGCCCGCGTTCGTCAAGGATATCGGCATCGACACCAGCAAGTTGTCCCGCCTGGTGTTCAAGGAAATTCCCCCGAACAAGCCGCGTTGGGAAGAGATCTGGAATGAGGTCAAAGCGGCGTAATGGGAAGAGCCGCCGACGCCTCCCAAAGCGAACAAGCCGTGGCATCGGGGCGGCCGCAGCTGGATGTCCAGCTGCGTGCCGTGACCAAGCGCTTTGGCAGCTTCACCGCTGTCAATGCGATTGACCTCGAAGTCGAGCGTGGCCAGTTCCTGACCCTGCTGGGCCCCAGTGGCTGCGGCAAGACAACCACCTTGCGCATGATCGGCGGTTTTGAAAATGCCGACGAAGGCAGCATCCTCATTGACGGGCAGCCCATAGACACGGGCCCGAAACGCACGCGCATGGTCTTTCAGAGCTACGCGCTGTTTCCGCATATGACGGTGGTGCAAAACGTCGCATTCGGCCTGCGGATGGAGCGGCTGCCAAAAGACCGGATCGACGCGGGCGTGACCGCCATCCTGGCCAAGCTCGGACTGTCCGACCACGCCAGCAAGTTCCCGCGTCAGATGTCCGGAGGCCAGCAGCAACGCGTGGCCCTGGCGCGCGCATTGGTCACACAGCCGAAGGTGCTGCTGCTAGACGAGCCGTTGGGCGCACTTGATTTGAAGATGCGCAAGCGAATGCAAGGCGAGCTCAAGCAACTGCAGCGCGACGTGGGCATTACGTTCATTTACGTGACACACGACCAGGAAGAGGCAATGAACCTCTCCGACAAGATCGTGGTGATGGACCACGGAAACATCGTCCAAGTAGGCACGCCAGAGGAGATCTACCGCAATCCGGCCACCGCTTACGTGGCCGACTTCATTGGCGCGACCAACCTCCTGCCGGCCACCCTGCTGCCTGTTGTGGGCGGCCAGGCGCGAGTGCGCACAGTCTTGGGAGAGTTCCCGGCGCGCTTGTCTCGCCCGACGATCGCTGCGCCCGGCGACGCGGTGTCGGTGGCCATCCGGCCCGAAGTGATTCGCATCGGCGCGGATGCGGCCGCAATGCCGAACCGCCAGCGCGGTGTACTGGTGGAGAAATCATTTCTCGGCTCAGTCACACGCGCGGGTATCCAGATTGCCGATGGATCGGGCGCCGATTCGTTTGTCGTGCTCGTGGACTTCCCGGGCACGCTGCTGTACTCGCCGGGTGATGCCGTCGACATCGGCTGGAAAACCGAAGACGCGCTGGTTTTAGCGCGCGACCAACGTCTGCAGACAGAGGAAGCACTGAAATGATTATCGACACAGAAACCCACCCCTTGCTGTTTGGCCGGTACGCTCCGAACAACGGCAACAAGACGCTCATCAAGCACTACACCTGGTGCGAGCATTCGCCTGAATTGCTGGTGGCCGAGATGGACAACGCCGGCGTGGACAAGGCCTTTCTCGTCAGCTATGACGCGGAAGACATCCAGTTTCCCGAAGAGACCAAGGGCTACACGCTCGAGGACTATGCCGGGGGCCGCAAATACAGCTTGCGCGGTCTGCGCCAGTTCCCGGACCGCTTCTGGTGGTTCAATACCGTCAAGGATCCCAACCGCTATGACGCGGCGGCCTTGGTGGCACAAGACTTTGCCGAGGGTGCAGTGGGCATCAAGCTTTTCCCTTGCTATATCCAGTGCCATCTGAACGACCCAGGCCTCGTCAAGGTGTTCGAGACGGTGCGCCAGCACAAAGGGCGCGCACTCGTCTCCTTCCAAAGCTGGCGCGACGGCAAGATTCCTTTTGCCACCTACATGGAAGAGGCTGCGGAAATGCTGGCCCGCTTCCCCGAAGTGAATGTGGCGCTGATGCAGGCCGGCTGCGTGGACCCGCTCAAGCCCGAGATCGAGCCCGTGCTTGATCTTGTCAGGCGCTTTCCGAATTGCTACCTGTCCACCGGCTACTGTGGCGAAGTGTGGGACGACGGTACCGAGTATCCCTATGCCAACTGGCAGGGCCGCATCAAGACGCTGGTGCAGGGTGTCGGCGCCGATCGGGTGATGTGGGGCACGGACTGGCCCTGGTTTGAGCACTTTTTCAAATACCAGCAGTCGGTCAACTCGGTGCGCAAGCATGCGCACTACATGAGCGAGACCGACAAGGCGTTTTTTCTGGGCAACGCGGCGGCGCGCTTCATGGGCGTGGCTGCATGACCTTCACCATTGTCGGTCGATGCGCGCGCACGGGCGTGACCGGCATTTGCATGGCCACGAGCTCGCCGGCCGTTGGCAACCGCTGCGCATTTGTCTCGCGTGACGGCGCCGTCGGCATGCAGGCCATCGCCGAGCCGCGCCTGGGTATCCTGGGCCTGCGCCTGCTGGAGGGTGGGTATTCGCCCAGGAAGGTCATCGACGAGATCATCACGAGCGACGATTGGCCGGGCAAGCGGCAGATTGGCATTGTGGACATCGACGGCCGCAGTGCTGCCTTTACCGGCGACGCCAACGCGCCGTGGGCCGGGCATTTGAGCGGGCCCAATTACGTCGCCATGGGCAACTTGCTGCGGGGCCCGGAGGTGGTGGCCGCCATCGCCGAGGTGTTTCTTGAATCCGAAGACCAGGAGCTTGAAGAGCGCCTGGTGCGCGCCATCGAAGCCGGGCGCGACGCGGGCGGGCAGGAGGAGGGTCAGACCTCGGCGTCCTTGCTCACTTTCGGCAAGGAGACCTTCTCGCGCTGCGACCTGAGATCAGACATTTCTGTTGAACCGGTGGCGGACCTGCGGCGCATGTATGACTGGTACAAGCCGCTCATTCCGTACTTCCTTGAGCGTGCGCACAATCCGCTGCTGCCGGGCTTCAAGACGCACTTTGCCAACCTGGGGTTGGAGCGCACCTATGGCCAGCCGGTGCCGGTGACGCGCGGCCCGAAGGCCGGCCGCTAGCGGCACGAGAGGCCCGGCCATGGACCCTTTCGCCCCCGCTTTCCCGGGCGAGCTGCTGCCCATTTCCATCATCACCGGTTTTCTGGGCAGCGGCAAAAGCACGCTGCTCGGTCAGTTGCTGCGCCAGAGCGATATGGGCAACAGCGCGGTGATCGTCAACGAGCTGGGCGAAGTCGGGCTGGACCACATCCTGGTCGAGCGCATCGAAGGGGAGGTCTGTCTGCTGCAGTCCGGCTGCGTCTGCTGTTCGCTGCGGGGTGACCTGGAGCAAGCCCTGCAGAAATTGATCGACCAACGAGAGCGTGCCGTGATTACCCGCTTTGACCGCGTTGTGATCGAGACCACGGGCCTGGCGGATCCGGCGCCGATTCTGCAACTCGCGCTGACCAGTCCGATGATCCAGCGCTACTTCAAATTGGATGCGGTGGTGACCACGGTCGATGCGGTCAACGGCCAGCGTCAGTTGGACGAGAACCCCGAATCGGTCAAGCAGGCCGCTCTGGCAGACCGTATCTTGCTGACCAAGACAGACTTGGTTTCGCCGCAACAACTGGACCGCCTGGAAGCGCGGCTGGCAAGGCTCAACCCGGCTGCGCCACGTTTTCGGGTGCTGCACGGCCGTATTGACGCAGCCAGGCTGTTCAATGCGGATCCAACGCTGCACCAGGCCGGCGCCGAGGATGTGGCGCAGTGGCTGGGGCCGCAGGTGGGCGACTTGCATGACAAAGCCGGCGCACACGCCCATGGCGCAAGCGCTGACCACGTTCATGCGTCTGGCGCGCTGAACCACGACAGCCACATCAACCACTTCAGCTTGAGTTTTGACCAGCCGCTGGATTGGTTGACGGTCGCGCAATGGCTTTCAGATCTGTGCGCCCAGTGGGGTGAGAAGCTGCTTCGCATCAAGGGCGTTCTCGATCTTGCCGGCGAGTCGCGGCCGGTGGCGATCCACGCCATTCACCACACGTTTCACCCGCCCGCAGCCCTGTCGGCCTGGCCTGATGCGACGCGCGGCTCGCGCATCGTGTTCATCACGCGCGATTTGTCGCGCGAGGTGGTGCAGGAGAGTTGGCGTGCCGCTGGCCCTGCGTGGGGAGAGCAGCAAGTATCGTCTACCGATGCCCGCAGACCGCATCGATCGCACCGTCATCACTGACCCTTTTCCGGGTCTCACCGCCGAGGAGGCGGCCCGGCGCTTGAAGGCCGACGGCCCGAACGAGCTGCCTGGCGCCGGGCGGCGCTCGATGCTGCGGATGCTGGCCGGTGTGCTGCTCGAGCCGATGTTCCTGCTGCTGCTGGTGGCCGCCGGCCTGTACCTGGTGCTGGGCGATCTGACCGAAGCCGTGTTCCTGCTGCTGGCGGTCGTCGCGGTGATCGTGCTGTCGCTCTACCAGGAGCAACGCACCGAGCGTGCGCTCGAGGCGCTGCGCGACCTGGCCGCGCCCCGGGCCCTGGTGGTGCGCGACGGGCAACGCATCCGCATCGCCAGCCGGGAGGTGGTGGTCGGTGATTGCCTGGTGATGTGCGAGGGCGACCGCATCCCCGCGGACGCCATCCTCCTGCGCGGCACGCTCTCGGCGAATGAATCGTTGCTGACCGGCGAGCCGGCCCCGGTGCGCAAGCTGCCGGGCACCGCCGACTCGACACTCGGCACGCCCGGTGACGAGGGCGGCTGCAGCCTGTTCGCGAGTGCGCTGGTGACCGGCGGGCAGGGCCTGGCACTGGTTTGCGCGACTGGCCCACGCACCGCCACAGGCGCGATCGGGCAGAGCCTGAGCCAGGCGCGGCCGCCCGTCTCCAGCCTGCAGCGCGAGTCGCGCCGGGTGGTGCGCTGGATGGCCTCGGCCGGCGTCGGCGCGGCGGTGGCGCTGGCGGTGCTGGCCTGGTGGTGGAACGACCGTTCCCCGGTCGAGGCGGTGCTGATGGGCCTGGCACTGGCCGTGGCTTTGCTGCCGGGGGAAGTGCCGCTGGTGCTGGCGGTGTTCCTGGCCATCGGCGCCTGGCGCCTGTCGCAGCGCCAGGTGTTGGTGCGCCAGGTGCAGGCAGTCGAGTCCTTGGGCGGCATCTCGGTGCTGGCGGTCGACAAGACCGGCACGCTCACGTTGAACCGGATGGAGGTGGCGGCGCTGCAGGCGGGGCCGCAGCCGTGGCTGGCGGGAGGCGAGGGCGCACCGGAAGGCGCGGACCTCGAGATCGCCGCCTTCGCGCGCATGGCCACGCCGGCCGACCCGTTCGACCCGATGGAGACAGCGATACGGGATTTCGCCGACCGCTGGGTGCGTGCCGACGGCTATGTGGCCGCGCCGGCCTCGGCAGAGCACGATTACCCGATCACGCCCGAGATCCTGGCGATGACGCGTGTCTATGCACGGGCTGCCCCCAGCTTGCATGTGCTGGCCACCAAGGGCGCGCCGGAGGCGGTGGCCGACCTGTGCCACATGGATGCCGCCGGCCGCGACGCGGTGCGTCGCTCGGTGGAAGCGTTGGCGGCGCGCGGCCTGCGGGTGCTGGCGGTGGCCCGGGGTGAGTGGCGCGGTGAGGCCGGCGGTGCGGCTGGAGGCGACGCCCATGGCGGCTGGCCCGAGACCCAGCACGACTTCAGTTTCACCTACCTCGGCCTGCTGGCCTTCGTCGATCCGCCGCGCCCCGAAGTGCCCGCCGCAGTGGCCGCTTGCCAGGAGGCGGGCATCCGGGTGCTGATGATGACCGGCGACCACCCGGCGACCGCGCGGGCCATCGCCCGGCAGGTGGGCCTGCCCGACGGCGACGTGCTGACGGGCGCCGAGATGGAGGCGCTGGACGATGCCGCACTGCACCAGCGGCTGCCGGCGGTGCAGCTGTGCGCGCGGCTGCAGCCGCACCACAAGCTGCGGCTGGTGCGGGCGCTGCAGGCCCTGGGCCAGCGCGTGGGCATGACCGGCGACGGCGTCAACGACGCGCCGGCCCTGGCGGCGGCCGACG
The DNA here is from genome assembly GCA_947476465.1 of Comamonadaceae bacterium. Lineage (GTDB taxonomy): Bacteria > Pseudomonadota > Gammaproteobacteria > Burkholderiales > Burkholderiaceae_C > Ramlibacter. The sequence continues at coordinate 39,886 of CANJQN010000018.1, read as the reverse complement.
TCGGCATCGCCATGGGGCGGCGCGGCACCGACGTGGCGCGCGAGGCGGCAGACCTTGTGTTGCTGGACGACAGCTTTGCCAGCATTGTCGAGGCCATCCGCCATGGCCGGCGCATCCGCGCCAACCTGCGCCAAGCCATCCGCTTCATCTTCGCGGTGCACATGCCCATTGTGGCGCTGGCGCTGGCGCCGCCGCTGTGGCGCGGCCCCATTCTGCTGCTGCCGGCCCACATCGTGCTGTTCGAGATGCTGATCGATCCGGTGTGCTCTTTGCTGTTCGAGGCCGAGCCCGGGCCGCGCGACCTGATGTCGCGCCCGCCCGATCAGTGGGAGGCATCGCCCTTCGCGCTGTCGAATGTGGGCGGCGGCCTGCTTCTGGGCGCAGGCGTGGCGGCGATCATGATCGCAACCGCCTGGTGGCAGTGGGCCAACGATTGGGCCGAGACCGCCATGCGCGGCTCGATGTTCATGGCGTTGGTGTTCGCCGTCGCGCTGCTCGCCCTGGTGCCGCGCCTGGGCAGCCGGCTGGCCACGGACATCGTCAACCCGTGGCCAGCCCGGCTCATGGCGGCGATCGGCGTGTTGATCGTCGGATTGCTGGGCTCATCCTGGTTGCGCCAGGCCCTGGGGGTCGGCGCGCTGGACGGGCCGGTGTGGCTGGCCAGCGGCGGCATGGCACTGGTCAGCGCGGTCTGGCTTCGGCTGAGTGTTCGGGTCGGATCGGCCACCTGAACTCTGCGCGCATGCCTAAGATGGAGCTTGGCCGATACGGCCCGCCAAAGGAGCGCGCGCATGACCCTCGACGAGTACAACGAAGCCGTTCGCAAGATCGTCGCCGAGCAGCAGCAAATCGCCCAGGCCACGGGCCAACTGGCGATGAGCGGCAAGGCCACTCCCGCCAGCCCGGACTTCGTCCAGGTGATGACCCGGCAGTGGAGCCTGGTCCAGCAGATCGCTCAGCTCAACACCGAGCTGATGATGGGCATCTTCACGCAGAAGAAGTAGCGGCCTGTTTGGGAGCACGCTCTCAATTGGGTGGGGTGAAATCGGTGCGACAGGCTCCGGGATAATGGCCGCAACTTTCTGCCTGCTTCAGTGAATCCCCCCCAACTGTCCGACGCCGCCCTCAGCGGTGCGCCTGCCAGCGCCAAGGCTGTCGCCGCCACCATTCGGCTGATCGCCCTGGCCACTTTCTTCAGCGGTGCGGGGCTACGCCTGTGCGACGGCCTGATCCCGCGGCTGGCAACTGACTTCTCCCTCACCTCCGGCCAGGCCGGCGCGGTCATCACCAGCTTTTCGATCGCGTATGGCGTGGCCCAACTGCTGTTCGGCCCGCTCGGCGATCGCTTTGGCAAGGCGCTCCTGATCAGCATCGCCCTGTTCGGCTGCGTGGCGGGTGCGCTGGCCAGCGCGCTTGCGCCGGACTTCGGCACGCTCGTCTGGGCCCGCGCGGCCTGGGGCGTGGCGGCGGCCGGTGTGGTGCCGCTGAGCATGGCGTGGGTCGGCGATGCGGTTGCCTTCGAGGAACGCCAGGCCACGCTGGCGCGGCTCTTGTTTGGCACGCTGTCCGGGATGATGGCCGGGCAGCTCGCCGGCGGCCTGTTCGCCGATTCGCCGCTGGGCTGGCGCGGCGCGTTCTTCACGATGGCCGCCGGTTTCCTGCTGGTGGGGGTGCTGATGGTGCGGCGTCTGCGGTCCATGTCGGAAAACGCCGCGCCGCCTTCAGGCGCCGGGCATGTCGCGCAATTGCGCTCCGTCCTGACGCTGCCCTGGTGCTGGGCGGTGCTGGGTGCGGGCTTCGCTGAAGGCCTGTTCCTGCTGGGGCCGCTGGCCTACATGCCGGCCACGTTGCATGAGCGCTTCGGCCTGTCGCTGTCCGCCGCAGCCGGGTTGATCGCCTTCTATGCCGTTGGTGGCCTGATCTACGCGGCCATGGCGCGCCACCTCGTGACCCGCCTGGGCCAGGCCCGCATGGCGACGGTGGGCGGCGGCATCATGGGCGCGGGCTATCTGTGCTGGATGCTCTCGCCGGTGGCGTGGACCGCCGCGCCGGTGGCGCTGGCGGTGGGCTTTGGCACCTACATGCTCCACAACACCTTGCAGACGCATGCCACGCAGATGGCGCCGTGGGCGCGTGGCACGGCTGTCGCGCTGTTCGCCTGCAGCATGTTCACCGGCCAGGCGCTGGGTGCGCTGTTGGCCGGCTGGTTGCACGATCATGTCGGCATGGGCGCCGCGCTCGCCGCGCCGGTGGTGATGCTGCCCCTGACGGGGTGGCTGTTCGCCTACGCGCTGCGTCGCAAAGGCGCAACGCCCATCAGACCCGGATGATCTGACCCTTGAGCGAATAGAGCACGGCCGTCACCTCATTGCACGTGCCGGCATCGATCTCGTTCTTTTTGAGCGCGCCCAGGATGTCGTCCATCACCGCCAGGTACTCCTGCTCGCTGATGTTCATGCCCTTGTGCGTGGCGAGCATGTCGCGGCCGGTGTAGGGCTGCGGGCCGCCGAGTTGGCGTGTGTGGCGTCGGCGCTGCTGCGCGACGTGGATTCACGGCCCGGCGGCGTGGTGGTCCGGGGCCCGGCGGGCATCGGCAAGACGGCGTTCTGTCGCCAGGCCGCCGAGGTGGCGCAGGCGCAGGGCTGGCCGGCGGTTCGGGTTCATGCCGGCGACGCGGCCAGGCCCCTTGGCCTGGTCAGCGCACTGGTCGAACAACTGCTGCTCGACGACCCAACGGCCTTGCAGGCCATCGGCCCGCACGCCCATTCGGTGCTGGCACAGCTCACGGCGGCGGCCGCGCCGGCGCAGCCGCTACCCGGCCCGATGAGCCGGCATCAGGTGGTGGGCGCCCTGCGGCGCCTGTTGCTGGCAGGTTCCGCCAGCGGGCCGCTGCTGGTGGTGGTGGATGACGTTCACGCCGCCGACGAGGGCAGTGCGCAGGCCCTTGTGCAAATGCTGGTCGCCGGCCCGCCGCTGTTCGTGTTGCTGGCCTGCCGCGCGGATGCGTCGCAAGGTCTGGCCGCTGCGATGGCGCCGCTGCTGCGCGATGGCCGGCTCAAGTGGCACGCGCCATCCGGGCGCGTCTGCTCGATGTCGATGGCGACACATTGCAAGCCCTGCAGCGGCTCGCGCTCGCGGGGGATGAACTCGATGGCGTGACGTCGGCCGCGCTCGCAGGTGGTTCGCACGACGATGCTTTGGCGCGGCTGGACCGGGCGTTGGCGGCCGGCGTGCTCGATGTGGCCGAGGGCCGCCTGCGCTTTCGCCATGCGCTGGTGGCGCAGGCCCTGCTCGATGGGCTGGCACCGCACCGGCGCGCGGTGCTGCATGCCCAGATCGCGCGGCCGTACGCCGAGGTGATCTCGTTCGCCGATGCGCTGGCGCGCGAGGCGCAGCGCCTCGGCGCGGCGCGTGGCCACGCCTTCGCCGTCACCTTGCGAGGTGAGGCGCTGTCGCTGCAGCGCCTGTCCGAGCTGGCCTTGCACCGAGGGCGCTGGCATGAGGCCAAGGCCCTGCTGGCCGACGCACTGGACGTGGCGCAGCAGTCGGACGTCGGTTTTCATCTGCTGGATCGGATCTACGGCACGCGCATCGCGATGGCCCGCAACCCCGACGCGGCCCTCGCCGCCCTCGAAGAAGCGGACACCTCGGTGCGCGGACCGCTGGAAACGTGCCCAGGCTGCCGCATCACGTTTGCCGTGCCGGCCACCATTGCCGCCGCGCGCGGGCGCCAGCTGACGCTGGCAACCGCGCACCAGCGGCAGGCTCAATACCTCGCGGACGTGGTGATGAAGCTGCCGGCCTGGTACGCCGCACTGCACGAGGCGCGGGCACACGTGGCGATGGCCTCGGGTGAGGCGCAGGCCTCACGCGAAGCGTTCGCCGAGGCGGCCCGTGGGTTCGCCTCGGCAGGGCAGCCGCTGGACGCCGCCCGTTGCGGGCACCTGGCGGCGCAGGGGCCGCCAGGCTGATGCCCCTTAGCGTGTGCCGGTGTACAGCAGTCCTGATTGAGCCGTGTTGAACTGGCCCGTGACCGCGACAAAGCGATTGCCGTTGTCCGACATGGCGATAGCGCGCCAGTTGGTGTCGGTGCCAGGCATCGTCTGCGGCGTGAAGGTCATGCCGCCGTCGTCCGACAACAGCACTTGTCCGGGCGTTGCGTTCAGGTCCGACAAAGTCGCCGCGATGCTCTGACCGTCGGCAGACACAGCGAGGCCGGTGTAATCGGCGGTCAACGTCAGGCCACCGGTCCAGGTGGCGCCGCGGTCATGAGACACATAGATGTCAGTGCCGGGCGCACCTGCTGCTCCGCCGAAGGTGTTCGCTGCAAGGGCGATCGTGTTGCCGTCGTCGGACATCTTCACGCGATACCAGGTCTCGATCACAGCAGCCGCCGGCGTTCCGACCGCCACCGTCACTGCGGCCCAGGTGACGCCAGCATCGCTGGAGACGTACACCTCGCCGTTGTGCGATGCGGCCACGAGCACACTGCCGTCGGCCGAGCTGTCGATGCTGCGCCACCACCGAATTTGCGGCGCATCCGGCAAGGTCGCGGCTGCCCAGGTCGCTCCGCTGTCGTTGCTCAGGACAAGGTTGCCGTTCTGGATGACCGCAGCGATGCGCTGGCCATTGTGGGACACGGTCACCGACTCGAACGACTGGCCGGCCGCGTCGAAGACCAGCGGGCTGCTGGTCACGCGGGTCCACGTGACGCCTTGGTCGGTGCTGGTGTACATGCCGCCGGCAAACCTCACGGCAACGATGAGGCCAGCGTTCTCGCTCACGTCGCTCGCGATCCATACGCCCGGTGTGCTGTTGCCCGAGGTCCACGTGGCACCGCCGTCGGCGGATACCCAGATGAGGCCGTTGGGCGCCTCGCCGGCCACCAGCACCGTGCCGCTGGCGTCGCTCGAAAGCGAATGCCAGACGCGGGGCGTGGCGACGGCCAGCCTCCACGCGACGGTCGTCGGTGGAGGGGGCGGAGGTGGAGGTGGAGGTGGAGGCGGTGTTGACAACGCCGTCGCCGTGCTGTCGCCGCCATGACCACCACCGCATGCGCTGAGCCACAAGGCGCTCAGTGCAACCGTGACATGTCGCCTTGAAACCGAGGCACGTCTCATAAGCTTTCCCCTGTATGTTTGTCCGACGCGACTGCCGCGTCGGGCGCGGAAACACTGTTCCGCCAGGGAAATTTGCGCTTTGGCCGCTGCCTCGACGGTCAGTCAAGGGAGGCTCAGCATGTAGGCGGTGAGCGAATGCTTGTGCGACGGCCTCGCGAAGACGGCTCCGATCCGCAGCGCGTGGGTCACCCCATCGATGCAAGGGCCTTCAACGTGGCGTCGATCGCGCCACGAAGCGCGGCAAGAGTCTTTTCGTCGCCTGCGGTGTCGACGCCGGCAAATGCCGCCTCGGCATCCTTGGCGAATTGGGACAGGTCGATCGCGCCGATGAGTGCGGCGTTGCCCTTGAGGGTATGGGCCAGGCGGTGCGCCTCCTTGCGCGCGCCGCTGCGCAGGGCGGCGGCCATGTCGTCCACGGACTCGGGCGCTTCTTTGGCGAAGCGCTCGACGACCGTTGTGTACAGGTTCACGTCGCCGCCGAACTTTTCGATGGCCGCATCGCGCTCGATGCGGGGGGCCCCGGTCGCGGACGCGGGTGCCGGCGCCGCGGCTTTGGCGGTGGCCGGCGCCGGCGCCAGCTGGGCCGGCAGCTTTGTCCCTGGGCGCGCATGGCGCAGCAATGTGAGAACGAGTTGGCGCGCGTCAACCGGCTTGGCCAGGTGGGCGTCCATCCCGACGGCCAGGCAGGTGTCCCGGTCGGCGGCGGTGGCATTGGCGGTGAGCGCGATGATGGGAATGTGCTCAAAGCCGACGATCTGGCGGATTTCGCGGGTGGCTTCGAGCCCATCCATGTTGGGCATCTGCCAGTCCATCAGGATCACGTCGTACTGGCCGTTGGCGACGATGGATGTGAGCGTGTCCAGTCCGTCGACCGCGATGTCGACCTTGGCGCCCTGCGCCTGGAGCAGATCGCGGATGACGATCTGGTTGTTCTCGTTGTCCTCGGCCACCAGCACGCGCAGACCCGTAAGCGGGCGGCCGGTGAGCACCTGGACCCGTGCTGTGTCGCCCTCGCCTTGGGCCTCACGCGCGGCGTCGGCCAACATGCCTGGGGTGGCCGGGCCGCACACGGCGGCGGCGATCAGGCGGCGGCGGGCTGCGGGCAATGCGGCCAGCGCTTCCTGCGCCGTCGCCGCGCCCAGCACAACCACCGGCAGCGGCCGGCCGGCGATGACCTCGGCCGCACGCAGCGCCGCGCTGAAAGGGGCGGAGTCCTCCAGGCGCCAGTCGATCAAGGCCAGCTGCAGGAAGCGCGACTGGCGCAGGGCGTCGAGCGTGGCGGCCAGGGTCTCGGTTTCCAGCACCTGCCAGCCCAGTGAGCGCGCCAGCCGCACCCGCGCCTGGCGCGATGCCGCACGGCTGTCGGCCACCAGCACGCGCAGCCGGTTCTCCGGGGTGCCCTCGGAGATGCTGTCGGTGGCGTCCGCGGCCAGCTTGAGCGGGAAGGCGAAACGGCTGCCGCGCCCCGGTTCGCTGCGGACGACGAGATCGCTGCCCATGAGCTCCAGCAGGTTGCGGCAGATGGCCAGGCCCAGGCCGTTGCCGCCGAAGCTGCGGTTGGAGGTGCCTTCGGCCTGCCCCATGCCCTTGAGCAAGGCCGGCAGCTTGTCGGGCGCGATCCCCAGGCCCGTGTCGGTGACGGACACCTCCAGGAAAATCTCTGCGGCTGTGGTCGCGGTGACGTTGATGGCCAGCACCACTTCGCCGCGCTCGGTGAATTTGATGGCATTGCTGCCCAGGTTGATGATCACCTGCCGCAGCCGCTGGTCGTCGGCGATCAGGCGTCTGGGCAGCTGGGGGTCGATGTCGAAGATGACCTCCACTGGCTTGCCGCCCACCAGTGAGCCGAACACCGCTGCCAGGTCGCGCAGCATCTCTTCGACCGCGAAGGCGTGCGGGTGCAGTTGGACCTCGCCTGCCTCGACCGTTGCGAAGTCGAGCACGTTGCTCATGACGCCGGTCAGGGCCCGCGCCGCGGACCGGGCCTTGTTGACGTAGTCTTTCTGGGCCGTGTTCAGCCCCGAGCCGTCGATCAGCTGCAGCATGCCCGAGATGGCGTTCATGGGCGTGCGCAGCTCGTGCGCCATGTTGAACGCGAACTGGTTGCGCCCCTCGACCGCGATGCGCGCTTCCTCTTGTGCCTTTTGCGCCACGGCTTGTGCCTGCCGCGCATGCGCCTCGGCCTGGCGGATGGCGGTGATGTCGACCACAGCTAGCGAGAACCCACCCTCGGGTGTGGCTGTGGTGTGCACCTCGACGTTGAGGCCGGCGCCCAGCCGGCGCTCGACCTTGCGCACGCCGGCTCCTTGGGGGCGGCCGTCGAGCAGCAGCAGGCCGCAGTTGTCCTGGCCACCGCAGGCGCGCTGGGTGGCCTCGACCACGGCGCCGAATTCGGGCGGCGACTGGAACAGGGCGTCGTCCAGCGAAAGCAGGCGGCGAAACGCCGTGTTGCAGGAAACCATCCGCTGGGCGGCGTCGAACACGGCAACACCGCAGGGCAGGGCGTCCACCAGGCTTTCGAGGCCGCCGGGTGCGGACGCAGGCAAGGACGACGGCGGGGCTTCCGCCGGAGCGTTGCCGCGCAGGCGGGACAGGGCACGGTCGAACAGGGCGGGCATGGAGGCGAGTTGCTTCGTGAAATTGGCTGGCTCGTCCATTGTCCCCTGACAGAGCCCTGTCGTGAACCCGCTCGGGTCCGGTATGCTGGCCGATTCGATTCTTTTGACCTCGTATGAGGCACTACGTCGTATCCTTGTCGGCTGGAGGGCCGCAGTATGGAGATGCTCATGGTGTGGGTGGTGGCGCTGGCGGGCATGGCCGTGGGTGCGGTCCTGTCCACCGTCTTTTTTCGCATGCGGGCAGCCGCCATCATCGATTCGGCCGTGGCCTTGGCGCGTTCGGCACTGGAGGTGGAGGTCGCCACCCAGTCCAGCCGGGCCCGCTCGGCCGAGACCGACCTGTTGCAGGCCCGGCTGGAGGTGCAGCGCATGCAAGAGGGCGCCGACGGCTGGCGGCGCGCGCTCGAATCACTGAGCGAAGAACGGGTGCGGCTGTCCGAGCGGGCGAACCGCGTCGCCACCCTTGAAGCCGATGCGGCGCGCCTGGCCCTGCAGACCCGCCTGACTGAAGAGGAGATGCGGCGCCTGTCGGCCAGCGAGGCTCAGAAGGAACAGGTGATCGCGTCCTTGCGCGATGAGATGCGCCAGCACGCTGCGGCCAATGCGGCGGTTCAGGCCCGGCTCGACACCAGCTCGCGCCTGCTGCACCAAAGCAATGAACGCCGCGCGGTACTGCAGGAGCAGGTCTCTCGGGTCGGCCCGCTCGAGCAGCAAGTGCGCGACGCGAATGCGCGCCACGCTCAGTTGCATCAGCACCTGCTGGAGTCGCGCGCATCGTCAGGCGTGTTTGACGCGCTCAAGCGCGAGGTCGCCGAACTGCGGCACTGGGCCCGCACGGTACTCGATGGCAAGCTGCAAGACCTGCAGGCTTGGCAGCAGCGCCAAGGTACCGGTGAATCGGCCGCCCCGCCCGCAGCCAAAGGCGCGCGCCGCCATTCACCCGCCCGACCGTCGGCGACCGTGGTGGCCGGCCGCAGGCGGCTGCGGCGCTGAGCCCAGTACCTCAGTGCCGCTGGTACTGGGTGTTGCCGAACAGCGTGTCGCGGGCCTTGTCGTCGGTGAGGGGCTTGCGCAATTCGATCAGCACCCTTACCCCCTCGTGCACCGCGGGGCGCGCCGCGACAAGGTCGAACCAGCGTTGCACATGGGGATAGTCGGCCAATTCCACGCCCTGGTTCTTCCAGCTGCGCAGCCAAGGAAAGATCGCCATGTCGGCGATGGAATACTCGTGGCCGCCGAACCAGGCACTTTGGGACAGGCGCTTGTCCATGACGCTATACAGGCGCCTGGCCTCGTTGGAATAGCGGTTGATGGCGTAGTCGATCTTCTCGGGAGCGTACAGACGGAAATGATGGGCCTGACCGAGCATCGGGCCGACGCCGCCCATCTGGAACATCAGCCACTGCAGCACTTCATAGCGATCGCGGTCGGCGCGGGGCATGAAGCGCCCGGTCTTGGCCGCCAGGTAAATGAGGATCGCGCCAGATTCGAACAAGGAAATGGGCTGCCCGTCCGGGCCGTCGTGGTCGACTATTGCCGGAACCTTGTTGTTCGGGCTGATGGCGAGAAACGCTGCCTTGAACTGTTCGCCCGCGCCGATGTTGACCGGGTGGGCGCGGTACGGCAGGCCACACTCGGCCAGCATGATGTGAACCTTGTTTCCGTTGGGCGTGGGCCAGGTGTAGAGGTCGATCATCGGTTTGTGGGGCAGGGCCCGTGTTGCGGATGGCCCCTATCTTGCACTGCCGCCCAATGCCCCGTTCAGGCGCGCCCCGTTGTAAAAGGCGGTGCAATAATCGCTTGAGCTCTCATCACACCATGTTCGGCCCACTTCGCAACATCCTCACCCGGCTCCAGCCGCCCGTCGCACTCGAAGGCACTGCGGCTGGCCGGCCCTGGAAGATGTCCAGCGGCGCCCCGACCCGTGACTACGTCAAGGGCCGCGAGCTGCGGGCCAGGGGCGAACTCGGGATCCATGACGACATCGCGGTGCTGATCATGAGCCGGTCGCTCAAGAGCACTTTGGAAGGCCCGGCCTACGACCGGTACATCGACACCGAGCAGACCATGGCCGACGCCAGCATGCCCGAAGAATTGCGTTGGCTGGCCACCTATGAAGAGATCCGAGGCGGCACGGAGCTGCCCCGGGATTTCCTGCGCCGCTACGCCGTGCTGGCGGCCCAGCGCACCCATGCCTTTGAATGGATCGACGGGGCCTTGATCGATCAGCTGATGAACTGGCCGCACCCAGGGCCCGATGCCCAGGTGCCCTTCATCCTGATGCTGCTGCGGGGCAGGGCCTACCTGCGCATGCAGCACGAGCCCACAACCTCGGCCGTGACCAAGCACGCGGCGGCGCTGTTCACCCATGCCTGCGAGGCGGCGGTGCGGGCCTTCACCGAAAAGGCCTAATCGGTTTCGGCTGAGGCGATGCGCATCAGCGCCTCGCGGTTGCGCACCACCAGACCGCCCGGCTCGATGCGAATGTGTTGGTCTCGCTCCATCGATTTGAGCTCCTGGTTCACACGTTGGCGCGAGGCGCCCAGCAAGTGCGCCAGTTCTTCCTGGGCGAGCTGCAGGCCGATGCGCGTCTCGTTGCCGTCGCCCAGCGAGGCCACGCCGTAGCTGCGCACCAGGTGCAGCAGCTGCTTGGCCAGGCGGGCGCGCAGCGGCAGGGTGTTGAGGTCCTCGACCAGTCCGAACAGCAATCGGATGCGCCGGGCCTGAAGGCGCAGCATGGCCTCGGACATCTCGGCGTGGGTGGCCAGGATTTTGTGAAAATCCGCCTTTGCCACGCACAACAGGGTTGTATCGCCATGCGCGTAGGCATCGTGGGTGCGGTTGTCGCCATCGAACATGGCCGTGTCGCCGAACCAGACACCCGGTTCGACGTAGGCAAAGGTGATCTGCTTGCCCGAGATCGATGTCGAGCTCACGCGCACCGCTCCCTTGGCGCAGGCGATCCAGTCCTCGGGCGGATCACCACGGGCGGTGATCAGCTCGCCGTCCCTGCAGCGCTTGACGTAGGCGCTGCGCAGGATGTCGTGGCGAAGGGACGGCGAGAGGGAAGAGAACCAGCGGCCGGTGTTGATTGCCGCGCGCTCGTCGACGGTCAGGATGGGTTCGTCCATGGGGGCCGGTCCGGTGATTCGATCGGTCTCATTCGTAGCGCGGCGTTCGCTTGGCCAGGAAGGCATCGATGCCGATGCCGGCGTTGACGTGATGCAGGTTGGTGACCACGTGATTGCGCTCCAGCGCGAGCTGCTGCGACAACGTGGCCTGTGCGGCCTCGTTCATCAGGTCCTTGATACTGGCCATGGCGTTGGGTGCCTTGGCGTTCAGGCGTTCGGCCAGGGCAAGGGCCTCAGACAACGCGGCCCCCGGGGCACTGATCCGATTGACCATGCCCAGCGTATGCAGCCGCTGCGCGCTGATGCGTTCGCCCTCGAGCATCAGCTCGCTTGCCAGCTGCCGGGGCAGGGCGCGCCCCAGGAACCAACTGCCGCCACCATCGGGCGACAGGCCGATGTTGACATGGGCCATCACGAAGACCGCGTTCTCGGCAGCGACGATGAAATCGCAACCCAGCGCCAGCGAAAAGCCGGCGCCGGCGGCGGCGCCCTCGACCGCGGCGATGACGGGTTTGGGAAAAGTGCGGATCGCCTCGATCCAGTTGTTCAGGCCTTCGACGATCTGGGCCTGCACCGCGGGGGCGGCGCGACGGTTCTCCAGCAGGCGCTGCAGGTTGCCGCCAGCGCAGAAGTTCGCCCCCTCGCCGGTGATGATCACGCTGCGCACTTGCGGCTGGGACTCGGCCACGCTCAGGGCCTCAACGCCAGCGGCATAGATCTCCGGACCCAGGGCGTTGCGCCGCTCGGGGTTGCTGATGGTCAGCACCAAGGTGTCGCCCTGGCTGGCGCTCTTGAGCTCGGCGGGCATCAGTTTTCTTCCTGCAGCAGCGACAGGCCGATGGCACCGCGTCGGCGCAGCCACGGGCTGGGGCGGTAGCGCGGATCGCCGTACACGGTCTGGAGGTTGAGCAGCACCTCCAGGATGTTGGCCGGCCCCCAGCGGTTGCCCATGGCCAGCGGCCCCAGCGGGTAGCCCAGGCCCAGTGTGACCGCTTTCTCCAGGTCGGCCGGGGCGCAGATGCGCTGCTGGCACATGTCGCTGGCGATGTTCACGATGCTGGCGATCACACGCTGCGTGACAAAGCCGCCGGAATCGCGGATCACGCTGACGGGCTTGCCGTCGCGGGCGAACAAGGCGTGGGCGGCGTCGCGCATGTCGGCGCGGGTGGCGGGGTTGACCGCCAGCACGCGGCGGCGGGTGGCGACGTCCTCCACGAGCATGTCGATGCCGACGGTGCGGGCCGGGTCGAGCCGCTCGACCACGGCCACCGTGGTTACGTCAAAGCCCAGCGGCGCCACCAGCGTCAGCGCGTTGGGCGAGGGCGACTGGCCGGTTTCGACGCGGGGCGCGCCCAGGTCCTTGAGCAGTTGGTACAGCTCGGGGCGGCGGGCGGCGCGGGTGGACACCCAGATGGGGGGGATCTCGGCGACCTGCGGGGTCGGCGGCTCCGGCGGGCGCTGGGGCTGGCCGTCCTGGTAGCGGTAGAAGCCCTCGCCGGTCTTGCGCCCGAACAGGCCGGCCGCCACACGCTGGGCCAGCATGGCCGTGGGGCGAAAGCGTGGTTCTTCGTAGAACTGGTGGTAGATGGTCTCCATGGCCGGGTGCGAGACGTCCAAGCCGGTGAGGTCCAGCAGTTCGAACGGTCCGAGCTTGAAGCCAACCTGGTCGCACAGGATCCGGTCGATGGTGGCGAAGTCGGCCACGCCCTCGGAGACGATGCGCAGGGCCTCGGTGGTGTAGCCGCGGCCGGCATGATTGACGATGAAGCCGGGGGTGTCCTGGGCTTGTACCGGCGTGTGGCCGAACTCGCGCACCAAGTCCGACAGGCGCTGGCACACGGCCGGGTCGGTGCGCTGGCCCGCAATCACCTCCACCACCTTCATCAGGGGAACCGGGTTGAAAAAGTGCAGGCCGGCCAGTCGCCGTGGGTGGCGCAGGCCGGCGCCGATGGCGGCGATCGACAGTGACGAGGTGTTGGTCGCCAGTACGGCGGACGGTGTGACCAGCGCTTCGAGCTGGGCGAACACGGACTGCTTGGCATCGAGCCGCTCAACGATGGCTTCGATCACCAGATCGCACCCCGCAAGGTCGTCCAGGCGGTGCGCCGGCACCAGCCGCGCCTTGAAAGCCTGGACGGTTTCGGCGTCGAGCCGGCCCTTTTGCGACAGTTGATCCCATCGGTCGGTTACATTTTGTTGCGCGCTCGCGACGGCCTGGGGCTGCGCGTCGAACAATAAAACGCGGTACCCGGCCTGCGCCAGAACCTGCGCGATGCCACGTCCCATGGCCCCCGCGCCGACGACGCCCACAGTGTTGAAGCTGGTTTTCATTGGCTGATTATCGAGTCTGTCGGGCCGCCCTTCTGGCGTGCCCGTGCCGGCATTCAAAGGGCCGGCTTGGGCCGGGCATCGTAAATGCTCGCTCGCGCGTCTGGTCAGCTCTTGTATTGCCATGCAAGAATTCCCCTGAACATGAGACTCACACCCATTTGGCGCCTGATCCCCGGCGCCGCACTGATTGCGTTGACCGCGGGATCCAGCCTGGCCCTGACCTTGGGCCGTGCGCAAGGGGTCGCCTTGATCGGCCAGCCGCTCGATGTCACCGTACAAGCCACGCTGGACCCCGGCGCAAGCCGCGACGACCTGTGTCCGCAGGTGCAGGTGTTCTACGGCGAAACGCAGATCAATTCTCGCGTGGTCGACCTGGTCCCGGGGGCCGGCCCCGATGTCACCAACATCCGTGTGCGCGTGGGCTCGCCGGTGAACGAAGCCTTCGTCACCGTGTACCTCGAGATCGGCTGTTCAACCACCAAGATGTCGCGCCGCTTCGTGCTTCTGACCGAGCAGCCTGGCGACGTGGCGCAGGCGGCCACGCAGGCGTCGCCGGTCGCGCCGGCCATCGACTCCAGGGCCGCGATCGCCGAGCCCACGCAACGCAGCGGTGGCTCGTTGGAAATCCAGCCGCTTCTTTCGGCGGCGCCCTTGCAACCGCCTTCAACCCGCTCGGTGACCGAGCCGGCGGCAGCGCCGCGCCCAGTCACGCCTGAGGCGGTGCCAGTGCGCCCCCCGCCTGTCCCTGGTCCCGCAACTCCGCGCGCAGCGCCGCCCCGGCCCGCTCCCAAGCCCGCGGCCGCGCCGCAGGTCGTCCAGCGGCCCCGGTTGCGCCTGGACGCGCCTCAGGTTCGTCTGGACAACGCGCCGGCGGCACGGGCTGCGGTGGTCGCGTCACAGGCGGCGTCACCCGCGTCGGCCGCTGTTGCGGCCGCATCGGCGCCAGCAGCCACTGCTTCCGCGCCGGCGGCCACGGCCAGCGCCGCATCACCACCGGACGAACTTCAGCGGATGCAGGCGCTCGAGGCCGACATCCGCAGCACGCGCGACCTGATGGTCAAGAACAACACCGCTGTGGCCGAGCTGCGCACACGCTTGGAACAGGCCGAACGCGATCGCTTTTCCAACCCCCTGGTGTATGCGCTGCTTGCGCTGTTCGCGGCTTCGTCGGCCTTGGCCGGTCTGTTCTGGCACCGAAGCCGCAAGGCGCAAGCCGCGCAGCAGGACTGGTGGGCGAGCAACGGCGGGCGTGGCGGCCCACCGGATCCCGCAGGCGGCGGCGCTGCCGCGGCTTACGCGACACAACAAGCTGGCTTGACCAATGACACCAAGGCCGCCGGCGCGGTTGCGGCAGTTGCGGCCACGGCCGCGGTCGTGGCATCGCAGCCCGGCGCGTCGGCCGAGACACCGGTCGTCGCCGCAGCGCCGGTGCCGCCGGCGCGTCCGTTTGCGCCATCGGGCACCGATGGCTTGCACGCCAGCGATGTGGAGCCCCCTCACGTCGACGACGTGAACAAGGTGCAGCGGCAGGCGCAGGTGTTTGCGTCACAAGGCGATCACGAAAGCGCCATCGGCGTGCTCAGAGCCCATATCGACGCGCACCCGCAGGGCAACGCCGCGCCGTGGATGCAGCTATTGACGCTGCTGCACGGCCTGGCCCGACGTGATGACTTCGAGCAGGTGCGCCGCGATTACGAGTGGTTGTTCAACACGAAGGTCGACCCGTTCGAGCGCTTCAGCCTTGGCGATTCGGGGTCGGATGCGCCGTCGCGCGACAACCGGCCAGTCACGGCGGTGCAGGCCGATGTGCCTGCCGTCCCGACCTTGCCGGCGGTGGTCGAGGCGCCCGTGATCGATGAGCAGCATGCGTCGCTGGACCTCAACCTCGACGACCTGCTGAAGATGCCCGACGACAGCGCGCCTACGCTGCGCACGCCCCCCCTGGTGGATGCGGCCAAGAACAACCTGCTCGATTTCGACTTTGAGCTCGACCCGAAACCGGACCCGTCGACCCAACACAAGTGATTCGCTTCAGCGCCGCACTTGCAGGGCCGCCGGGTTGACCATCTGGGTTGGGCGTCCCTCGATGAAGTTGACGACATTGTCGAACGCGGCGCCGAAGTACATCTCGTAGGTGTCCTGTTCGACGTAGCCGATGTGCGGCGTGCAGATGCAGTTTTCCAGCCGCAGCAGCGCGTGGCCTTGAAGCGTCGGTTCGCTCTCAAACACGTCGACGGCAGCCATGCCCGGTCGGCCCCGGTTGAGTGCTGCGATCAGCGCGTCGGGCTCCAGCAGCTCGGCCCGCGAGGTGTTGACGAACAGCGCCGTGGGTTTCATGCGGCCAAGGTCCTCCAGGCGCACGATACCGGCGGTGTCGTCGTCGAGCCGCACATGCAAGCTCAGGACGTCGCTGTTGGTGAACAGGTCGTCCCGGCTGGCGGCCAGCTGGTATCCATCGGCCGCAGCACGCTCGCGCGATCCTTCTCGGCCCCACACCATGACTTGCATGCCAAACGCGCGGCCGTAGCCGGCCACCAGTTGGCCGATGCGCCCGTAGCCCCATACGCCCAGCGTCTTGCCGCGCAGCACCATGCCCAGGCCGAAGTTGGGCGGCATCGATGCGGACTTCATGCCCGACTGCTGCCAGACGCCATGCTTGAGGTTGCTCACGTACTGCGGCAGGCGCCGCATGGCCGCCAGGATCAGGGCCCACGTGAGTTCGGCCGGTCCCACAGGCGAACCAACGCCTTCAGTCACGAGGATGCCGTGCTCGGTGCAGGCCTGCACGTCGATGTGGCGGCCGACGCGGCTGGTCTGTGCAATGAGTTTCAGGCGGGGGAGCTTTTCGATCAGTTGCCGGCTGATGTGGGTGCGCTCGCGAATCAGGACGATCACATCAGCGTCCCGCAGGCGCACCGACAGCTGGCCGATTCCCTTGACGGTGTTGGTGTACACCTTGGCTGGGTAGGGTTCGAGCCGCGAAGCGCACACAAGCTTGCGCACGGCATCCTGATAGTCGTCGAGGATGACAATATTCATCCGCACATTGTGCCTGCCCCGTTTAGCGTCGGCGCGCATGCCCGCCAGCCGGTACGATCGCAAGTTCCAACAATGAGGAGTCTTTAAATGAGCATTTCGATGTCGTCCGCCAGCCTGCCGATCTTCAGCACCATGCTGGGCAACCTCAGGCACATGCTGGACAAGGGGCAGGCATTCGCCGAAGCGCGCAAGATCGACCCGGCGGCCTTGCTGCAGTTTCGTCTGGCGCCGGACATGCTCCCTTTCACACGGCAGATTCAGATTGCCTGCGACGGGGCCAAGCTGACAGTGGCCCGCATTGGAGCGCTCGAGGCGCCCAAGTACGACGACACCGAGGCGAGCTTCGCGGACCTGAAGGCGCGCATCGACAAGACCCTGGCCTGGATCGCGACGGTCTCGCCGTCGCAGCTCGATGGCACCGAAGAGCGCGACATTGTGTTCCCCGTGGGTCGCGAAGGCGCCACGCGCACCATGAAGGCCGAGGCCTACCTCAAGCACTGGGCGCTACCCAACCTGTTCTTCCACGTCACCATCGCCTACGCCATCCTGCGCAACAACGGCGTGGAGTTGGGCAAGACGGATTACCTGGTCGGGCGCGTTTGACCCTGCCGGCCCGCACTCAAAGCGATAACTGCGTTGCTTCGCCTTGCCGTGCGTTTGCACTGTCTGCGGCTTCGCGCCTTGTTCTCACTTTGATTGCGAACCGGCATCAGGCGGCTTCGAGGGCGGCGAGGCGGTCTAGTTCGGCGCACACGTCTGACATTCGGCCGGAGATCACCATGCGGCCGGCCGATGCCTGGCTGGCGCGGGGTTCGATCACACGCACCACGCGCAAGGGCCGCTGCCCGAGGGTGGCGCGGGTGGGGCCCTGCCAGGCGCGGGTGGCTGCATGCCCCGCTTGGCCATGCGTGCGGGCTGTGCCCGAAGTGGGCCGCACCTGGGAATGAACGCGCAGCGCATGTTGCCCCGTGTGGGCGTCGTTCGCGGCCTTCGGCGGTGTGGCGGGGGCGTTGCCTCCCGAAAGCCATTGCACGGCGCCCTGTAGCGGGGCGAAAAGGGTCACGAGAAGGGGAAGCGCGATTGCCATGTGGATCTCCTTGAAACATCAGGTCGGGGCACAGGCAGGATTTCGAAGACGAAGATCTCCCCAGGGTGATGGCCCGAAGCCATACGCCCGCCACCTGGAAGGGTCTGGAAATGAGAGCGGTCGGCCCTGGCGGCTACATCAGCATGGTGTTGCGGATCAGGCCGACCGCCAGGCCCTCGATCTCGAAGGGCTCGCCGGGTTCGACCACGATGGTGGGGTAGTCGGGGTTTTCGGCATGCAACTCGATCAGGTGCTTGTTGCGGCGAAAGCGCTTGACGGTCACCTCGTCGCCGAGCCGGGCCACGACGATCTGGCCGTTCTTGGCGTCCTTGGTGGCCTGCACCGCCAGCAAGTCGCCGTCCATGATGCCGGCGTCGCGCATGGACATGCCGCGTACCTTGAGGAGATAGTCGGGACGGCGCTGGAACAGGCTGCTCTCGACGTAATAGGTCTGGTCGACATGTTCCTGCGCCAGGATGGGCGAGCCGGCGGCGACCCGGCCGATCAGCGGCAGGGCCAACTGCGCCAGGCTGGGAAGCGGCAGAGAGAATTGCTTGTAGCGTGATTCGTTGATGGCGCGCAGGGCTTCTTGCCGCAGGCGGATGCCGCGTGATGTGCCGCTGACGAGCTCGATGACGCCCTTGCGGGCCAGGGCCTGGAGGTGCTCTTCGGCCGCGTTGGCGGACTTGAACCCGAGTTCGGTCGCGATTTCGGCCCGGGTGGGCGGCGCACCGGTGCGGGCAACGGCGCTCTGGATCAGGTCCAGAATCTGCTGCTGACGCGGTGTGAGCTTGGGCGTTTCGATCATGCGGATCTCCAGGGTGGGGTACTGGTTCGATATCCAGTAGCTGTATTTTTAACCAGTTTCGTAAAGGAGTGCAAGTGGTCGGGCAAAAAATCGTGGTCCTGGGCACCGGCGGCACCATCGCCGGGACGGCGCCGAGCGAGTCGGACACGCTGGCCTACACCGCTGCGCGGATCGGCGTGGGGCAGCTGGTGGCGGCCGTGCCAGCGCTTGCGGCCGCGCCTGTGGAGATCGAGCAGGTCTTGCAGCTGGACAGCAAGGACATGGACGCCGAGCACTGGGTGAGCCTTGCCGCGCGGTGCGCCGTGCATCTAGAACGCGATGAGGTCGCTGGCGTGGTGGTGACGCACGGAACCGACACGTTGGAAGAAACCGCGTATTTCCTGCACCGCGTGCTGGCACCGCGAAAGCCGCTGGTGCTCACCTGCGCGATGCGGCCGGCAAACTCCGTGCAGTCGGACGGACCGCAGAACCTGCTCGATGCCGTGGCGGTGGCCCGATCGGGGCGAATTGTCGGCGTCGTGGCGGTGTGCGCCGGCCGGGTGCACGGCGCGGTGGAGGTGGTCAAGCAGCATCCCTATCGCCTGGACGCGTTTTGCTCCGGCGAAGGCGGTCCGCTGGCCGTCGTGGAGGAGGGGCGCTTGCGGATTCTTCGTGTCTTGCCGCCGGACTCACCGGGGCGCCGCGAGGCCCGGCTGGCAAGCTTACCGCCAGCGCGCGATTGGCCCTGGGTCGAGATCGTGACCAGCCACGCCTGTGCCGACGCCCGCCTGGTCGACGGCTTGGTGCGGCTGGGAATTGGCGGGTTGGTGGTGGCGGGCACCGGCAACGGCTCGGTCCACCACGCCCTGGAGGTGGCGCTGTTGCGCGCCGTCGACCAAGGGGTGGCCGTGCGGCGTGCGACCCGGTGCGCGCAAGGCATGGTGCTGCCCCATGGCGGGGACGTTCTGGCCGACTCGCAGGGCTTGTCGCCAGTCAAGGCCCGCATCGCGCTGATGCTGGACCTGATGGCCGACGCCGTGACGACCTCTGCGCCTCTCAGCCCGCCAGCGCCTTGAGTGCCTGCTGGGTGATCTCATCGACAGTGCCCAGCCCGTTGATGGCGCGGTAACGCGGCGCGTTCACCGGGTCTTGCTGGGCCCAGTTGCGGTAGTAGTCGACCAGCGGGCGCGTCTGCGAGGCATAGACCTCCAGGCGCTTTTTCACGGTTTCTTCCTTGTCGTCGTCGCGCTGGATCAGCGGCTCGGCGGTGACATCGTCGACCCCGGCGACCTTGGGCGGGTTGAACTTGACGTGGTAGGTACGGCCCGAGGCCGTGTGCGAGCGGCGGCCGCTCATGCGCTCGACGATGGCGTCAAAAGGGACATCGATCTCAAGCACGCAGTCAAGGTGCACGCCCGCGCTCTTCATCGCGTCGGCCTGGGGAATGGTGCGAGGGAAGCCGTCAAACAGGAAGCCCTTGGCGCAGTCGGGCTGGGCCAGGCGTTCCTTGACCAGTCCGATGATGATGTCGTCGCCCACCAGGGCGCCGGAATCCATGACCTTCTTGGCCGCCAGTCCCAGGGGCGTGGCGGCCTTGACGGCAGCGCGCAGCATGTCACCGGTGGAGATTTGCGGGATCCCGTACTTTTGGCAGATGAAGGTGGCCTGGGTGCCTTTGCCTGCGCCGGGCGCGCCCAACAAGATCAGTCTCATGGAAGTCCTCGGATACGAACGATACGGCTAGCATGCCGGCTTTGAGTGATTGCTTGGCGCGGGGCCTCGGCGCGGCGTGGCCCCACTCACCCATCGAGGGCGGCACAGGCACGCACGGATGCGTCTGAGGATAGCATGCGACCCTCGCACGGAACTGACCCGCGCAGGTGCGATGTCGTCACCCGCGCGGCCGCGCCGAGGCCGCGAACAGCGCCCGCACGCGCTCGAGGTCTTGTGGCGTATCAACGCCCGGCCCAGGCGCCTTGGCTGCCAGGTGCACCGCGATGCGGTGACCATGCCAGAGGGCGCGCAGTTGCTCCAGGGCCTCGCACTGCTCGATCGGCGCCTGAGGCAGGGTGGGAAACACCCGCAGAAAGCTCACGCGGTAGGCGTAGATGCCGATGTGGCGCAAAGGCGCGGGTTGTGGCAAGGCGGTGATGCCGTCCGCGAAGCCGTCGCGCCACCACGGAATGGCCGCGCGGCTGAAGTACAAGGCCAGCCCAGTTGCATCAGTGACCACCTTCACAACGTTCGGGCTGCGCAGATCGTCCAGGGCATCGATGGCGTGGGCGGCGGTCGCCATGCTGGCCTCGGGGCGGGCGGCGAGCAACAAGGCGACCTCGTCGATCAGGGCCGGGTCGATCATCGGTTCGTCGCCCTGCACGTTGACCACGATGTCGTTATCAGCCAGGCCCAGGAGGTCGCAGGCCTGGGCAAGCCGATCGCTGCCGCAGGGATGGTCCGGGTGGGTGAGCACGGCTTGGACGCCGTGCGCCGCGCAGGCTTGCGCAACGGCGGGGCTGTCGGCCGCCACCACGACGCGTGTCGCCCGCGACCGGGCCGACTGCTCGGCGACCCGCACCACCATGGGCCGCCCGGCGATGTCGGCCAACGGCTTGTTCGGCAGGCGGGTGGAAGCCAGGCGTGCGGGGATCAGTACGGTGAAGGCGGTGGTCATTGGCGGTGCGCCATTCAGGCCAGTGGTGTGCGGGCCGGAAGGTGCTCGAGTTCCTCGTCGCTGAGGGTGCGCGCCTGTTCCTCGAGCAAGATGGGGATGCCGTCGCGGATCGGGTAGGCTAGGCGAGCGCTGCGCGAGACGAGTTCCTGGCGCCCGCGGTCGTAGTCGAGGAAGCCCTTGGTCACGGGGCAGACCAGCAGCTCAAGCAGTTTGGGATCCATCGCGGGATGATAGCTTCGCCACCAGAAGACCATCCAGCAGACCATCGAAGGCGGTCCAGAACCCGGGCTCGATCTCCAGTACCAGAGGGACGGCCCAGGCCTGGGGTGCCCACCGCCACAGCTTCACGGCGTCTTTTTCGGTGCACATCACGCAGTCGTTCGGCGACAGCATCACCGGCCGAGCGTCGAAGTCGTGGTGATCGGGCAGGGCGATGCAACGCGCCAGCACCAGCCCGGCCGCCTGCAACATGGCGAAGAAGGCCTCGGGGCGGGCGATCCCGGCCAAGGCGACCAGCTGGGGTTCAACCAAAAAATCGGCAAGCGCGCGGCGTGTGCCATCGGCGCGCACCGCTTCGGCCGCCAGGGCGCGGCGCAGCCGGAATCCGTCCAGGCCGAGCGCACCCGGCGGATGCAGCACCAGGTCGGCGTGCCGCGGCCACGGCTCGCGCAGCGGCCCCGCCGGCAACAACCAGCCATTGCCAATGCCGCGGTCGTCGAAGACGCAGATCTCGATGTCGCGCGCCATCGCCAGATGCTGCAGCCCGTCGTCACTGACCAGCACCTGGGTGTCGGGGTAGCGCGCCAGCAAGGCGCGGGCGGCGTCGACGCGGCGGGGCGCCACGAACACAGGGACGGCGCAGCGTCGCGCGATGAGCAGGGGCTCGTCGCCGGCCACGTCGGCCAGGTCCTGCGCGCGGACTTCGCGGCAATCGTTGGCCCGCCGTCCGTGGCCCCGGGAGATGACGCCCGGCCGCAGCCCGGCGGCTTGCAGGTGCTCGACCAGCGCGGCGACGACCGGCGTCTTGCCGGCGCCACCGGCGACCACATTGCCGACCACGACCACTGGCACCGGCAGGTGTGCGGCGTGCAGCCGGCCGTTCGCGTACAGCCACCGCCGCAGGGCAGCCAGCAGGCCGAACAGACCGGCGAGGGGCAACAGGAGAAGGGCTAGCGGGCCGCGCCCCGACCAGGCGCGTTGCAGCGCCGAGTGCATGTTCAGCGCGACCCGGCGCTGGCCGAGTTCTGCGCGGCGAAGGTGATCTGGTTCATTCCGGTGCGCCTGGCCGCCTCCAGCACGGTGATGACCGCCTGGTGGGGCGAGGCCGCGTCGGCGCTGATGATCAGCACGCTGTTCTTGCCGGCTTTGGCCGCGCCAGTGAGTGCCGCCGCGACGGCATCGACATTGCGGCCCGCGACCGGCGTTCGGTTGATGCTGTAGCGGCCGTCTGCCGCGACCGCGACGATGATTTCCCTTTCGCGGTCGCGCTGCACGTCGGCGTCGGCCACCGGCAGCCGAAGCTGCAACTCGGTGAACTTGCTGTAGGTGGTGGTCAGCATGAGGAAGATCAGCACCACCAGCAGAACGTCGATGAACGGGATCAGGTTGATCTCCGGCTCGATCCGGGTGCGGGGGCGGAAATTCATGCCGATCCGCCTACTTGCGCAGGCTCAGCAGATGACGCGCGAAATGCTCGGAAGCGAGCTCCAGCGTCAGCAGGTATTCGTCGACCCTGGCCCGAAAGTAACGCCAGAAGATCAGCGCGGGAATCGCCACCATCAGACCGAACGCGGTGTTGTACAGCGCGATGGAGATGCCGTGTGCGAGTTGGGCCGGATTGCCGGCGCCGCTGGCGCTGCCTGGCGACTGCGATCCGAAGATCTCGATCATCCCGACGACAGTGCCGAGCAACCCCAGCAGCGGCGCGGCGGACGCGATCGTGCCCAGTGCGCTGAGGTAGCGCTCCAGCCGGTGGGCCACGGCCCGGCCGGTCTGCTCCATGGTCGAGCGCAGTTCGCCCTCGGTGCAGCGCGGATTGGCGTTGAGCGCGCGCAATCCGCTGGCGAGTACCTCGCCGAGCGCCGAGTTTTGCTCGAGCTGGCTCACGACCTCGGGCGTCGGTACGTGCTGACGAGACACCGCGACCGCCTCGTCGAGCAGCCGCGGCGGCACGACCTTGGCGGACTTGAGGCTCAGGAACCGCTCGATGATGAGGGCCAAGGCGATGATGGAACAGGCGATCAGTGGCCAGATGGGCCAGCCAGCGGCTTGTATGATCGAAAACAAAGGGCGTTCTCCAGCGCGAAACAGGGGGCGGGACTGGCCGCGATTATCAGGCACAGCCGGACCAGCACGACAGCAGGTCGAATGCGTCGGCGCATTCCCACAAATCTTGTGGATAACTTTGTGCAGAACCTACCCCACTGTTGGGCCAGAGCCGCGCCAAATGGGCCTCTTTACAGATCGATGACAAATTCAGCAGCAAAATTTCGTTGTGAATCAATGGGTTGCCACGAAAAATCGTGCATCCCCAAGGTATGCATGGTTTTGTGGGGCTTGACAAGCCGCTGTGGACTAACTTCACGCGACAAACCGGCCCGAGGCCGCATCCACACTCATGTCTGATGAGCGAAACCCAACGTCGGCGCGGCGAATCTGGCAGGTTGGCGCGCTGTGCCGCGCCGTTGCTGAGGCCCTGGACGCCAGGTTCAATCCTGTTGCGGTTCGCGGCGAAATTTCGGGCTTCTCGCGCGCATCCAGCGGGCATTGCTACTTCACGCTCAAGGACGGCCAGGGTCAGATTCGCTGCGCGATGTTCCGTCGCGCGGCCAGCCTGTCGAATTTCACACCTCGTGATGGCGACCAGGTCGAGGTGCAGGGCCGCCTGGACGTGTACGACGCCCGTGGCGACCTGCAACTGATCGTCGAGAGCCTCACCCGCGCCGGCCAGGGCAGTTTGTTCGAGCGGTTCATGCGCCTGAAGGCCCAGTTGGAGGGCGATGGCCTGTTCGATGCGGCGCGCAAGCGGCCGCTGCCCATGATGCCGCGCGGCATCGGACTGGTCACCTCGCTCGGGGCGGCGGCGCTGCATGACGTCGCCACCAGCCTGCGGCGGCGCCTGTCGCACATTCCGGTGGTCCTGGCACCGGCGCCGGTGCAAGGCGCGCAGGCGGCGGCCACGCTGTGCCGCGCCCTGGAGTCGCTCTACGCACTGGCCGCAGCCGGCGAGATCGACGTGATCCTGCTGGTGCGCGGCGGCGGATCGCTGGAAGACCTGTGGTCCTTCAACGACGAGCAACTGGCCCGCACGATCGTGCGCAGCCCGGTCCCGGTGGTGTGCGGTGTCGGGCACGAGACCGATTTCACCATCGCCGATTTCTGTGCCGACCTGCGCGCGCCCACCCCGACGGCCGCCGCCGAACTGGTGGCGCAGCCCCGTGAGGTCTGGCTCAACGTGCTTGACGCTCTGCGGGAGCGGCTTTCCCGGGCCGCTGGGCGTCGGCTCGACGCCGCGGCCCAGCGGCTCGATGCGGCTGGCATGCGGCTCGGACGCCCCTCGACGCTGATCGCCGGGCAGAAACAACGCCTGTCGGGCGTGGCACACCGGTTGCAGTGGGCGACGCACAAGCGATTGCAGCTGGCGCACCAGCATCTGACGTCGGTGGAAGCCGCGCGCAGTCGCGCCGGGCCCAAAGCACTGGCGGACGCCGCTCACCTGCTCGACCGCGCGGGTTTGCGCCTGAGTGCGCTCGACCCCCGGCTGGTGCTGCGGCGCGGCTACGCCCTGATCACCCGGGACGACGCCAGTGTCCTCAGCCGGGCGGCTGATGCACAGGTGGGGCAGCCGCTTCGCGCCCATCTGTCCGACGGCCATGTCGACCTCACGGTCGCGCCACCGCGTTTGCCGTAGCGCAGGTGTCATCTGGTGGCGCACGGCCTGTCCAAGGTGAGATCACGCGCGGCCCCCGGGAGTGCACCAGCGTCTTTTTCACCCGAACCAACAACTTCCAAGAGGACACCCTGGAACACACCCTGCCGGCCCTGCCGTTCGCCGTTGATTCGCTCGCGCCGCACTATTCGCGCGAAACGCCAGAAATTTGTCGAGACCTTCCTCGACAAGCTGGTCAACTGGGACTTCGCGCAGAAGAACTTCGCCTGATCGTCGGGCGGACCGTCCGTCCGCCAGCAAGAAGGGCCGCATCGAGCGGCCCTTCTTCGTTTCTGGCGCGTGGCCCTAGTTTCGGAACATCTCGCCCGAGAGACGGTCACCGGCCTTGATCGCCCGCTTGGCGAACCAGCCCTGGTTCATCTCGAGCACGAATCGCACCGGGCGCACAGAACAATGCGAGTCGGTGGTGCGCGGCTTCATGTCAACCAGATTGACGATGGTGCCGTCGTCGGCGACGAATGCCGCGGTCAAGGGCAGCAGCGTGTTCATCATCCAGAAGCACTGCACCGACGGCTGTTCGAACGTGAACAGCATGCCCTCGTGCGGGGGCATCTCCTGGCGCCACATCAGGCCGATCTGGCGTTGCTCGGGGGTCTGCGCAAGCTGGGCATCGACCACGTGCATGCCGGCCCCGAGCTTCACGCGCGGCAGCCGGGTCTGGGGTTCCTGGCCGAAGGCCACTGCCTGGGACAGTGACAGCAGCAGACCGAAGGCGCACACGAGCAAACGATTCATCATGGCGCGCATTGTGCGGCATCCAGACGTGGGAAAGCCCGCCAAGGGCGGGCTCATCCAGCTGGCGACCTGAGGATCAGGCGGCCTTGTCAGTGGCCTTGGCCTTCTTGACCTTCTTGGCCTTGGCCTTCTTCTCGGCCTTCTTCTCGGCCTTCTTGGCCGACGATGCGGCGGCGGCGGGCGTTGCGGCGGCCGCCGGTGCTGCGGCCGTTGCCGGCGTGGCCGGCGTGGCCGGCGTGGCCGGCGTTGCCGGCGTTGCCGGCGTTGCCTGGGCGAAGACGCCCGCGGCGAACACGGTGGCGATGAGGGCGACGATCAGCTTGTTCATGAAGAGCCTTTCTGTTGGGAATGCGTTTCGCCTCGGGACCAGGCGGCCAGAAGATCAAACCACTGGTCCGTGAACAACGCTCCGGCGTAGCTGTGAGTTGACGACGCAAAAAAGAAAGAGCCCGCCGAAGCGGGCTCTTTCAAGAAACAAGCCAGATTACTTCTTGGCTTCTTCTTTCTTGGCGGCCGGGGCGGCGGCCTTCTTCTCTTCTTTCTTGGCGGCCGGGGCGGCGGCCTTCTTCTCTTCCTTCTTGGCGGCCGGGGCGGCAGCGGCGGCGGGAGCAGCCGGGGCGGCGGCTTGGGCGAAAGCGCCAACGGCGAAGAGACCAGCAACCAGGGCGGCAAGCAGCTTGTTCATGATTTATTCCTTCAGGATGATTGGATTTTGAGTACTCAAACGTTCCCACCGAAAGCCGGCAGGCACGACTCGAAACGCAAGTACCGTAGAGTTGGTTGACAGAATTGGAAAAAAAGCCGCAACGACCGCCAGGGCGCTCTCGAAGGAGCTTGCGCTTTCCGCGGCTAGAATTCGCGCTGGTGCCGCAATCGCGGCTGGCAGCAGGCCTGCTGCACCACCCCATACCGTCGTTTTTTCGGAGACCACCCCCCCCATGTATCAGCACATCAAGGTTCCCAGCCAGGGCCAGAAAATCACGGTCAATCCCGACCTGTCGCTCAATGTCCCCGATCAGCCCGTCATTCCGTACATTGAGGGCGATGGCACCGGCATAGACATCACGCCCGTGATGCTGAAAGTGGTCGACGCGGCCGTGGCCAAGGCCTACGGCGGTAAGAAAAAGATCCACTGGATGGAGGTTTTTGCAGGTGAAAAGTCTACCCGCGTCTACGGCCCTGATGTCTGGCTCCCCGAGGAAACCCTGCATGCCGTGCGCGACTATGTGGTGTCGATCAAGGGCCCGCTGACCACGCCAGTGGGCGGCGGCATCCGTTCCTTGAACGTGGCGCTGCGCCAGGAACTCGACCTCTATGTCTGCCTGCGCCCCATCCAGTACTTCAAGGGCGTTCCGTCGCCCGTGAAGGAGCCGGAAAAGACCAACATGGTCATCTTCCGCGAGAACTCCGAAGACATCTACGCCGGAATCGAATACGAAGCCCAGAGCGACAAGGCCAAGAAGCTGATCAAGTTCCTGATCGACGAGATGGGTGTCAAGAAGATCCGCTTCCCCGAGACGTCGGGCATCGGCATCAAGCCGGTCTCGATCGAGGGTACCGAGCGCCTGATGCGCAAGGCCATCCAGTACGCCATCGACAACGACAAGCCCAGCGTGACGATCGTGCACAAGGGCAACATCATGAAGTACACCGAGGGGGGCTTCCGTGACTGGGGCTACGCCCTGGCCCAGCGCGAGTTCGGCGCCGAGCTGATCGACGGCGGCCCGTGGTGCAAGTTCAAGAACCCGCGGACGGGCAAGGACATCATCATCAAGGACAGCATCGCCGACGCCTTCCTGCAGCAAATCCTGCTGCGCCCGGCCGAGTACAGCGTGGTGGCCACGCTGAACCTCAACGGAGACTACATCTCCGACGCGCTGGCGGCCCAGGTCGGCGGGATCGGCATCGCCCCCGGCGCCAACCTGAGCGATTCCGTCGCCATGTTCGAAGCGACTCACGGCACGGCGCCCAAGTACGCTGGCAAGGACTACGTGAACCCCGGTTCTGTGATCCTCTCGGCCGAGATGATGCTGCGCCACATGGGCTGGACCGAAGCGGCCGACCTGATCATCAGTTCGATCGAGAAGTCGATCGCCAGCAAGAAGGTCACCTACGACTTCGCTCGGCTAATGGACGGTGCCACCCAGGTCAGCTGCTCCGGCTTCGGCCAGGTCATGATCGACCACATGTGAGCTCTGCCGAGGTCGTCCCGCGACGACCCGGCCGGTTTCAAGTAAAACCCCAGAGGGTGATCCCTCTGGGGTTTTGTTTTTTGTCGCGTTTCGCTGCGATGATGCCTCTTGACGGCCGCGCGGCCGACCGACCATTTCACAGGAATCCACGACCATGAACCCCAAGAGAACAAAGCCCCCGGCCATTGATATCGGCATCAGCGCCGGTCATCGGGCCAAGATCGTCAAAGGACTTTCCGCCCTGCTGGCCGACAGCTACACCCTCTATCTCATGACGCACAACTTCCACTGGAACGTCACCGGGCCGCAGTTCAACAGCCATCACGCCATGTTCATGGCGCAGTACACCGAGCAATGGACCGCGCTGGACCAGATCGCCGAGCGCATCCGTGCGCTCGGGCACCCGGCGCCCGGCACCTACAAGGAGTTCGTCAAGCTCGCGTCCATCAAGGAGGTCGAGGGTGTGCCCAAGGCAACCGAGATGATCCGCCACCTGGTGGCTGCCCAGGAGGCCACGGCGCGTACGGCGCGGCAGTTGTTCCCTGTGGTGGAAGCCGCCAAGGACCAGCCCACGGCCGATGTGCTGACGCAGCGACTGGATGTTCACGAGAAGACCGCCTGGATGTTGCGCAGCCTGCTTGAGGAGTGAGGGCGGCCATCGTGACGACCGAACCCCCCTACCGCCTTGTGTATGCGAGCGCGGCAACGCAGCTGTTTTCAAAGTCGCAGTTGGTGTCGTTGCTGGAGCACGCGCGCGCCGCCAACCAGGCGCAGGGCATCACGGGGATGCTTCTGTACAAGGATGGCAACTTCATCCAGCTGATTGAAGGGTTGCGGGAACACGTTCAGGCGCTGTACGCCAGGATCGTCCTGGATTCGAGGCACCACCGGCTCGAGGTGGTGTTCGTGGGGGACGCGAAGAACCGGCTGTTCTCCGATTGGTCGATGGGGTTCAGAGACCTGGCCGATCCGGCGCTTCGAACCCTGCCGGGCTTCAACGACTTCATGAACCGCACCGGTTCTTCGGCGTCAGAGCTGCGCGATCCGCAAGGCTGCCTGGACCTGCTGCGCTTGTTCCGATCGACCATGTGAAGGCGGCGCTGGCGACGGCGGCAGGGGTCAGCGCATCTGCACATGCCCCATGGCATGAAACTGCGGTGCCCTGACCTTGTTCACCTTGGCGGCGCGGTCCGGCAGGTCCATCGGGAGGGCGGGTTCGGTCAGGATGATCGAATCCTCCGACTGGATGTTGTGCGCCAGTTGGCCCTTGGGCCCGTCGGTCACCTCGTAACTGACGCGCGCGCCTTGCTTGAGTGTCTTGAAACCTTCCATCGCGATGGCTGAAAAATGCGCGAAGACGTCGGCGCCTCCGCCGTCGGGCTCGATGAAGCCAAAACCCTTCGCATCGTTGAACCACTTCACGGTACCTGTTGCCATGTCTGGCGCCTCCACTTTGCCCTCTGACGGGGCTGGCAGTGTCCCGGATGCGATGGGTCGGTGTCAATAATTTTCGATACAAAAGTTCCTATGTCTCGGCGCCGCGACAGCATTGCGCGGTGCGGCTGAGCGTTCGAGCATGTTTGCAGGGCCATTGCTGCGTGCGGCGCTTGAAAGATGGGCAAGCGTCGCCAGATCAGTCCGAGAAACTCAGCGAAGGCCTGCTCGATAGAATGGAATTCATGGCCAGCAAAATTCCCAAGCCCGTCCCGGTCGCGCCGAAGGTCCGCCCGAAGGAGGACGACGGCGGGTCCGTGGTTCTCGAGCGGCGCACCCAGAAGACCAAGCCTCCGCAGATGTACCAGGTCGTCATGCTCAATGACGACTACACCCCGATGGAATTCGTGGTGGTGGTCATCCAGGAGTTTTTCAACAAGGACCGGGAAACCGCGACCCAGATCATGCTCAAGATCCACCTCGACGGCAAAGCCGTGTGCGGCGTTTTTTCCCGCGATGTCGCGGCCACCAAGGTCGATCAGGTGCAGGCCGCCGCCAAGGAAGCGGGGCATCCCCTGCAATGTGTGAGCGAACCCATCGAATGACGCGCGCGATGGAACGGATCCGGATTAAAGTGATTCAGAGTCGAAAGACAGGTTGCAAGGCAAAGGAAATTTCATGATTGCCCAGGAATTGGAAGTCAGTCTCCACATGGCGTTTGTGGAGGCCCGCCAGCAGCGCCACGAATTCATCACCGTGGAACATCTGCTGCTCGCGCTGCTGGACAATCCCAGCGCGGCTGAGGTGCTGCGCGCATGCTCGGCCAACATAGACGACCTGCGAAAGTCGTTGGCGAACTTCATCAAGGACAACACCCCGCAGGTGGCCGGCACCGACGATGTGGACACCCAGCCCACGCTCGGTTTCCAGCGCGTCATCCAGCGCGCCATCATGCATGTGCAGTCCACGGGCAACGGCAAGAAGGAAGTCACCGGGGCCAACGTGCTGGTGGCCATCTTCGGCGAGAAAGACTCGCACGCCGTCTACTACCTGCACCAGCAGGGGGTGACGCGGCTTGACGTGGTCAACTTCATCGCCCATGGCATCAAAAAGAGCGACCCGCCCGAGCCGGCCAAGGGCAGCGAGCCCACGGGCGGGGAGCCGGGCGAGGAAGCCGCCGAGCGCAATGAGAAGGCCTCGCCGCTCGAGCAGTTCACCCAGAACCTCAACCAGGCCGCCAAGGACGGAAAGATCGACCCGCTGATCGGCCGAGAGTACGAGGTCGAGCGCGTGATCCAGATCCTGTGCCGCCGCCGCAAGAACAACCCGCTGCTGGTGGGTGAGGCCGGCGTGGGCAAGACCGCCATCGCCGAGGGCCTGGCCTGGCGCATCGTGCAAAAGGAAGTGCCCGACATCCTGGCCGACTCCAGCGTCTTCTCGCTTGACATGGGCGCGCTGCTGGCGGGCACCAAGTACCGAGGCGATTTCGAGCAACGCCTCAAGGGCGTCCTCAAGTCGCTCAAGGACAAGCCCAACGCCATCCTTTTCATCGACGAGATCCACACCCTCATCGGCGCTGGTGCGGCCTCAGGCGGCACGCTGGATGCGTCCAACCTGCTCAAACCGGCGCTGTCCTCGGGCCAGCTCAAGTGCATCGGCGCGACCACCTTCACCGAGTACCGCGGCATCTTCGAGAAAGACGCCGCCCTGTCGCGTCGTTTCCAGAAGATCGATGTGGTCGAGCCCACCATCGAGCAGACAGTCGAGATCCTCAAGGGCCTCAAGAGCCGCTTTGAGGAACACCACAACGTGAAGTACGCGGCCAATGCGCTGCAGGCGGCGGCGGAACTGTCGGCCAAGTACATCAATGACCGGCACCTGCCGGACAAGGCCATCGACGTGATCGACGAGGCGGGCGCCGCCCAGCGCATCTTGCCGCCGAGCAAGCGCAAGAAGACCATCTCCAAGGCCGAGGTCGAGGAGATCGTGGCCAAGATCGCCCGGATTCCGTCGGCCAACGTCTCCAACGACGACCGCGGCAAGCTGCGGAGCATCGAGCGCGACCTCAAGAGCGTGGTGTTCGGCCAGGACAAGGCCCTGGAGGTGCTCGCCAGTGCCGTGAAGATGGCGCGCTCGGGCCTGGGCAAGGGCGACAAGCCGATTGGCTCGTTCCTGTTCAGCGGTCCCACCGGCGTCGGCAAGACAGAGGCGGCCAAGCAACTGGCCTTCATCATGGGCATCGAGCTGATCCGCTTCGACATGTCCGAGTACATGGAGCGCCATGCCGTCTCGCGCCTGATCGGCGCCCCTCCTGGGTACGTGGGTTTCGACCAAGGCGGCCTGCTCACCGAGGCCGTTACCAAGAAGCCGCACGCGGTGCTGCTGCTCGACGAGATCGAGAAAGCGCACCCGGACATCTTTAACGTGTTGCTGCAGGTGATGGACCACGGCACCCTCACCGACAACAACGGACGCAAGGCCGACTTCCGCAACATCATCGTCATCATGACGACGAATGCGGGCGCCGAAACCATGAACAAGGCGACCATCGGCTTTACCAACCCGCGCGAATCGGGTGACGAGATGGCCGACATCAAACGCCTGTTCACGCCCGAGTTCCGCAACCGCCTGGACGCTATGGTGAGCTTCAAGGCACTGGACGAACAAGTCATCATGCGCGTGGTCGACAAGTTCCTGCTGGTGCTCGAGCAGCAGCTGGCCGAAAAGAAGGTGGACGTCACCTTCACCGACACGCTGCGCAAGTTCCTGGCCAAGAAGGGGTTCGACCCCCTGATGGGCGCGCGCCCGATGCAGCGCCTGATCCAGGACACCATCCGCCGGGCCCTGGCCGACGAGCTGCTGTTTGGGCGCCTCACCGAAGGCGGGCGCCTGACGGTGGATCTGGACGACAAGGACGAAGTCGTCCTGGACATCCAGCCCTTGCCGAAGAAGGAAGGACGCTCCAAGCCCGAGCCCGAGGAAATCTCGACCGACGGGCCGTAAACCCGGACTTTTGTCCGTACCGTGTCCCGCTTCCACGACAAAGCCGCCTTCGGGCGGCTTTGTGCATTGGGCGCGCGGCTTGCGCACCGCTTCGGGGAAACCCCTCGTAACGATCGAGCGCAGCTGTTGCATATTGGCCTTCTCGATACTTACGGGGTTGTAATGACTTCTCGAATCAAGCTTCTTAGCGTTGCCGCGGCGGTGATCCTGATGACGGCGCCGGCCGTCCACGCCAAACCTTTCAAGTGGTCCAGCGCCAGCGACATCTCCACGCTGGACATCCACTCGCAGAACAATGCCCTCAACAACGGGGTGGTGGCGGCGTTCTACGACGCGCTGGTCTACTACAACAGCACCACCTTCAAGCCCGAAGGACAGCTGGCCACCAGCTGGCGCGAGATCTCGCCAACCCAGTTGCGCTTTACCTTGCGCAGCGGGGTGAAGTTCAGCGACGGCACAACCATGACCGCCGACGACGTGATCTTCTCGATCGGCCGGGCGATGGGCAAGAACTCCAACTTCGCCATCTACACCCAGGGCATCGACAAGGTGGTCAAGGTCAACGACACGACCGTCGACTTCATGATGAAGGGGCCTAACCCGGTGCTGCTGAACCAGCTGACCGAGCTGCGCATCATGAGCAAGGCCTGGGCCGAGCGGAACCGTTCGGTCGACGCCAAGGACATGCGTACCAACGAGGAGAACTTCGCCCACCGCAATGCCATGGGCACCGGGCCCTACATGGTCAAGGAATGGCTGCCCGACCAGCGTCTGGTGCTGGTCAAGAACCCCAACTACTGGGGCAGCAACCCGACCAACGTCACCGAGATCATCTACACCCCGATCAAGGCCGAGGCCACCCGCGTGGCCGCGCTGCTCTCCGGTGAGGTCGACTTTGTGCTCGACCCCAGCCCGCAGGATCTGCCGCGGCTTCGCAACAACGCCAATTTGAAGGTTATGGACGGGGTGGAGAACCGCACCATCTTCTTTGGTCTGGACCAATGGCGCGACGAGCTGGTGGGCTCCAATATCAAGGGCAAGAACCCGCTGAAAGACCAGCGCGTTCGCCGGGCCTTGTACCAGTCCATCGACAGTGCCAGCCTCAACCGCGTCACCCTGCGTGGCCTGGGCCAGCCCACCGGCACTCTGGTGGCCCCCCAGGTCAATGGCTGGACGGAAGGCGTGCACCGGCGCCTGGCCTTCGACGCCGATGGCGCCAAGAAGCTGCTGGCCGATGCGGGCTATCCACAGGGCTTCGAGGTCGACTTCGCCTGCCCCAACAACCGCTACATCAACGACGAGGAAATCTGCCAGGCGGTCACGGCCATGTGGTCGCGCATCGGGGTGCGGGCCAAGCTGCGGACCCTGCCTTCGGTGACCTACTTCCCGATGGTGTTGCGCAACGAGGCCAGCATCT
Source organism: Comamonadaceae bacterium (assembly GCA_947476465.1). Classification (GTDB taxonomy): domain Bacteria; phylum Pseudomonadota; class Gammaproteobacteria; order Burkholderiales; family Burkholderiaceae_C; genus Ramlibacter. Next base: position 6,372 of record CANJQN010000018.1, on the reverse strand, counting down.
ACATGCTGGGCTGGGGTGTGCCCACCTTCGACGCCCTGTACAGCCTGCAGTCGCTCACACGCTCGGTGGGGCAGGGCGGCGACGGCAACTACAACGTGGGCCGCTACAGCAACCCCCGTATGGACGTCATCGTCGACCGGGTCAAGGCCGAGACCGACCTGCTGGTGCGTAACCGGCTGTTGACCGAGGCCCTCCAGCTGAGCAACGACACCGTCTCGCACATTCCGCTGCACAACCAGATCATTCCCTGGGCGATGAAGCGCAACGTCGACGTGGTGCACCGCGCCGACAACCGCATCGACTGGCGCCTGGTCAAGGTCAACTGATGCCGCACGGTCTGGTGGCCCGGTGCCGCCGGACTCTCGCCAACCCCACGTGCCGGCCCGAGGGGCCGGCACGCTAGTGCCCATCGCATGCTTGCTTTCATATTGCGCCGCCTGATCCAGGCCGTGGTCGTCATGGTCACGGTGGCGTTCTTCGCCTTCCTGCTGTTCCAGTATGTGGGCGACCCGGTGCTCGCCGTCCTGGGACAGGACGCGACCGCGCAAGAGGTTCGCCAGATGCGTGTCGACCTGGGTCTGGACAAGCCCTTCATCGTGCAGTTCTGGCATTTCCTGTCGAACGCTGTGCAAGGGGAGTTCGGCATCAGCCTGCGCCAGGGCACCAAGGTCGCGACGCTCATCGCCGAACGCCTTCCGGCCACGCTCGAGCTGGCCTTTGTGGCGGCCACCCTGGCCCTGGCGGTGGGCATTCCCATGGGTGTGTATGCGGCCTTGCGGCGCGGCAGCTTCCTCAGCCAGGTGTTCATGACAATCTCGCTGCTGGGCGTGTCGCTGCCCACCTTCCTGATCGGCATCCTGCTGATCCTGTTGTTCGCCGTCACACTGGGCTGGTTCCCGAGCTTTGGCCGCGGCGAGACGGTCAAGATCGGCTGGTGGACCAGCGGTCTGCTCACCGCCAAGGGCTGGCACCATGTGGTTCTGCCTGGCGTCACCCTGGCCATCTTCCAGCTCACGCTGATCATGCGTCTGGTGCGCGCCGAAATGCTGGAGGTGCTGCGCACCGACTACATCAAGTTCGCGCGCGCCCGGGGCCTGTCGGACCGGGCCATCCACTTCGGCCACGCGCTCAAGAACACCCTGGTGCCGGTGATGACCATCACCGGCCTGCAGCTGGGCGGCCTGATCGCTTTCGCCATCATCACCGAGACGGTCTTCCAGTGGCCCGGGATGGGCCTGCTGTTCATCCAGGCCGTCACCTTCGCCGACATTCCGGTGATGGCGGCCTACCTGTGCCTGATCGCGCTGATCTTCGTCGTCATCAACCTGGTGGTCGACTTGCTGTACTTCGCGGTCGACCCACGCCTGCGCCTCGATCGTGCCGGCGGCCATTGAATGCATGACTGAATGAAAAAGACCCTATTGCGCTGGCTTGACAGCGATGTCGGCCACAGCTTTCGCACCTCGCCGGTGGCGGTGGTGGCGGCGCTGATCGCCTTGGTGTGCGTGGTGGGCGCCGCCTTCGCCCCCTGGCTGGCGCCGCACAACCCCTTTGACCTGCGGACACTGGAGCTGGGCGACGCGCGGCTGCCGCCGGCCTGGTCGGCGGACGGCCGGCTCACGTACCCGCTGGGCACCGACGACCAGGGCCGCGACATCCTCTCGGCCCTGATGTATGGCGCCCGCATCTCACTGGTGGTGGGCCTGGTGTCGGTGCTGCTGTCCATGGCAATCGGCGTCGCCATGGGCCTGCTGGCCGGTTTCAAGGGCGGCTGGATCGACGGCCTGTTGATGCGCGTATGCGACGTGATGCTGTCTTTTCCGCCGATCCTGGTGGCCCTGCTCATCGCCGGCGTGGGCCGCGCGCTGTTTCCCAATGCGCATGAAGGCGTGGCCTTCGGCGTGCTGATCGTGTCGATCACGCTCACCGGCTGGGTGCAGTACGCACGCACGGTGCGCGGCGCCACCATGGTCGAGCGCAACAAGGAATATGTGCAGGCCGCCCGCGTCACCGGCGTGTCGCCCTCGCGCATCATGCGCCGGCATGTCCTGCCCAACGTGATGGGGCCGGTGCTGGTGCTGGGCACCATCCACGTGGCCACCGCCATCATCACCGAGGCCACGCTGTCCTTTCTGGGCGTGGGCGTGCCACCCACTTCGCCCTCGCTGGGCACCCTGATCCGCGTCGGCAACGACTACCTGTTTTCAGGCGAGTGGTGGATCACCATCTTCCCCGGCCTCATGCTGATCCTGATCGCGCTGTCGGTGAACCTGCTGGGCGACTGGCTGCGCGACGCCTTGAACCCCCGCCTGAGATGACATGAGCCTGCTGCAAGTACAGAACCTGGTCGTCGAGTTTCCCCACCGGCGCGGCACCCTGCGCGCGTTGGACGACATCTCCTTCGACATCGCACCCGGCGAGGTGCTGGGCGTGGTGGGCGAATCGGGCGCGGGCAAGTCGCTGACCGGCGCGGCCATCATCGGCCTGCTGGAGCCGCCGGGGCGCATCGCCTCGGGCCAGATCCTGCTGGAGGGCCAGCGCATCGACAACCTGCCTCATGAGGCCATGCGCCACATCCGCGGCCGCAAGATCGGCGCGATCTTTCAAGACCCGCTCACCTCGCTCAACCCGCTCTACTCCATCGGGCGGCAACTGATCGAGACCATCCAGACCCACCTGCCCGTCGATGCGGGCGAGGCCCGGCGCCGCGCCATCGGCCTGCTGGAGGACACCGGCATATCGGCGGCGGCCGAGCGCATGGACCAATTTCCGCACCAGTTCTCGGGCGGCATGCGCCAGCGCGTGGTGATCGCCCTGGCCCTGGCCGCCGAGCCCAAGCTGATCGTGGCCGACGAGCCCACCACTGCGCTGGACGTGTCCATCCAGGCCCAGATCATCCAGCTGCTCAAGCGCATCTGCCGCGACCGCGGCGCGGCCGTGATGCTGATCACCCATGACATGGGCGTGATCGCCGAAACCTGCGACCGCGTGGCCGTGATGTACGCCGGGCGCATTGCCGAGATCGGGCCGGTGCACCATGTCGTCAACGAGCCGGCCCACCCCTACACCGACGGGCTGATGGCGGCCATTCCGGACATCTTGCAAGACCGCGAGCGCCTCAACCAGATCGAAGGGTCCATGCCGCGCCTGAACGCCATCCCCCTGGGTTGCGCCTATAACCCGCGCTGCTCGCGGGTGTTTGATCGCTGCAAGGTCGAGCGCCCCGGGCTGATGGCTGCGGGCGCCACCCGCGCGGCCTGCTGGCTGCATGACGCCAGTGCGCGGGGCGGCACATGAGCGGCGCGCTGACCGACGCGCCCGGCGCCACTCCGACGCCCACCGCTGAGGGGGCGCCGCTGGTGCAGGCCCGCGATCTGGCCAAGACCTTCGATGTGTCGGCCCCCTGGCTCAACCGCGTGATCGAGCGGCGCCCGCGGCAGCTGCTGCATGCGGTCGACGGTGTGAGCTTCGACATCCGGCAGGGCCAGACCCTGGCCCTGGTGGGCGAATCGGGCTGCGGCAAGAGCACCGTGGCGCGCCTGCTGGTGGGGCTGTATGAGCCCACGCGCGGCAGCCTCACCTTCGACGGCCAGGACGCGCATGCCGCCTTCAAGACGGCTCGGGGCCGCGTGTTGCGCCGGCGCATCCAGATGATCTTCCAGGATCCGTATGCCAGCCTCAACCCGCGCTGGATCGTCGAGCACATTGTGGGCGAGCCGCTCCTCGAGCATGGGCTCATCAGCGACAAGGCGGCGCTGCGGCAACGCGTGGGCGAGCTGCTGCTATCGGTGGGCCTGTCGCCCCTGGACATGGTCAAGTACCCGCACCAGTTCTCGGGCGGCCAGCGCCAGCGCATCTCGATCGCCCGCGCCCTGGCGACCGAGCCGCAGTTTCTGGTGTGCGACGAGCCCACCTCGGCGCTGGACGTGTCGGTGCAGGCCCAGGTGCTCAACATCATGAAAGACCTGCAGCGAAAGCAGGGGCTGACGTATCTCTTCATCTCGCACAACCTGGCGGTGGTGCGGCATGTGAGCGACCAGGTCGGCGTGATGTACCTGGGCCGGCTGGTGGAGTTGGCCGGCAAGCAGACCTTGTTCTCCAATCCGCAGCATCCCTACACCCGCATGCTGCTGGACGCCATCCCCAAGATGCACGACACCGGCCGGGACCGCACGCCGGTGCAGGGCGAAGTGCCCAACCCTTTGAACCCGCCCGCGGGCTGCGCCTTCAACCCGCGCTGCCCCCATGCCAATGCACGCTGCCGCAGCGAGCGGCCGCAGCTGCTGGCGCTGCGTGGCATTCAGGTGGCCTGCCATGCGGTGGAGGAGGGGCGGCTCTAGGAGAATGAGCCGCCCGCCGTGCCCGGCTATCGGGTCGAGGTGTTGATCACCTTCGTCGCCCAGAATTCGGGCTCGGCCACCGGGTGCTTGGCCGCCTCGAAGCGCCATTGTGATTGGGCGATGAACTCGCGCAGCGGCTGGCGCAGCGGCGTGATATGCGGGAGCTCTTGCAACGGCGTGGCCGTGACGCCCAGCATGTTCTCGAGCACCACGGCCCTGGCGTGCGGCATCATGTCCGCGACCGTCAGGTCATTGGCGTTTGCCAGGTTCACGATCAGGTTGGCCAGCCCGACTGCGAGTCCGGGGACCAGCTTCTTACCGCCCTTGGCGGCCATGAGTTCGTTGGCGATGGTGGCCAGTGATGGCGTGCTGCCCGGAGCCGCGACCGAGCTCGACTGCGACGAGGACTGAGATGACGACTGCGTCCGTGCGGGCTGCGGCTGCGGCGGCGTCGTGGCGTGCTTCGAGGGCGCCGGCACGACCGTGTTGGCCTTGCCCTCACGCGCCTCGTGCATCACGAGGGCCACGGGTGAATCGTCCCGATTGTCTGGCCGTGGTGCCGTGTAGACGGTGTTGAACATTGAACTGCTGGACTCATCCAGGGACGATGTCTGGCGCTGCGGCTGCGGCCGCTGGGCTTGGTCCACGGGCGCATCATCCCAGGCGTTGCTTGGGTCAGTGACCGCCTGCCACGCGGTGACTGCGCTGTACGAACGGGCCGAATTCATGAGTTCGACCGCCTCGTTGAAAACTTCGGTGTCGATCTTGACGGGGACCTTCTTGGTTTGCGCCAGATGCAGCACCAGTTCGTTGACCTGCTTGGTGCGGTTGGGGTTCGCCGCGTTGGAATTCACGGCGAACTCCATCCAGCTCACGCAGTCGAGGACATGTCCGACGGTCAGGCGATTCGACCCCTTGATGGCCTGGATCAGCGCGGTTCCGTCCAGGTTGAGCGCGAGCGTCGATTGGCGGATGTCGGCGATCACCGCGGCCTCACCGGCCTTGCGCTTGCTCAGTCGGGACGGGTCCAGGGCCTGGCCAGCCTCCAGTTTCTTGACCTTCAGCCCGCTGAAGAACCCCGCCTTGCTGAACTCGAAGTCCCGGCTGCCCGAGTAGATCTTCTTGTCGAGCGCCCCCGTGTCAGTGCGCCCAAAGCCCCCGAGCACCTTGGCGAGGGTCTTCTCGATGGGGTTGGCGGGCTTGGCGGGCGAATGGCTGGCGGAAGTGATCATGGCGGCCTCGGGTGGTGTGGATGTCTCGGATGAGTAGCCCTCAGTGCCGCATCGTTCCAGGCGCCGTTCCCGTGCCTGTCGCGTCTCCAGCCTCCCGTCAGGATTGCGTGGCGCCGCACCGGCACGGCGCCTCGCCATGCACCTTCCTTGACCTGCGTCAAGGACTGCCGTCCAGTGCAGCGCGTAACCTGAAGTTGGCGTTCCGCCGCTTGGGTTCAATTGGAGGTAGACATGAAAGCAGTGACATTCGCGCTGATGGCCATGGCACTCGGGGCCGCCGCGCCGGCGGGTGCGAGCGAGCAGTTGGCCAAGGACAAGCAGTGCATGGGTTGCCATGCCATCGACAAGGACGGGGCCGCTCCCGCCTTCAAGAACATCGCCGCCCAGTGGAAGGGCAAGAAGGGCGCTGAATCCACCCTGAGCATCACCATCCGCCGCGGCAGCAAGGCGGCCGGCGGCCCACACTGGGGCAAGGCCACGATGCCCAATACCGACGAGCGGCCGCAGGTCAGCCTGGCCGAAGGCAAGAAGCTGGCCCAGTGGGTGTTGAAGCAGTAGGGGCTGTCTGGCACGCGATACGGGCCGACGCTGCGCTCGGCCCGGGTCTGGATCCCCGCCTTCGCGGGGATGACGGAACGTCGTTCATGCTCGAGACGCTTGTCATCCCCGCGAAGGCGTACTGGTGTCCGGAATAACTTTTCGTCATCCCCGCGAAGGCGTACTGGTGTCCGGAATAACTTTTCGTCATCCCCGCGAAGGCGTACTGGTGTCCGGAATAACTTTTCGTCATCCCCGCGCAG
>CANJQN010000017.1 GCA_947476465.1 Comamonadaceae bacterium | reverse complement strand
ATCAGCCACACCACCATCCGTGCGCCCGAACACGCCAAAAAGGCGGCGCCCCTCAGCTTCACGCCGGGCAGACCGCGCTTCTGGATCCCCGCCTTCGCGGGGATGACGACTACTTGAATCTATTCCGGACACCAGTGCGCGAAGGCGGGGATGACAGGGGATGACGAGCTTGTTGACTCACGGAATCAAGATCGTCGACCCCGTCGTCTTGCGCGACTCCAGCGCCCGGTGCGCCTGCGCCACGTCGGCCAGGGCAAAGCGCTGGTCGATGCGAATCTTGACCTTGCCGCTGGCCACCACCGCGAACAGGTCGTCGGCCATGGCCTGTGTCACTTCCCGGGTGGCCAAATGCGTGAACAGGGACTGCCGGGTGACGTAGAGCGAATTTTTTGCCAGCAGCGAGGGGGCAAACTGCGGCACCGGACCGGATGAGGCCCCGAAGCAGGCCATGAGGCCGAAGGGCCGCAGGCACTTGAGCGATTTGTCGAAGGTGTCCTTGCCCACCGAGTCGTAGACCACCTTCACGCCCTTGCCGCTGGTAATTTCCTGGACCCGCGCGACAAAATCCTCGGTGCTGTAGTTGATGACGTGCGCCGCCCCCAACGACTTCGCCAGCGCGCACTTATCGTCGCTGCCGGCCGTGCCGATCAGCTGCAGGCCCAGCGCCTTGGCCCACTGCGCGGCGATCAGGCCGACGCCGCCGGCGATCGCGTGGAACACGATGAAATCGCCCGGCACCAGGCCCTCCACCGGCAGGCTGCGCTTGAACAGGTATTGCACCGTCAAGCCCTTGAGCATCATGGCCGCGCCCGTCTCGAAGTCGATCGCATCGGGCAGCTTGCACACGCACATCGCCGGCATCACCCGCGCCTGCGCGTAGGCGCCCGGCGGGTGCGATGCATAGGCGGCCCGGTCGCCTGGCCGCAGGTGCGTCACGCCCTCGCCCACCGCCTCGACAATGCCCGCGGCCTCCATGCCCAGCGCCGCAGGCAGGGTCATGGGATACGAGCCGGTGCGAAAGTAGACGTCGATGTAGTTCAGGCCGATGGCGTGATGGCGGATGCGGATCTCGCCCGGACCGGGCTCGCCCACCGGCACGTCGACCAGTTCCATCTGTTCGGGGCCGCCGGGCTGGCGAATGCGTATGGCTTGGGTCATGGGGTCTCTCAGTTCAAACAATCGGGCACGAGGTCAGCGTGGGCACAGCGTAGACATCAGCGCGGGCAGATCGGTCACCCGGTCCAGGTTCCACAGCTGATCGAGGGTGCGGTCGATCGCCCGCGGGGTCATGACGCCATCGGCATTGCGCACGAATTTCGCGGTGATCTCTTCGTTGGTCATCCGCGTGCTTGGGTCGGGCGACAGGCTGCCCTTGGGGTACAGGGTCTCGGCGGTGAAGGTCTGGCCGCGGGCCTTGACCTCGATGCGCGCCGGACGGCTGGCCGCGTCGGCCGCAAGCCCTTGGGTGTAGCCAGGGTGGACTTCGTAGTGCACCTTGTCCATCAGCGCGATGACCGACGGGTCGAACACCACCTCGGGCGCCTGCCAGCGCTTGCCCGGCGGGATCCGGTGCGCGCCCAGCGCCAGGCCGTGCGCCATGCTGAACTGCGCCTGGGTGACGTGCTCGACGTTGCGGTTGGTCCACAGCGGCTTCATGACCCAGCCCTCGACCCACGCGGTGATGGACTCGATCTCGGCCGGCTTGATGTCGTGCTGCTCGAGGATGCTGGTCAGCACGTCCAGCGGCGCATGCAGGATCCGGCAATGGGGATAGGGCTTGTACGACTGCTCCAACGGGAAGTACCACACCGAGCCCAGGTCGGGGGTGATGCGCTCGGGCTGCCAACGGGCGCTGCCGATCAGGCGCCGGTAGCCGTGCTCGCCATCGTCGAGCAGCTGGATGTCGCCGGTGTGGCCGAGCTCCGCCAAATAAGTGGCCGCCATGGCCGCCTGCGTGATCGCGCCCGCAACGGCGTACTTGACGGTGGCGGTGGGGGTGTGGACAGACCATGCCCACTGGGTATTGACCGGCGACATTGCGCCAGCGATAGCCAGGTCGTTGACCAGGGTCTCCAGAGAGTGCCTTCGCACCTTCCCCACGCCCGCCGCCGAGCCGAAGACCGTGCTGGCATAGCCGAAGACGGGTGGCGGCGTGGGCTTGCCGTCTTTCGTGTCGCGCAGGTAGTCCAGCGCCTTGCCGATGCGGTTGGACATCTCGTGCGAGATCGCCACCGCGGTCAACAGCTCCTGACCCGAGGCATTCGCCGCCTCGGCCGCCGCCAGGGCGCAGGAGATGACGTAAGGGCTGACATGCCCCGGCGGGAGCACGGCGTCAAAATCCAGCGCGTTCATCAGCTCGCTGTTGGCGAAGGCGGCCGAAATGGCGGAGACCCGGTCACCGGTGCCGATCACGGTGGCCTGCTCGCCCGGCGCGCCAGGCCCCTGGAGCGCCGCGAACTTCACGCCGATGTCGCCCTTGGGATGGCTCAACCCGCCAAGGGCGCAGCCGATGGAATCGACCATCAATCGCTTGCTCTCTTCGACCACATGGGCGGGCAGCCGATCGAACGTTGTCTCGTGGGTGAACGCGGCAAGGGTTTCTACAACGGTCTTGGTCATGGCGGCTCGCAAAGGTTGTGGCAGGTCGCGGCAGGGAACAGGTAGTCAAGGTCCGGACAGGCCAAGCTTAGCCGAACGGCATGCCGCGTCGTGAGCGATGAAATCGTCGGCCCGCCGCCCGTCCCGATCAATCGCTGCGTTCTGACCCCAGCCTGTCGGGCACGGAACGCCGCGCGCCTTGCGCGCACTCAAGCGGGCAACTTCCGGAATCACCCTGGCCATGGACTTCAATGACATCGTCGCAGCCCTGGGCGCGCAGTTCGGCCTGCCCGGCCTTGACGCCAACAGTGACGGCCCTTGCGCTCTGGTCATCAATGGGATCGACGTCACGCTCACACCCCACGGCGACAACGAAAACGAAAACGACGACGAAGCACACGCTGTGAACCTTCGCGCCCACCTCGGCCCGGTGGCGCCCGAGCTGTCGCACGAGCTGCTGGCGAGCCTGCTGACCGGCAACCTTTTTGCCCATGCCGTGGACGGCCATGTCCTGTGCATGGACCTGGCCGGCGAGGTGTTCATCGTCCGCCACCTGGACCGCACGCACCTGCAAACGCCACAGCTGCTGGCGGCGCTCACGCGCCTCGTGCACCACGCCGGGCAATGGCGCGACCGCTGGCCCCGCCCGTCGGCGCCGCCCCTTCCGATGCCCGCGCAGGCGACGCACCATGTACCTTGAATCGCTCCTTGCCGAGTTGTCCGCTGAGCTGGGCATCGCGCCGCTGGCGGTCGAGGCGCAAGACCGCTGCGCGGTTTGCCTGGGCGGCGACGTGCACGTGGAATTGCACTGGCGCCCGGCCACCGGCATGTTGCGTCTGGTGGCGCTGGTCGGTCACCCGGCCATGCACCGCGAACGCCTGCTGACCACTCTGCTCGCGGGCAATCTGGCGCTGGCCGAGCGTGGCAAACCGGTGTTCGCCCTGGAGCCGGGCACCGACGCCGTCGTGCTCACGCAATCCCTGGACACGGCCCGGTTGACCGCCACGCGCTTGGCCGGCCGCATTCGCACCCTGGCTGGCGCCTGCCGCAAGGTGCGGGCGGCCTTGGCAAGCGAGCAGGCCATCCTGGCTTAGCCGCGTGCTTTACCACCTGTTCATTTCTTCAAAAGGACCCCTATGCAAACCACCGCATCCCACTCCGCCACCATCTGGCACGTGCGCCCGCCGCTCCCCCCTCGCCAAGCCGCGGCGGCGCAACCCCATGCCCAGGTGCAACCTGCGGCGCCACGGTTCGAAAACCTGGGCGACGACCCGCCCAACCCCGTTGCCCACCTGGCCCTGACGATCGCGCCCCATGCGGCACAAGTGCGGCCCTACATGCCCCCCACCCCTGGCGCTCTGGCCCTCGAAGCCGTGCCCGGCGTGCGGCCCAGGCCCAACATCTGCTGGGAAGTCACCAAGATCTTCTTGCCCGCAATCTTCGCGGCCGGCGCGCTCGCGGGCCTGCTGGCCTACTTCCAACCCGACGTCGACGCCGGATGACGCCTCGCGGGGCCGCGCCTGGGCTACAGTCCCCGGGCCCATGCATCAGCCTTTCACGCTCCGCAACCTTGCGCTGTTGACCTTGCCGCCGCTGCTCTGGGCAGGCAATGCGGTGGTGGGACGCCTGGTGGTCGACATGGTGCCGCCCATCACCTTCAACATGCTGCGCTGGCTGCTGGCCATGCTGCTGCTGATGCCGCTGGCCGGCTGGGTGCTGCGGCCGCGCAGCGCCTTGTGGACGCACTGGCGCCGCTATGGCCTGCTGGGCCTGCTCAGCGTGGGCCTGTACAACGCGCTGCAGTACCTGGCGCTGCACACCTCCACCCCCGTCAACGTCACCCTGGTCGCCTCCAGCATGCCGATGTTCATGCTGGCCATCGGGGCGCTGTCCTTCGGCCACCGCGCCACCGCGCGTCAGCTGCTCGGCGCCGTGCTGTCGATGGTGGGCGTGCTCATCGTGCTGTCGCATGGCGATCCGGCCCGGCTGGCCAAGGTGCAATTCGTGGCGGGCGACCTGTACATGTTGTTGGCGACTGCCGCCTGGGCCTGGTACAGCTGGCTGCTCACGCGCACCCAGGACGACGACCCCGCCATCCGGGGCGACTGGGCCGCCTTTCTCATGGCGCAGGTGGTGCCGGGCGCCGCCTGCGCCGCCCTGTTCGCGGGCGGTGAATGGGCCCTGCTCAATCCGCCGCCCATCCAGTGGGGCTGGCCGCTGCTGGCCGCGCTGGCCTATGTGACCATCGCGCCAGCCATCGTCGCCTACCGCTGCTGGGGGCTGGCCGTCTCCCGCATGGGGCCCAACGTTGCGGGCATCTTCGGCAACCTCTCGCCGCTGTTCGCTGCCATCCTGTCGGCGGCGATCCTGGGTGAACTGCCGCACCTGTACCACGGCGCGGCGTTCGCGCTCATCGTGGCGGGCATCGCGGTCACCTCGCGGCGCTGACGTGGCGCTGAGGTTGCCGGGCGGCCAGCTTCCTGTAGCCAGGCTTGCACGTTCGCCGGTTTGGCATTACGGCGGCTGACAACCCGCCCCTGCGCCGTTGCCACGGTGGCGCCTCGGTGATTTGATCCGCCGACCTTCCGGACACACCCTATGCGACCACTCCTTTTCTGGGCTGCGGCCCTTCTGTGCGCGAGCACCTGGGCCGATGCGCCCGCCCCTGCGGCCAACGCCTCCACCACCCCTGCGGTGACCGCCGCCCTTCCAACCCCGCCCCCCCTCAAGCTGGGCCTGATCGGTCCGTTCACCGGCCCCTCGGCCGACTTCGGCGTCCCCATGCGCAACGGTGTGCGCATGGCGGTCGACGAGATCAACGCCGTCGGCGGCTACCTGGGCCGCCAGATCGAGCTGGTGATCCAGGACGACCAGGCCAGCCCGCCCGCGGGCCTGGCGGGCGCCCAGGCCCTGGTCAAGGCCGGCGTGTTCGCCGCCCTGGGCTTTTGCAACACCGGCGTGGCCATGGCTGCGCTGGACGTGTTCCAGACGCACCAGCTGCCGCTGATCGTGCCCTGCGCCGCCGGCAGCCCCGTCACGGCCAAGTTCCCCGCACGCGACAGCTATGTGTTTCGCACCTCGGCGCGCGACGGCATCCAGTCGGAGTTCGTGGTTGAAGACCTGGTGCGCCGTGGCTGGACGCGGGTGGCGATCTTCGCGGACACCACGCCCTATGGCGAAGCGGGCCTGGCCGACGTGCGCAAGGCCCTGGCCGAGCGCAAGCTCCAGCCGGTGCATGTGGCCCGTTTTCCGCTGGGCGTCGCCGACCTCACCACCGACCTCAAAGCCGCGCGCGCCGCCGGCGCCAACGTGGTCTTCAGCTACACCGTGGGCAAGGAAAACGCGGTCATCGGCCTGGGCCGCCAGGCCCTCAAGTGGAAGGCGCCGCAGGTCGGCGGCTGGCCCTTGTCGTTCCCGTTCTTCATCGAGGGCGCCGGTGCCGCGGCCGAAGGCGCCCTGATGGCGCAGACCTTCATCGCAGAGCCCAGCAACGAGCGCCGCGCGGCTTTTCTCACCGGCTATGCCCGCAAGTACCAGGTGCAGCGCATTCCGGTGCCCATGGCCGCCGCCCAGGCCTACGACGCCGTCTACATCCTGATGCATGCGCTGTTTGGCATCCGCAACGGCGACCTGCGCGGGCCCGCGGTCAAGGCGGCCCTGGAAAACATCGCGCGTACCTACTACGGCGTCGTCGCCACCTACGAGCGCCCCTTCGACCCCGACGACAAGGACGCCATCACGTCCAACATGATGGTGATGGGCAAGGTCAAGAACGGCGCCGTGACCTTTGCCTACCCCGAGGACGCGCGGCGCAACCTGTTCGTGCAGCGCAAGAGACCGGCGCCTTAAAAGCTGCCGGGGTACGCGCCGCCGTCGATGAGCACGTTCTGCCCGGTGATGTACGAGGCCTGCATGCTGCACAAAAAGGCGCAGGTGGCGCCGAATTCGTCGGGGGTGCCAAAGCGCCGCGCCGGGACGGTCTTGCGCCGCGCGTCGGCCACCGCGTCCATCGACAGGCCGGACTTTTTCACCGCCCCTTCCATCGTCGCGCGCAAGCGGTCGGTGTCGAAGGCGCCGGGCAGCAGGTTGTTGATCGTCACGTTGGCCGCCGCCAGCCGCTCGGTACGCGCCACCCCGGCCACGAAGCCGGTCAGGCCGCTGCGCGCGCCATTGGACAAGCCCAGGATGTCGATCGGCGCCTTGACCGCACTGGAGGTGATGTTGACGATGCGCCCGAAGCCACGCGCGGCCATGCTATCCACAGTAGCCTTGATCAGCTCGATGGGCGTGAGCATGTTGGCATCGACCGCCTTGATCCAGGTCTCGCGGTCCCAGTCGCGAAAATCGCCGGGTGGTGGCCCGCCGGCGTTGGTCACCACGATGTCGTAGTCGGCATGCGCCGCGAAGGCGGCGGCGCGGCCTTGCGGCGTGGTGATGTCGGCCGCCACGGCCAGCACCTGCGTGCCAATGGGCACCTGCGGGTCGGCGCGCAGGGCCTGCGCCGCCAGCTCCAGCGCGGGCGCGCCGCGCGCCACCAGCACCACGTTGACGCCCTCACGCGCCAGGGCGCGGGCACAGCCCAGGCCCAGCCCCTTGCTCGCACCGCCTACCAGGGCCCAGCGGCCCTTGATTCCGAGATCCATGTTGCACTGCTCCTGTGTTCACGAGGCCGCGCTTGCGACGGCCACAGGAGCGATCCTAGCCGCCCTGCTTGATGAACAGGCCCGAGACGCGAAATTCGATCGGACGGCCGTCGTGCTGTGACGACCACAGCAGGGGCGTCCAGGCCGCCCAGGCGGCCTCATCGGCTGCGGTCAGGTTGATCGCGCCGCTGCTCGGGTCGGGTGTGAGCGTCTTTGAGAACGCCGGCGGGCGGGGGCCATCGGCCATGGGCGTGCAGCCGATGGCCAGGTGCGCGAGCGACAGGCCTTGTTGTTTCGCGGTCGCGGCGAGGTCGGAAAACGCGGGCAAGGTCAGGCGTGGCGTCAGCGGGTACATGGGACCGCCCGCCGCATGCAGGAACTCGAAGACCAGGCCGCCGCCCGAAGCGAGCTGGGTGCCGGCGGCCTCGAGGTCACGGCCCACCGCGCGCAGGTCGGGCAGGCGCTGCAGCGTCGACAGCGAGACCACCATGCGCAAAGACCCTGGCGCGGCGCCGACCGCGGCCATGCCCTGGCCGTCCTTGAGGCGCACCCGCGAGGCGATGTCGCGCGCGCGCGCCACGTCGACGCTCTTGCCCTGCCCGTTCGCCTGGCCATTCAACGCGTCCTTGCCCTGCCCGGCGCGGCAGGCCGCCAGTTGCCCCTCCAGCTCGACCAACGCGGCCGGGTCGGACAGCGAAACATGGCACAAGCAACCGCGCGCGGCCAGGGTAAGCACCAGCCGCAGGTCGGGCGGATCGGTGATGCCGACCTGCTGCCCGGCGGTGGGCGCGAGCCGTTCAAGGCCGGCCCGCACGCCCGCGCCGGCGCTGGCCAGCACGAGCGCCAGCTCAGGCTGCGCGCCTCGCAGGATGTCGATGGCCATTGCATCGCCATCGATCACGGGTCTGGGTGGGCGCCGCAGCGCGCCGCAACGACTTCGCTGCACCGACTGCAACTGCAAGCGGCGGAACACATTGGCGTCTTCGATGCGGTCGGCGCGCTCCAGCCAGGTTCGCGCGATGCCGCCGGCCAGTGCCTGCGCATCGGCGCTGGCTGCGGTGCCGCCCAGAAGCCGGTGCTGCACGGCGGCGCGGCCGGCCTGTGACGCCAGGGACAGTGCCGTCCAGTGCTGGACGGCCGGATGGCCGAATCGATTCCACATTCCGTCGTTCTCCCTGAACTTTGATGCGCGGGGGAGCGCACGCGCCACCAACCCACCGGAAAGCGGTGGATGGTACTTTGGTTTTCAAATACAACGCACCGAATGGGCGCGGTGAAAACCCTAGGACGCCGGGACCCTCGCACGAGAGAACAGATAGATGCCTGCCAGCACTAACAGCGTCCCGGCCGCGACCCAGACGGTCAACGGCTCACCCAGGATCACCACGCCCATCAGCAAGGTGGACAGCGGTCCGATCATGCCGGTCTGCGCGGTGGCCGACGCCCCGATACGCTCGATCGCCATCATCACCAGCAGCACCGGCACCACGGTGCACACCACGGCGTTGAGCATCGACAGCCAGACCACCTGCGGTGCCACCTGCAGGACCGAGTCCAGTGGACGCAGCAGCGCGAACTGAACCAGGCAGAACAGGCAGGCGACGCCGGTGGCCAGGCCGGCCAGCCGCAGTGAGCCCAGGCGTTGCACCAACTGCCCGCTGAACACCATGTACGTGGCGTAGGTCACCGCGCCGCCGAAGACCAGCGCCGCGCCAAGCGCCGTGCGCGAGCCCGAAGCGCCCGACGTGCCGTGAGCGGCCAGTTCCTGGCCGAACACCAGCAGCACACCGGCATAGCTCACGGCCATGGCAAAGGCGTGGGCGCCGGTGATGCGCCGCTGGAAGAGCAGCCAGCCGAGGACGACGACCAAGGTCGGGTTCAGGTACATGATCAGCCGCTCGAGCGAGGCGGTGATGTGCTGGAGCCCGGCGAAATCGAGAAAGCTCGAGAGGTAATAGCCGCAAAAACCGAGCCAGATCACGCCCCACCAGTCGCGTTGCGTGAGCGGCGCCTTGCCGCGCCCGGCCCACCACGCCATCGCCAGGAAAAACGGCAGGGCAAACAGCATGCGCAGCATGATCAGCGTGACCGGATCGACCCCGTGGCGGTAGGCCAGCTTGACGATGATGGCCTTGCCACTGAACGCGATCGCGCCCAGCGCGGCCAGCGCCAGACCCACCCCCCGTTGCGTTGCGGCCTGTGCCACGCCTCAGGCGTCCTTCATGCTGGCGTGCAGCTTGCCATGGCCGGCCGCGTCGCACAGCATGACCCTATGGCTGAGCGCCAACGGCGCCGCCATGCCCTCGGGCGCACGCGCATGGATCTCGTTGTGCGGGGCCGCTCGCAGCGGCAAGACAGGCAAAAGGCGGGCATTCAAACTCATCGGGGCTCCTGAGGGGATTGTCGCACCCGACATGAAAACGGCGCCTGAAGGCGCCGCATCAAAGAGGGGTGCGCCGGCCGGCTATGCCGGCCGGGAACCTTCAACCCGCATCTTCCTTGAAGGTCTCCGCGCGCTTGCGCTTGATGGACGGCAGGCTCACCACCACGATCATGATCAGGGCCAGGAACAACAGCGAGGCGGACAGCGGACGCGTGACCAGCACGCTCCAGTCACCGCGCGACAGCAGCAAGGCGCGCCGCAGGTTCTCTTCCATCATGGGGCCCAGGATCAGGCCCAACAGCAGCGGCGCCGACTCGGCCCCCAGCTTGATGAAGCAATAGCCGATAGCGCCGAAGATGCCGACGATCCAGATGTCCCAGGTGTTGTTTTGAGTTGAGTAAACGCCAATCGCACAGAACAGCACAATGGACGGGAACAGCCAGCGGTAGGGAATGGTCAGCAGCTTGATCCACATGCCGATCAGTGGCAGATTCAAGACGATCAGCATGAGGTTGCCGATCCACATCGAGGCGATCAGGCCCCAGAACAGCTGCGGGTTGCTGGTCATCACCTGCGGGCCCGGCTGGATGTTGTGGATGGTCATCGCACCCACCATCAGCGCCATCACGGCGTTGGGTGGAATGCCCAGCGTCAGCAGCGGGATGAAAGAGGTTTGCGCCGCGGCGTTGTTGGCGGACTCGGGCGCGGCCACACCGCGGATGTTGCCCTTGCCGAAGGGCACTTCACCCGGATGCAGCTTGGTCTTCTTTTCGATCGTGTAGGCCGCGAAGGCCGCCAGCAACGCGCCGCCCCCGGGCAGAATACCCAGCGCCGAACCCAGGGCCGTGCCGCGTATGACGGCAGGCACACAGCGCTTGAAGTCTTCCTTTGTGGGGAACAGGCCCGTCACCTTGGCGGTAAAGACCTGGCGCTCGCTTGAGTGCACGGACAAGTTCGAGATGATCTCGCCATAGCCGAAGATGCCCATGGCGATCGCGATGAGGCCAATGCCGTCGGTCAGTTCGGGGATGTCCATCGAGAAACGGGCGACACCCGAGTTGACGTCCGTGCCCACCAGCCCCAGCAGCAACCCCAGCAGGATCATGCCAATGGCCTTGAGCAAAGAGCCCGAGGCCAGCACCACGGCGCCAATCAGGCCCAGCACCATCAGCGAAAAGTATTCCGCCGGGCCGAACTTGAAGGCCACCTCGGTCAGCGGCGCGGCGAAGGCCGCCAGAATCAGCGTGCCCACGCAACCCGCGAAGAACGAACCCAGGCCGGCAGCAGCCAGCGCCGGCCCGGCACGCCCCTTGCGGGCCATCTGGTAGCCGTCAATAATCGTCACCACCGACGACGCCTCCCCTGGCAGGTTGACCAGAATGGCGGTGGTGGAGCCGCCGTACTGGGCTCCGTAATAGATGCCGGCCAGCATGATCAGGGCCGACAGCGGCGGCAGCGCGTAGGTGGCCGGCAGCAGCATGGCGATGGTGGCCACCGGGCCGATGCCGGGCAGCACGCCGATCAGCGTGCCCAGCAGACATCCGGCGAAAGCGTAGAGCAGGTTGATGGGCGTGAGCGCGACGCCGAAACCCAATGCGAGGTTGCTGAACAGTTCCATGTCGGGTTTCTTTCTTATCGCACGATGAAGCTAGGCCACACCTGAAACTGCAGCTTCAGCAGGTAGACGAAGGCGAAATAGCTGAAAATGGACAGGACCGTCGCAAGTATCAGCACTTCTTTCCACTTGAACTCGTCGCTGGCCATGGCCGCCACGATGGTCAGCCCGTAGATGGCGGCGATCAGGCCCATGGCCGGCAAGCCAAGCTTGGGCAGGCCGCCCAACAGCAGGCCGAACAGCACGTTGGAGGCAATGATGAAGGACAGCGGCCGCCAGGCGAAACGGCCGATCTTGCCGTCGCCATCTTCCTCGCCGGGTTCGAGGACCATGCCCTCGAAGGCGATGAACAGGCCCAGCAGCGCCATCAAGACACCGAGCGTAAGCGGGAAGTACCCCGGCCCCATGCGCGCCGCCTCGCCGATGTTGTAGCTAGTCGCCCCCCACCCAAAGGCCACGCCCACTACCGTAAACATGACTCCTGCGCCGAAGTCTTTATGGTTCTTGATCCGCACGGTTTCGTCTCCTCAAAACTGGATGCAACCGCGCGATTGTGGTGGGCCTGCCTCAACCTGGCGATGTGGGTTCCACCTACTGTGGCGC
Source organism: Comamonadaceae bacterium (assembly GCA_947476465.1). Taxonomy (GTDB): domain Bacteria; phylum Pseudomonadota; class Gammaproteobacteria; order Burkholderiales; family Burkholderiaceae_C; genus Ramlibacter. Next base: position 76,798 of record CANJQN010000017.1, on the reverse strand, counting down.
ATCCGCGCAACGCTTTGCCGCTGCCAGCCCTGCGTTCAATCCACCGGCTGGAACACCCGCAGCCACTTGACAGCCGGCAGCCCCCAGCGCGACTGAACCACTTCGGCGCGTTCGAGCAGCGCCACCCTGCCCGGCCGGCTGGGCGTGCGCTGTGCCAGCACCACCGCGTTGCCCTCGCGGGTGGGCTTGAACGCCCACACCGCCTTGGCGCCAAAGGCTTCGCGGATCTTGGCCACACTGCGGTCGTAGCTGGAGGCCCGGCCGAACAGGTTGACCGTCATGCAGCCGTCCTCGGTGAGCAGCTTGCGGCAATCGGCGTAGAAGTCGGCGCTGTCGAGCACCGGCGCGGCCGCCTCGTCGTCGTACAGGTCGACCTGCAGGGCGTCGACCTTGCCTTGCCAGTGCGGGTGCGCCACTACCTCGGCGGCGTCGCCCACGATCACCGACAGCCGGGCGTCGTCGGCCGGCAGCTTGAACCACAGGCGGCAGGCGGCCACCACCTGCGGGTTCAGCTCGATGGCCGTGGTGGCCATGCGCAGCTTCTTGCGGCAGAACTTGGTGAGCGAGGCCGCGCCCAGGCCGAGTTGCATGGCGTGGCGGCTGGCGACCGCGGTGGGCGCCACGAACAACAGCCAGGCCATCATGCGCTGGACGTACTCGAGGTCGATCTCGAAGGGATCGTCCACCCGCATCGAGCCCTGGACCCATTCAGAGCCCAGGTGCAGATAGCGCACCCCGGCATGTTCAGAGAAATTGACTTCGGGCAGGCTGAGGGGGGCTGTCTTTGATTTCAAGGTGGGGGGATTATCGGCAGCGGCAGGGGCGAAGGTGGGGCGAAGTGCGCCAGCCGCGGCAGGGCCTGCCGGGCGTTGTCGGCGGTTGCCTGCGCCAAGGCCTGCGGCTCGATGCCGCGCAGCCGCGCCAGGACCGCGCCGATGGCCGGCAGCTGTGCCGGCTCGTTGCGCGCCTGGACGCCAATGTGGACCCGCTCGGCCGCCGTGCGGTAGAGCCAGTGGGGTGGCATGTCCGGCGCGTCGGTCTCCAGCACCAACGCCGACAGCGGCAGCTGGACCGCCAGGCGGCGGATCTGGAGCGCCCGCTCAAAGGTCAGCGCGCCGCCAAAACCAAGCTTGAACCCCAGGTCGAGGAAGGCATGGGCCTGCTGCAGGCTGCCGTTGAAGGCATGGGCAATGCCGCCGGCCAGCGGCGTGCGGCGCAGCTCGCGCAGCAGCGCATCGGCCGAGCGCCGCACATGCAGGATCACCGGCAGCCCATGGCGAGCGGCCAGGCGCAGCTGTTCCCGGTAGAACAAGTCCTGGCGGGCCCGGTCGAGCCCGGGCACGAAATGGTCCAGCCCGATCTCGCCCACCGCCACCAGCGCCGGATCGCCCCGCCCCTGCCCCAGCCAAACGTCCAGCGTGGCCAGATCGGCCTCGGTTGCCGCGCCGGTGAAAAGGGGATGGATGCCCACCGCGTAGGCGTCGCCCCAGGCATGGGCGAGCGCGCGCACCGCATCGAAGCCGCCGGCGGCAACGGCCGGCAGCACGCAGCGCACCACACCGGCCTGGCGCGCGCGCTCGCGCACCTGAGCCACGTCGGGCGCGAACTCGGCGGCATCCAGGTGACAGTGGGTATCGATCCACTCGGGCATCCGCCAATCATGCCCGCACGATGCCCCGGGTGGCTGCACAGCCCGGCATTCCGTGCTACCGTGCGATTTCAAAGAGTCCCCCTTCCCCCTTGTTTGGTCCCGAGGTGACGGATGCGCAGGTCAGCCCTTTACAGTTCCAGCCGTGCGGCCCGGCCCGATCCGGCCCGGGCGCCGGCCGCCGCCGCGGACACCCCGGCCATCGCGCGCAAACGCCGGCTTCGCCGCCCCACTTCCGTCCAGATGCTCTGGGTGCTGGTGCTGGTGATGGCGGCCCTGCTGGCCTTCAGCCTTTCCGGCCAACAGCTGCAGCGGCGCATCACCCAGGAAGACATCAACGCCGCCGTTCTCAAGACCATGGAAACCCAGGTGATGCCCTCGGAGTACGCCCGGGCCTACGAGACCATCCGGCCGTCGGTGGTGCGGGTGGTGAGCTACGTCCGGCGTGACCGGCTCACACCCGAGGCCGCGGCCAAGCTGGGCAAGGAAAAGGAAAAGGAAAAGGAAACGGGCAAGGGCAAGGCTGAGTCCAAGCCCAAGCCGCTCGGCCCGGCCACTGGCGAGGCCGCGGCCGCAGCCGAAAGCGAGGAGGTCGAAAGCGGCGTCGGCAGCGGTGTGGTGATCATCGACAAGGGCGTGATCCTGACCAACTTGCATGTGGTCGCGGGCGCCGACCGCATCACGGTCACCTTCCACGACGGGCTCGAGGCCACTGCCAGGGTCATCAACATCCAGCCCGAGAACGACCTGGCCGTGCTGCAAGCCAGCAAGATCCCCGACGACATGATCGCCGCCACCATGCGCTCGACCAACGACCTGGGGCCCGGCGACAAGGTGCTGGCGGTGGGCTTTCCCTTTGGCATCGGCCCGTCCGCCTCGGGCGGCGTGGTTTCGGGCATGAAGCGCGTCTTTCGCTCGCCCGAGGGCAAGCAGGAAATGAGCAACCTGATCCAGTTCGACGCGGCGGCCAACCCCGGCAATTCGGGCGGGCCCCTGGTGACCATGGACGGCGAGGTGGTGGGCATCGTCACCGCCATCCTCAACCCCACGCCAGCGCGCACCTTCCTGGGCATCGCCTTCGCGGTGCCCATCGAGAACGCGGCCACCGCGGCCGGCCTGCCCCCCTTCTGACCCCACTCCATCCACCATGAACGCACCTGCCTTCGAACCCGCCCGCCAGGAAGTCGCCACCGCCAAGCTCATGGAGCAGATCCTCTATGAGGTCAAGCGCATCGTGGTCGGCCAGGATCGCTTCCTCGAACGGGTCATGGTCGCCATGCTGGCCCAGGGCCACCTGCTGGTCGAGGGTGTGCCCGGACTGGCCAAGACGCTCACCGTCAAGACCCTGGCCAGCACCGTGCGAGGCCAGTTCAAGCGCATCCAGTTCACTCCCGACCTGGTGCCGGCCGACCTGGTGGGCACGCGCATCTACAACCAGCGCGACGGCGAGTTCAGCACCTCGCTGGGCCCGGTGTTCACCAACCTGCTGCTGGCCGACGAGATCAACCGCGCCCCGGCCAAGGTGCAAAGCGCGCTGCTGGAGGTCATGCAGGAGCGGCAGGTCACCATCGCCGGCCATACCCACCGCGTGCCCAACCCCTTCCTGGTGATGGCCACGCAGAACCCGATCGAGACCGAGGGCACCTACCCGCTGCCCGAGGCGCAGGTCGACCGCTTCATGATGAAGGTGATCGTCGACTACCCCACCGACGAAGAGGAATACGTCATCGTCGAGCGCGTCACCGGCCCGGCCATCGAGGTCAGCCCGGTCGCCACAACCGAGCAACTGGCCGCCCTGCAGGCCGAGTGCCGGCGCGTCTATGTCGACCCCTCGCTGGTCCAGTACGCGGTGCGGCTGGTGTCGGCCACGCGCGATCCGGCCCGCCACGGTTTCAAGGACATGAAGCGCTTCATCACCTTCGGCGCCAGTCCGCGAGGCACCATCAACCTGGTCGAGGGCGCCCGTGCCCTGGCCATGCTGCGTGGGCGCACCTATGCGCTGCCCGAGGACATGACCGACCTGGTGCCCGACGTGCTGCGCCACCGCATCGTGCTGTCGTACGAAGCGCTGTCTGAGGGCATGAGCTCCGATGCGCTGGTCACCGAGATCATGTCGAAGATCCCCGCCCCGGCCCGCCCGCTCGAGCATGACAAGCTGGCTGCGTAAGCTCACGGGCGCTGGCAGGCAGCCGCCGCCCGCGGCACCCGATCCGCCGGCCACGCTCGCCGGCCAGGCCGAGCACGCGCTGCGCCGCTTGGAGTGGACGGTGATCCGCCGGCTGGACGGCCTGCTGCAAGGCGACTACCGCACACTCTTGCGTGGCGCCGGGCTCGACTTGGCCGACCTGCGCGAGTACCAGCACCATGACGACGCGCGCCACATCGACTGGAACGTCACCGCGCGAACCGGTGTGCCCCACGTGCGCGTGTTCACCGAAGACCGCGAGATCGCCGCCTGGTTTTTGCTGGACCTGAGCCCCTCGGTCGACTTCGGCTCCGGCGAGCAGCGAAAACGCCATGTCTCGGCCGACTTCGTCGCTGTGCTGGCACGCCTGCTCACGCGCCACGGCAACCGGGTCGGCGCCATGCTCTACGGTAGTGGTGTTGACACCGTCATTCCCACCGGGGCCGGGCGCCGGCATGTGCTGCACGTGCTGCATGCCCTGCAGACGCGGCCGGCACACACCGAAGGCAAGATCACCCGCCTGCGCGAGCTGCTTGACAGTGCGGCGTCGCTGATCAAGCGGCGCTCCACCGTGTTTGTGGTGTCCGATTTCATCAGCGAGCCCGGCTGGGAGCAGGCCCTCGCCCAGCTGGCGCAACGCCACGAAGTGATCGCCGTGCGTCTGCTCGATCCGCTCGAACTGCAGTTGCCCGACCTGGGCCTGCTCACGATTCGCGATGCTGAGACCGGCGAGCAGCTGCTGGTCGACACGCACGATGCGGGCTTTCGCAGGCGTTTCGCCAGCATCGCGGCGCAGCGCGAAGCCGACCTTCGCGTCGGGCTGGTCAAGGCCGGCGTGGACGCCCTGGAGCTGTCCACCGACGGCGATCTGGTCGAGGCGCTGGTGCGCTTTGTCGAGATGCGCAAGCGCCGCCTGCGCGTCGCGGCCGGCAGCCTGCCGGCGCACCTCAAGCAAGTTGCCTAGGACATCCAGCACATGCAATTCCTCTGGCCCCAATACCTCTGGCTGCTGCTGGCCCTGCCCCTGCTGGTGCTGCTGTACGTGGCGCTGCTTCGCCGCAAGAAGAAGGTGGCCCTGCGCTATGCCTCGCTGTCGATCGTGCGCGAGGCCATGGGCGCACGACAGTCGATCCGCCGGCACATTCCGCCAGTGCTGTTCCTGCTGGCGCTGGCGGCGATGCTGGTGGCCGCCGCGCGCCCGGTGGCCGTCATCTCGCTGCCCTCGGCCAATCAGACCATCATCATGGCGATGGACGTCTCGGGCAGCATGCGCGCCACCGATGTCCAACCCAACCGGCTGGTGGCCGCGCAAAACGCGGCCAAGAGCTTCATCGCCGAGCTGCCGCGCCATGTGCGCGTGGGCATCGTGGCCTTCGCCGGTTCGGCGCAGGTGGCCCAGCTGCCCACCATCAATCGCGAAGACCTGGTCACCGCGATCGACCGCTTCCAGCTGCAACGCGCCACCGCCACCGGCAACGCGATTGTCATCTCGCTGGCCACGCTCTTTCCTGATCACAACATCGACCTGCAAGCCATGCAGGGCGGGCGCGACCGCCAGCGGGGCTTTGCCATCGACGGCGAGAAAAAGCCGCAGAAGGAGGTCACGCCGGTCCCGCCGGGCTCGTACAACTCGGCTGCGATCATCATGCTCACCGACGGCCAGCGCACTACCGGCGTCGACCCGCTGGAAGCGGCCAAGATGGCCGCCGACCGCGGGGTGCGGGTCTACACCGTCGGCATCGGCACGGTCGACGGCGAGACCATCGGTTTCGAGGGTTGGTCGATGCGGGTGAGGCTGGACGAGGAAACGCTCAAGCAGATCGCCAACAAGACCAATGCCGAGTACTTCTACGCCGGCACCGCACAAGATCTCAAGAAGGTCTACGGGACGCTCAGCTCGCGCCTGACGGTGGAGAAGAAGGAAACCGAGATCTCGGGCCTGCTCGCGTTGGGGGCGGCGCTGCTGTCGCTGCTGGCCGGCGGGTTGTCCCTGCTCTGGTTCAACCGGATTCTTTGACGACGGCTGGAGCGCGCTTGGCCGGACGAAGCGGGCCGCGCTGAGCGACCCCCGCCGCAGTTCAGAGCGCGTAAGGCAGCCTTCTGCGGGTGAGAGCGCGCTGCGCGCCTGGGGCGGGCACGCTCCCCCCTGAACCCTTCGGGTTTTTAAAGGGAACCCTCCGCGTGCCCGCCCCAGGCACGCAGCGCTTTGGGTGTGCGGACCGTGTCGCGCCGGGATGGCGAGGGCCCTTTTGAGAGGCGTTGCGCGTGAAGAATGACCAGGCCTGATCCGGAGCGAAACACTCACGAGCATGTGCGCGAGGCGCGGGTGGGGCCGGCAGGCGGAGGGACCCGTCGGTCCGTGCGCGGGAGCGCACTGGACCATCGGGAGGAGCCTGCCGGCCCCGCCCGTGCAGCGCGCTTGGCCGGAGAAAGCGGGCGGCGTTGAGCGTCCTGCGCCGCAGGAACCAGAGCGCGTAACGCAGGCTTCTCCGGGGCAGAGCGACCTGCCCCCTCAAGCCAACTTGCCCGACACCAGCCGCAGCTGCCGCCCGCAGCGCGCGGCCAAGGATTCGTCGTGCGTCACCAGCACGAAGGCCGTGCCTTTTTCGTGCGCCAGGTGCAGCATCTGGTCGAACACCGCATCGGCGGTGCCCCGATCGAGGTTGCCGGTGGGCTCGTCGGCCAGCACGCAGGCCGGCTCTGTCACCAGGGCCCGCGCAATGGCCACGCGCTGACGCTCGCCGCCCGACAGCTCGGCCGGACGGTGCCGCACCCGCTCGCCCAGGCCCACTGCCTCCAGCGTGCGGCGGGCGGCCGCGTGGCACATCTCAACGGGCTCTCGCCGGATCCGCAGCGGCATGGCCACGTTGTCCAGGGCGCTGAACTCCGGCAACAGGTGGTGGAACTGGTAGACGAACCCGAGGTGACGATTGCGCAGCCGCCCCTGCTGCGCGGCCGAGAGCGACGCCATCTGCTGCCCCATCAGCATCACACTGCCGGCCGTGGGCGCGTCCAGCCCCCCCAACAGGTGCAGCAGCGTGCTCTTGCCCGAGCCGGACGCACCCACGATGGCCACGGTCTCGCCCGGATAGACCTCGAAATCCACCCCGCGCAGCACCTCGACATTGAGCCCGCCTTCGGTGAAGCGCTTGGCCAGGCCGGTCGCGCGCAGCACGGGGCCATCGGGGGGCAGCGAGGACACGCCAGTGCTGAGCGCGGGAGCCTGCATGTTGGCGTTACTCATAACGCAGCGCCTCCGCCGGGTTCACGCGGCTGGCGCGCCAGCTCGGATACAAGGTGGCCACGAAGGCCAGCACCAGCGAGATGATGGCAATCGGCATGATGTCGCTGGACTGCGGATCGCTGGGCATGCGGCTGATCAGGTACACGTCGCGCGGCAGGAAACTGGCCCCCAGAAGATGCTCCAGCGCCGGCACGATGGTGTCGATGTTGAATGCGATGGCCAGCCCGAACAGCAGGCCGGCCAGCGTGCCGATCACCCCCACGGTCGCGCCCTGCACCACAAAAATGCCCATGATGCTGCGCGGGCTGGCGCCCAGCGTGCGCAAGATGGCGATGTCGGCGCGCTTGTCGGTGACGGTCATCACCAGCGTGCTCACCAGGTTGAAGGCCGCCACCGCCACGATCAGCGTCAGGATGATGAACATCATGCGTTTTTCCAGCTGCACCGCGGCGAACCAGGTGCGGTTCTGGCGGGTCCAGTCGCGCACCAGCAGCGGCCCGGTCATGGTGTCGGCCAGCTGCGCGGCCACCTCGCGCGCCTGATGCAGGTCGCGCAGCTTCAGGCGCAGGCCGGTGGGCCCTTCCAGGCGGAACAGGCGCTGCGCGTCGTCAATGTGCATCATCACCAGCGCGCTGTCGTACTCATAGTGGCCCGAGTCGAACAGCCCCACCACCGTCATCTGCCGCAGCCGCGGCACCACGCCCGCTGGTGTCACCTGGCCGCTGGGCGCCACCAGGGTCACGGTGTCGCCCTCGCGCACGCCCAGGCTGCGGGCCAGCTCGGCGCCCATCACCAGGCCGAAGCCGCCGGGCACCAGGCGCTTGAGCGCGGTGTCCTTGAGTTGCTGGGCCAGCTCGGTGATTTGCGGCTCGGCCACGGGGTCGATGCCGCGCACGACGGTGCCGCGCATGTCTTCGCCGCGGGCGATCAGGGCCTGCGCCGCCACGAAGGGCGCGACGCCCACCACCTGCGGATTGCGCCGGACCTCGGCGATGCTGCGCTGCAGGTCGGGCACCACGCCGCCGTCGGGCCCGTAGATCTCGATGTGCGAGACCACGCCCAGCATGCGGTCCCGCACTTCCTTTTGAAACCCGTTCATCACCGACAGCACGATGATGAGCGCCGCCACCCCCAGCGCGATGCCCAGCATGGACACGCCGGAGATGAAGGAGATGAAACCGTTGCGACGGGTGGCGCGGCCGGCGCGCGTGTAGCGCCAGCCCAGGAGCAGTTCGTACGGGAGTCGCATGCCGCGGGGGCTTCCTGATCCATTGAGATGAGGGCGCCATTGTGGCATCCGGGACAATAGGGCTGTGTCGTCCAGCGCCCATCTCCTCGTTCCCTTCGCCGCCTGCGAATCGCCCGCCAGCCGGCAGGCCGTGGCCGGCCTGCGGCTGCCGCATCTGACGCGCCTGCTGTCGCGCCTGGCGCCGCAGACGCTCGATGCCGGCCAGCCGCACGATCTTTGTCTGCCGCATGAGCGCGTGCTAGCTCGAGCGCTGGGCCTGTGGAGCGACGACGGCCGCGTGCCCTGGGCCGCATGGGATCTGCGCCAGCACGGCGGCGATCCCGGTGCGCTGGCCTGGGCCTGGCTCACGCCCTGCCACTGGCAAGTGGGCCGCGACCGCGTGGTGATGGCCCAGCCGGCGGCGCTGCAGCTGAGCGAGGCCGATTCACGCGCACTGCTTTCGGCCATGACGCCTTTCTTCGAGGAAGACGGCCTCGCGCTCGAATGGATCGACTCGCTGCGCTGGCGCGCGCGCGGCGCCGTGTTTGCCGACCTCGCCTGCGCCTCATTGGACCGCGCCGCCGGCGCCACCGTCGACGACTGGTTGCCGCGCGCCACCGAAGCGCGCACAGTGCGCCGCCTGCAGCAGGAAATGCAGATGCTGCTCTACACCCACCCGATCAACGCCGAGCGTGAGGCGCGCGGCCTAGCACCGGTCAACTCCTTCTGGGTCGGCGGCGCGGGCGCCCTGCCGGCCGGCCTGCCCGACGCCGCTGCCCCGCCACAGGTCGACGACCGCCTGCGCGAGCCGGCCCTGGCCCACGACTGGGCGGCCTGGGCCGCCGCCTGGCAACAACTCGATGCGCAGGTGCTGGCGCCGTTGGCGCAGGCCGAAGGCACAGGCGAGCCCATCCAACTCACCCTGTGCGGCGAAAAGTCCGCGCGCACCTGGGCCACTGTGCCCACCGCCTGGCACCAACGCCTGCTGCGCGCCCTGCGCCGCGCGCCCGCCGTGGCCCAGGCCCTCGATCCGCTATGAAATTCCTCACCCGTGACGTGAACCCCCGCGCCGCCTGGGCCCTGGAACAGGCCGGCGTGCATCCCCTGCTGGCGCGCCTGTTCGCCGCCCGGGGCGTGAGCCACAAGGACGAACTCGACGACGGCCTGGCCCGCCTGCTGCCGCCATCGGGCCTCAAGGGCGCGCACGAGGCCGCCGTGCTGCTGGCCGACGCCATCGCCGCCAACAAGCGCCTGTGCATCGTGGCCGACTACGACTGCGACGGCGCGACCGCCTGCGCCGTGGGCATGCGCGGGTTGCGCCTGCTGGGCGCCAAGCACGTCGACTACCTGGTCCCCGATCGGGTAGCCGACGGCTACGGGCTCACGCCCTCGATTGCCCGGCGCGTGCACGAGCGCGGCGCCGACGTCCTCATCACCGTCGACAACGGCATTGCCAGCGTCGACGGTGTGGGAGAGGCCAATGCGCTGGGCCTGCAGGTGCTGGTGACCGACCACCACCTGCCAGGCTCGCAGTTGCCCGACGCGGCGGTGATCGTCAACCCCAACCAGCCCGGCTGCGGCTTCGAAAGCAAGGCCATGGCCGGCGTGGGCGTGATGTTCTACGTGCTGCTGGCGCTGCGCTCCGAGTTGCGCTCGCGCGGGGTGTTTGATGCGCGCCCCGGCGCCGGGCCGCCCCAAGCCGGGGCAACCCCCTCGGGGGGCAGCGCACCACGCGAAGCGGGAAGCGTGGGGGTCGCTGTCCTCCAACCGAAGCTCGATGCGCTGCTGCCGATCGTGGCCCTGGGCACCGTGGCCGACGTGGTCAAACTCGACGCCAACAACCGGCGCCTCGTGGCCCAGGGCCTGCGCCGCATTCGCGCCGGCCACCTGCCCGCCGGCATCGCGGCGCTGTTCGCGGTGGCCGGACGCAAGTCCCAGGTGGCCACCACCTTCGACTTCGGCTTCGCCCTGGGCCCGCGCATCAACGCCGCCGGCCGGCTGGCCGACATGACGTTGGGCATCGAATGCCTGCTGACCGACGACGCAGCCCGCGCCGACGAACTGGCCAGCACGCTCGATGGGATCAACCGCGAGCGCCGCGAGATCGAAGTCGGCATGCGCGAGCAGGCGATGGAAGTGGCCATGAGCCTGTTCGACGAAGGCGACGAGCCACCGCCGGCCATCTGCGTGTTTGACCCTGATTTTCATGAAGGCGTGGTCGGCATCGTCGCCTCACGCATCAAGGACCAGCTGCACCGCCCGGCCTTCGTCTTCGCGGCCAGCCAGGCGCCGGGCAAGGAGCACGAGCTCAAGGGCTCGGGCCGCTCGATCGCCGGCTTTCATCTGCGCGACGCGCTCGACCTGGTGGCCAAGCGCCACCCCGGCGTGCTGCTGCGCTTCGGCGGCCACGCCATGGCCGCCGGCTGCACCATCGCCGAGGAACACCTGGACACCTTCGAAGAGGCGCTCAGCCAGGTCGCCGCAGAATGGCTGGACCCGGCCACGCTGCAGCGCCGGCTGGAAACCGACGGCCCGCTCGCGCCCGAGTACCGGCGGGTGGACCTAGTGGACGCGCTGCACAAGGAAGTGTGGGGCCAGGGCTTTGCCGCGCCCGTGTTCAGCGAAGAACTGGAGGTGCTGTCGCAGCGCCTGGTGGGCGAGAAACATCTGGCCCTGAAGCTGCGCCACCAGGGCCAGCCCGTGGACGGCATCTGGTTCGGCCGCACCGAGCCGCTGCCCGCGCGCGCCAAGCTGGCCTTCCGGCTCGACGCCGACGAGTGGCAGGGCCAGCGCAAGGTCCGTTTTATGGTGGAGGGGGCGGAGCTTTGAAGCGGGCGGCACCCGCGCGTCAGCCGCGGCGTCCCCGATCGAACCACGCGAACAGCTGGGTGGCGAGCGTACGCAGTTCGCGCTCGTCGTCGCAGGCCTCAAGCGACACCTCGGGCGAGACGGCCCGCGCGGCGTCGGCATATTCGAGTTCAACGCTGTCGGACTGAAACGCCCCAGCGCGTGGTCAGCCAGGGCGCACGTCGATCAGCCATGCGTCCAAAATCCCCACCCATGGCCCCCACCCACCTCGACGCCCTCGCCACCGCCCAGGCCCTGCCCTATCAGGCGCTGGCCACTGCCGTGCACGCCCTGCTGTCTGACGCTTGCGTGCAGGTGCCAGCACGGCTGGTGCAAGCACTCGCAGGAGGCGGCAGCCTGTTCGTGATGCCAGCCATGGATGACGCGGTCGCCATTACCAAGCTCATCACTTACACCCCGGCCAATGCGGGCAGCGGCCGCCCCACCATCCAGGGCGACATGCTGATCTTTGACGTGGCCACAGGCGAGCGCCGGCTGATCCTGGACGGGCCCACCGTCACGGCGCGCCGTACCGCTGCCGTGTCGCTGTTGGCTGCGCAGCTCCTGGCGCCGAACACCAGCGGGCCGCTGCTGATCGTGGGCGCCGGCGTGCAGGGCCGCGCCCACCTGGAAGCCTTCGCCCAGGGCTTCCCGATTGGCGAGGTGCGCATCGCCTCGCGCGGCGCGGCCGGCGCGCAGGCCCTGGCGGCCCACGCCCGCAGCCTGGGGCTGGCCGCCTCGGTGGTCGACGACGCCAATGCCGCACTGGCCGACTGCCCGTTGGTGGTCACCTGCACGCCTGCCAGCGGTGTGGTGCTGACGCGGGCGCCCAGGGACGATGCCTTCATCGCGGCGGTCGGCGCGTTTACGCCGACCATGGTGGAGTTGTCGCCCGCGCTGTGCCGGCACGTGGCTGCAAAAGGCAGCATCTGGCTGGATGCAGCCGATGCCCGGCACGAAGCGGGAGACCTGCTGCAGGCGGGCTTGCCGGTCGATCGCTACCGGACGCTCGGCGAGTGGGTGCGAGGGGAGGCATCGCCGCGCAGCGCTCCTCAGGGGCCACGCGGGCCGGTGCTATTCAAGAGCTGCGGCTGGGCGGGCTGGGACCTGGCCGCGGCGCGCGCCGCTACGCTTTGGGCAGCGTAACGCCCGTCTGCCCCTGGTACTTGCCGCCGCGGTCCTTGTAGCTCACCTCGCAGACCTCGTCGCTCTCGAAGAACAGCACCTGGGCGCAGCCTTCGCCGGCGTAGATCTTGGCCGGCAGCGGCGTGGTGTTGGAGAACTCCAGCGTGACGAAACCCTCCCACTCGGGCTCGAAAGGCGTCACGTTGACGATGATGCCGCAGCGCGCATACGTGCTCTTGCCCAGGCAAATCGTCAGCACATTGCGCGGGATGCGAAAGTATTCGAGCGTGCGCGCCAGCGCGAAGCTGTTGGGCGGGATGATGCAGGAATCGCCGTAAAAATCGACGAAGCTTTTTTCGTCGAAGTTCTTCGGGTCCACCACCGTGCTGTGGATGTTGGTGAACACCTTGAATTCGGGCGCGCAGCGGATGTCGTAGCCGTAGCTGGAGGTGCCGTAGCTGATCACGCGCCGGCCATCGACCTCGCGCACCTGCCGCGGCTCGAAGGGCTCGATCAGCCCGTGCTGCTGCGCCATGCGCCGAATCCACTTGTCACTCTTGATACTCATGGGGTCTCTCCTGGGGCGGCATTGTAGGTGGCGCCGCCGGCCGGCCGGCCGTTGACGACCACCCGCTCGACCACCCGGTCATCCCCCAGCACGATCAACGAGAACAGCCGTTCGTCGAGGTTGCGCGCCTGCCGCGCCTTGCGCGCCAGCAGCGGTGTGGCCTGCGGGTTGAGCACCAGAAAATCGGCCTCGCAGCCCGGTTGCAGGTTGCCCACCACACCCTCCAGGCCCAGGGCGCGGGCGGCGCCGGCCGTGTGCATCCACCACAGGTGGCCGGGCCGCAGCGACACGCCGGGCTTGGTCTGGCCTTCGCGGCCCACGTAGTAGGCGGCCAGCATGGTGTGAAAGGGGCTGAAGCTGGTGCCGCCACCGACGTCACTGGCCAGGCCGTACTGAAAGCCGATGCGGTCGGCCGCCTCGAAGTCGAAGAAGCCGCTGCCCAGGAACAGGTTGCTGCTGGGGCTGACCGCCGCGGCCGCGCCGGTGGCCTTCATCAGCCGGCGGTCGTCGTCGTCGAAATGGATGCAGTGGGCGTAGACCGCGCGCTCGCGCAGCAGGCCGAAGCCCTCGTACACCGCCAGGTAGCTGCGCGCGTCGGGGAACAGCTGGCGGGCCCAGGCGACCTCGTCCTTGTTCTCGGCCACGTGCGACTGGATCCACACATCGGGATACCGGGCCGCCAGCTCGCCCGCGCCACGCAGTTGCGCGTCGGAGGAGCTGGGCGCAAAACGCGGCGTGATGGCATAGCCCAGGCGGCCCTGGCCGTGCCAGCGGGCGATCAGCGCCTCGGTGTCGATCAGGGATTGTTCGGTGTCATCGCGCACGCCATCGGGCGAATGGCGGTCTTGCAGCACCTTGCCACCGATCAGGCGCAGGCCTCGGCGCTGGGCCGCCCCCATCAAGGCGTCGACCGAGGCCGGGTGCGATGTGGCAAACGTGAGCGCGGTAGTGACGCCGTGGCGCAGCAGCTCGTCGAGGAACACCTGCGCCACATCTTGCGCATAGGCCGGATCGGCAAAGCGCGACTCGTGGGGAAAGGTGTAATTTTCCAGCCAGGGCAGCAGGCCCTCGGCCGGCGAGCCGATCACGTCGGTCTGCGGGAAGTGGACGTGCAGGTCGATGAAGCCGGGGGCCAGCAGGCGCCCCGGCAGGTGCTCGATGGCCAGGCCGGGGTAGTTGGGCGCGAGCTGGGCGTAGGCGCCGGCGGCGCGTACCACCTGGGCGCCGCAGGCATCGGGGCCGACGACCAGCAGGGCGTCGTCGTCATGCACGGGCGCACCGTGCTGGTCGAACCGCAGCAGCGCCGCGCGATAGGCTTTCATGCCGCTATTTTGCGGCCTTGCCCTGCACCCCAGCGACCAGGTAGTTCATTTGCAGGATCTGCTCGTCACCCAGACGCACACCGGCCGCCGCGACCGTGCGGCCCTCGTTGTCCACGATCGGGCCGGTGAAGGGGTGCAGGCGGCCGGCGGCGATCTCGTTTTGGCGCGCCAGCACCTCGCCCTGCACGGCGGCCGGCACCTTGGGGCCGAAGTCGCCGACCCGCACCATGCCTTCGCGCACGCCGCCCCACACCTGCGCGGGCTTCCACGTACCGGCCAGCACCTCGCGGGCGCGGCGGGTGTAGTAGTCGCCCCAGTGGTGGGTGACGGCGGCGATCTGCGCGTCGGGCGCGAAGCGCCGCATGTCGGAGTGGTAGGCCACCGCCATGCGGCCGCGCTCCTGGGCTGCGGTCATCACTGCTGTGGAGGCGGTGTGGAAGGAGATTACGTCGACCTCTTGATTGAACAGGGTCATGGCGGCGTCGCGCTCGCGCGCAGGGTTGAACCACTCACCGAGAAAGACCACCTTCACCTGCGCCTGCGGGTTGACCGAGCGCATGCCCAGGGTGAAGGCGTTGATGCCCTGCAGCACTTCGGGAATGGGAAAGCCCGCCACATAGCCGGCCAGGTGCGTGCGCGTCATGCGCCCGGCGGCAATACCGGCCAGGTAACGCCCTTCGTAGTAGCGGGCATTGGCCGTGGCCACGTTGGGCGCGGTCTTGTAGCCGGTGATGGATTCGAACTTCACGTCGGGGAAGTCGCGCGCCACCCGCAGGGTGGGTTCCATGTAGCCGAAGCTGGGCGTGAAGATCAGCTTGTGACCCTGCAGGGCCAGGTCGCGGATGACGCGCTCGGCGTCGGGGCCCTCAGGGACGTTCTCGACGGCGGTGGTCTGCACCTTCGCGCCAAGCGCGGCGTCCAGCGCCTTACGGCCGTCTTCATGTTGGCGCACCCAGCCGGCTTCGGTGACGGGCGCCACATGGACGAAGCCGATCTTGAGCGGCGGTGTGCCCTGGGCGCGCGAGATGAGGGGGGAAAAGCACAAGAGGCCTGCAATGGCACAGGCCGCGAGGTTTTTGAACATGGTGTTCCTCTACATGGCCCCGGGTGGATGAAAAGAAAAAGGCCGCCGGGGCGCGACCTTGTCGGGGGGGATTTTAATGGGTCGCCTTCGGGCACATCCTCTGCGTTCGCCCGTTTCCGTTCGCGCCCTTGCCGTTCGCCCGTTTCCGTTCGCGCCCTTGCCGTTCGCCCGTTTCCGTTCGCCCTGAGCCTGTCGAAGGGCTCGCAATGGCTTCGACAAGCTCAGCCCGAACGGTTTGGGGGCTCAGCCCGAAAGATAGGGAGCTCACCCCGAAGGATAGGGAGCTCAGCCCGAAAGATAGGGAGCTCAGCCCGAAAGATAGGGAGCTCACCCCGAAGGATAGGGGGCTCACCCCGAAGGATAGGGAGCTCAGCGCGCCGGCACCAGCGTCGCCTGATGCGTCCACGCCGACGGCGCCAGGCGCAGCGGCCGGTATTCCACCCGGGCCCAGGCCTGCGCCATGTCGCGGTAACGCGGGCTGAACACCAGCCCGCTCTGGCCGGTCTGGTAGATGAACTGCGACTTCTCCAAATCCGACAGGTCGTAGATCGCCCGCAGGCTGGGTGCCAGCCGGTTGGCAAATGGCGGGCCGGTGTTGCTCGCGCTGTACTGGCCCACGTTCACCGTCCACGAATCGCCGCCGGTGGGCACGGTGACGTCGAAGAAGCGCGCCAGGGCGGCGACGTTGCCAAAGGGCCGGTGCGACGAGATGGCCGGATGGGCCTGACCCCAGCGCCACGCTGCGGCATCGCTGCCCTGCGCTGCGGAGAGCCGGTCCAGCGCGCGGCCCAGCGCGGCGCTGGACTGCTGCTCACACGTCTGCGGCGCACACCACGTGCGGGCGGCCTGCGGGTCTTCCAGGATGGCGTGGAGCCCGGCACGCAGCGAGCGCTTGCCGTACAGGGCCTTGAATTTCGCCGCACCCAGCTTGGGCGTCACGATGCCCCGCGTGAGCTCGTCGGCCCAGGCTGCCACGATCAGCGGTGCAGCGCGGTCGGCGCGCATGTCGCCGTCGAACGCCTTCAACTCGGCTTGCGCGGCGGCGGCCAGGGCATGGTCGCTTTGGGTCGCACGCAGCAGCGGCAGCAAGCGCTGCGCGGTCAGCGACACGGTGTCGGCCTGCACCCGCGCAAAGCTGGCCGCGTCGTGCCGCGGCGTGGCCGCCAGCAGCGCCTCGATGCGCTCGAAGCGCTCGGGCGTGATCCAGTCCTGCCCCATGAAGTGCGCGAAGCCGGCCGGGTGGATGCGATGGTTGGCGGTGGCCAGCCAGCCATGGGCCTCGATCTGGGCCGTGTCGGCCCGCGGGTTGTCGGCTGCGGGCAGCAGGCCCTGCCAGTCGTACTTCGCCTCCCAGCCAGGGGCGGGCGCCATGCCGCGCAGATCGTCCCCGGCGCCGCGCAGCGGCACGCGGCCGATGGTCTGGAAAGCGGTGCCGCCCTGGGTGTCGGCGGCCACCACGCTTTGCATCGGTGCGCGAAACTCGGCGAAGGCGGCCATCAACTCGTCGACCGTCTGCGCAAAATTGGCCTGCAGCGTCGCGCGCACCGAAAGGTTGTCGGCATCGAGCGCCAACCAGCGCAGGGCCAATGCGTAGCGGCGGGTGTCGATCAGGTCGGCATAGGCGGCGTTGGCATCGCTCATCACCGGGCCGTGGCGCGTGCTGCGCACCACCAGCTTCTCGTCGGCCCGGCCCTTGACCTTGATGATCTCGTCGCGCTGCTCGAAGCGGGCCCAGCCCTCGGGCGTGCGGTAGTGGTCCGGGCGGGCGGGGTCGATCTGCTCCAGGTACAGGTCTTGCGCGTCGGAGGTGGTGTTGGTAAAGCCCCAGGCCACGCCGGCGGTGCGCCCCAGCACCACACCGGGCGCGCCCGGCAGGGTGGCGCCGATCACGTCGGTGGGCCGCCCGCCCGGCGCCGCCGGGGCCTTCAGGCGTGCGAAGTACCAGACGGCGGGGGCGTTCAGGCCCAGGTGCGGGTCGTTGGCCAGCAGCGGCTTGCCGCTGGTGGTGCGCGAGCCCGCCACCACCCAGTTGTTGGAGCCGATGCCTTCGCGCCAGCCGATACCGGCGCGCCATTCGTCGGGCTCGGCAGGCGCGTCACCCCTGGCGAGCGCCAGGGGCGCGCGCTCGGACGAAGACGAGGTCTTGACCGGCTCGCGGTACACGCCCAGGCCGCGGTACAAGGCCGCCAGGTCCACCCGTGTGGCCGGTGCCTCGCCCGGGTAGGGCGGCAACAGCTGCCACAGCTCGGGCGTGGACAGCCGCTGCAGCACCGACAGGCGGTTGAACTCCTGGCCCCAGTTGCCGCCCAGATCCAGCGCCATCATCAGGGCCCAGGCCACGCTGTCCTGCGGGGTCCATTCACCGGGCCGGGTGCGCAGGATGTGGAACTCGGGCGGCAGGGCCTGCGAACTGGCACTGTGAAAGTTGTTGATGCCGCGCGCATAGGCTTGCAGCAGTTGCTGCTCGGCGGCGGGCATGCGTTCCCACTGCGCCTGCGCGGCACGCACGATGCCCAGGCGGCGAAGGGTGCGGTCGGTCTCCAGCGTCGATTCGCCGAACAGCTCGCTGAGTTGGCCGTGCATCACCCGGCGGTTGAACTCCAGCTGCCAGCCGCGCTCCTGCGCGTGGACATAGCCCAGGGCGAAATAGGCATCGGCCAGGCTTTGCGCCTCGATATGCGTCACATCGGATGCATCGCGCCGCACCTGCACCGGCGCGGCCAGGCCGGCGGCGCGCAGCTGCCCGTCGAGCGTGGGGAAGCTGCGCCACACATACACCCCGGCGGCCAGCGCCAGCAGCACGATGAGCGCCAGCAGCGAAGCCAGCGAGAGCTTGAGGACGCGACGGGCTCGCATGGCGCTGATGCCTCTCACGCGAAGCTGGCGAAGGTGTCGTCCAGCTGCGCGATGTAGCGCTGGCGCGCGGCCGCATCGATGAAGCTGCCTTCGAAGCTGTTGCGCGCCAGCTGGTAGGCATGCCCGGCGTTCATGCCGGTGGCGGCGAAGGTTTCAAGAAAATTGGTGTTCATGTAGCCACCGAAATAGGCCGGGTCGTCCGAGTTGATGGTGGCCGCCAGGCCGGCGTCGAGCAGCTGACGGATGTTGTGTTGCGCCAGATCGGGGAACACGCACAGCTTGAGGTTGGACAGCGGGCACACCGTCAGCGTCACGCGCTCACGGGCCAGGCGCTGCATCAGCACCGGGTCCTGCGCCGACTGCACGCCATGGTCGATGCGCTCAACCTTGAGCACGTCCAGCGCCGACCAGATATAGGCCGGCGGCCCCTCCTCGCCGGCATGCGCGACGACACGCAGCCCCAGCCCGCGGCAGTGGGCGAACACCCGCGCGAACTTCTCGGGCGGATGGCCCAGCTCGCTGGAATCAAGGCCGACGCCGATGAAGCGGTCGCGCCAGGGCAATGCCTGCTCCAGCGTTTCAAAAGCATCTTGCTCGCTCAGGTGGCGCAGGAAGCACAGGATGAGGGACGCATCCACGCCCAGCTCGGCGCGCGCCTGGGTGCAGGCGCGGTGCAGGCCGCCGATCACGGTTTCCATCGGCACGCCGCGGGCGGTGTGGGTCTGCGGGTCGAAGAAAAGCTCGGCATGCACCACGTTGTCGGCCTGCGCCCGCAGCAGGTAGGCCCAGGCCATGTCGAAGAAATCCTGCTCTTTCAGCAGCACGCTGGCGCCGGCGTAGTAGATGTCCAGAAAACTTTGCAGGTTGGTGAAGGCGTAGGCGGCGCGCAGGGCTTCGACGCTGGCGTAGGGCAGCGCCACGCCATTGCGCTGCGCCAACTGGAAGATCAGCTCGGGTTCGAGCGATCCTTCGATGTGGATGTGCAGCTCGGCCTTGGGCATGGCGCAAAGCAATGCCGGCAGGCGGTCGGCGGGGATCAGCGCGGGGGTGGGCGGCAAGGTCGGCGTCATGGATCGCATTTTGACGCGATGTCATGCCCCCTCAGGCCACTTGCCGGCGGCGGCGCGCAATGTAATCGGTCAGGTCGGCCTGCGGGGCGCGGTCCTCACGGGAGCACTTGAGCCACTGGATCGGGCCCGCCCCCTTCGCAAGCGCGTCGTAGGCGGTCTGGATCGCCTCGGGGATGTCCGGCACGCCGGCCTCGCCGTCCAGGCGGCTGCCGGCGATGTACTGGTCGATGTCCACCTGCAACTGGCTCAGCGCCGCGACATCCGCCATCTGCTGTGCGCGCTGCGACATCACGTTCGCCAGCGTGGCGAACACTTCATTCACCATGCCCACGAGGTCGCCGCTGTGGGCCCGCACACCCAGGCGTTGGCTGATCGCCGCAAGCGACATTCGGGCATCGTCGCTCAGCTTGCTCGCGGCCTTCGAGGGCTGGTCCTTCAATGCAAGAACGAGCTCATCGAACGGCGCACGCGCCTGCGCCACCGCGGCGGCCAATTGATCGCCAGCGGCGCGTTCACTCAGCCCGCGCAAGGCATCCGTCATCGCCTGAGAGGGCACCGCCCCGATGTAGTTGCGCCAGATCTTGTTGGGGCTGCCGCCCCATTTGCTTCCCCCGACCTTCTCGCGGTTGAAAAAGTCCAGGATGGCATTGGCTTGCGGATCGCGGCCGCCACCATAAAGTTTGGGCGCGAAGACCAGGTCGGCGAAGGCGTGACCGAAGTCGATGCGGCCCAGCCGGCGTTGCCCCGGTGCCGTCACCTCGATCATGTTGCCGGGATTGACGTCCGCATCGTCGACCCAGGCGGACAGCGCGATGTTCTCGCACAGGTCCTTGACCTGCTGCGGATCCCGCAAGACCAGAACGCTGCTGTCTTGCACGTCCTGCGTTTCGGGGCGCAGGTCGACACGGGCATGGTGGGTCTTCTTGTCCTTGGTCCCGCCGGCCGCCAGGTGAACCCCATCGAGGGTCTGGCACTGCTCGGGCTCCGCGAGGTATCTGGATGCCACCTTGAGCTGCTGACGCTTGGGGTCATGGACCAGACTCACCTGGGGAATCAGCGTGCCACGTCCGTCCGCCGCCAGCGATCGGGCCAGGCGCGAGCCGATCAGTTCGGCGAAGTTGTCGGTGTGCGGCCCCGCAGTCTTGCGTTTGACAAAGCGGCTGAACCAGCCGACCGGCGATTTGAGCTGGAAGGTGCCCGATGCGGTGCGCACCTGCTTGCTGCCCGACTTGCCACCCGAGCCGGTGGAGGCCTGGACGTTCAGATCGCCTTCCAGCATCCAGCCGCGCGAGACGGCCTCCTCCAGGCGAGCCTTCGGGGATGCGGTCCGCTTGCTGTCGACAAAAGCCTGGTTCGCCCCCTCGGTCAACCAGGCGCGCTGCGCTTGCGGCACCTGCGCTGGCGCCGAAGCCAGACTTGCGGTGAAGGCCTTCCACGGGGCCGCTTCGCTGCCGCCCAGCCGACTCTTGAGACCCTCGCCGAGATGACGCACCACCAGCTCGTCGGCCCGCGAGGACTTGGCCATCGCGATCACCTCGGCCTGCACCGAGGCGAGGCTCTGGCCGGTCCGGCGATACAGGCTCAGCTGCAACTGGATGAACCTGCGCTCCTCGGGGTCGGTGATCCCCGCCAGGGCGGCCTCACTCAAGGCCCGGTGGGAATGCACGCTCTCGGACTGCGCAATGACCCGGACCTCACGCTCGCGCAGCGAGGGGGCGGGCTCCATCGCCGGGTGCCGGCCGTCGTCCTGCGCCGCCTTGTACGCCCCGGCCAGGATTCTGCCGGCCACGGCCCCCCTCGCCGGGCCCTTCACAGGCTCCAGCGACGGCGTCACGCGCGCGATGACGCTCATGCTGTTCATGCCAGGCCCCACCGCCGATCCCTCCTCCGGAACATTCCGGAAAATAGCCCATCCGTATTCATTCTCTCAGTGAATACGATCAAAGAACAAGCTAAAAGGGGGCCAGCGCCCGTACAGGGGCCGGCGCGACGAGGGGGACTCAGCCCGCCTCGGCCGCAATCCGCCGGCGCAACTCGCTGAAACGCTGGGTCGGCTTGGCGCCGAACACCGGATCGTGCGCGGACGGCGCCATGGCCTTGGCGGCCGCCCAGTCGGCATGGGTCAGGAGTTTGGCCGCCAGCGGAAGGATGTCCTCTTCCTCGGTCTGGATGTGGTTGCCGTAGTACACAAGGAAGGTGGCGGCCGCGATCTCGATCTCGGCGCGCGACACCATGGCGTCAGCGCCCGCCTCCTCCAGCAGCTTGCGCAGCGTCTCGCCGGCGACGGCGATCACGCGGTGCTCCTGCCGCAGCCGCGCGACCCGCAGCTTGTAGTCAGGCCGCAGCAGGGACAGTCGGCGAAACACCTCGTCCTCGCGCGGGTGGTGCACCACATCCGAGTACTCGCGCAGGTAGCTGATGATGTCCAGCATCAAGCCGTAGTGGGGCGATTCGCCGGTGGCCAGAACGTCCATCTCTTTTTGCAGCATCGCCAGCATGCGGTTGAAGTACATGTGCTCGTCGTGCCAGGCGCGGGTGGGGTCAGCCATGTCGGTCTCCTTGACTCATGCCGGCAGCATGGACAAGGCGTGCGAATCCTGCCTTGACCTGGGTCAAGGCAGGACGCGGCAAAGCTCGGAACCTGTTAGTCGACGCGGATGTTCTTGGCCTTGACGACCACGTCCATGGCCGGTGTTGTCATGAGGATCGGCGATCGCGAGAAAGCATGCCTTTAGGACCAGCTTGCTTGAGGTCAAGCAGAACGAACACCGTAAACCCTGAGGGTAGTTATCAGAGCCTTCGGAAAAGTGTTGAGACCGTCGCCATTCTGTCTTTCTCACTTGTTGCGGGCGGGCACGGGCCGCCGGCCGGGGTGCCCGTTCTCTGTCCATCTCGCGGGCGACCGTCTTGGTCCTCAGGCATCACTGCGTAAACACCGCCACCTTACGCACCTTCTGTGGCAACCGCGAATCGTCCGGCGCCCGGACACCCCAACCGTCGACCCTAAAAGCGGCCGATTGGGCGCGCGAGCCGTGACCCCGGACCCTGGAGCCCGGAGCCCGTATTCCATTGCATGCATGAAGCACCGCAGCGAGGAGGCCGGTGGTCGGGGTGGGGCGGGCGCCGGACGATTCGCGGTTGCCACAGAGCTTGAGCGCCGTTGTGGTGTTGATGAACTCATGCTGGTGTGCCCGTATGGCCGCCCGCGAGATGGACAGAGAACGACACACCCCGGCCGGCGGCCGATGCCCACCCAGCCACGCGAGATCAGCGACATGACAACAAACGCGCCGAACATGCGATCACTGTCACACTCGCCAAATCAGGCTTGTTGATCCGTGTGATTTCGCCAGGGACACGCACCGAGAGGAACGAACATTCATGACCAAGCCAGTCAAAACCGCACTGCAGCTTGTTCCGAAGTTCGCCAGCGAGGCGCAAGAGCGGGCGTACTGGGCAGCCCACGACTCCACCGAGCACCTTGACTGGTCCAAAGCTACAAAGAGCTCCCTGCCCAATCTGAAATCGACAAGCGCTCGAACCACCCCTAAGGGCGGTTCTTCAAGACAATGACAGCCAAGCCGCCCTACTTCGCCCCCGGCACCTTGCCTTCCACGCCCTTCACATAGAAGTTGACCCCGCCCAGAAAGGCGTCATCGGCGGTGGCATCCTTGGCCACCTGCACCTTGCCGGTGTTGTCGGTGATCGGGCCCTTCCAGATGGCGAAGCTGCCGTCTTTCAGGCCGGCCTTGATCTCGTCGACCTTCTTCTTCACATCGTCGGGCACGTCGGCCGCGACCGAGACGAAGTCGATCGCGCCTTCCTTGACGCCCCACCATGATTTGCTGTTGCCGGCCCAGGTGCCTTCGAGCTGTTCGCGCACCGCCTTCACGTAGTAGGGGCCCCAGTTGATGACGGCCGAACCCAGGTGGGCCTTGGGGCCGTAGGCGGTCATGTCGCTGTCCCAGCCGAAGGCGCGCTTGCCCATTTTCTCGGCGGTCTGCAGCACGGCGGACGAATCGGTGTTTTGCATCAGCACGTCGGCGCCGCCGTTGATGAGGGAGGTGGCGGCCTCGGTTTCCTTGGGCGGGTTGAACCACTCGCCCACCCACACCACCTTGGTCTTGACCTTCGGGTTGACCGACTGCGCACCCAGCGTAAAGCTGTTGATGTTGCGCACCACCTCGGGGATGGCGATAGAGCCGACCACGCCCAGGGTGTTGGTCTTGGTCATCTTGCCGGCGATCACGCCGGCCAAGTAGGCGCCTTCGTAGGTGCGGCTGTCGTAGGTGCGCAGGTTCTCGGCGGTCTTGTTGCCGGTGGCGTGCTCGAAGCGCACGTCTTTGCTGTCGGTGGCCACCTTGAGCATGGGCTCCATGTAGCCGAAGGTGGTGCCAAAAATCAGCTTGTTGCCCTGGCCGACCATGTCGCGCAGCACGCGCTCGGCGTCGGCCGATTCGAGCACCTTCTCGACGAAGCTGGTGACCACTTTGTCGCCGAACTCTTTTTCGACCGCCTTGCGGCCGTTGTCGTGTGCAAAGGTCCAGCCGCCATCGCCCACCGGGCCGACATAGGCGAAAGCCACCTTCAGCGGCGCGGGCTTGGCCGGGGCCGAGGCCGCTGCGGCGGGGGCCGGGGCGGGCGCGGGTTCTTCCTTCTTGCCGCAGCCCACCAGGACGGCGGCAGCGGCGGCGGTCAGGGCCGCAACGTGGAAAAGGGAGCGTTTCTTGAGGTCGATCATCGGAGTTCCTGTGAAAGGGGTGGGATGCGCAAAACGAGCAAATTATCAGCCGGGATGGAATTGCTTGCCCAGCGATGCCGGCATGTTTACCCGAATCCAAACAGGGTTGCGCGACATCAGGGCCAGCACCACGATGGTGGCGATGTACGGCAGCATGGTGAGGAACTCGTTGGCCACTTCCACGCCCGCGCCCTGCAGGTGAAACTGCAGCATGGTCACGCCACCGAACAGGTAGGCGCCCAGCAGCACCCGGGCCGGCCGCCAGGTGGCGAAGGTGGTCAGGGCCAGCGCGATCCAGCCCTTGCCGGCCACCATGCCCTCGACCCACAGGGGGGTGTAGACCACCGACAGGTAGGCCCCGGCCAGGCCGCACAGCGCGCCGCCGGCCACCACCGCGGCCAGGCGGATGCGGCGCACCGGGTAACCCAGGGCATGGGCCGAATCGGGCGATTCGCCCACCGAGCGCAGCACCAGCCCGGCGCGCGTGCGGTACAAAAACCAGATCAGTGCGCCAGTGAAGGCGATGGTGAGGTACACGATCGGATGCTGGCGAAACAGCGCCGGGCCGATCAGCGGCAGGTCCGACAGGAAGGGAGCGGCGTATTGCACCCGCTCAGGCAGTTTCTCCTGCACGTAGGCGATGCCGGCGAAGGCCGAAAACCCGCCGCCGAACAGGCTGAGCGCCAGACCTGTGGCGTACTGGTTGGTGTTCAGCCAGATCACCAGCCAGCCGAACAGCGCCGACAGCAAGGCGCCGGCCGCGGCACCGGCGACAAAACCGGCGATGTCGCTGCCGGTGTGCACCACCGCCGCGAAGCCGGCGATGGCCGCGCACAGCATGATGCCTTCGGCCCCCAGGTTGACGATGCCGGCTTTTTCGTTGATCAACAGGCCCAGCGAGGCGATGGCCAGCACGGTGCCGGCGTTGAGCGTGGCGGCGATGAGCAGGGCGTAGGTGTCCATTCAGTTCACCGTCGTGGTGTGGTTAGGACGGGCCTGGATCCCCGCCTTCGCGGGGATGACAGACATTGCGTCATCCCCGCGAAGGCGGGGATCCAGGCGGTGGCCCAGCGCAGCGATGGCCCGTCGCGCCGGTCAGACCGCGCTCCTGGATTCCCGCCTTCGCGGGAATGACGGACAACTTTGTGCGAATGACGGGCATGTGTCATCCAGGGACCACCTTTCCCACCCAGCGCACCCGCCACACCAGCAGCGTGTCGCAAGCCAGCAGGGTGAACAGCAGCAGCCCCTGGAACACGCCGGTGAGCGACTTGGGCAACCCCAGGCGAGATTGCGCCAGCTCACCGCCGATGTAGAACATGCTCATGAGGATGGCCGAGAACACCATGCCCACCGGGTGCAGCCGCCCGACGAAGGCCACGATGATGGCCGCGAAGCCGTAGCCGGCCGGCACATAGGGTGTCAGCTGGCCGATCGGCCCGGCCACCTCCAGCGCACCGGCCAGGCCGGCGGCGCCGCCCGAGACCAGCAGCGCCACCCACAACGCGCGGCGCGAGGAAAAGCCCGCATAGCGCGCCGCTGCCGGCGCCAAACCACCCACCTGCTGTGCAAAACCGGCGCGGGTGCGAAAAAGGAAGACCCACAGGGCCGCCACCCCGGCCAGCGCCAGCAGCAGCCCGACGTTGACGCGCGAGCCGGCCATCAGACGCGGCACCTGCGTGACGGCCTCGAAGGTCTTGGTCTGCGGAAAGTTGTAGCCCGCCGGGTCTTTCCAGGGGCCGAACACAAAATACATAAGCAGCTGCACGGCCACGTACACCAGCATCAGGCTGACCAGGATCTCGTTGGCGTTGAAGCGGTCACGCAGGAAGGCCGTGATGCCGGCCCACAGCATGCCGCCCGCCACGCCCGCCAGCAGGATGGCCAGCACGATCCAGCGGGTGGTGTCCTTGCCGGCCAGCAGCGCCACGCCGCCGGCACACAGCGCACCAATCACAAACTGCCCCTCGGCGCCGATGTTCCAGACATTGGAGCGAAAGCACACGGCCAGCCCCAACGCGATCAGCAGCAGCGGGATGGCCTTGACCGTCAGCTCGCCCAGGGCGTAGGGCGACTTGATCGGCTCCCATAAGAACATCTGCAGGCCGCGCACCGGGTCTTTGCCCAGCGCCATGAACAACAGCACACCAACCAACACCGTGATGACCAGTGCCAGCACCGGCGAGGCGATGCTCCAGAAGGACGACGCCTGCGGACGCGGCTCCAGCTTAAACACGGGCGGCCTCCTGGGCAGCCAGCTCGTGCGGCGCGTCCCACAAGCCGCTCATCCACTCGCCGATCTGTTCCACGGTGGCCTGCGCGCGGGC
Source organism: Comamonadaceae bacterium (assembly GCA_947476465.1). GTDB lineage: Bacteria > Pseudomonadota > Gammaproteobacteria > Burkholderiales > Burkholderiaceae_C > Ramlibacter. Next base: position 50,553 of record CANJQN010000017.1, on the reverse strand, counting down.
GATCGAGGGCGACAGCTTCCCCTTGGCAATGACATGCAATCTGTCGCTCACTTCAAAGAGTTCGTCCAGTTCCTCGCTCACCACCAGCACCGCGCAACCGGCGTCGCGCAGGCGAAGAATCTCGCCCCGAATTTGCGCCGCCGCACCGACGTCGACGCCCCAGGTGGGCTGCGAGATGATCAACAGCTTCGGGTTGGCGTCGATCTCGCGGCCGACGATGAACTTTTGCAAATTGCCACCCGACAAGGATCGTGCCGGGGCATTGGGGCCGCCGGCGCGCACATTGAACAGTTTAATGATGCGTTCGGCCTGCGCCGGCAGCACGCCCACGCGGATCCAGCCGCCCCACCCGAAAGCCTCGCGCCGCGTGAGCATGAGGTTGTGCGCCAGCCCCAGCGAGGGCACGGCGCCGCGGCCCAGGCGCTCCTCGGGCACGAAGTGCAAGCCCAGCGCGCGCCGCCGGCCGGGGCCCAGCCGGCCGGCCGGCGTTGCGGCCACCCGCACCATGGCCGGCTCGGCGCGCCGGTCTTCGCCGGACAGGGCATACAACAGCTCGCCCTGGCCGTTGCCCGACACACCGGCAATGCCCACCACCTCGCCGGCGCGCACCTGCAGCGAGACGTCGGCCAGATCAATGCCAAAGGGCGATTCGCGCGGCAACGTCAGGCTATCGACTTGCAACACCGCTTCGCCCGGCGTGCGGGCGCGATGCTCCAGGGCTGGCGGCTCGGCGCCGATCATCAGGCGGCTGAGCGAGGCATTGCTCTCCTGGCGCGGATCGCACTCGCCGGTGACCTTGCCGCCGCGCAGCACGGTGCAGGCGTCGCACAGCGCACGGATCTCGTGCAGCTTGTGGCTGATGTAGAGGATGCTGCAGCCTTGCGCGGCCAGCGTGCGCAGCACCACGAACAGCTTTTCCACAGCCTGTGGCGTGAGCACCGAGGTGGGTTCGTCGAGGATCAGCAGCTTGGGGTCGGTCAGCAGGGCGCGGATGATCTCCACCCGCTGCATCTGGCCCACCGACAGCGTGTGCACCGGGCGGCTGGGGTCGATGTCCAGGCCATATTCGGCAGCCTTGGCGGTGATGCGCTGCGACACCTGCGCCAACGTCAGTCGCTTGCCCAGCCCCAGCCAGACGTTCTCTGCCACGGTGAGGGTGTCGAACAGGCTGAAATGCTGAAACACCATGCTGATGCCCAGCGCCCGCGCCTCCTGCGGATTGCGCACTTGCACCGGCTGGCCGTTCCACAGCACGCGGCCCGCATCTTGCTTGACGCTGCCGTAGATGATTTTCATGAGCGTGGACTTGCCGGCACCGTTCTCGCCCAGCACCGCATGCACCTGACCCGCCGCCACGCGCAGGGAGACGCCGTCGTTGGCGACCACCGCAGGGTAACGCTTGGTGATCCCCTCCAGTTGCAGCCGTGGTGTGCTCATGCCCAATTGCGCCATACTGACTTTCCATGCAAGCCAAGACGATCCGATTCATCCGCCGAGGCGAACAGGTGACGCTGGGCAATGTACCACCCGACCGCACGCTGCTCGAAGTGCTGCGCGAGGACCTGGGCGCCACCGGCACCAAGGAAGGCTGCGGCGAGGGCGACTGCGGCGCCTGCACCGTGGTGCTGGCCCAAGCCGAGGGGCAGGGCCTGCGTTGGCGCGCCATCAACAGCTGCATCCGGCTGGCCCATTCCATCGACGGCCTGGCGTTGTGGACGGTGGAAGACATCGCCGCCGCCGACGGCACGCCGCACCCGGCGCAAGAGGCCATGGTGCAATGCCACGGCTCGCAATGCGGCTTTTGCACTCCCGGTTTCGTCATGAGCCTGTTCGGCATGTACCAGAACCAATGCGCGCGCGGCGCGGCCATCAGCCGCGAGATGGCGCAGGCCGATCTCTCGGGCAACCTGTGCCGCTGCACCGGCTACCGGCCGATCCTGGATGCGGCGCAGCGGATGGCGGCGCTGCCGCCGGTGAGGGTGGACGAGGTGAAGCTGCTGGCGCAGTTGAAGGCCCTGGACGCTCCTACCTCCTCCACATCCGTTCGGGCTGAGCCCACCCCCGTTCGGGCTGAGCCCATCCCCGTTCGGGCTGAGCCCACCCCCGTTCGGGCTGAGCTTGTCGAAGCCTCCATCCCACCTGTGCCGGCAAGGGCTTCGACAGGGCCTGTCCTGAGCTTGTCGAAGGGCTCAGCCCGAACGGGTGGAGGGGGGTCAGCCCTCACCGAGAACTACCTCCTTCCCACCACCCTCCCCGAGCTGCTCGCCCTGCGCGCCGCCCACCCGAACGCGCAGTTAGTCGCCGGCTGCACCGACGCCGGCCTGTGGGTGACCAAGCAGCACAAGCGCTTCGATCAGGTGCTCGACCTCACCCGCGTGGCCGAGCTGCGCCGCATCGAGGCCAGCCCCGTGGGCCCGCACGGCCAGAGCGGCATTGCCATCGGCGCGGCCGTCACCCTGGCCGACGCTTTCGCCGCCCTGGTGGCGCAGCGGCCGCAGCTGCAGACCTTCAGTGAGCGCTTCGCCGGCCTGCCGGTGCGCAACTCGGGCACGCTGGGCGGCAACGTGGCCAATGGCTCGCCCATCGGTGACTCGATGCCGCTGCTGATCGCGCTGGGCGCCCAGGTGGTGCTGGCCGGCCCCGGCGGCGAGCGTGCGCTGGCGCTGGAAGACTTCTACACCGGCTACCGCCAGACGGTGCTCGCGCCCGGTGAGGTGCTGGCCCGCATCCTGGTGCCTGCCCCGGCCGAAGGCGAGTTCATGCGCGTCTACAAGATCTCCAAGCGCTTTGACGACGACATCTCCGCCGTCTGCCTGGCGGTGAACCTGCGTCTGCAGGGCGGGCGTGTGCAGACCCCGCGCATCGGCGCCGGCGGCGTGGCCGCCACCCCGACCCGCGGCCGCGCCACCGAGGCCTTGCTGCAAGGGCAGCCCTGGACCGAGGCCGCCGCCCGCGCCGCCAGCGACAGCTTGCGAGCCGAGTTCGCCCCCATCTCCGACATGCGCGCCTCGGCCGGGTACAGGCGCCAGGTGCTGGGCAACCTGATGCGGCGCTTCTGGCTGGAAAGCCAGGGCATCACCGGCATCAACCTCGAGCGCGTGACGCCCGGCGAGGTGAGCGCATGACCGCCCGCGACCCCGTCCTGGCCCCGGCACCTGCGGTTGGCAGCTCGCGCATCCACGAAAGCGCCCGCGCGCAGGTCGCCGGCCGCGCCACCTACATCGACGACATCCTCGAGCTGCGCGGCACCCTGCATGCCGCGCCGATCCTCTCGCCCGTGGCGCATGGCCGGCTGCGCGGCGTGGACACCCAGGCGGCGCTGGCCGAGCATGGCGTGCGCGGCGTGGTGCTGGCCGCCGACATCCCTGGCGACGCGATGCTGGCCGCCTTCGCCCACGACGAACCGGTGTTCGCGATCGACAGCGTGCAGCACATCGGCCAGGTGGTGGGCCTGGTCGTGGCCGACACCGTGATGCAGGCGCGCCGCGCCGCCCGCCGCGTCACGCTGGACATCGAGCCCCTGCCCGCCGTGCTCACCCCGCGCGAGGCGCACGCCCGCCAAAGCTACGTGCTGCCGCCGGTCATCGTGCGCCGCGGCGCCCCCGAGGACGCACTGGCCGCCGCGCCGCATCGCCTTCATGGCCAGCTGGAGGTGGGCGGCCAGGAGCACTTCTACCTGGAAGGCCAGGTCGCCTACGCCATTCCGATGGAGCAAGACCAGTGGCACATCCACTCCAGCACGCAGCACCCGGGCGAGGTGCAGCACTGGGTGGCGCATGCCCTGGGCCTGTCGAACAACGCCGTCAGCGTCGAATGCCGGCGCATGGGCGGCGGCTTCGGCGGCAAGGAAACGCAGGCCGGCCATCTGGCGGTGTGGGCGGCGCTGGCCGCGCGCAAGCTGGGCCGGCCGGTCAAGCTGCGGCTGGACCGCGACGACGATTTTCTGGTCACCGGCAAGCGCCATCCCTTCGCCTACGACTGGGCCGTGGGCTTTGACGACAGCGGCCTGGTCACGGGCCTGAAGCTGACCATGCTGGCCAACTGCGGCTTCTCGGCCGACCTGTCGGGCCCGGTGGCCGACCGCGCCGTCTTCCACACCGACAACGCCTATTTTTTGTCAGACGTGGAGATCGCCTCTTACCGCTGCAAGACCAACGTGCAAAGCCACACGGCGTTTCGCGGCTTCGGCGGCCCGCAGGGTGTGATCGTGATCGAGGCCATCCTGGGCGACATCGCCCGGCACCTCGGGCTGGACGCGCTGCAGGTGCGCCTGCGCAACCTCTATGGTGTGCAAGACCGCAACGTCACCCACTACCAGATGAAGGTCGAGGACAACATCCTTGCGCCCTTGATCACCCGGCTGGCCGACACCTCGCACTACACCGAACGCCGCGCCGCCATCGCCCGGTGGAACGCGGCCAGCCCGGTGATCAAGCGCGGCATCGCACTCACGCCGGTCAAGTTCGGCATCAGCTTCACCGCCACCTTGTTCAACCAGGCCGGCGCGCTGGTGCATGTGTTCACCGACGGCAGTGTGCAGATCAACCACGGCGGCACCGAGATGGGCCAGGGCCTGCACACCAAGATCATGCAGTTGGTGGCCGACGAACTGGGCGTGCCCTTCGAGCGGGTGCGCATCACCGCCACCGATACCGGGAAGGTGCCCAATGCCTCGGCCACCGCCGCCTCCAGCGGCACCGACCTCAACGGCCGGGCGGCGCAGTTCGCCGCGCGCAACATTCGCAGCAACCTGGCCGCCTTCGTCGCCGGCCTGGACGGCTGCGGCGCGGGCGCGGTGCGCTTTCAAGGTGGGCAGGTGATCTCGCCAACCGCCGCGCGGCCGTTCGAAGCGGTGGTAGGCCAAGCCTATGCCAACCGCATCCAGCTATGGAGCGACGGCTTCTACCGCACGCCCAAGATCCACTACGACAAGGCCACGCTCACCGGCCGGCCGTTCTACTACTTCGCCTACGGCGCCGCCTGCAGCGAAGTGGCCATCGACACCCTCACCGGCGAGAGCCGCGTGCTGGCGGTGGACATCCTGCACGACGTGGGCACGAGCATCAACCCGGCCATCGACATCGGCCAGATCGAAGGCGGCTTCATCCAGGGTGTGGGCTGGCTCACCACCGAACAACTGGTGTGGAACGACAAGGGTCAGTTGACCACCCACGCGCCCAGCACCTACAAGATTCCCACCACCGGCGACGTGCCGGCGCACTTCAAGATCGAGCTCTGGCCTGAAGCCAACCGCGAGGACAACGTGGGCGGCAGCAAGGCGGTGGGCGAACCACCCTTCATGCTGGGCATCAGCGTGTGGGAAGCATTGCGCGACGCGGTGGCCGCCGGCGGTGGGCAGGCCAGCGATCTGGCCGCGCCGGCCACAGCCGAGAACGTGCTGCGTGCGCTGGGACAATGCGGGGGATGAGCCTTTCTTGCGCTGCGCTGCTTCGTGCCGACGGCCCCCAACTTCGCCATCCTGGCCTGACACTGTTCGCCGATCTGCGCTTTGACATCCGCCCCGGCCTGACCCTGGTGCGCGGCGGCGACGGCCGCGGCAAGACCAGCCTCATGCGCCTGATGGCCGGGGACCTTCAGCCCGACGCCGGCCGCATCGAGCGCACAGCGCCCGAGCTGTTCTGGTTCGACCCGCGCGACCCCGGCCTGGACGACGTGGGCCTGCGCGCGTGGCTGGCGCAGCAGCGCCAGGGCTTTTCTCATTGGGATGCGCAGCGCGAGTTGCAGCTGCTGACGGCGTTCGACCTGACGCAGCATCTGGACAAGACCTTCTTCATGGTCTCCACCGGCACCCGCCGCAAGATCGGCCTGGTGGCCGCCTTCGCCAGCGGCGCCGCACTCACCTTGCTGGACACCCCCTACGCCGCGCTCGACGCGTCGGCGCGCGACGTGGTGTCGCAACAGTTGGACGATGCCGCGCGGCAGTCAGTGCGGGCCGTCGTGGTGGCGGATTTCGAACTGCCGCCCGGGCTGGAAGCGACGCCTTTGAGCGGGCTCATCGACCTGGGCGACTGAGACTCGTCATTCCCGCGAAGGCGGGAATCCAGGAGCGAGGCGCGTCCGGCGCGATACGGGCCATGCCCCGCCTTCGCGGGGTCGGCCACGGCCTGGGTTCCCGCCTTCGCGGGAACGACGGGAACCCGCAGCCCCTATCTCAAGCCCACAACTGCTGCGCCCGCTCCTCCATCTCCTGCCACTTGATCAAAATGCGCGGCAGATCCGGGTGCAGGGGGTGGATCTGGCCCATCGCCCAGCGATAGACCGCGCATGCGAGGGTGACATGGACGATCGACAGGATCTTCATGCCACCATCGTCTGTGGCTGTGCTTGGCGCGGTGCGTACGCCGGCGTCTCGTGCTGATGTCAGCATTGGGCCTCGGCCCGTGTCGGACGGGAGCGACAGGTTCCCTGTACCGATGAGGCAGCGATTCGCGGGCGTGCGCGGGCGGCTGGCCGATACGGCCTGGCGCTTGCCGAGGCAGTTGAACGCGCCGGGCTGAGGGAGTGTCAGGCTGAGGGTGGGAACTGCTGAGCGGTGCGGGTCACCTATGGGTCATGGCGGGGCAGCCAATCGGCATTGTTTCCGCGTCCCCACGCAAGGAACGATCATGGACTTCGGCCCCTTTATCCAGCAGCGCATCGACCGGTTGGCTGGCGGCAGCCCAAAAGCCGAAACCAAGGTCGGCGGTCAGCCCGAACCCAAGGGCGCCCCGCCTTCCAACGCGCAGACCCAGCGTTCCAGCTCCGACGCCCACCGTGAACCGGCGAAAGCCCTTGCGGACCGTCCGGTGGAAGATCTGTCCGCAACGCTGAAATTTCTGCAGGGCAACGCCGGCGAATCCGAGCACGACTTCATCATGCTGCAGCTCCTGATCGGAGAAAAGGGAGACCTCACCCTGCTGGCACAGAAGCTTCACGCAGTGATTGCCAACACCACCGGCGACCATGCCGCGTTGCTGGAGTTCATTGGTCACGAACTCTTGCGACGGGGACTTTCGACGAACGAGCTCAAGGACCTTCTGGCGAATCTCGCGCCGGGGGCATCGGGGTCGGCGGCGGGGGCAGGGTCAGACGACCGAACGACATGGTTGCTCGGTGGAATGAGCGACGACAAAAACGCGCGCCAGACGCAACGCCAGAAGGTCAGGAACGCGCGTCCGAAAGACAATAAGGCACTGAAACGCGAGCGGCCGCAGCCAGCGCCGAATCTGCCCCCCGGTCCCTCGGCGCCCCACAAGCCTTCGGGCCCCAAAGACTCGCATATCGACAACAAGCACAAATCATCGAGCAAGGTGGACAGCGAGGAAGGCAGAAGGCCGCCCTACTACATGTACCAGCCCGACTCCAGCATCTTCGAGCAGCCAGTCACCGCCAAGGCTACCCTGATGGCCGCGCCAGACATCGCGCATCAGCCGGCGCCGATCTGGCGCCCTGCAAGCGGCACCGAGTTCGGCGATTCGAGCAGTTCGAGCAGTTCGAGCAGTTCGAGCAGCAGCCTCGATCTCCCTTTGCACCCTGTCACGCGCGACGATTCGAGTCCAGTCGGGCCGTCCGGCCTCTACACGCCACCCGAGTCGGACGAGGAGGATGCGCGCGACTTTGAAAAATTGCAGGCTCAAGTCGAGGCAGAGGATCAGCCGGCCTTGGAGCCCAACCCTCCCGAGTCAAAGGCGAGCATGAGCCGGGCAATCAGTCGCTCATTCAACGCCGACGAACTGCCACTGAAGCTGAGCGAAGCCGATCCAGACCAGCTTGCACGGGAAGCCGCCAATGACCCAGCGAAACGCAAAATCGTCGCCGGCCACGTGTGGGAAGGGGTGATGGACGGCACGATCCCCGGCGAATGGTCTCGCAAATTCATGGCCACTCTGATCACCGGCATGAAGCAAGGCAACGGTCGCGTGCTGCGCTCGGACAAGGCCAACCTTGATGCTTCGGTCGCCCTCACGGCGAGCAAGTTGATTCGCAAGGCAACAAAGGATGCGAATGCGGCGGAGGCCCACAAGACCAAGGCGGCGTGGAACGGGATTCTTTTGGAACTCAACCGACTGACGACCCAAGTCAAGCCTCAGGCAAGCAGGCCAAGCGCGCGCCCGAAGCGGCGCAATGGCTTGCCGCCCACGACATAGCCCCGATGCATGCCACCCGGCATCTGACGCGGAACTGAACCGTGCCAGCCGCCACTCAGCAAGCAAGGGCCCGTGACGCTGGCAATGCCCAGGGCTTGATTCACGCAACGCACAGGAGCGCGCAGTGGGCAAAATTGGTAGTGAGATGGGAGTCGCCGGCCCAGTCAGCCTGCCTGTGGAGCAACCCGGACCTCGGGTCGACCACAAACACGTGCCCGGCAATCTCGGCGGCATGGAGGTGCGGCGACCGTCTAATGAGAAGGCGCATCCCCGCCCACAACTGCAGTCCGCTAAGGATAACGGCCCGCCCTTGGGCCAGCGGCATGTCGAGCAGTTGCCCGGCTCGCCGCATGCCGGACGGATGACACGCCAGTCGCAATACGCCCCCTTGATCCAGAGGGACCCCGGCCCACGCGACCCGAGGGCGGCGGCTGCCGAGTTGACACGCAACATCGCGCTTGAGCTTCAACCATCCGAATTTCTCAGTGAATTTGGCTCCCAGTTGCGGACTGCGTACGGCGAAGGTCATATCGGCGCAGACCGATTCATAGCCACGCTCGACGGCCTGCTGGACGGCTTGAAAGCGGCCTGCGGCGACACGCTGTCCAAGGATCAACTGAGCGCTTACCTGGCGTTCGCCTCGCATCTGCCCGATAGGGGCACGATGCAATCGGCCCAGAGAGCGAACCTGTGCCTGTCGCGCCTGGCGGTGGCACTGGGCGCCGATGTCAATGCCATACCGCCACCGGCCGACGCGCCCGTCGGCGAGACCATGGCGAACACCATGGCGTCGCTAGGCAAGGTGTTGAATGACAAACGGCCACAGGAAGCGACCAACCTGCTTGCCACCGCGCTGGCGGACGTCAACGCGCTCGATCGGCAGCCCCTGCTGGACGGCGTACTCACGCGGCTCATGACCCAGCACGGCACGCTCGGCGAGCAAGGCTTCAAGGCCCTGGCCAGCGGCCTGCTGCAAGGCAGCGGCGTGCGTGAAGCTGGTACCACGGAAGGCGCCCAGCAGATCTTGGACGGCCTGGTGCGCTGCGCTGCGGCGCAGCAACCGCAAGGTCGGCCAGCCGCCCTGCCCGCTGTCCTGGATTTCTGCAAAGTGCTGGGGCAAGAACTCCACCACCTGGGCCGCGACCCCTTGCGCCAGCCCGATCAGGATGCCCGGTTGGAGACCACGATCAAGGCCAGCCTCCAGCCCCCGGTGTCGGATCTGGCGGTGCAGGCCTTCCGCGCCGGCCGAGCCGAATCCCGCCCCGTGGCCGTCCCCGCCGATCCACCGCTGGGCCCACCACCCGACGTGAAGGCCCAGTCGGCCAATGAAAAGCGCGTCGCGCAGGCCAAGGCCAAGTACGACGACCTGATGGACCGGATCAACAACAACCCCCATCAGGAAAACGCCCAGCACCTGATGACGGACATCATCGCAAGCGCGGTCAAGCTGCACAAGTTCGACCCGAGCTGGCCGACCAAGTTAATGACAGCCATGAGCGAACGCCTGGGGGGCGTCAAGCCCGACAAGGCGCTGATCACCATGTGCCTGAACAAGTTCGCGCATGCGGCGCTCAACGAGACACTCAACCCGAACAAGGACAACTGGGAGCTGCTCACCGCCACAGAGCAGCAGGAGCTCGAATCGCGCAACATCTTCAGCAGCAAGACCCATCGCAGCCTTGGCGTCGACAACGACGAGACGGTGCTGCGCGCGCTGATGGACGGTTTCACGCAGGCCCTGGGCGGTGACGACATGAGCGACGAGATTTGCGGCCACTGCCTGAAGACCATCACCCACCTCGACTACCTGACACTGGACGAGCCGCAGGTCGTGGCCCGCCTGTTCCGTGGGCTGGGCTACAAGATCGAGGAGGACGGGTCCGCGGGCCGCCGGGTCCCCGCCGAGGTAGCGGCGTTGCTCACGAAGAACGAGTGCGACAAGATTTTGGTGGCCACCAAGCTGTGCCCCGAAGATTGGAAGCGGGTCAAGCCTGGACAGGAGGCGATCCCCGGCGCCGCCCCCGCGAACGCCGATGGCAAGGCCGACGCGAACCCCGTCGGTTCTCAGCTGCAATCACTGGTGTCGGCTAACCGGTTCGGTGACGCGGGCTCCCTTCTCTTTGCCACCCGCCACAAGGCCACAGTCAAGCCCGAGCACTTGAAACCCGTCGCCAAGGATCTGGTGGCGCAGATTTTCAACACACCCGATCACTTGGCGCGAATGACTGAATTCGTCGACGGCCTCATCAGTGCCGCCGCGAAGGAAGACCCGAAGGACGCGCTACCCGTGCTGGACGAGTTGCTGCTGGCCATCGACGAAGCTGCCCGTGAGGATGCCAATGCGAAGCAGCCGGCATCGACTGAGCACCGCAAGGTGCTGCTCGAGCTGGCGCCGTTGCTGGCAAAGAAGGACTTCGAGGCGGCGGCCAAGGCCATGGTCGACAGGGCGAAAGGCTCATCGCCGGACCATGCCCGGGCGTGGGCCGACTTGGTGATCAGCTCAGTCTTCGCGCAAGACACAGCCGCCCGCCGTAATGGGGTCAACACGTTGATCGCGTCTTGGATCGACGCGAACGGCGCCGATGCCAGCTCCGACTCTTTGAGCGCCGTGCTGGAGCACCTGACCGGCACCATCATGTGGACGAAGGAAGCCGTCGGCGAAGTCATTGGCGCTTTTAACAGTCCGAAAGCGGACCACGAACCGGCAGTGAAGCGAGGGCTGAGCATCGTCGCCAACGCAGTGCGCACGCACAACGATCCAGCGCTGTTGATTCAGGCCGGCCTTGCTGCTGAAGGTTTCAAACCCGTCTGGGCTGAGCCAGGCCAGTTGGAGGCGATCTTTGCGCCCATTGCGCCCATTGCGGCCTGAGTCCTGGTCTATTCAGCATGAACGACAAGCCCATCGAGCGTAGACCGTCTCTGCTGCCAGTCAAGGGGACGGGTATCGACACGGCTGCCCCTGAAAAATCACCGGACACCCTGACCGGCACGCAGCCGCCCCGCGTTCCTCTCACCCCCAGCCCGTCCGCGCCGCTGTCCGCTGATCGCTTGTCCGTCGGCACGACCGCAAAGGTCAGCCGCGCTGTTCTCGAACAGTGGATCGCCAGCGCCCCGTCGGACAAGAACGAAAGCCGCCACAACGTCTACCGCGCCATCCTCGACAGCGGCAAGCCCTCGGCCTCGGTCATGGTCGCACTGTGCAAGCAGGTGGGCGATGAACATTTGGTGTGCAGCGAGTTCGTAGCGCACGTGCTGGACGCTCGCGCCAACGACCGCATCGGCAAGGCGCACTGCCACCACCTGCTGATGTCCATGCTGCGGGCCATGGGCCCGGTGGCGCGGCACGACGTCGACGTGTTTGTGGCTGCGGTCACCCGCGGCTTCGTTGCCCGGGAGGGAACGCGCGAGTACCACGCGCGGCTGCGCGAGGCCACGATGGACAGCCTGTCGACCCTGGGCGAAGCCGTCGGCCTGCAGGGCAACAACCTCAACCTCAAGCCGCCGCGATGGGGGAGCAAAGAGTGGGGCCGTCAGAACGACGAAAAGCGGCTGCTGGGGCACCTGCATCCCGACAAGATGAGGGCCGACCGCGCCGTCAATGCACGGCACGCGATCGCGCACACCGAGTGGCAAAGCACGGGCCTGCGCGACGAGGCCTTGAAGCGCTTTGCGGAGGGGCTGGATCAGGGCAGTCATGGCAAGAGCGCACATGCCGAGATGGGCACCCCGGCGGCCGCGGTTGGGTCGGCGGGCGGTGACGGCAGTCAAGCACCGGCAAGACCTGAGCAACCTGCGGATTCGAAGCTTTCGTCCACACCGACGCCCACGCCCACGCCCACGCCCACGCCGACACCTGAACTGCAACGACTGCCAACGGAAGACTCCGAACTGACGTTGCCAAAGCCGGACACAAAGCACACCCTGCAGAACCAGCAACACCAGCAGACCGCACCTGCGCCGTCCTCGTCGGCCCTTGTTGCCCAGCGCCGCGGGCGTAGCCAGCAAACATTCCAGCTTCCACCTCAGGTGCGTGACTTCCTGTACCAGGTACACGCGCAAATGCCCCCTGAGCGGCCTGAGCGAGATGCTGGTCGCATGGTGCCAAGCCGAGCGGCTGCCATCAATCGCGAGCGCAACCGGTTTTTCGACTACCTCGTGTCGCTCGCGGCGCACCCTGCGCAACCGCAGCATCGGGAACAGCGACAGTTGATCGGCTGGCCGCAGGATGCCCGTGCCGGCATCCTGCCCCATGCCGCCGCGCAGACGTGGATCGAGCAGAACAGGGAGCTTGCGCAGACGCTCTTCGCCGTGTTCCAGCAAATGAATGGGCAGGCGGCTGAAGACCAGGCCTACGCGCAGATCGACGGCCCACCGCACGATGACGGCCACGATCAGCAGGACGACGCCGAGAACTCTGTTGCGGCGCGAATGGAGCCAGGCGTCGATGACCGCTCCCCGGCAACGCTCGACGAGGTTCTGTCGGCCGCAGCGCGGCAAGCCCATGCGAGTATCGACGCTCATTTGAGGCGCGGACAGCTACGCCAGCGTGATGACAAGTCGGACGCGTCACACGGTCCTGATCTCGATGCCGATCCGCACATCGACTTCGAGCCGGTCGACGACGATTTCGCCGACTTCATGTCGTCTGACAGTCGCCACGCGGTGATCAACAAGCTTCTCGATCAGAACGACCATCCGCCCGAGTTCTTCAGCACCGTGATCGCAAAGCTCAAGGACAGTCAGGTCGAATTGCCCACCATCATCAAGGACCTGAACACGTGCGCCGCTCTGAAGTTGGCCGGCACGCCGAGTGCCGCGACAGTCGCCAACTATGTGAAGGCGTGTGCGGCCGTGTCGAATTGGCTAGTCGCATCGCCCGAAAGCGACGACTACGCCGCGTTGTTCAGGCAGGAAGTGAGCCGCGCGGCAGCCCTGCATGGAATGCACAACGTTGCCGGCGAGTGCATCCGGCACCTTGCGGCTAGCATGGCGAAAGCGACGCCGACACAGCCCGATGCGACAAGAAACGAGGATGCGGATGTTCGAGCGTCCGTCGCTGCGCTGTTCACCGGCCCACTGCCCAATCAAAGTGAGGTTGCAGGCTTTTGCGCCAAAGTGTGGAGCACGCTATCGACAGCCATGTATGCCGAGACCATCGAAGGTGGTGTGGCCGCACTCGCACAGAAGGTGGGCACCACGCCGCTGGCCAACCACTTCTCGCGCGCCGTCCATATCTCGCGCACCGACGTAGCCGCTTCAGCCGAAACACCGATGATGTCCCAGCGCTTCGACATCACTATCGAGGCCATCATCGATGCACTCAAGCAGGGCAACAACTTGTCGCCGCAAGCGCTGAAGGCTTTCGTGCAGCCTTTGCTGGTGAACCTCATGAACTCTAAGGTCCGGCTTCGCGTCGCTTCGCGCAGCTTCGAACTGTTGGGGAAAGCTCTTGGTGGAACGGGCACCGAGGCCGGCCGGGCCCTGAACGTGAAAAACGTTCACGGACTGATCCACGACGCTTTTCAGAAAGCCCCACGGGGTCAACAGCTGCGTACGAGCTTCGATCTTGGCCTCGCCTCGTCAGGCGCCCCGGCTTCCAAAGACCTCAAGTCGACCTAGCAGCACCTGTGGCTAAGGCCCCTTCGCTCCCGCCCCAAACCAGGCCCCGATCACCCCCCGCTCCGCCTCGGTGATCCCCGTCGAATTGTTCATCGGCATCAGCCGCATCACCACCACCTGCTGGTGGATGGCCAGCGCATGCTGGCGAATGCCCTCGGCCGAATCCAGCCGCACGTTCTTCATCTGCACCTGCGCGCCATGGCACATCAGGCAGCGCTGTTCGACGATGTGCTTGACCGCCGCGAAATCAGCGGCGGGGGCCGCTGCGGCGGGCGCCGGCGGCGGTGGCTTCATCCACACCATGGCCGCGGCGATGATGGCCACGCCCACCAAGGCATAAGGCAGCGGGTTGCGGTTGCGCCCCAGCTTCCAGCCATGTCGCAGCACAAAGAACTGCCGGATGGCCGCGCCGGCCGCCATCATCAACACCAGCACCAACCAATTGTTGGCATGGCCCCAGGTGAAGCTGTAGTGGGTGGACAGCATGGCAAACAGCACCGGCAGGGTGAAGTAGGTGTTGTGCACGCTGCGCTGCTTGCCGCGCAGGCCGTGGATCGGGTCGACCGGCAGGCCTTGCTTGATGGCGGCGACCATCTTGCGCTGGCCCGGGATGATCCAGTGGGCCACGTTGGCGCTCATGGCGGTGGCGATCATGGCGCCCACCAGCAGGAAGGCCGCGCGCCCGGCGAACCATTCGCAGGCCAGCCAGGACGCGGCCACCACCAGCACCGCCACCAGCGCGCCGACGATCGCGTCGCCGTTCTCGCGGTCGCTGAACACGCGGCAGATGATGTCGTAAAGAATCCAGAACACCACCAGAAAGCCCAGCGCCACGGCGATGGCCATGCCAGGGGACCAGTCCATGCGGGCCGGGTCGATCAGATAAGCGCGGGCGTTCCAGAAATAAGAAACGGTGAGCAGCGCGAAGCCCGACATCCAGGTGGTGTAGCTCTCCCAGTAGAACCAGTGCAGGTGGGCGGGCAGCTTGGGCGGCGCCACCGCGAACTTGACCGGGTGGTAGAAGCCGCCGCCGTGCACGGCCCACAGCTCACCCGAGACGCCTTGTTTTTTCAGGTCATCGTCTTCGGGCGGGGTGAGGCTGGAATCGAGGAAGACGAAGTAGAAAGACGAACCCACCCAGGCGATGGCGGTGATGACGTGCAGCCACCGAAGCAGCAGGTTGGCCCAGTCGAGAAAGTAGCTTTCCATGGCGATTTTCGTTGACGCAAGTGTATGCAAGTTTCAGACCGCTCGGCGCGCCAGCAGCTGCGCCGCCACGCTGACCGCGATCACTTCCGGCTCCTTGCCGGCGATGCCCGGCAGGCCGATCGGGCTGGTGACGTGGACCAGCTCGTCTTGCGAAAAACCGCGCTCGGCCAGGCGATGGCGGAAGGTGGCCCATTTGGTGTGGCTGCCGATCAGGCCGATAAATGGCAGGTCGGCGCGTTCGCGCTGGCGGCGCAGGCAGGCGGCGACGATGTCCAGGTCTTCGGCGTGGCTGAAACTCATGACCAGCACCTGGGTGCCGGGCGACAGCGCGGGCACGGCCGCCTGCACCGGGTCGGAGTGTTCGCAGTGCACCTGGGGCGGCACGTCGGCCGGAAAAATCTCGTCGCGGCTGTCGATCCAGGTCAGGGCATAGGGCAAGCTGGCCAGCACCCGCGCCAGCGCCCGGCCGACATGCCCGCCGCCGAACAGCGCCACCGGCGACAGCGCCTGCGCCAGGCGAGCGGCCAGGGCCGCGCGGTCGGCCGTGCCCACCCGCTCGAAGCGCAGGTACACGACGCCGCCGCAGCACTGGCCCAGACTGGGGCCCAGCGGGTAGCGCCGGGGCCGCGCATCGTCGGGGGCGGCACCGGCCAGCCGGCGCCGGGCCTCCTCGGTGGCCTGCAACTCCAGCTGGCCGCCGCCGATGGTGCCGAGCAGGTCGTGCGCGAACACCGCCATCCAGGTGCCGGCGTCGCGCGGGGCCGAGCCTTCGGTGCGCTCGACGTGCACCAGCACGGCGTCTTCCTGGGTGAGGCGCTCGCACACGCTGCGGGTAAGCAAATGAATCATGTTGTGATTTGACGGTCGAGATCGGCGCTGGCTCAGCGCCAGGGTTCAAAATCGCATCATGGAACAAACCCGTGCCCGTGCGAATGTGCTTTTGCTGGTCGCAGCGGCCGGTGCGTTGCTGGCGGCCTGCGCCGCGCCGCCAGTACAGCGCGGCACCGTGACAAGCCCGCAGCCCGTTTCGCCGGCTGTGACGGCGGTGCCGTCGGCTGTGACCGCGGTGCCGTCGGCCGTGACCGCGGTGCCGCCGGCCGTGACCGCGGCGCCGCCGGCCGTAACTGCGGCGCCGCCACCCCCGGGCCAGGTGGCCCCGGCGCCCTCGCGCGGCTCCATGGCCTCGACCGAGCGCGAGTACCGCCGCGACGCCGCCGCCCACCTGTACGCCGTGAACCGCGCGCGCGTCTACGCCGGCCGCCTGCCGCCCATGCTGTATGCCGTGGGCGTGTTGCAAGTGGACGTTGACAGCAGCGGCCAGTTGCGCCGCCTGCACTGGCTGCGCGCACCGCGCCACGCGCCGGAGGTCATCGCCGAGATCGAACGCACCGTGCGTGCCGCAGCGCCCTTTCCGGCGCCGGTGCGTCTGGGCCGTGCCACCTACACCGAAACCTGGCTGTGGGACCGCAGCGGCCGCTTCCAGCTGGACACGCTGACCGAAGGGCAAGACTGAACTATTGCCTCAGCCCTTCGACCCTTCGACAGGCTCAGGACAGGCCAAGCTCAGGGCGAACGGTGACAGCTCTATAGCACGGGCCTCAAGACCCCCGGTAGGTCGAATAGCTCCAGGGCGTGCACAAGAGCGGCACATGGTAGTGCTGCTCGGTGTGCGCCACACCGAAATCCAGCGCCACCTGGTCCAGAAACGGCGGCTCGGGCAACTCGACGCCGCAGGAGCGGTAATAGGCCGCCACGTCGAACACCAGCCGGTAGGTGCCGCGCTGCAGGGTGGCCGTGTCGTACAGCGGACCGTCGGGGTTGCGGCCGTCGGCGTTGAGGGTGAACTGCTTGACCCGCTGCGGCTGCCCACCGTCGGTGCGGTACAGCGCCACGCTCATGCCGGCGGCAGGCTTGCCGTGCATGGTGTCCAGAACGTGCGTGCTGAGGCCCATCGATGACTCCCGGATTGATAAACGCCAGTGTATCGGCGCGGCCACGGAACCAGCGGGGCGCGCGCGCTACTCACTGCACACAACATGGCAAGCAAGTCAGCAAGGAGTGCGCAATGATCGGTATCAAACCCGTATCTGTCCCAGGATCGTTCGCCACGCGCCTGGATCCGCGGTCGGTCAGTCCCCACGGGGGTGCAACCCTTGCGGGCAAGCTGCCGGCGCCGCGCGGTGAACTCATTCAAGAGCGCGGCCCCGAGACCGCGCTGAGCGCGCGCCGCGTCACCGCCGGCACGGCCGCTGCCGTCGCCGGTGCCTCGGATGCGAGCACCCGCGTGGAGGCGCAGGGCGCCGACTGCGCCGGCGGGCACGCCCGCGTGCCGCACGACATCGCACCCCCCTCGACGCGCGGCGCCGCGCCCGAATCCGCCGCTCAGCGCCGCAGCGCCAACGCCCAGGTGCTCAGCGCCGTGATGTCCAACCCTGGCACGCCGCCCTCGGCCGCGCTGGGCATCTTGTTGCGCATGGCCGACCCCATGGCCACGCAAGACGCGGCGCTGCTGTCCACCGGCACGAGCGCGCTGGCCCGCCGGTTGGCCGGGGAACCCGCATCGCAGCGGCAAGCGTATTTGGCGATCGTGGCCACGGCCCACCAGCAAGGGCGGATTGGCGAGACAGCGTACGGTGCCTTGATGACGCAGCTGGGCGGCGCGCCCTGACCGGCGACAAACTTCGCTCCCGTATCATGCTGAGGTGAAGCCCGGCACCCGCTGAACACGGCGCGGTGGCCCAGGGGCCCATCCGATGATCTACGACACCACCGCCCCCTACCCGCGCGACCTGGTCGGCTACGGCCCGCGCCCGCCGCATGCGCAATGGCCCGGCAATGCCCGCATCGCGGTGCAATTCGTGCTCAATTACGAGGAAGGCGGCGAAAGCGCCGTGCTGCATGGCGATGGGGGCTCGGAGCAGTTCCTGTCCGAGATGTTCAACCCGGCCAGCTACCCGGATCGGCACCTGAGCATGGAAAGCGTCTACGAATACGGCTCACGCGCCGGCGTATGGCGCATCC
The DNA here is from genome assembly GCA_947476465.1 of Comamonadaceae bacterium. Taxonomy (GTDB): domain Bacteria; phylum Pseudomonadota; class Gammaproteobacteria; order Burkholderiales; family Burkholderiaceae_C; genus Ramlibacter. The sequence continues at coordinate 32,557 of CANJQN010000017.1, read as the reverse complement.
TGCGGGAGTTCGAAAAACGCGGCCTGCCGCTGACCGTTTTCGGCGTGAGCATGGCGTTGCAGCGCCACCCCGAACTCACCGCCGCCTTCAAGGAACTGGGCCACGAGATCGCCTGCCACGGCTGGCGCTGGATCCACTACCAGGGCATGGACGAAGCCACCGAGCGCGAGCACCTGCGCATCGGCATGGACATCATCGAAAAGCTCACCGGCGAGCGGCCGCTGGGCTGGTACACCGGCCGCGACAGCCCCAACACGCGCCGGCTGGTGGCCGACCACGGCGGCTTCGACTACGACAGCGACTATTACGGGGACGACCTGCCCCTGTGGATGAAGGTGCGCCGCACCGACGGTGTGGTGGTGCCACATCTGGTGGTGCCCTACACGCTCGATTGCAACGACATGCGGTTTTCCCTGCCGCAGGGTTTCTCGCACGCCGATCCTTTCTTCCAGTACCTCAAGGACAGCTTCGATGCGCTTTACGCCGAAGGCGACGAGGCACCCAAGATGATGTCGGTGGGCATGCACTGCCGCCTGCTGGGGCGGCCCGGGCGCATCGTGGCGCTGCAGCGGTTTCTGGACCATATCGCCCACCACGACCGCGTCTGGGTGTGCCGCCGGATCGACATTGCACGGCACTGGAGGCGGGTCCACCCCTACGGGGGTTAGACCCGACCGAACTGTCTTAGCGCATGGTGCCGCTGCGCAACAGGTTCACGATGGCCAGCAAGATGACCGCGCCCACCAGCGACACCGCGATCGAGCCGATGCTGATGCCTTCATTGATGGTCACCACACCGACCATGGGCGATATCACCCAGCCGCCGATGAAGGCGCCGACGATGCCGACCACCACGTTCAGCAAGATGCCCTGTTGCCCGTCGGTACGCATGGCGAGGCTGGCCAGCCACCCGACAATCCCGCCGACGATCAACCAGATCAGAACGTTCATGAAAGACTCCTTTGCCGCAGGGGCGTGTTGTTCAAACCGGCAGCCGGTCAATCAAATATGGTTGCGGCCACCAAGCGCGGGCGTAGTCGCCGGCTCAGGTTGGCCGTGCGTGCTTGGCGCGTCGCCCCGTCGGATAAGCCCTACCCCAGCGGCAAGCAGTGCGCAGCCTGGGCGCGCCTGGCCGGCCGCGCCGGCTATCCGGCTTTCCCCTGTTGCCGTGGAAGCCGCACCAAGGCACCCTTCTTGCTTTGACGGTTGAGTTCTCGTTTTTTCTCATTTCTGGAGATTCCGCATGACCAAGAGATGGTTCCTTCAATCTGCCGCCGCGCTCGCCCTGGGCGCTGGCCTGCTGCCCATGGCCCACGCACAGGCGCTCACACCAATCAAGTTCCAGCTCGATTGGCGCTTCGAAGGCCCGGCGGCGTTCTTCCTGCTGCCGGTGGCCAAGGGCCAGTTCAAGGCGGCCGGCCTGGATGTGACGGTGGACGCGGGCAACGGTTCGGGCGCCGCGGTGACGCGGGTGGCCTCGGGCACCTACGACATCGGTTTTGCCGATCTGGCAGCCCTGATGGAGTTCCACGCCAACAACCCCGATGCGCCGAACAAGCCGGTGGCGGTGATGGTGGTCTACAACAACACACCGGCTTCGGTGATGGCCCTCAAGAAGTCGGGCATCACCAAGCCGGCCGACCTGGCCGGCAAGAAGTTGGGCGCGCCAGTGTTTGACGCCGGCCGCCGCGCCTTCCCCATCTTCCAGAAGGCCAACAACATCGGCCCGGTCAACTGGACGGCGATGGACCCGCCACTGCGCGAGACCATGCTGGCCCGTGGCGACGTGGACGCCATCACCGGCTTCACCTTTACCTCGCTGCTCAACCTGGAGGCCCGCGGCGTCAAGGCCTCGGACGTGGTCGTGCTGCCCTACCCCGATTACGGCGTCAAGCTGTATGGCAATGTGATCATCGCCACGCCCAAGATCATTCGCGAGAACCCGCAGGCGGTGCGGGCCTTCCTGTCGGCCTTCGCCAAGGGCGCCAAGGAGGTGATGGCCAATCCCGCTGCGGCCATCGAGTTCGTCAAGCAACGCGACGGCATCATCAACACCGAGTTGGAGACCCGGCGCCTGAAGCTGGCCATCGACACGGTGATCAACAGCGCCGACGCGCGTGCCGAAGGCTTCGGTCAGCTCATCCCGGGCCGCCTGTCGCTGATGGCCTCGCAGGTCTCGGATGCCTTCGGCACCAAGACCCGCGTCAGCCCCGACGCGGTGTGGAACGGCTCGTTCCTGCCGGCCAAGGCCGAACTCGCCGGGGTGCTGCCCGTGCCCAAGCGATGAGGGCACAGACGATCGCCACAAGCGCCGCGGACGGCTCGGCGCCGGCCTTCGTCGACTTCGGCGACGTCTGGCTGGCCTACAACGACGAGCTGCTGGCGCAGAACAATTTCGCGGTCGAGGCCATCGACCTGAAGGTGCGCCAGGGCGAGTTCATCGCCATCGTCGGGCCTTCGGGCTGCGGCAAGTCGACCTTCATGAAGCTGGCCACCGGCCTGAAGATGCCCTCGCGCGGGCGCATCCTGATCGACGGCCAGCCGGTGGCTGGCCCGCTGAAAATCTCCGGCATGGCCTTCCAGGCGCCCTCGCTGCTGCCCTGGCGCACCACGGTCGACAACGTGCTGCTGCCGCTGGAGATCGTCGAGCCCTTTCGCTCCAGCTTCAAGCAAAAGCACGCCGAGTACGCCGAACGCGCGCGCGCCTTGCTGCGCAAGGTGGGTCTGGCCGGCTACGAGGACAAATTCCCCTGGCAGCTGTCTGGCGGCATGCAGCAGCGCGCCAGCATCTGCCGCGCGCTGATCCATGAGCCCAAGATGCTGCTGCTGGACGAGCCCTTCGGCGCGCTCGACGCGTTCACCCGCGAAGAGCTGTGGTGCATCCTGCGCGACCTGTGGACCGAGCAGCGCTTCAACGTTATTTTGGTCACGCACGACCTGCGTGAATCCGCCTTCCTGGCCGACACGGTCTATGTCATGAGCAAGAGCCCTGGCCGCTTCGTCGTGCGCCGCGAGATCGCGCTGCCGCGCCCGCGTGAGCTGGAGGTGACCTACACCAAAGAGTTCACCGACATCGTTCACGAACTGCGCGGGCACATCGGCGCGATCCGCAAGACCACTGCAGGGGCCGCAGCATGAGCGCAGCGAGTATGGCGAGCAACAAGCGGGTGCAGGCCTGGTCACCCTGGGTGCTGCTGGCGATCACCATCGCCCTGTGGCAGGCGATCTGCAGCGCCTTCCAGGTGTCGGAGTTCATCTTCCCGAGCCCGGCGCGCATCTGGACCCAGATGATCGAGTATCGCGGCGTGATCGCGGCCCATGCCTGGCGCACCTACTGGGTGACGATGGCGGGATTTGGCATCGCCATCGTGGTCGGGGTGCTGCTGGGCTTTCTGATTGGCAGTTCGCGCCTGGCCTATGCGGCGGTGTACCCGCTGATGACGGCCTTCAATGCGCTGCCCAAGGCGGCGTTCGTGCCCATTTTGGTGGTGTGGTTCGGCATCGGCATCGGGCCGGCGATTCTCACGGCCTTCCTGATCTCGTTCTTTCCGATCACTGTCAACATCGCCACCGGCCTGGCCACGCTCGAGCCCGAGCTCGAGGACGTGCTGCGCGTGCTGGGCGCCAAGCGCTGGGACGTGCTGGTGAAGGTGGGGCTGCCGCGTTCCATGCCCTACTTCTACGGCTCGCTCAAGGTGGCGATCACGCTGGCCTTCGTGGGCACCACCGTGTCGGAGATGACCGCAGCCAACGAGGGCATCGGCTACCTGCTGATCTCGGCGGGTTCCGCCATGCAAATGGGCCTGGCCTTCGCCGGCCTGGTGGTGGTGGGCGCGATGGCCATGGCGATGTATGAGCTTTTCAGCTATGTGGAAAAACACACCACCGCCTGGGCGCATCGCGGCTCTCAGATGCAGTGACGACCGACGACACCCATCTCGTCATCCCCGCGACGGTCGGGACAGGGATCCAGGACACCCACTCGTCATCCCCGCGAAGGCGGGGATCCAGGAGCGCGACATGTCCGGCGCCACGGGCCTTCGCTGCGCTCGGCCTGAGCCTGGATCCCCGCCTTCGCGGGGATGACGGGAAATGAGTTGGCATGCGCAGCTTCAGCTGCACTACCGGCGCGAAGGTGAGCGCACGCTCGCGCACTTCGAGCACAGCGGCCCGCTGCGCATCCTGCAAAGCCTGCACCCCGAGGGCCCCGGCATCTGCCACAACGTGCTGATCCACCCGCCCAGCGGGCTGGTGGGCGGCGACCTGCTCGACATCGACGTGCAGGTCGGCCCCGGCGCCCATGGTTTGATCACCACACCGGGTGCCACGCGCTACTACCGCACCGACGGGCCGGCCGCCGAGCAGCGCACCCGCATCCGGGTGGGCGCGGGCGGGCGGCTTGAATGGCTGCCGTTGGAAGCCCTGTGCTACAGCGGCTGTCGGGCCGAGAACCGGTTGCACATGGCGCTGGAACCCGGGGCCGAGCTGGTCGGCTGGGATGTGAGCGCACTGGGGCTGCCTGCCGCCGGCCAGCCCTTCGTGCGTGGCAGTCTGCTGCAGGCGCTGACCCTCGAGGGGGCTTGGCTGGAACGCGGCCTCATCGCGGCCGAAGACGCCCGCCTGATGGACGGCCCGCTCGGCCTGGCTGGCCATCGCTGCATCGCCACCTTGTTCCTGGCCACCGGCACCGAGCTGTCGCGCGAGCGTCGCGCGCAGGCCCTGGCCACTGCACGCGAGCTGCTCGAAGCCCATTCACTGAGGGCCACCGCCGGCGCCACAGCACCCAACGGCCGTGTCGTCGTGGTCCGGGTGCTGGCACCGCTGGTCGAGCCCGCCTTGGCGCTGCTCAAATCCATTCGCAATGCATGGCGTCCTGTGCTGTGGGGACTGCCAGCGCACCCGCCCAGAACCTGGGCCTTGTAGGCACGATGGGCGAGGTCGCGGCCGGCCCCTTATTTGCCTTGAAAATCGTGCCGCCCTGCCTAGACTTCGTGGGCCAATCAGCCCCTTGGACCGGAGTCACGCACCATGAAGCGCAACAAGGATTCGCAACGCCGTCATAGCCTGATGGCTTTTGCAGTGTCTGCCCTCCTGGCCATTGCCGCGATGGCCCAGGTGGTTAGCTTCGACAGCGCGCAGGCCCCTGCGGAGCCGTCCCCCAGTGCAGGTGACGTGCGCGCTCCTTGAGCGCCGCAGCGCGGATCTAAGGCGTGCGGCCAACGCAATCGCCGCTTGGCACGCCCGTCGATCACATGCATACTTTGAGCTCAACAATAGGGCCGGCGCAAAGGTGAAAGCACCGGCCTCCAGGGAGCCCACCATCGACGCGAAGCGTTCGCATGCCCCTGGACAAGCTTGTCCCGCTGCCCAGGCCGGCCTCCGGGCGCAACACGACGCCGACCAGCCACGGCCCTGACGGTCCAACCGCGCAAGGCGCGCCGGCCTTGCGATTGGCGCAGGCGCTGGCCGGCGCGGTAGCGCCAGAGCGGCAGGCCAGCCTGGCCGAAGAACTGCTCTCGCGCCTGGACGGTGGCCACCTTTCATTGCGCTGGATGGAAGGGGCGGACCGCGACGCCGTCTATGCCCTGCCTGCGCCGGCCTGGGCCGCGCTCAACGAGGCGGCTCACGGCGGCATCCATGCGGTGGACCTACCCACCCCACGCGACAATCAGCAACTGGGCCGGGCCATCGAGGGCTTGAACCAGTTGACCGGCTTGCGCACTCTGAACCTGCCCGTGCCCGAGACCGGTGTGCGCATCCACCTGCATGCATTGACCCAGCGCGACGAGGCCCTCAGCGTGCAGCTCGATTGCTGGCGGCCCGCCGGCTGGCGAGTGACCGCGCCGGCCGGCCTGAAGGTGGAAACAAGGGGCCTGGCCACCCGCCTCGCGCACACGATCAAGCCCACGTCGCAGCGGGCCGATGCCGACGGCAAGGCACAAGGACCGGCACGCGCTCTCAACGGCATCGTGTACTTCAACCAGCCCAAGGACCACAAGAGTTACCAGAACAAGCCGCAAGATCCGCGAGCCTGGGCCGGCACTCAGGATGAGCTTCTGGCGACCAACCTCAACGGACTGGCAACGTTTCAGGAAAGCAAGGCATCGGCCCCTCACACGGGTGGGGGCGCCAAACCCCATGGCGCAATCCTTTGCCGCCACTTGGCCTTGCAATGGCTTGCCGACCATGGCAGTGCCCACGGCCTGTCCTACCGTCACTACGCCGCCACCCAGGACATCAGAGAACATGTGAGCGAGCAGACCGAGGACCAATACCTGCGCCTGCGCCAATCACCCGCCACAGCGCTGTTTCAGATCGACCGCCTCGGCGAGGCATTGCAGGGGCAGTTTGGCGCAATGAAGCCCGGCGAGCGGCGCAAGTTCCTGATCGTCAGCGAATCCCACGCCATGGCCATGGAACTGCAGTTCAAGCCGGCGCGCAAGGGCGAAGCGCCCGCTTACGTGGTGGCCTTCTACGACCCGAACGTCACCGTCAGCCACGAGCGCGTGGCGCTTGACTCGCTCGCTGCCGTGAAGTCGCTGTCGCTGCGAACCTTCATCGCAGGTGTAGCCGAGCACTACTTCGATCCGACATCGGCCCAAGTAGCCCAGCTGTACCGTGTGGACATGCCGGGGACCGAAGACGACGGCGCCGCTTCGGCAGAGCGCCTGGTCGGCCTGAGCGAGCAGGACCACCGCGAACCCGGCTTGCTGCACCATGCGATGCGGGCCGGCCAGACACCGGCCGTGGTGGCCTTTGTGCGCGAAGCGCTAGGCGATGCGGCAGGCGAGGCCGCCAAGGTCCGCCTTGCCGGCGCGATCGGCGACGCGGGTGCCTTGATGGCAACGCTGTCGGACGGCCACCCGGACACGCCGGCCGCCTATGCGGCGACCCTGCTCGAGACACCCGCGCCCTCCCTGACTTCCGGCGATCGCCATGCGCTGCTGATGCATGCGTACCAGGCACCCGGTAGCGCAGTCCGGGTCACCCCGATGGCCATGGCCTTGTGGGCCAAGCCCACGGTCACCAGCGCATTCGTGCGCTGCGTGCTCGCCGCAGACCGCAATGCCCTTGGGCTGCCCCAGGCGCTGGACATCCTCAGCGGCGCGGGCGCGACCGGCCGCCCGCCGCTGGCCTCCGTTGCCATGCAGACCAGCGCCACTGGCGGAAGTTCGCTCGAGGGCATTCGCCAGAGCCTGTACAACTTCGTCCACGAGGTGGTCGCGGCCAACCTCTTGCCGGACGACGACAAGCTCACCCTGGTGGCTGCGCGCACAGCGGGGCGCGGCCCCATGAGTGGCACCCTCGGCCCTAGCGCCGCTGCCGATGCCATGCAACGCGGCGCCCCTGCCGTGGCCGCCGCCATGGTCTGCGCCGTGCTGGAAGCCCCGGCAACGAAGGCACTGCAACAAAGCCTCCTGAAGGCGCTGGATGTGGACCTGGATGAACTGCTGCAGCGGTTGGCAAAGTCAACCGAATCCGATGCGCCCAATTGGCAAAGGCGCATCGCTGCGGGCCTGTCTCGCACCGGCTTGCCCGCGCCCCTACAAGCGCCACTGGCGCGCTCACTGCTACAGGCAGACACCTTCGCTGCGCTCGACAGAACGACGCACCCCGGCTCGGCGTTCAAGGACGCCGGCCTGTGCGCGCTGCGGCTGGACAGCAATCCCTCGCTGATGGTGTGCACGGCGCAACGCGAAATTGCGGGCCTGGAGGGGTATCGGCTGCGCACAGGAACACGCCAGGGCGTCGAATTGCATTTCGACGGCATTCGTTACCTGCTGCCGCTGGCGCGCCTGCGGCCGATGTACGAGCAGACACCTGCGCAAGCCAAGACGCGCCCTTGGGTGGATGCACAGGAGACGGCACACCCTGCACTGCTGGCGGGGCAGATGCTGCAGCACACCCAAGCCTGTCTGGAGCACGTGCGACTCGCCCTGGAGTCACCCAAGGGACCGCACGACGACCTGGCACTGCGTCGCTGGTTGCTCTCACGCCCGCTGAACGACGGACCCATGCTGCATGCGATGGCCACCAGCCCGACCTCCCATGCCCCTGCCGGCAAGCGGGCGCAGGCGTTTCACGCATTCATTGGCGAGATTGTGCGCAGTGACCGCCTGGGCCTGGCCGACAAGTGCGACCTTCTCAAGGTTGGCCATGCATTCGACGGTGGCTTCGGCACCGCGGCCCAGGCCGCCATTGCCGCCGGCCGGCCCGACGTGGCCGCTGCGATGGCCTGCGCCATCCTCGAATCGGGCCGGCCGGACCGCGAATGCGCTGAACTGCTCAAGGCCCTGGGCGTGAAGCTGCCTGACACGCTGCGCGCACCCGCGCCCGGCAAGGGCCTGGAACCCGGCGACTGGAGCGCGCGGCTGCTCGATGGCGTGCAGAAAATAAAACTGCCCGAGCAGGAAGTCGTGCTGCCAGTGCTGCTGCGCGCCGGCGAGCTGGGCCTGGGCCTCAAGCTGTCCTCCAAGGCCGCCCCGAAGGATCAAAAACACGCCTCCTGAGCGGGCCGCGTGCGCTCAGATCGCCACCAGCTGGCGAATGCCCTTGGCCTCCATCTCGCTGCCCGGGCCGCGCGCGATGAACTCGCCGCGCTCCATCACCAGGTAGTGGTCGGCCAGCTCCTGGGCGAAGTCGTAGTACTGCTCGACCAACAGCACGGTCACGCGCTGGCCGTCCAGGCCCTCGTGGGCCAGCATGCGGATGACGCGGCCGATGTCCTTGATGATGCTGGGCTGGATGCCTTCGGTGGGTTCGTCCAGAACGATCAGCTTGGGCCGTGCCGCCAGCGCGCGGGCAATGGCCAGCTGCTGCTGCTGCCCGCCGGACAGGTCGCCGCCGCGCCGGTGCAGCATTTGCTTGAGCACGGGGAAGAGCTCAAACAATTGCGGCGGAATCGGCGTGGATGCGGGCTTGGAGGCCAGGCCCATGCGCAGGTTTTCTTCAACAGTGAGGCGGGCGAAGATCTCACGGCCTTGGGGCACGAAACCGATGCCGGCGCGGGCGCGTTGGTAGGGGGTGACGTGGTGGATGGGTTTGCCGTCGAATTCGATGGTGCCGGTCTTGATGGGGATGAGGCCCATGAGGCACTTGAGCAACGTGGTTTTGCCTACGCCGTTGCGGCCTAGTAGTACGGTGACCTGGCCTTGGGGGACTTCGAGGCTGATGTCTCGGAGGATGTGGGAGCCGCCGTAGTACTGGTTGATGTTCTTGACTGTGAGCATGTCTTGGTCCCGTTCAGATTTTCGGATAGCTCTTTGTCGGTGTTTTTGTAGCGGTCGTGGCAAGCCGGGTCTCGGCCCGGCGGCCGACCTTCTTTCTTTGTCTCGCCAAAGAAAGAAGGCAAAGTTCACGCAGTGGGACTCTGCTCACTTCGCGCAGCGAAGTTACGCAGAGGCCAAAGGCGACTCCACTGTCCGCGTCCCCTGCGCGCCTAGCGGCGCGCAGGGGCAGCCTGCGGTGCTCGCGCCGGGCGGGGAAGCGCTCGAACTCGGCCCTGCGGGCCTCAAACAGTCGCGCTTCCTGATCCGCCCGCCGCTGCGCTCCTCGGCGCGTACACAGGGGCTTGGGGGTCAACACGGCCTGCGGCCGTGTCCTTGTGGTTTTGGGGGTTGGCGCGCTGTCGGATGTGCACCCCTTCGACAAGCTCAGGGCGAACGGGAAGGACAGGCGCGATAAAAATCCGTTCGGGCTGAGCCTGTCGAAGCCATCACTCGAACGCCGCGCAAAAGAGCCCCAGGCAAGCGCAGCGAGCCGTTGGTGGCCGACCCCCGCGAAGGCGGGGGGATGGCCCGTAGGGGCCCCCGCCCCTGTGTATGCGCCGAGGAGCGCAGGGATGCGGGGCTCGCGCAGCGGGGGTCCGCTCACTTTGCGCAGCAAAGTTATGCGGACACCAACAGGAAGTGCGACTGTCTGAGGCCCCGCAGGGGCCGAGTTCGAGCACTTCCCCCCGCAGCCCGAGCACCGCAGGTTGCCCCTGGGTGCCGATAGGCACCCAGGGGACGCAGACACCGGGGTCGCCTTTTGGCCTCTGCATAACTTCGCTGCGCGAAGTGAGCAGAGTCCCACTGCGTGAACTTGGTGACTTCTTTTGGCGAGACAAAAGAAGTTACTCGGCTGCCGGGCCGAGACCCGGCTTGCAACGAATGAAAGAGCGTACGAGGTCACAACTCAACGCCCCAAATAAACCTCAATCACCCGCTCATCGTTCTGCACCTCATCCAACGTCCCCTGCGCCAACACCGACCCCTCGCACAACACAGTGACGATCTCCGAAATGCTGCGGATGAAACTCATGTCGTGCTCCACCACCATCAGCGAGTGCTTGCCCTTGAGCGTGAGAAACAACTCCGCTGTGCGCACTGTTTCTTCATCGGTCATCCCCGCCACGGGTTCGTCCAGCAGCAGCAACTTCGGGTCCTGCATCAGCAGCATGCCGATCTCCAGCCACTGCTTTTGCCCATGGCTCAAATTGCCCGCCAGCCGGTTCACATCGCCGGCCAGATGAATGGTGTGAAGAATCTCCGCCAGCCGGTCGCCCTGACCCGAATCGAGGCGAAAAAACATCGAAGCCTTCACGCCCTTGTCGGTCTTGAGCGCCAGCTCCAGGTTTTCATACACCGTCAGGTGCTCGAACACCGTGGGCTTCTGGAACTTGCGGCCGATGCCCAGCTGCGCGATGTCGGCCTCTTTGTAGCGAAGCAGGTCAATCGTGCTGCCGAAGTACACCGTGCCCTCATCGGGCCGGGTCTTGCCGGTGATGATGTCCATCATCGTGGTCTTGCCCGCACCGTTGGGGCCGATGATGCAGCGCAGCTCGCCCGGGGCGATGTCCAGCGACAGCTTGTTGATCGCCTTGAAGCCGTCAAAGCTCACGCTCACGTCTTCCAGGTAGAGGATGCGGCCGTGGGTGACGTCCACCTCGCCGGCGTGCACCACCCGGCCGAAGCCGGCGCTGCGGCCACCCGATTCGGTGGACTGCGCCAGCTTGGCCTGACGCGCCTGGACACGCCGGGCGCCCTGCTCCATCAGGTCGGGGGTCATTGCTCGCCTTTCTTGCGCCGGCGCAGCAGGCCCATCACGCCATGGGGCAGGAACAATGTGACGCCAATGAACAAGGCACCCAAAAAATACAGCCAGAACTCGGGCGCCGCGACGGTCAGCCAGCTCTTGGCACCGTTGACGATGAAGGCGCCGACGATGGGGCCGATCAGGGTCGCGCGCCCACCCACCGCCGCCCAGATGGCGATCTCGATCGAGTTGGCCGGGCTCATCTCGCCCGGGTTGATGATGCCCACTTGCGGCACATACAGTGCGCCCGCCACGCCGCACATCACGGCCGAAATGACCCAGATGGTCAGCTTGTAGCCGATCGGGTTGTAGCCCGAGAACATGACACGCGACTCGGCATCGCGCACGGCCTGCAGCACGCGCCCAAACTTGGCGGTGACCAGCCAGCGCGCGAACAGGAAAAAGCCCAGCATCGTCAGACCCGTCAGCACGAACAAGGTCATGCGCATCGACGGCGTGGCGATCGGCACGCCCAGGATGCGCTTGAAGTCGGTAAAGCCGTTGTTGCCGCCAAAGCCGGTCTCATTGCGAAAAAACAGCAGCATCGCGGCGAAGGTCATGGCCTGCGTGATGATCGAAAAGTACACGCCCTTGATGCGCGAACGGAAGGCGAAGTAGCCGAACGCGAAGGCCACCACCGCCGGCACCAGCACCACCAGCAGCAAGGTGGCAATGAAGCTGTCGGACAACTGCCAGTGCCAGGGCAGCGTCTTCCAGTCGAGAAACACCATGAAGTCGGGCAGGTCGCTCTTGTAGTTGCCGTCGCGGCCAATCTGGCGCATGAGGTACATGCCCATCACATAGCCGCCGAGCGCGAAGAACACGCCGTGGCCCAACGACAAGATGCCGGTGTAGCCCCAGATCAGGTCCATGGCCAGGGCGCAGATGGCATAGCACATGATCTTGCCGAGCAGCGACACCGCGTAGTCGCTCAGATGCAGCGGGCTGCCTTCGGGCACGATCAGGTTCAACAGCGGCGCGACGGCGCACACCACCAGCAAGGCCACCACGAACGCCGACCAGCCGGCGCGCGAGAGAATTGGCGGTGGACCCGGCAAGGCCACTGGCGCGAACGGGATGTCTGGAGAACGTTCCATCTAGAAAGTCTCTGTTCGCAGGAGGCTCCAGCGGCCACCGCGGAACCGGCTTTGCCGGGCCGCTGGTGGCGCCCCCTTGAGGGGGAGGCGGCCGCAGGCCGCTTCGGGGGTGGTCATGTTTCTCGGCCCTTGACCGCGAAGATGCCTTGGGGGCGTTTTTGAATGAACACGATGATGAACACCAGCACGGCGATCTTGGCCAGCACGGCGCCGGCCCATCCTTCGAGGAACTTGTTCAACACGCCCAGGCCGAGCGCGGCATACACCGTGCCCGCCAGCTGGCCCACGCCGCCCAGCACCACCACCATGAACGAATCGACGATGTAGCTTTGGCCCAGGTCGGGGCCAACGTTGCCGATCTGGCTGAGCGCGCAGCCGGCCAGGCCGGCGATGCCCGAGCCGAGCGCGAAGGCGTAGGTGTCGATGCGCGCGGTGTTGACGCCCATGCAGGACGCAATCGGCCGGTTCTGCGTGACGCCGCGTACGAACAGGCCCAGGCGGGTGCGGCCGATCAGGAAGGCCATGCCGAGCAGCACGGCGGCGGCGAAGCCGACGATGACGATGCGGTTCCAGGGCAATTGCAGGTTGCCGAAGACGACGACACCGCCCGACATCCAGCTGGGGTTTTCCACGCCCACGTTCTGCGCCCCGAACAAGCTGCGCACGAGTTGCATGAGCATCAGGCTGATGCCCCAGGTGGCCAGCAGTGTCTCCAGCGGGCGGCCGTACAGGAAGCGGATCACGCCGCGCTCAAGGATGGCACCCATCGCGGCGGATGCCGCGAACGCCACCGGCACCGCGGCGACCAGATACCAGTCGAAGGCGTTGGGTGCCCACTTCTGGAACCAGCCCTGCACGAGGTAGGTGGCATAGGCGCCGATCATCATCAGCTCGCCGTGCGCCATGTTGATGACGCCCATCAGCCCGTAGGTGATGGCCAGACCCAGGGCCACCAGCAGCAGGATCGAGCCGAGCGAGATGCCGGAGAAAAGCGCGCCGAGCTTGTCGCCCCAGGCCAGCGACGCATCGACCGCGCGCAGGCTGGTGGTAAGGGCCGACTTCACGTCGGACTCGGTTTCGACCTTGATGCGCTCGATCAGCAAGGTCTTGGTGTTGGGGTTGTTGCTGCTCGCCAGCAACGTCGCAGCTGCCATGCGCTTGGCTTTGTCGGCGCTGTTCAACAGCACCGAGGCCCGCAGCAGGCCCAATTGGTCCTTCAGCGTGGCACTGGTCTCGGCGGCAAGCGCCTTCTCGATCAGCGGCAGCCGTGAGTCGTCGGTGTCGTTGCGCAGCACCTTGATCGCTTCGGCGCGCTGCTTCTCGTCCTTGGAAAAAAGCTTGAGCTGGGCCAGCGCCGCATCGAGCTCGCCCCGCATGAAGTTGTTGCTGACCACGTCCTCGGCGTCCTCGGGCACGGCGGCCTGCGCGCCGGTGACGGGATCGAAGCCCTTGCCGTCGCGGACAATGAAGAGCTTGTCGCCGGCCACCTTCACCGCGTCGCCAGACAAGGCCTCGATGAACGCGACGGTCTTCTCGTCGGCCGTGGCAATGGCCTTGCCCAGGGCCTCGACGCGGGCGTCGGATTCACCGATGGCGATGGACTGGGCCTCTTGTGGCGTGAGCGCGTGGGCGCTGGCGCCAAATAGCAGGCCGAACGCGATCGATATGAAATAGGCGAGCCGGGTCATGGGACCTGTGAAGGCATCTAGAAAAGTTTGAGGAAGCAAGGGAAATCGTCATCCCCGCGCAGGCGGGGATCCAGGAGCGAGGTCTGTTCGGCGTGACGGGCCATCGCCCTGCTCGGCCCCTGCCTGGATCCCCGCCTGCGCGGGGATGACATCCATGTGCACCGATGACGCCCGCGCAACGTTACCGCGTGCGCGCGACTGACCGACTGACCGACTGACCGACTGACCGACCATCAGACTTTCGACTTGCCGTCCGGCTCGTCCTTTTTCTTGTCGTTGCCTTCGATGTACGGCGACCAGGGCTTGGCCTTGACCGGGCCGGGCGTCTTCCAGACCACGTTGAACTGGCCGTCGGCCTTGATTTCGCCGATGAACACCGGCTTGTGCAGGTGGTGGTTCTTCTCATCCATCTTGGCGGTGAAGCCCGAGGGCGCCTTGAAGGTCTGGCCGGCCATGGCGGCGATGACCTTGTCGACGTCGGTGGTCTTGGCCTTCTCGACGGCCTGCTTCCACATTTAGATGCCGATGTAGGTGGCTTCCATGGGGTCGTTGGTCAGCGGCTTGTCCTTGTGGCCGGCGATGCTCTTGGCCTTGGCGTAGGCCGCCCACTTCTTGGTGAACTCGGTGTTGGTCGGGTTCTTGACCGACATGAAGTAGTTCCAGGCGGCCAGGTGACCCACCAGCGGCTTGGTGTCCACGCCGCGCAGCTCTTCTTCACCCACCGAGAAGGCCACCACCGGCACGTCTTTGGCCTTCAGGCCAGCGTTGCCCAGCTCCTTGTAGAAGGGCACGTTGGAGTCGCCATTGATGGTGGAGATCACGGCCGTCTTGCCGCCAGCGGCGAACTTCTTGACGTCGGCAACGATGGTCTGGTAGTCGCTGTGGCCGAAGGGGGTGTACTTCTCGTCGATGTCGCTGTCCTTGATGCCCTTGCTCTTGAGGAACGCGCGCAGGATCTTGTTGGTGGTGCGCGGATAGACGTAGTCGGTGCCCAGCAGCACGAAACGCTTGGCGCCGCCACCCTCCTTGGACATCAGGTATTCGACCGCCGGGATGGCCTGCTGGTTGGGCGCGGCGCCGGTGTAGAACACGTTCTTGGACAGTTCTTCACCTTCGTACTGCACGGGGTAGAACAGCAGGCCGTTGAGCTCTTCGACCACTGGCAGCACCGACTTGCGCGACACGCTGGTCCAGCAGCCGAACATGACGGCGACCTTGTCCTGCGTGAGCAACTGGCGGGTCTTTTCGGCGAACAGCGGCCAGTTCGAGGCCGGATCGACCACCACAGCCTCAAGCTTCTTGCCGAGCACGCCGCCCTTGGCGTTGATCTCCTCGATGGCCATCAGCGCCGCGTCCTTGAGCACGGTCTCGGAGATCGCCATGGTGCCCGACAGGCTGTGCAGGATGCCGACCTTGATGGTGTTGGACTGGGCGTAGGTGCCCGTGACGGTGCCCAGCGCGGCCAGCGCGGTGGCGGCGGTGAGCGCCTTGAGGGTGAAACGACGTTGCATACGCACTCCAGGTTGGGATGACTGAACAGAGAAAGCGGGTTCTGATCGCCACGCGGCGGGCACAAGGCCTGCTCTGCGGGGATGAGTCATCGTAGGGAGGGCGACCGCAGGGGCCAATACGCCGCATGGCGTACGAGCTCGTCAATTTCCTGTCGACCGCCGTGCATTCACGGGATCACCCTGTTCTCGCCATGGATCGACCCGGATAGCGTTGCATCGCGCGGGAACCAGAGCCTTGAGATAACGGGCCGCTCCCGCGCGCAACCCAGGGAGTTTCAAATGTCATTCAGGCGTTCAATCGCCGGCGCGGTGTTGGGCGTTTGCCTGCTGCTGGCCGGCTGCGGCGGCGGTGGTGGGGGTTCCGACACGGTCGCCCAGGCGCCCACACCACCCGGGGGGCTTGCCACCGGCCCTGACGGCACATCGCCACCGCAGGACGTCGGCACGGGCGCAGGTCAATCGCCGTCCCCGCAGACGCCAGACCCAAGCACGCCCAGCGGGCCAGCCGCCGGATCGCCTGACCCCACACCACCCACACCACCCACACCACCCGCGCCACCCGCGCCCGATCCCACGGCACCCCCGGCCGGCGACCCGGACCCGGCCGAAAAGCTGGCGGCGCTGGGCGAATGGTCGGGCTCCGTGTGGCCGTCCGTCGCACAGATGCAGATCGTGGTGCTCGACTCGGGCGCCGCCCTGGCCCTTCGCCACGTCAAAGGCGAGCCGCCCACACGCGTGTACATGGCGGATCTGCCGAAGCCGCCGCCCCTCAGCTTTCAGCTCGAGGTGACCGCGATCGACCTCAGCACCGCCACCGTCAGCACCGAAACCTGGTCGGTCGGCGTTCCCAACGAGAACGGCTTCAACGTCGAGACCGCCATGCGCGAGGTGATGGAGATGACCCGCACCCATTTCGCGGGCGGCAAGCCGCTGATGGCATTGCCGGGCGACTGGACGCTCGAGCTGCGCACCATGGGCGGGCGGCTCGGGCCCTGGCCAGTCACCATCGACGGCAATGGCCAGTTCCGCTACGACAATGGGGCCGGTTGCCGGGCCACCGGCCGCCTCAAGGACGTCGCCAACAGCCAGGAATGGGTGTCGCTGCACATCGTGTTCACCCAGGAATGCAGCGACGTGGCGGGCGGCAACAGCTTTCGGGGCTTGCTGCGCCGCAGTCCGGCGCTGGACATCGGCTTTGGCCCCACCACGCCCGAGACGCTGATCGGCGCCGCCGCCACCGGCAACAAGCGCAACGTGGTGACGGTGATGGGGCTGCGGCGGTCATTGCCTTGAAGTGCAAGCCCGGCGCTTTACCCCTCGGCCTGCGGCTGGATCTGCCGCAGCCGCCCCAGCGCCATCGCCGAAGCGGCGGTGCGCGTTTCCACGCCCAACTTCATGTACACCCGCTCCAGGTGCTTCTTCACGGTGGCCGGGCTGGCGCCCACGATGTCGGCGATGTCGCGGTTGATCTTGCCCTTGCTCACCCAATACAGCACTTCGGCCTCACGCGCGGTCAGGGTGAAGGCGATGCCGATGGCGGCGATGGCGGCGGCGTCCGACTCTTCGCGCATGACGATCAGCCACTCGCCGCCGGCATCGTCGGCCTCGGTGTCGCCGGTCTGCCGATGCAGGCGCACCGTGAGGCGGCGCGCACCGTCTTCGCGAGACAGGCGCGGCGGCTCGATCTGACGCACGGCATCTTGCAGGTGGCGGCGCAGCCAATCGACGATCGCCTGCGGGGCCCGACCCGGCAGCGCGGCCATCTCGCCCGCAAACCAGGTTTGCAGCAGGCTGCGCGCCAACGAGGTCTGCCACGTGATCCGCCCGTCGCTGGCGCGCACCGTGATGCTGGCGTAGCCGAAGGCATCGAGCGCGTTGCGGGTTTGGCGCGCCAGGCGCGCGCTGCGCAGGTGCACACCCATGCGGGCCATCACCTCACGGGGCTTGATCGGCTTGGTCACGTAGTCGACGCCGCCGGCGGCCAGCGCGGCCTCCAGGTGCTCGGTCTCGGTCAGGCCGGTCATGAAGATGATGGGGATGTGCGCGGTAGCGCTATTGGCCTTGAGGCGCCGCGCCACCTCGAAACCGTCCAGGCCCGGCATCATCGCGTCGAGCAGCACGATGTCGGGCAAGGCCTGGCCGGCGCGCGCGATGGCGGCCTCGCCGCTGGTGGCCACCAGCACCGTGTAGCCCGATTCATCGAGCGCATCGTGCAGCACGGCGAGGTTGTCGGGAACGTCGTCGACGATCAGCACGACGTCCGCGCGGGTGCGGTCCAGGGCCTCGTCGAGCACCTTGGCAGCGCCTATTGCGAATTTCATAACGCCTGACACCCTATTCCGTTCTGGCTGAGCCCTTCGACAAGCTCAGGGCGAACGGATGATGACGTGTCGTCCAATATGAAAACATCAATTGGGTCATACGGCATTCTCCTGCTCGGCGGCGTCGAGGTACCTGGTCATGGCCTCGAACTGGAAGGCGCGGGCCTGCACCCGCAAGGGCGCGCAAAAGCTCACGCACTCGGGCTGCGCGGCCTCGATCTCGTCAAGGCGGTTGACGATGCCGCGGTAAAAGCCCAGTTGCACCAGGGCACGCAGCCCGGCGAGGGTGGCGGCATCGGGCGCCACCAGCGCTTGCACCAGCGCGGGCGGCGCGGGCGCCAGCACGGGCTGGGCGGTCCAGCGCAGGTCGAGCTGGCCTTGCAGCCAATCGAGCAATTCGCCATGGCGCACCGGCTTGAGAATGAAGTCCTGCGCCGCGACGCCCAGTCCATTGTCCAGCCCCTTGTCGAAGGCATTGGCCGAGACGATGGCCACCTTGGGGTTGATGTGCGGCATGCGGCGGATGCGGCGCAGGGTTTCCCAGCCGTCGATGCCGGGCATGGCCAGGTCCATCAGGATCACGTCGGGCACGACACCAGCGGCCAGCAGGTCGAGCGCGTCGTGGCCACTGGCGGCGGTGCGCAGCTCAAAGCCCAGCGGCTGCAGCAGCTGCACCAGCAGCTCCCGGTCGGGTTCCTCGTTGTCCACCACCAGGATGCTGTGGCGCGGGCCCTCGTAGCCGCGGCGCGGCTGCGGCGGCGCGGCCCGCAAGGCGGCAGCGCCATGCACCTCGGGCAGGAACAAGCGCACCCGAAACGAAGTGCCCTCTCCCACGGCACTTTGCACGGTGAGCTCACCGCCCATCAGATCGGTGAGCATCTTGGCAATGGTCAGCCCCAGGCCCGCGCCGGGCGCGGCGTTGGCCTGGCTGGCGCTGGCGCCACGGGCGAAGGGCTCGAACACCTTGTCGATCTCCCCACGCGCCATGCCGGGCCCGGTGTCCTCGATGTCGATCTGCGCCATCTGCAGCGCATAGCGAACGCGCAAGATCACATGCCCCTGGGTGGTGAACTTGATGGCGTTGCCCACGAGGTTGATCAGGATCTGGCGCAGCCGCTTTTCGTCGGCGCGCACCACTTGCGGCAAGGAACCCTGCGTCTCGAAACGAAACGCCAGGCCCTTGGCCGCCGCCTGCAGTTCGAACAGGCCAGCCACCTCATGCAATTCGTCATCAAAACGCATCGGTGCGAGGTCCAGCCGCAGCTTGCCGGCCTCGATGCGGGCGATGTCCAGCGTGCCCTCGATCAGCGACAGCAGGTGTTCGCCGCCCCGGCGGATCACGTTGACCGCCTGCTTGCGGTGCGGCGGCACCTGCGGGTCTTCGCCCATGAGCTGGGCATAGCCCAGGATGCTGTTGAGGGGCGTGCGCAACTCGTGGCTGATGGCGCTGAGGTAGCGGCTCTTGGCCTGGTTGGCCTGCTCGGCGGCGCGCTGCGCCTGTTCGGCCGTGCGCCGCGCCTGTTGCAGCGCATCATCGGTGCGGCGGTGCAGTTGGACCTCGCGCACCAGCAGGTGCGTCTGGCGGTTCGATTCCTCCTGCGCCACCTGCCGCGACTTGTGCGCCAGCACCAGCCACCAGGCGACGATGCCCGCGATCAGCAGCAGCGCCATGTAGGCCTTGAAAAAGCCCGAGCCCAGCGCTGCGCGCACCATCTGCAGCGCGCCATCGGTCTGCAACTCCAGCGCCTGGAGCTCCTGCCGGTACAGGAAACCGAACACCGCGGCCAACAAGGGCGCAATCACCAGCATCAGCAGCACGAAGTGGCCCAGCCCGGCTTCGACAAAGGGCCAGGCGCGCCGCGGCAGCAGCCAGCGCAGGCTGGCATTCCACTGCGCAGACAGGCTCGCCTGCGGCTTGCACACATCGCCGCAGCGCGCGTCGAGGGTGCAGCACAGCGAGCAGATGCTCCCTTGGTAGGCCGGGCAATGGGCCATGTCCGGGCCCTCGTATTCGGTCTCGCAGATCACGCAGCGCTGCAAGGCGGTGTCGGCGCCGGCGCGGGTGGGCGCGGCCGGCCGCGCAAGGTAGTAGCGCCCGCCGGTCCACCAGGCGATCAGCGGCGAGGTGACAAAGGCCACGCCCATCGCGATCACGGCCGAAAACGCTTGTGCACTCGGCCCGAACGCGCCCAGGTGGGCCGGCACCGCAAGCGCCGACGCCAGTGCCATCGCGCCCACGCCCACCGGGTTGATGTCCCACAGGTGGGCGCGCTTGAACTCGATGCCCGGCGGCGACAGGCCCAGGGGCTTGTTGACCACCAGGTCGGCCACCACCGCCATGAACCAGGCGATGGCGATGTTGGAGTAAAGGCCGAGCACCTCGCCCATGGCCTGAAACAGGTTCATCTCCATCAGCATGAAGGCGATGAGGGTGTTGAACACCACCCACACCACCCGGCCGGGGTGGCTGTGGGTGACGCGCGAGAAGAAGTTGGACCAGGCCAGCGATCCGGCATAGGCATTGGTCACGTTGATCTTGATCTGCGAGACCACCACGAACACCGCGGTGGCCGCGACCGCCCAGCCGAAGTGCGGAAACACGTACTCATAGGCGGCCAGGTACATCTGGTTGGGGTCGACCGCGCGATCGAGCGGCACCATGTGGCTGATGGCCAGGTAGGCCAGCAGCGCGCCACCGAGCATCTTGAGCACGCCCAACACCACCCAGCCCGGCCCGCCGGCCAGCACGCCGGCCCACCAGCGCACCCGGTTGCGCGCCGTGCGCGCCGGCATGAAGCGAAGGTAGTCGGCCTGCTCGCCCATCTGGGTGATGAGCGCGATGCCCACGGTGAGTGCGGCACCGAACAGGTGCATATCGAAGCTGGACGTGCCACCTTTTTCACCCGCGTGGTGCGTGATGCCAGCGAACGCACCAGGATCGCGCACCATCACAAAGACAAAGGGCACGATCAGCATCACCAACCACAGCGGCTGCGTCCAGGCCTGCAGGCGGCTGATGGTGGAGATGCCGTGCGTGACCAGTGGAATGACCACCAGCGCGCACACCAGGTAACCCCAGGTCGGCGCAATGCCCAGCGCCAGCTCCAGCGCGTAGGC
This sequence comes from Comamonadaceae bacterium, assembly GCA_947476465.1. Classification (GTDB taxonomy): domain Bacteria; phylum Pseudomonadota; class Gammaproteobacteria; order Burkholderiales; family Burkholderiaceae_C; genus Ramlibacter. The sequence goes on along the minus strand of CANJQN010000017.1, from coordinate 11,747 downwards.
CATGACGGCCGCCTCCAGCGCGAAGAAGATGAAAGTGAACGAGGCGTAGATCAGCGAGGTGATCGTGGAGCCGATGTAGCCAAAGCCCGCGCCGCGGGTGAGCAGGTCCATGTCGACGCCGTGGCGGGCGGCGTAAACGCTGATCGGCAGCCCGGCCAGGAAAATGATCAGCCCGGTGGCGAGGATCGCCCAGAACGCGTTGGCAAAGCCGTATTGCACCAGCAGCGTGGCGCCGATGGCTTCGAGGATCAGGAAGGAGGAGGCGCCAAAGGCGGTGTTGGCCACCCGGAAGATCGACCACCGCCGAAACCGCTGCGGGGTGTAGCGCAGGGCATAGTCTTCCAGCGTTTCGCGCGCCACCCAGCTGTTGTAGTCGCGCCGCACCTTGATGACGCGCTGCGTCGCCGCCTCGGGCGGCGGGGGTTCCAGGGCGGGGGCGGCGTCGTGCACACGGCAACGGGTGCAAGGAGCGGGCCAAGGTCGTCATCCCCGCGAAGGCGTCATCGCGCAATGCCGTCATTCCCGCGAAGGCGGAAATCCAGACCGCGGCCGAGTTCGCGACGGCCCGTATCGATCGACACACCTCGCTCCTGGATTCCCGCCTCCGCGGGAATGACGCCCCCCCCCGGCACACCCCTTGCATACAAGCGGTGTAAAAAGCTCACCATGGACCTCACGCCCCGCGAAAAAGACAAACTGCTGCTGTTCACCGCCGCCCTGCTGGCGGAGCGTCGCAAGGCGCGCGGCCTCAAGCTCAATTACCCTGAAGCGGTGGCCCTGATCTCGGCCGCCGTGCTCGAAGGCGCGCGCGACGGCAAGACCGTGGCGCAACTCATGAGCGAAGGCCGCGGCGTGCTCACCCGGGCCGACGTCATGGACGGTGTGCCCGAAATGATCCCCGACATCCAGGTCGAGGCCACCTTCCCCGACGGCACCAAGCTGGTCACCGTCCACCAGCCGATCACATGACCCCCCCCCGATGCGCCTTCGGCCGTGCCCCCTCGGGCGCCGCCCTCTCCCCCCCAGGGGGGCGCCACCAGCGGCCCGGCAAAGCCGGTTCCGCGGTCGCCGCTGGTCCGCTCCCCCGCGTGCGCCCCATGGTTGCCGACAAGCGACGCGTGTTCACGCGCGTCATCGCCTCATGATCCCTGGCGAACTTCTCACCGACGACGGTGACCTGCCGCTCAACCCCGGGCGGCGCACGCTCACAGTGGTAGTGCGCAACACCGCCGACCGGCCGATCCAGGTCGGCTCGCACTACCACTTCGCCGAAACCAATGGCGCGCTGGACTTCGACCGCGCCGCCGCGCGCGGCATGCGGCTGAACATCGCCTCGGGCACGGCGGTGCGCTTCGAGCCAGGGCAGCAGCGCACCGTGGAATTGGTCGACTACGCTGGCGCCCGCATCGTGCACGGCTTTCGCGGCCTGGTGCGCGGCGCGCTCGATTGAGCAATTCATACGTCATGAAAACGTATTCCGTTCGGGCTGAGCCCTCTCCCGTTCGGGCTGAGCCCTCTCCCGTTCGGGCTGAGCCCTCTCCCGTTCGGGCTGAGCCTGTCGAAGCCCTTCGACAGGCTCAGCCCGAACGGAGTGGATGTGACGCACTCTGTTCCGTGAGGGCTCAGGGCGAACGGGTGGGGCCGTGTCGCGACATGCAAGAAACTCAATAACCCCAATCAGGACAAGACCATGGCAACGATCGGCCGCCGCGCCTACGCGGAAATGTTCGGCCCCACGAAGGGCGACCGGGTTCGTCTGGCCGACACCGAGCTGGTGATCGAGGTCGAGGACGACTACACCCTGCGCGCCGGCGGCTATGGCGAAGAGGTCAAGTTCGGCGGCGGCAAGACCATCCGCGACGGCATGGCCCAGAGCCAGCGCAGCCGGGCCGAGGGCGCCGTCGACACGGTGCTGACCAACGCGCTCATCATCGACCACTGGGGCATCGTCAAGGCCGACATCGGCCTGAAGGACGGCCGCGTGGCCGCCGTCGGCAAGGCCGGCAACCCCGACACCCAGCCGGGCGTGGACATCATCATCGGTCCGGGCACCGAGATCATCTCCTGCGAGGGGCACATCGTCACGGCCGGCGGCATCGACGCGCACATCCACTTCATCTGCCCGCAACAGATCGAGGAGGCCCTGGCCTCGGGCATCACCACCATGTTCGGCGGCGGCACCGGCCCGGCCACCGGCACCTTCGCCACCACCTGCACCCCCGGCCCCTGGCACATCGAGCGCATGCTGCAGGCGGCCGACGCCTTCCCCATGAACCTGGGCTTCATGGGCAAGGGCAACGCCAGCCAGCCGCAGGCCCTGCGCGAGCAGGTGGCAGCCGGCGCCATCGGCCTGAAGCTGCATGAGGATTGGGGCACCACACCCAGCGCCATCGACCAGTGCCTGTCGGTGGCCGATGAGATGGACATTCAGGTGGCCATCCACTCGGACACGCTCAACGAATCAGGCTTTGTCGAGAACACCATCGCCGCCACCAAGGGCCGCGGCATCTGCGCCTTTCATACCGAAGGCGCGGGCGGCGGCCATGCGCCCGACATCCTGCGCGTGGTGGGCGAGGCCAACTTTTTGCCGTCGTCAACCAACCCCACCATGCCCTACACCGTGAACACGCTGGACGAGCATGTGGACATGCTGATGGTGTGCCATCACCTCGATCCCGCCATCGCCGAAGACCTGGCGTTTGCAGAGAGCCGCATCCGCAAGGAGACCATCGCGGCCGAGGACATCCTGCACGATCTGGGCGCCATCAGCATGATGTCCAGCGACAGCCAGGCCATGGGCCGGGTGGGCGAGGTGATCCTGCGCACCTGGCAGACCGCGCACAAGATGAAGCTGCAGCGCGGCTGGATCGGACCGGACCTCTCGAAAAATGCCGTTCGGGCTGAGCCCTTCGACGAAGCTCAGGACAGGCCCGTCGAAGCCCTCGCGCGCAACGACAACTTCCGCGTCAAACGCTACGTGGCCAAGTACACCATCAACCCCGCCATCGCCCACGGCATCAGCCACGAGGTGGGCAGCATCGAGCCCGGAAAGTGGGCCGACCTGGTGGTGTGGAAGCCGGCTTTTTTCGGCGTCAAGCCCTTCGTTATTCTCAAGGGCGGCACCATCGCCATGGCCGCCATGGGTGACCCCAATGCGTCCATCCCCACGCCGCAGCCGGTGCACTTTCGCCCGATGTTCGGCAGCTTCGGCGGATCGCTTGCGCGCAGCTCCATCACCTTCGTGTCGCAGGCCGCGCTGGCCGCCGGGCTGCCCGGGCGCTACGGCCTGGCCAAGACCATCAGCGCGGCCAAGAACATGCGCGGCGTGCGCAAGCAGCACATGGTGCACAACCACTACCTGCCCAAGATGGAGATCGACGCGCAGACCTATGCTGTGCGCGCCGACGGCCAGCTGCTCACCTGCGAGCCGGCCACACTGCTGCCGATGGCACAGCGCTATTTCCTGTTCTGATTTTCCCCGTTCTGATAGCCTCTGCGCCATGCTCCACGTGTCCAAATGCCTCCCCGGCGGGCAAGGCTTGGCGGCCGTCCTGCTGCGGCGCGCCGCCACGGTCGAACTCGACTGGGATGTGCGCCAGAAAAGCCGCTTCGACTGCACCGATTCGCGGGGGCGCACGCTGGGCGTGTTCCTGCCGCGCGGCACCGCCGCGCGCGGCGGCGACGTCCTGGTGGCGCAAGACGGCTCTCTGGTGCGGGTGATCGCCGCGCCGCAGCCGGTGTTGGTCATTCGCCATTGCACCGAGCACGGCACGCCGTTTGACCTCACCCGCGCCGCCTATCACCTGGGCAACCGGCATGTGCCGATCGAGCTCAAGCCAGACCACCTCAAGATCGAGCCCGACCACGTGCTGGCGGACATGCTGCGCGCCATGCACCTGATCGTCAACGAGGCGCTGGAGGCCTTTGAGCCCGAGGGCGGCGCCTACGCCAGCCATGGCGGGCAGGGGCGCTCGCATTCGCACTCACACCACTCGAATTCGCATTTGCCCGCCGATCCGGATTCGTCCAGGCACGTGCACCCGCACCCCGCGCCGCAAGAGCACACCCACGACAACCACGAACACAGCGACGACGGACCCGATCCCGGGCCTTCGCACGGACACGGCCATGCCCACCACCAGCATTGAGCTGGGCGACGCTTCGCTGCTGCAGCTGATCTGGCTGGCCTCGCCGGCCCTGCCGGTGGGCGGCTTCTCGTATTCCGAAGGCCTGGAGAGCGCGGTCGACTGCGGCTTGGTCACTAACGAAGCCACCGCCGCCAACTGGCTGGCCGACCAGATGCACCTCACCCTGGCCCGAGCCGACCTGGCGGCGCTGGCCCAGGCGGTGGTGGCCGCCCGGTCCAATGACGTCACGCGCCTGCAGGCGCTCAATGCGTGGGTGCTCCAGACACGCGAGACCAGCGAGCTGCGCCAGCAGACGGTGCAGATGGGACGGTCGCTGATGCAGTGGATGAAATCGTTGACCTCCCAGCCCGTTCGCCCCGAGCCTGCCACTCCCGTTCGCCCCGAGCCTGCCACTCCCGTTCGCCCTGAGCCTGTCGAAGGGCTCGCACCGCCTTCGGCAATGCAACGGGTTGGCGCCCCCCCTTGGGACCCCAGCTACCCCATCGCCTTCGCCCTCGCCGCCGCCCCCTGCGGCGCCAGCGTGCGCGCCATCGTGCTGGCCTTTGCCTTCGGCTGGGCCGAGAACATGGCGCAGGCGGCCATCAAGTCGGTGCCGCTGGGCCAAGGCGCCGGCCAGCGCATCCTCGCGCGCCTGGCGGCCGACATGCCCGCCGCCGTCGACCATGCCCTGTCCCTGGCCGACGACGAGCGGCAGGCCTTCTCGCCCATGCTGGCCATTCTGTCGGCCCGGCATGAACACCAGTATTCTCGCCTCTTTAGATCATGAGCCTGCACCACATCCCCCATCGCACCAAGACCCTGCCACCACTGCGCGTGGGCATTGGCGGGCCGGTCGGCTCCGGCAAGACCACGCTGCTGGAGATGCTGTGCAAGGCCATGCGCGACAAATGGGACCTGGTCGCCATCACCAACGACATCTACACCAAGGAAGACCAGCGCCTGCTCACCGTCAGCGGCGCGCTGCCGGCCGAGCGCATCATGGGTGTGGAGACCGGTGGCTGCCCGCACACCGCCATCCGCGAAGACGCGTCGATCAACCTCGAAGCCATCGACCGCATGCTGGTCGAGTTTCCCGACGCCGACGTGGTGTTCATCGAATCAGGCGGCGACAACCTGGCCGCCACCTTCAGCCCTGAATTGAGCGACCTCACGATCTACGTGATCGACGTGGCCGCCGGCGAGAAGATTCCGCGCAAGGGTGGCCCCGGCATCACCAAGAGCGACCTGTTCGTGATCAACAAGACCGACCTGGCCCCCTACGTCGGCGCCGACCTGGGGGTGATGGAGGCCGACACCCAGCGCATGCGCCAGGGCCGCCCTTATGTGATGACCAACCTCAAGACCCTCAAGGGCCTGGATGCGGTGGTGGAGTTCATCGAGCGCAAGGGCATGCTGGCGGGCTGACGTCAAATCCCCTTGGGCTTGGCGATCGCATTGCTGCGGTCACGCACAGGCACATCCAGCACCCGCGTCGCACCCTGCTCGCGCACGCTGACGCGAATATCGCCGTCGGCCGCGGCATGCGCCCACACCTTCTTGTAGAAATCCTCCAGCGAGCGCACCGGTGCGCCATCGACCGCCGTCACCCAATGCCCGGCCCGCAGGCCCGCATCGGCGGCCGGGCTGCCCTCGGTGACGCGAGTGATGCGCACCTGCCCGCGCAGCTCGGCGGCGTTCACGCCCATCCAGGGCCGCCCGGCCATCGGGTTCTGGCCGGTGCGCAGCAGCTCGTCGAACACCGGCGCCAGCACGTCGACCGGCACGAACAGATTGCCCGCCAGCGCGGTCGGGTCTTGCTCGGGCATCACATCGCGCATCAGCAGGTTGCCCACGCCCACCAGGTCGCCATCCAGATTGAACAGGCCGGCGCCCGAGTGGTTCATCACCATGGGCGCGGTGTACAAGCCCATTTCGAGGTGATATTCCCAATACCCGGTGAACGGGCGGTTGTCGACCAGGCGCACCGCACCCACCTGGCGCGGCGCCGTGCCGGTGATGTAGATCAGCCGCGCACCCTTGGCCAGCGAGGCGGCGGCGCCCAGCTTCACGGGTTGCACATCCCCCAGCGGGAACAAGGGCCGCAGCAGCCCCAGGCCTGAGACCGCGTCGTAGGCCACCACCTGAGCCGGAATCTTCTTCTGGTCACGCGTCGTGAGCTGCACGGTATCAGCCTCGAGCACCAGATAGCCGATGGTGAGCACCAGCCCTTGCGGCGCAATCACCACCCCGGTGCCTTCGCGCTCACGACCCAGGGTGCGCGCCGAGGACGCGTCCTCGATCACCTTGACTGTCACCCCCACTGTGGCGCTTTGCAACGCCTCGAAGCGCTGGCGGTTGGCTTCCTCGGTAGCGGGTGCCTGCGCTTGTGCTTGTGCCAGCGGCAGGGCCAGGCCCAGCAGCAGGCCCAGGCAGACCTGAACGCTGGCGCGTGTGAATCCTCGGGAACGACGCATGGCGGTTCGCCTCCTTCGCCCATCCTACCGGCCCTGGCCGCCAGTGCAAGCGCGCCGCGCTGAGCCCCGCGCGCGGGCGGGATGCTTTCCGCGCGCGGTTCGCCGAACTTGCCTGCCCCTTAGAATCGAAGGCTGTCGCGGAGGCGTGGCAGAGTGGTCGATTGCACCGGTCTTGAAAACCGGCAACGGGAAACCGTTCGTGAGTTCGAATCTCACCGCCTCCGCCAGTGAACGTCCTGCCGCCCGCATGGCTGCTTGATGCAGGGCTTCTCTGTAAATCCCGACCCACATTCCAATGCACATGGCGACTTCAAAGTCTTGGCCGTAGGTCTTTGCTTGTCCATCCCTGAGCGCCGATAGGGGGGGTGGCCGCCAAGGTGGCAAATAATTTGACAGGTACCTCGTAGCCTCTGAAAAGCACTTTTTCAGGCAGCAAGCAAGCTATTTCGTTCGGGGGGGGGAAAAGCGACCGGCTCGGAAAAATCAGCCCTTGGGTGCAAGAAGCGCAGACACGGTTGTGTCGAGCCGGTTGGCAAGCTTCGGCAACGTGTCTAGGCTCGGGTTGCCCACGCAGCGCTCAATCTTCGACACAACGGTTCTATCGACCTCCGCGTCCGGAGCCAGCCTCTCCTGAGCGACCCCTTGAGCTTTGCGAATTTTCTTGATGCTAAAGGCGAGGTCGCGCCTGAGGGCTTCCATTGTTTGATGTGTCGGCAATCAGGCGACCGGTAATGTCTGACCCATCGCCGGGTGTGCTGGGAACGACCCAACGGATTGGCTTGCTCGGATAGCTCTGCGCGATGGCGATTTGGCTGCTCGGGACGCACGCCATGCCGATTGCCCCTGTCACTTTCATTGCCATTCCCTTATTCATTTTTGGAGTCTTTGTGTTTGCGCAGCGATGTTGAATTTGAATTCGGGCCAGATTCCAATTAATCAGGCTGGCCGGCCCATTCAGTACCAGTATTCCAGGTGGGGAAATGGGTTGCGTTCGGTGTGCTTACGGTAATTGAAGTGGACGACAAAAGAAATGCGGCGGTCGGCTTTCTTGTTGACATTGAATGGAAGCACAACATGCGGCATGAAACTGTCAAAAACCACCAAATTACCAACCTCGTAAGGCACTTTTTTTCGCAACTCCTTTGATTTTGCGCGGTAGCCATCGGCTTTATAAAACCCATCCAGTTCATCGGCAAGGTAGCGTTTTTTCCAAATGTCGAGATCCCCACCCCGGTCTTGGACATATTGCGCGGTGCGCTTAATGGAGATAACTGCTGAATAGGCGCGGGTGTCCGGGCTGAAAATGCTCTCAGGGTATTGCAACAAACCCTCGGTGTCGGTGTGGATGTTATACAGCGTCCAGGTCTTGAGCTGTAGGCTAAATCCGGCCATTAAAAAGTATTTTCTATCCCTTGGAACCACGGGCAAGGAACCGGCCTTTAGGCCAGACTTATGAAGTATCTTGGCCCCTATATCAGTGATAATTTCATTAACTTCAGGGAATTCAGTTTGTAGGTAATGGTTGTGTTTTTCGGCGTACCGGTAATAGCTCTCGTTTAATCCAGACTCGATCATGCCGTAATAGGCCGCCATCTGACCATACTTGGGGTTAATGTCCGGCCCGAAAATGTCAGGGCGACTGAATATCTTTTTTTCCCAACGCTGGCAAAGTTCAGCGCTGAAAAACTTTTTATCCACCAGATAATCTTGCGTAAATAGTTTTTTCATCTGACCTCCAACAAAAAATGACTGCCGCGGTGCGATTTCTTTATGTTGGGGCAGGGTCGCGCACCTGGCGGCACCTGGCGGCAGCTGGCAATCGGTGCTCACGGCTATCTTGTGTCGCCTGGGTGTACCATCCAAGAAGTTAGAGCTTGCTGGCCTCTTTTTCCACCTGTTTTCATTGAACCACTGGCAGCCAACCCGCTATGCCCAATTTCAAGAAAAAAATACTCGCACACCTAAGCCAAGAGGTCTATTGCCATTTGGGCGTTTCACCGGTACATGGTATTGGTGTTTTCGCGATTCGTGCCATTCCCAAGGGCGTGAACCCGATGCGGTCGCTCCTCAAATTTGACGAAGTGAAATTCACCCACGCCGAACTGAAATCTCTGCCGCGCAGCGTTCGCAAAGAAATTGACATTTTTTGCTACTACGAAGATGACCATGTGCTGATTCCGTCTATCGGGCTCAACGCGATGAACATGGCGGTTTATCTAAACCACTCCAAAACGCCCAATGTGCAATATAAGAAGAATGGCCAGTTGATCAGCCTGCGCGCGATCAAAAAAGACGAGGAACTGATGATGGACTACGACATCAACTTCGGCGCGGTCCACACCTTCGACTAGACCGGGGAAATCAGCCCCAATTGGCGCGGTACACCTGGTTCCATTCGGAGGGTTTGAAATCGGTGTGCAGCGGAGAGCTCAGGTCCAGGGCCAGGGGGTGATCAGGGTCGGTCATGGCCAAGCCATAGATTGGCTCCAGGTCGGTGACGAAGAGTGATTTGTAATCGTAGTCATCCACCGGCCCTAGGTTGTAGTACTGGTAGCCCGCCCTGGCGGTCCAGCGCGCGGCCAACAAGCAGGCGTATATGCCGGGTGAGAGGTTTTTGTATGCCCAGCTCCACTGGCAAAAGCTGCCGTACACCTGGCTGCGTTCAGGCAGCAGCATGGACACATCAGACAACACCAAATCACCGCTCTGTGCGTGTACCTGCAAGATGAGGACGTCGAGCTTGCGCACATAGTCCACAAAGCCTTCGACTTCTTTCGCGTCGATTTCGTGTGCGCTGAAATGTTCGCCACCGAGCGCATAAATGTCTGCAACGCGCAGGTCTTTACCAGCTACCAATTTTTCGGTCACGGCAAAGTTTTTGAACAGTTTGTCAAGATGCGAGAACTTGCGGATGCGCCGTGGGTCCGACCAAAAATCCTTGGACGCCGCATGGACCAAACCGTACTTGTCGTTGATCGGTACGCCGTAGTTTCCTTCAGGCGGCAAGGCATAGACCAAAAATGGCTTGCGAGCCGTGGCCAGCATTTCGGGTGTTACGTCGATGTAGGGGCACAGCGCGTCCCAGCGGCTGGTGAAATACTGGGTCTGCTCATGGAAACTTTCAACGCACAGGTTATCGGCCGTCCAGCTTTGGTACTGCAGTAACTGGCTCTCCGAATCCATGCCAGTGTGGCTGGGTGTGCTTGCAGCGCTTTCTGGCGGTTGAAAATCAACACGCATAGAGCTAGTCTTTCAGCATGGTCTTGGTTTGCAGCGGCAGCAGGTCAAAGTAGTCCGAATCAACCTGGTAATTCGCTTTTAAAAACTTGCGGTCGGACTTTTTGAGTGCCTGGAGCTCAGCGTTCATGGCTGCAAAATGCGCGGACGCGTCGCTGTTCGGTTGTTGTAATTCCAATTGGTATTGCGGCATCAAGGGGCAGTCGCTGTCATAGTAGAAGACCTCGGTCTTCGGATCGAACGCCAGCGGGTACAGCTTGCAACTCAGTGGCTTGGTGTCGCCCAGCGTACAGCCGGAGCTACCTAAGTGCTCGCATTGGCTCTGAATGCAGACGCTCCCAAGTGAACCCCGCTCTTTGGCGGTCAAGGTGATCTCTAACGGTGGGAAGCCAGCGTCTACGTGGCAGCAGCGCCTGCATTGCGCGCAGCGGTCAAACAGCATGGACTCTCAGCAATGCCAGGGTAACGGAGCATGCGCAAGGGAACTGCGTGAGCAGCCCGGCACGCTGGCAAAACCCGCTTTGCGTGGGGTCGCAGCTTGTGCCACGTGTGTGCCTGTCGAGCATAGCTGCGTTTTTGATGATTTTTGAATCGATTTTTACCAAGTATCGATGATTTTCATGAATTTGTCGTAGATTGATTGAATTCAATGGATAACTTTTTTTGACACTACCGGTGCGTCAACGTCGCGCGTTTTTGGGCTGGTCAGCCCAGCGTGTACATCGCGCGATGGCTGCACCCGAGCAAGGCGCCTGCGTATTTCAGCCCATCGTGGACGGCGTTTCAGGCTGATCGTGGACGCTGTTTCAGCGTGATCGTGGACGATTGGGGGCGCGCGCAAGTGATTTCCTGACCCGGCATAGGCTGGTCGCTTTCAGCGACGGAAGCCGATGCCAACGAACAGAATCACGATGCGCCGAATTCGAGAGACATTGCGCCTGCACCTGCAGGCCGGACTGAGCTACAGCGAGATCGCCCGAGCGCTGAAGGTCTCCAAGAGCGTGGCCGGCAAATACGTGTCGCTGGCCCGCGCGGCCGGCGTTGACTGGGAGGCGGCGCAGGCACTTAGCGACCAGGAGCTCGACGCCAGGCTGTACCGCCCGGCGTTGCCGCGCTCGAGCCACCAGCTGGCCCCCGACTTCGCGCTGGTGCACCAGGAGCTCAAGCGCCCCGGCGTCACCCTGCAGCTGCTGTGGGAGGAGTACTCCCGCAGCAATGAGCAGGCGTACAAGTACACCAGCTTCAGCGTCAAGTACCGCCAGTTCGCCCAAAGCCTCAAGCGCTCGATGCGCCAGGTTCATGTTGCCGGGGAGAAGCTGTTCATCGACTACGCCGGCCAGACCCCGACGCTCGCGACGTCATTACGGTTTTCACTGGGGGAACAGGCAAAAAAAATCCCAACCGATTAGGGTTGGGACTTTGAGTAGTGGTGGCCTGGGGCGGAATCGAACCACCGACACGCGGATTTTCAATCCAGTAAACGTAAGTGAGTAATTACTTGTAAGCTTAAGAAACGTAACGATTTTTCTGTTTCTTGGCTCTAGTTCCCCCTTGTTTCCGAACTTGCTGCCGAACTTTTTTGGTCCGGTCGGATGCATCGCCATAGATTTTCTCGAATGGAATCAACGGCATAGCGGTACCCAACGCCGAACCGGGGTGCCGAACCTATGGGGTGGCTGGAAAATCGTACCTGCACTATGTAAGTGCGGCAGCTCGGACCTGTCAGAATTTTCTTTCGGCATCCTTCTTGGCAATTTCTTCCTTCATGGCTCTGTGATCTTGCCCCCGAAAAACGTACTCCATAGCTGATGTGAAAATTCAGCAATTGGAGATCGAAGATGAGCAAGAGAAAAGACGGACAGGCCCGGGGCAAATACACCCTGGAATTCAAGCTGGAGGCGGTTCGCCT
>CANJQN010000016.1 GCA_947476465.1 Comamonadaceae bacterium | reverse complement strand
TTGCTGGTGCTCGCTGGCTTCGACAGGCTCAGCCCGAACGGTTAGGACCGGCTCGCAAGCTGAGAACCGATCCAGTGAGGCCGGCGCACACCTTCATCCGTTCACCCTGAGCCTGTCGAAGGGTTTGCGCATTGCTGGTGCTCGCTGGCTTCGACAGGCTCAGCCCGAACGGTTAGGACCGGCTCGCAAGCTGAGAACCGATCCAGTGAGGCGCCGCGACCAGATGGCGCGTTGCTGCGCTTCGGTGCGCGCCGCTGACAGCGTCGTGATCCAGCCCTGGACGTTCTTGAACATCAAGGATTCCATCAAGTTGCTCGATCAGGGCACGCCGGTCATGCGAGAGCAACTGCGCCACGGTCAACAGCAATAGGGCCTTGCCGCGGGTGAACTCCGGCTCGACTGGTGCGTCCGATTCTTGATTGGCGCGGCTGGACGACGATGACGCCGACGGTTGTTCCCTCTCGACAGGCGGCGGGAGCTCGCTGGGCACGACGATGGATTTGGCGCCGGCGTGCGGGTTGCGTGCGGCGGGCGGCTGGCCCACGGGCGGCGCCGGATCGACCAGCTGCTGGCGTGGCGGCGTGCGCTGAGGCATCGCGGGCGAGCTCGTACTGGAGGTGGAGCTGAGGCTGCAGCTGGTAGACGCCGGCGTGACGGCGCCAGTGACCTGTATTGAGTGATGCGACCCGGCGGATGGGGGAGGAATGTCGGCCATGGATGAGCCCGTAAGTGATGTGGGCTGGGCATCCTAGGAGCGACGCGGGTCAGGGGCTGGAGCTCTTCTGACGGCCCGAGCGCACAGCCAACCCTCAGGTCTTCTTGTCCCCGGCGTCGTAGCGCGCCGCCTGCGCCAGCAGCTCGGGCGTGCCGATCAAGGCATTGAGCTGGTCGAAGTCGAGCATGCGCTCGCGCTCGGGCGCCGTGGTCTGGTGCTGCTTGAGGCTGCCGTAGTAGCGCTGCAATGTGTGGGCCACTGCCCGCGCCGTGCCGCCCGGAAAGATGACGATGCGAAACCCCATGCGGCCGAGTTCGTCGGCGGGCGTGACCGGCGTCTTGCCGCCTTCGACCATGTTGGCCAGCAGCGGGATGCGCCGGGCGAAGCGCTCGCAGGCGACGCGCATCTGCTCGGGCGTGCGCAGCGCCTCGATAAAGAGCGCGTCCACGCCGCAGGCCAGGTAGGCCTCGGCGCGCTCGAGTGCGGCCTCCAGGCCTTCGACGGCGATCGCGTCCGTGCGGGCCAGGATCAGCGTGTCGGCGCTGTGCCGGGCGTCGACCGCGGCGCGCAGCTTGCCGCACATCTCGGCCTGCGCGATCACACCCTTGCCGTCGAGGTGGCCGCAGCGCTTGGGAAAGGTCTGGTCTTCCAGCTGGATCATGGCGGCGCCGGCGCGCTCGAAGGCGCGCACCGTGCGCTGCGTGTTCAGCGCGTTGCCAAAGCCGGTGTCGGCGTCGACGATGACCGGCAGCGACACGCGCTCGGTGATGCGCGCCAGCGTGTCGGCCACTTCGGTGGCGGTGGTCAGCCCGACGTCCGAGCGGCCCAGGCGCGTGTAGGCGATGGAGGCGCCCGACAGGTACAGGGCCTCGAAGCCGGCCTGCTCGGCCACGAGGGCGGTGAGCGCGTCGTAGACGCCGGGGGCCAGCACGGCCTCGGCCGATTGAAGGCGCTGTTTGAAGGAGGTGCTTGCCATGGTGTGCTCGTGTGAAGTGGGGAATGCCGGTCTCAGGCCCGCTGCCGTTGGTCAATCAGCGTTCCGGCCGCCACCCAGCCGCCGCCCACGGCGCTGAGCAGGCCATTGCCCGAGAGGTAGCCCGAAACTTCATTGCCCGAGACGCCGCGCGCGGCGCCGCCAGCGGCCAGCAGGTTGGGCAGCGGCGTGCCGTCTTGGCGCAGCACGCGGCAGTGGTCGTCGATGTCCAGGCCGCCCTGGGTGTGGAACAGCGCGCCGGTGACCTTCACTGCGTGAAAGGGGGCCTGCAGGCGGCGCTTGAAGGTGCGGCCGAACGCGTCGGTGCGGCCCGCATCAACGGCCGCCAGCGTCTCGCGCAGCGCGGCGGGGTCGCAGCCGATCAGCCGGGCCAGATCCTGTTCGGTGGCGGCGGTTCGCAGCGCGCCGGCCTTCTCGGCCTCGACGAAATCCGGAAAGGTGCGGGCCAGCGCCAGCAGCGGATCGTCGAACACGTTCCAGGCCACGCGCCCCGGCTGGTCCAACACGTAGACCGCGGCTTCGGAGTAGCCCAGGGTCTCGTCGTGAAAGCGCCGGCCCTGCGCGTTGATCTGCACACCGCCTTCCATGATCACCGCCCAGGTCATGAGCGCGCCCTGCGGCGTGACCCAGGAGCCATGGCCCTGGTAGCCACCGAGGTCGGCCAGGCGCGCGCCCAGGGCCCGTCCCCAGGCGATGGCGCTGCCATCGTTGCCGGTATGGCCGCCGAACTCGGCCTTGGCCATGGCCGGCAGCAACTGCGCCACCATGTCAGGGTTGCCGCCGAAGCCGTTACAGGCCAGCAGCAACTGGTCGCAGGCGAGGTGCTCCAGGCCGCCGTCGGGGCGGACATAGCCCACGCCCAGCACGCCGTCGGCGTCGTCGAGCCACAGCTCGCGCACCAGGGCCTCGGTCAGGGTGTCGGCGCCGGCGGCGGCGGCGGTGCGTTCCAGTGCAGCCATCAGCGCCGCGCCGGTGCGCTCGGGTACCGCATGCATGCGTGGCGCGTGGTGGCCGGGGTAGAGAAAGCCCTCGAGCACCTCGAAGGTGATGCCCTGCGCTTCCAGGGCGTCCAGGGCCTGGGGCACGGCGCGGGTGTAGGCCTGCACCAGGTGCGGCGCGGCCTGGCCGTGCGCCTTGTCGGTCACGTCCTGCGCGAACAGGGCCTGTGAGTCGTCGATGCCCAGTGATTTCTGCAGGCGCGTGCCGGCGGCCGGGATGAAGCCCGAGGACAGTGCGGTCGATCCGCTGGGCACGGCGTCGCGCTCGAGCAGCACGCAGTCGATGCCGGCGTCGCGCAGCCGGATGGCGGCCGTCAGGCCGCAGGCGCCCGAGCCGACGATGACGACGCTCACATGCGGGGTGTCGGCGGGAAGCGCCTGGTTGCGCACGATGCGCGGCGGGATGTTGTCGGGCATGGTCTTAGGGGTGTGCGGATCAAGTGGTTCAGGCCGCCCGGGTGGGGGCTTGGCGTCGCTGGCGCAGCTGGTTCATCAGCCCGCCGGCGTGCACCATGTCGAGCAGGAAGCCGGGGATCGGCTCGCAGGCGAACACGCGGCCGTCGGCCGCACGCACCCGCAGCTGTTGCAGATCGAGCGTGATCCGTTCGCCATCGGCCACTTGCTCGGCATCGGGGCAGGTCAGGAGCAGAAGGCCCAGGTTGAAGGCGTTGCGAAAGAACAGGCCGCTGAAGGACGGCGCGATGACCGCGTGCACGCCCAGTTGGACCAGGGCGGCGGCGGCCTGCTCCCGCGAGGAGCCGATGCCGAAGCTGGGCCCGGCCACGATCACGTCGCCCGGCCGCACCGAGGCCGCGAACTCGGGCCGCACGGTCTCCAGGCAGTGCGGCGCAATGCCGTCGATGCCCAGCTTCATGTAGGCGCCGGGGGCCAGCTGGTCGGTGTCGATCTCGGCGCCCAGGCGCCAGACCTTGTGCGTGCTGATGTCGCTCATGGCATGACCTCGCGCGGGTCGGTGATGCGCCCGCGCAGCGCCGAGGCCGCGACGGTGTAGGGCGAGGCCAGATAGACCTGGGCCGTGGCCGAGCCCATGCGGCCCTTGAAGTTGCGCGCCGTGGTGGCGATCACGGTGGCGCCGTCGGGGATGGTGCCGCCGTAGCCCGAGCAGGCGCCGCAGGACGTGGGCAGCAGCTCGGCGCCCGCGTCCAGCAAAACGCCGAGCACGCCTTCGTCCTTGGCGGCCTGCTGGTCGGCCAGGCTGGCCGGGGCCACCATCAGCCGCAAGCCGGGCGCCACCTTGTGGCCGCGCAGCACATCGGCGGCGGCGCGCAGGTCGTCGAGCTTGGCGCCGGTGCAGGCGCCGATGTAGGCCACCTGCACCGCCACGTCAGCGAAGTCGCCCACCGGGTGGGTGTTGGCCGGGCTGTGTGGGGCGGCCACTTGAGGCGCCAGTGACGCGGCGTCGAAGTGGAAGGTGCTGGCCTGGGTGTCGTCGACGCCCTCGTCGGTACTCCAGCCGTCCAGGGTGATGGCCTCGTGCGGCACGCCGGCGCCCAATAGCCATTGCCGCGTGGTGGCGTCGGGCGCGATGAGGCCGGTCTGCGCGCCCATCTCCGCGCTCATGTTCGACAGGGTCATGCGCTCCTGCATCGACAGCGCCTGGACCGCGGGCCCGCAGAACTCCACCGCCTGGTAGTCGCCGCCGTTCATGCCGAAGCGGCCGATCATGTGCAGCACCATGTCCTTGGCAGTCAGGCCGGCGGGAAGCTTGCCGTCCCACCACATCCGCAGCGTGCTCGGCACGCGCACCCACAGCTCGCCCGTGACCATGACGCCCAGCATCTCGGTGCTGCCGATGCCGAACATGTAGGCGCCGAAGGCGCCGCCGGTGGGCGAATGCGAGTCGCCGCCGACGCAGAACATGCCGGGGCGGATGTGGCCCTTTTGCGGCAGCACCACGTGGCAGATGCCGATGCTGTCGTAGACGTGGGGCAGCTGCTGCTCGGCGGCCCAGTCGCGGGCGATGCGCACGATGCGCCGGGAGTCGTCGTCTTGTTCGGGCACGTAGTGGTCCATCACCAGCACCACGCGGTCCTTGTTCCAGATCTGCGCGCCGAGCTCCTCCAGCATCGGCTTGAGCCGGCGCGGGCCCGAGGAGTCGTGGAACATGGCCAGGTCGACCTGGCAGCTGACGATCTCGCCGACGGCGACTTGCGGCCGGCCGCAGGCCTTGGCGATCAGTTTTTGGGCCAGCGTCTGGGCTGGACGGTTGGGAGCGCTCTGGGGGTGAGCTGTCATGGCAGGATTTCCTTGGGTACGATGCGCGCGTCGATGCTTCCGACCTGCGACATCTCCATCTGGTACTCGTAGCGGTCGGGCCGGTACAGCCCGTGCAGCAGTTGCACTGGCCGCTCGTCGGCGTCGTGGACCAGACGCCGCACGGACAACAGCGCCGTGCCCACGGCCACCTGCAGCTCCTGCGCCACCTGGGCATCAGCCTGGCGTGCGGAGATCGTCTGCACCACCCGGCCCAGTTCGATGCCCGATTCCTCCAGCAGCTGCAGCATGGGCTTGCCGGCCAGGTCGGCACGGCTGAAGCCCCGGGCCAGCGTCGCGGGGACCCAGGTCGTGATGTGCGAGACGGGGCCCGCGTCGCTGCTGCGCCGACGCACGGCCTTGCGCACCGGGTCGTGCTCGGCGATCCGTAGCGCCTCGGCCATTTCGTGCGAGGCCTGGATGAGGCGCCACTCGATCACCTTGACCGTGGTGCCGCGGCTGACCGAAACGATGTTTTCGAGCAGTCCGCTCAATCGCGTGGCCGGCGACGCCGAAGGCTTCTTGCCGGCCCGCTTGCCGCTTTGTTCGGCGCGGGTCGTGGGGCGGGTGCCGCGTCCGACCTCGCGCACGATCAGGCCTTCGTCGACCAGCTGCTCCAGGGCGCGACGCACGGTGACGCGGCCCACATTGAACTGGCGCGCGAGTTCGAGCTCGCCAGGCAGGCCCTGGGCGAAGCGGCCCTCGTGGAGCTGCTCGCGCAGCACCAGATAAATCTGGTGGTATTTGGAAAGGGGCAGTGCGGCGATCATGGGTGCGTGATGGGTATCAAGCGGTCGAAGCGGCCACGATGTCGTGGGTCGCGATGCGGAAGATGTCTTCGAGCGGCGCGTCGTCCATCACGTGGTAGAGCACGAAACCGTAAGCGTGGTGGGCGTCCAGCTCGCTGGGCGTGAAGGCGAAGGCCAGATTGCCGGCGGTCGACACGCGGCCGGGGTAGCCGTGGTGCAGAAGGTTCTGCTTGTAGACCGCCGCCGCCGTGCGTGCCAGCTCGGCGTCGGCGGCGATGAACTCCATCACCAGGCCAGCCTCGTGGCGTGCTTGCAGGGCGGTCGCAAGTGGCCGCACCGCCCCCTGGCCGTAGACGTGCGGCACCACCTGCCAGTCGCCCGGCAGCAGGGTGCGGACCTTGTCCGTCACGGCCGCGAGCACCTGCGGCAGGCAGCCCAGCAGGGTCGGGTCGGCGATGCCGGCCAGCAGCACGGCACGGGCGCCCAGCGGGCGGGCGCCCTCGATCTTGAGCGTCGGCCGCGCGCGGTGCTCAAAGCGGGCGCCGCTGACCCGGGTGCGGTGCGCGTCGACGGCCTGGTAGCGCGCATCGGCCAGGTGCAGCGTGCCCGTGGGCTCTTCGACGCTGAACGGGTCGGCCTGCTCATACAGGGCATGCGCCGCAACCGACGCCGGCGTGGCGTGGCTGGCCGGGTTCATGCTCTCCAGCGTGAAGCCTTCGAGATCGAGCTCGGCCAGCATGGCGTCGCGCCCGCCCGGGCGGCAGCACAGCGAGGTGCACTCAATGATTTTGGCCATGTGCAGGGCCAGGCCCACCGGGTAGCCCAGCATCTCGGGCAGGGCCGCGAAGATGGCGGTGTCGCAGGCGCGGCCCGCCAGCACCACATCAGGGTCGGTGGCCAGCGCGCGCGCGAAGGTTTCGGTCCCGCACTGGCCCACGATGTGGCTGCAGGCGAGGATGGCGTCCTCGCTTGGCGCCGGCATGGGGCCGATGGGCGCGAGCCGGCCTTCGCGCAGGGCCTCAAGCACGATCTGCGGTTGCACGTCGCTGGCGATGGTGGCCAGGCGGAAGGATCGGCCAAGGTCTTGCGCGACCTCGCGCAGCATCGCCGTCACCCGTGCCAGTTGCGGCTGCGCACCTGCGGTACCGGCGCTGCCGATGATGAGGGGAATGCCCGCATCGAGCGCGGCCCGCAGCACCAGCGCCAGGTCACGCCGGACCATCGCCGCCGGCGCTGCCATGGCGCCGGAACCGAGGTAGTAGGGGCCGGGATCGATGGAGCCCATGTCCGCGCCGATGAAATGCGGCCTGCGCGCCATGCCGCGCGCCAGCGCGTCGGCCGGGATGCCGTAGCCCAGCTGCCCGGACGCCGCCAGCACGCGCAGCGGCCCGTCCCCCGGTCGGTGGCTTTGCAGCAGTCGGGCCGTGGCGCGCGTCACAGCATGACCTCCAGCAAGGGTGCGTGCTGCTGCGCGCCATACAGGTCGCCGTCGCCCGGCGTTCCGGCGCACAGGGCACGTGGCAGGCTGAACTTGATGGCGTGCAGCTGTGGCAGCAAAAAGCGCTGCACCGCTTGCGGCGCAACGCCGTACAGGGCAGCGACCGCGTCCGCTCGCAGCGCCGCGCTGGCGGCGGCGCGTTCGTAGGAAGGCGCGTCGTTGAAGAAAATGTCCAGCGTAAGCACAGTGGGGCCAGCGTTCTTGCTGCGCACCACCTGCGCGAGGGTGCGCAGCGGGGTGGGGGTCGGGATACCGGAGGGAATCATCGGGCGCGCCATCAGAGGCCGAGGTAGTTCTTGCGTAGGTCTGGATCGCGCAGCATGTCGGCGGCAGCGCCCTTCATCGCCACGCGCCCGTTCTCGATGATGTAGGCGCGGTGTGCGATTGCCAGCGTCTGCACGGCGTTCTGCTCCATCAGCAGGATCGACTGCCCCTCGGCATTGAGGCGCTGGATCAGCGCGAACATCTCGTCGACCAGCCGGGGCGACAGGCCCAGCGAGGGCTCGTCCATGATCAGCAGTTCGGGCTCGGACATGAGGCCGCGGCCGATCGCCAGCATCTGCTGCTCGCCGCCCGACAGCGTGCCAGCCTGCTGGGCGAAACGCTCCTTGAGGCGCGGGAAGATGGCGACCACCCGCTCGATGTTCTGCTGGCGCTTGGCCGTGCCTCGCGCGTAGCTGCCCAGCTCCAGGTTCTCGCGGATGTTCAGGTTGGGGAAGATGCGCCGGCCCTCGGGCACGTGAATGACGCCGCGCTTGACGATCTCGGTCGAGCTCTGGCCCACCAGCTCATCGCCCTTGAAGCGGATCGAGCCGCTGAAGGGGCGGTACAGCCCGGAGATGTTGTTGTTCAGCGTGGACTTGCCCACGCCGTTGCTCCCCAGCACGGCAACGATCTCGCCCTGACCGACGTGCAGGTCGATGCCACGCAGGATCTCGACCTTGCCGTAGCCGGCATACAGGCCGCTGATCTCAAGCATGGGGCGCCTCCTCGTGCGAGCCGGCCGTGGCTGGCTGCCCGATGCGTTCGGCGGCGCCGTGGCCCAGGTAGGCCTCGATCACCGCGGGGTTGTTGACCACGTCGTGTGGCGCGCCCTGCGCGATGATCTTTCCATAGGACAGCACGTAGATGTGCTCGGACAGGCTCATGACCGCCTGCATCACGTGTTCGATCAGCAGCACGGTGACGCCGCTCGCGCGGATCTTGCGGATGATCTCGACGATCTCCATGATCTCCGACGGATTGAGGCCGGCCATGACCTCGTCGAGCAGCAGCAGCTTGGGGCCGGTGGCCAGCGTGCGTGCCAGCTCCAGGCGCTTGCGCCCGGCCACGGTGAGGTCGGAGGCCGCCTGCTCCAGCAGAGTGCCCATGCCCACCTGTTCGCCCACGCGCCGGGCATGCTCCCAGGCCTCATGGCGATCCGGGTGCTTCTGGTAGGCGCCGACGGCGATGTTCTCGTGCACGCTCAGCTTGGCAAAGGGCTGGGTGATCTGGAAGGTGCGCACCATGCCACGCCGGGCAATCTGGTGAACGGGCCAGCCGGTGATGTCCTGGCCCAAGAAGGTGACGCGGCCGGCATCCATCGGCAGGAAGCCGGCGATGCTGGCGAACAGCGTCGTCTTGCCGGCGCCGTTGGGGCCGATCAGCGCGACGATGCGGCCCTCGCCCACTTCGAGTGATGCGTCGTCCACGGCCCGCAGGCCGCCGAAGATCTTGGTGAGTCCTTCGACCTTGAGCATCATACGTCTGCCTGGCGCGCAGTTTTGCGCGCGCGGTCGGGTGAACGCCGGGCCAGGCGCTGGATCAGGTCGATCAGGCCGTTGGGCAGGAAGGCGATGATGACCACCAGCAGCGCGCCGTACAGCACCAGGGACAGGCCCGGCACGCTCGACATGGCACGCGTTGCGTCGCCCACGCCGGCCAGCAGCAGCGCGCCGATGAGCGGGCCGTACACCGTGCCGGCGCCGCCGATCATGCTGACCAGCAGCATCTCGACCGACTTGTCGACGCCAAACACGATGGTGGGGTCGATGTACAGAAAGTACTGCGCGAAGAAACAGCCGCCCATACCGCACAGGGCGCCCGAGAGCATCAGCACCTTGATCTTCTCGGCGAAGGCGTTGATGCCCAGCGCGCGGGCCGAATCCTCGTTCTCGCGGATGGCCGCCAACTGCGCGCCGAAGCGCGAGTTCTTGAGCCATATGGCGATGGCGATCGAGACCACGGTGAGCGCCACCATGAGGTAGTAAAAGCCAATGCGCTCGGAAAACTGGAAGTTGGCCGCTGCCGGCTTGGCCGGGATCAGCATGCCCAGGCCGCCGCCGGTGATCTCCACCGAGTTGGCGACGATGCGCAGCACCTCGGCGAAGGCCAGCGTGATCAGCGCGAAGTACGAGCCCTTGAGGCCGGCGCGAAACGACAGGAAGGCCACCACGTAGCCGACGATGGCGCCGGCCAGCGCGCTGGCCGGCAGACCCCACCAGGGATTCAGGCCGAAGCGTAGCTGCAAGATGGTGGAGGCATAGGCGCCGGCGCCGAAGAACACCACATGCCCGAAGGACAACTGCCCGGCGAAGCCGCCGGAGATGTTCCACGACTGGCCGATGAACGCGTAGAACAGCGCCAGCACCCCGAAGTTCACCATGAAGGGCGAGCGAAAGACCAACGGAAAAACCAGGGCGACGGCCAAGAGGCCCCCGTGCAGCAGCCAGGCCTGGCGGCGGCCGAGCGGATTCATCGTTTGGCTCCAAACAGGCCAGACGGGCGGAACAGGAGAATCAGGATGAAGATCAGCGAGATGCCGATCTGGCCCAGGCTTTCTCCCAGGAACAGTCCGCCGAAGGATTCGGTCAGGCCCACGATGAGCCCGCCGACCACCGCCCCCAGGAAGCTGCCCATGCCACCGAGCACGACCACGGTGAACGCCACCATGACAAATACATGGCCGGTCGAGGGCGAGACGTAGAAGATGGGCATCAGCAGGCAAGCGGCAGCGCCCAGGGTGGCCAGGCCGATGCCGTAGGAGATGGCGAAAACGCGGTCAACGTCGATGCCCACCAGCCGCGCGCCCACGCGCTCCTTGGCGACGGCACGAATCGCCTTGCCGATGTCGGTGCGCTGGATCACCAGGCCCAGCACCGCGCACAGCACCATGGCGGCCACGAAGGAGATGAGCTTGGGCAGCGGCACCAGGGTGGGGCCGAGTTCGACCATGGTGTCGGAGTAGGCGACCGTGATCGTGCGGGTATCCCCCTTGAAGAACATCAGCGCCAGGTTCTCGATCAGGATGGAAAGGCCCAGCGTGATCAGCAGGATGTTCTCGTCCTTTCCACTGGCGAGCTTTCCGATCAGGCCCTTGTAGAGGGCGTACCCGAACAGGTACATCGCCGGCACCATGATGAGCAGCGACACGTACGGGTCGATGCCCAGTTTGGTCAACAGGTAGTACACCCCGAACATCGCCAGCATGAGCAAGCTGCCGTGTGCGAAGTTGATGATGTGCAGCACGCCGTAGATCAGGGTCAGGCCGCAGGCCACGAGGGTATAGATACCCCCGATCAGCAGGCCGTTGATCGTGGCGGAACCGATGGTGGAAAGGTCCAAGGGGATCACCCGAACGGTTGATGAGGCGGACATCCCTCACCCCTTCGCGCGAAGGGGTGGCGCGAGGGCGAGAGCATGCGAAGGGGCGCCGGCGAGGGCGCCCGCCGAATCAGCTGAACTTGGGCCGCGGGAAGACCGCCTTGGTCGCCGCGAACTCGTCCGGCCAGATCACGTCGATGTCAGTCTTGGTGGCCTGCAGCAGCACGGCGCGGCCGCCCGTATTCTGGCCGTTGACGAACTTGGTGGGTCCGTAGGGCATGAAGTGGTCGGACCAGGTGCTGGTCTCCAATGCGGCGATCACCGCCGCTTTGTCGGCCGACTTGGCGCGCTCGATGGCGTCGACATAGCACTTGACCGAGTTGTAGCCGCAGTACACCTCGAAGGTGAACAGGTTGCCCTTGGCTTCGACCGCCTTGCGCATTTCCTGCGCCTTGGGGTTGCGCGGGTTGTACCAGTGGTTGAAGTCCATCATGTACTGGGCCACGTCGGGCTGTTCCTTGATCAGGCGATAGTTGAAGCCGCCGCCGAGCACCGAGAACATGCCGGCCACGTCGACCTTTTGTTGATGCATGGTGCGGGCCAGCAGGACGTATTCGTTCTGGTAGTTGCTCACGATCACCAGGTCGGGCTTGAGCGACTTGACGCGCAGCACCAGATTGGAGAAGTCGCGCGTGGGCGTGGCGTGCTTGAGCACTTCCTTGACTTCCAGGCCGATGCCAGAGAGCTTGCCCGACAGCAGCTTGGCCGTGCTGGTGCCAAACTCGGAGTCCTCATGAATGATCACGGCCGACTTGGCTACGCCGCCGGCCTTCTTGTTGATGTCGGCCAAGCCCGCGAAAGCGTCATCGACGCACTTGCCATTGCCAGGCGCGAGGCGGAAAACGTTCTTCAGGCCGCGGCTCACGATGGCGTCGGAGACGCCGACGTCGATCATGAAGGGCGTGTTGTACTTGGCCGCGGCCTGGGTGGCCGGCAGCGCGATCGCGCTGGAAAAGCAGCCCACGTACGCCGACACACCGTCTTGATGCAGGCGCTCGACTTCGGCCACGCCGAGCTCCGGGCGGCTCTGCGAGTCGGCCAGCGCGGCCTCCAGTTTGACGCCGCCAAGCGCCTTGATGCCGCCCGCCGCATTGATCTCGTCGATCGCCAGCTGGCAGCCCAGCCGACCTTGAGAGCCGCTATAGGCCAGCGCACCGCTGACCGGATGGACCAGGCCGATCTTCACGGGCCTGGCTTGTGCGAGCAGCAGTCCGGGCGCGCCCAAAATGGTGCTGGCCGCACCAGCCTGGAGAACGAGTCGACGAGAAAGACGAGCGTTGTGGTTCATGTCCTGTCCTCGGAGTGGAGAAGGTTAAAAATAATTGTTCCTAAGATAGAACAATTGTTAGACTTTGGATCGTCGGCGGCTTAGTGTCAAGACCTCGGCATAAAAAAGTCGCTAGCGCTTTCCCGGACCCACCACATGGATCATTCGCTCTATCCGTATTCGGCATTGCCCGCGCGCGACGCGCCGCCCGACGGCCGCCCTGGCGTCCTGCAGGCCTACGTTCTGCTCTGCCTGGAGCACTGGGAAGCGCTGCCACCTGAAGGCGCGGTGCGCGACCCGCGCTTTGTCGGTGAGTTCGGCAGTTTCACGCCCGACTATCGAAGCTGGACACAGCGTGAGTACGGCTTGCGGGTGGGCTTGTTCCGCGTGATTGACGCGCTGCGCGAGGCGGGCCTGCGGCCGGCGGTGGCGGCCAGCGCGCGGGTACTGCAGCGCCTGCCGCGCGTCGTCGCGCAGCTCGAGGCGTGGGGCTGTGAATGGGTGGCGCACGGCTTGAGCGCGAACGAGCTCATGCATGCGCGCATGTCGACGGGCGAGCAGCAGGATCACATCACCCAGGCGCTCGACGCGTTCCAATTGCACACCGGCCGTCGGCCCGTCGGCTGGCTCAGCCAGGACTGGGGCACCACGCCCGACACCTTCGACCTGCTGGCGCAGGCCGGGATTCGCTACACGCTCGACTGGTGCAACGACGATCAGGCATACCTTATGTCGGCGGCGCCCGGATCGGCCCACGCCCCGGTGGTCGCCGTTCCGCTCTCGGCCGAGTGGGACGACGTGCAATGCCAGTGGCTTCGCAATCTCACCCCGCGTGCCCACGCCGACCTCACCCTGGTGGCCTTCGACCGGCTGCGCGCGGAATGCGCCCAGCACCAGCGCCAGGCCGTGTTCGGCCTGGCGCTGCATCCCTGGGTGTGCGGCATGTCCAGCCGGGTTGCGGCCCTGCGGCAATTGCTCCATTCACTGCGCTCCCGGCCGGGCGTCCAATGGATCGACCCTGGCGCGCTGGCCGCCCAAGTACAGGCGAACGTATCGCCCTGACCCCCATCACGCAAGGACCCGTCCCATGAACTACCTGGATCGCCTCAGCGATTTCGCATCAACGCTCTCGTTCGATCAACTGCCGGCGGCGGCCCGCAGCCACACCGGCTGGATCCTGGCCGACACGGTGGCGGCCATCGTGGCCGGATCGGCCGAACCCGAACTGCGCAACTGGGCCGCCCGGCAGACCGAAGGCGGCGCCACCCTGGTGGGCCTGGGCCGCGGGGCGCAGCCCGCCATGGCCGCCCTCATCAACGGCACCGCTGGAACCTTCATGGAGATGGACGAAGGCAATCGCTTTTCGCGCGGACACCCCGCCGTGCATGTGCTGCCGGCCCTGCTGGCGCTGGGCGAGCAGTGCGGCGCCAACGCGCACGACTTTCTCTCGGCGCTGGTGGCCGGCTACGAGGTCGGCTCGCGCATCGGCGCGGCGTCGCAGCTGCGTGGTGCCATGCATCCGCACGGCACCTGGGGCACGGTGGGCGCGGCGGCCGCCTGCGCGCGGCTGCTGGGGGTCGATGCGGCCGGCATGCGCGAGACGCTCAACGTCAGTGCCTCCATGACCATCGCCACCTCCAAGCGCACGATGCTCGAAGGCGGCCTGGTGCGCAACGTCTACGCGGGGCTGGCCAACCTCAACGGCCTGCTTGCCTCGCAACTGGCGGGTTGCGGTTTCACCGGGGAGCGCGATGGCTTGCGTTCGCTGTTCGGCGAGATCGTGTCAGAGAAGTTCGACACCCAGCTGCTGCTGCAAGACCTGGGCGACGACTGGCACCTGACGCACAACTACTTCAAGCTGCACTCATGCTGCCGCTTCAACCACGGCACGCTGGACGCCATCGACGCGCTGGCCGCGCGCGAGGGCTTGCCCAATGCGGATGCGGTCGAGCGGGTCGAGGTGCAAAGCTACCACCTGGCGGCTGAGCTCAGCGACCAGGAACCGCGCAACACGCTGGCCGCCAAGTTCTCGGTGCCCTTCGCGGTGGCGACGCGGCTGGTCAACGGCAACAGTGCCTTGGCCAGTTTCACCTGGGATGCGGTGCGCAACGAGCGTGTGCGCGCGCTGGCCCGCAAGGTCACCATCACCGAAGACCCCGCCATGACCCTGCGCCTGCCGCAGGAGCGCCCGGCCCGCGTCGTCATCACCGACCGGGCGGGCCGTCAATGGGTGGGCGAGGCCGGTGTGAACCGCGGCGACGACGCATCGCCCTATAGCGCGCAAGAGCTGACCGGCAAGTTCATGGACCTCACGGGCCGTGTCTGGCCGGCGGCCCACGCGAGCGCCGTGTTGCACGCGAGCCATGAGCTGTGCGCCGGCACGCTGGCGTTGCCCGAGTGGCTGGCCTTGCTGCGCCAGGCCCCCCTGCGCTGAGCACCGCCGCTGCATGTCGACAAATGTTCCATTGACAGTACAAATCGACGGATGCAGTATCTGCCCGACCCTTCCCGCCACCCCCCGAGGTTCCCTGCGATGCAACTCTCCGACAAGACAGCCCGGCAGCTCTTCGCCGAGGTCAAGGCCAATCCCACGCGAAAGCGCTTTGGCTTCGGCCGCACGCCTGCGCTGATCAACATCGACCTGCAAAAGGCCTACACCTGCGTCGGTGAGTTCGCCACCGCCTACGAGACCGACCCCAAGCAGCTCGACTATGTGAACGAGCTCGCGGCCGAGTTCCGCGCGCGCGGCTTCCCAGTGGTGTGGACCCATGTGGCCTACATGGAGTCGGGCGAGGACTGCGGCATCTGGGGCACACGCACCCACACGCCCGACTCGCTGCAGAACATCAAGGTCGGCAGCCGCCGCGCCGAGTTCGACGACCGGCTGAAGATCGACCGCGTGCGGGACATCGTCATCAACAAGCGCATGGCCTCAGCCTTCTTCGAGACCAACCTGGGCTCGATCTTCACCTTCCATGGTGTCGACACGGTGGTGGTGACGGGCGGCTCGACCTCCGGTTGCGTGCGGGCCACCGTGCTCGACAGCCTGCAGCGCAGCTTTCGCACCATCGTCCCCGAGGAGTGTGTGGCCGACAAGCACGAGAGCCCCCACTTTGCCAACCTCTACGACATGGCGCTCAAGTATTCGGATGTGCTCACCTTCGACGAAACCATGGCGCAGCTGCGCCAGGTGCCCGCGCGCGCGCCGGCGGGGGCCGGGCGGTGAAGCGCGACCCTGGCTTTTACGACTACCTGCCCTACGACGCGCGGCCGACCCTCCGCTGGCCGGGCGGCGCCCGCGTGGCGTTCTGGGTGGCGCCCAATGTCGAGTTCTATGAGCTCGATCCGCCGCGCAACCCGGCCCGCGCGCCCTGGGCGCGACCGGCGCCCGATGTGCAGAACTATTCGTACCGCGACTACGGCAACCGGGTCGGCTTCTGGCGCATGCTCGAGTCGATGAAGCGCTGCGGCATGCGCGGCAGTGTGTCGCTGAACGTGGCGATGTGCGAGCACCACCCGGAGGTGATCGCCGCCTGCGCCGAGAACGGCTGGGAGTTCTACTCGCACGGCACCTACAACACCCGCTACCTCATGGGCATGACCGAGGCGCAGGAGCGCTCGGTCATCCAGGACTCGATCGACACGATCAGCAAGCACACCGGGCAAAGGCTCGACGGCTGGCTGGCCCCCGCGCTGACCTATACCGAACGCACCATGGACCTGGTGGCTGAGATGGGCCTGTCCTATGTGTGCGACTTGTTCCACGACGACCAGCCGGGCCCCGTGAAGGTCAAGCAGGGCAAGCTTGCCAGCATCCCGTATTCGCTGGAGATGAACGACACCATCGTCTACAACGTGAACCTGGTGTCGCCGCGCCGCTACGCCGACATCCTCAAGCGCCAGTTCGATCGGCTCTATGTCGAAGGCGAGCATTCCGGCACCGTGATGTGCATCCCGCTGCACCCCTACCTGATCGGCCAGCCCTACCGGCTGGCGGCCTTCGAGGAGGCGCTGTCGTACATCACCGGCCACGACAAGGTGTGGCTGGCCACCGGGCGCGAGATCGCCCACCACTTCAACGAGCATTACCACCAGGCTTTCGCAGAGGCGGCACAGCCCGTGGGAGAGGCACCGTGAGCGCAGCGCCGAGCCGCCTCAAGCAAGCTCGCACCCCCTCGGGGGGCAGCGAAGGACACGAAGTGCCGAGCGTGGGGGCCGACACATGAGCCTACCCAGCGACTACCTTGACTACCCGCTGCGCCGCCATGGCATGGACCACGATCGCTACGACTGGTCCATGCTGCCGCGGCGCAAGAGCGTGGCCTGGCCGGGCGGCGCGCGCATCGCGCTGTGGGTGGTGCCGGCGCTGGAGTGGTTTCCGCTGGACATGAAAGGCCAGCCCTTCAAGCCGCCAGGCGCGATGCAGACCAGCTACCCGGACCTGCGCCACTACACACTGCGCGACTACGGCAACCGGGTGGGCATCTACCGCCTGATGCAGGCGCTGGATCGCCATGGCATCCGGGCGACGGCCGCGGTGAATGCCGCCGTGGCCGTGCGCTATCCCTCGCTGATCCAGGCCTGCCTCAAGCGCGGCTGGGAGATCATGGCCAATGGCCTGGACATGGACCACCTGCACCACGGCGGCCTGCCCGAGGCGGACGAGCGGCGCTGGATCGGGCAGACCCTGGACATCCTGCGCGATGCCACCGGCGCAGCGGTGCGCGGTTGGCTTTCGCCGGCCAAGTCCGAATCCTTCGTGACGCCCGATCTGCTGGCCGAAGCCGGCATCGATTACCTGTGCGACTGGGTCAACGACGACATGCCCTATGCCATGCGCACCCGCGCCGGTGGCCTGCATGCCATGCCGCATCCGATCGACATCGACGACACCACCATCCTGGTGCAAAACCACCACACGGAGGACGATTTCCGCGACGCGCTGATCGACCAGTTCGACCTGCTGTACCGAGAAGCCACGCCCGACAACGGGCGCATCATGGCGATCTCTTTGCACCCGTGGGTGATCGGCCAGCCCTACCGCATCGGTGCGCTGGAAGAAGCGCTCGCGCACATCATGCGGCACCGCGGCGTCTGGGCGGCCACCGGCAGCGAGATTCTCGATGCCTGGAAAACTTCCTCGCAGGGTTGAAGCACCATGCCCGTGATCTCCATCACCCTGCTGCCCGGCTACGACGCCGCCACCGAAGAACGCCTGGTGCGGCGGCTGGCGCTGGCCGCGCGTTCGGTCATCGCCGCGCCGGCGGCCGGCACCACCAGTTTCGTGAACCACGCCAGCACCTACCAGCGCGACGGCCGCGTCATCCGCACCGGCGGCGCCCCGCACCCGGATGCGAGCGACCTGGTGCGCGACTTCCTGGCCCGCATGCAGGCGCGCGAACTCGATGCGGCCCGCCAGTTTCTGGCCCCGGGCTTCGTCATGCACTTCCCCGGCGGCGCGCCGATGACGCGGCTCGAAGAGCTGCTCGATTGGGCGCGCACGCGCTACCAGCGCGTCGGAAAAAAATTCGATCGAATTGAGGAAAGCTGGGGCGACGGCACGACGGCCGTGTACTGTTCGGGCACGCTGCACGGCGTATGGCTCGACGGATCGGCGTTCGAGGGCGTTCGCTTCGTGGATCGGTTCGAGGTGGCCGGCGGCCTGATCCAGCGGCAGGACGTGTGGAACGACCTGGCGCAGGCCCGGCCCCAAGCGGCATCGAGGCAATCATGAC
The DNA here is from genome assembly GCA_947476465.1 of Comamonadaceae bacterium. Lineage (GTDB taxonomy): Bacteria > Pseudomonadota > Gammaproteobacteria > Burkholderiales > Burkholderiaceae_C > Ramlibacter. The sequence goes on along the minus strand of CANJQN010000016.1, from coordinate 74,098 downwards.
GTCGCACGTCCCCGACATCCCGATGCACGAGCGCCTGGCCTACTCGGCCGCGCCCGAGCGGCCGCCGTTGCAGTGGCCCGGCGGTGCGCGCCTGGCCCTGTGGGTGGCGCCCAACATCGAGCACTACGAGTACCTGCCGCAGCAAGTGCGGGTGCGTGATCCGTGGCCGCGCGTGCCCCACCCCGACATCCTGGGCTACGGCCTGCGTGACTATGGCAACCGCGTCGGGGTGTGGCGCCTGATGGAGGTGTTCGACCGCTTCAACCTGCCCTGCACGGTGTCGCTGTCGATGTCCGTCCTGGACATGTACCCACCAGTTGCCGAGGCGATGTTGCAGCGCGGCTGGGAGCTGATGTCCCATGGCCTGTACAACACGCGCTACCACTGGAATTATTCCGAAGACGAGGAGCGCGCGGCCATCGAGCAGTGCCAGGCGATCCACCGGCGCGTCACCGGGCGTGAGCTGCAAGGCTGGTTTTCGCCGGCGGCCTCGAACACGCTGCACACGCCCGACCTGGTGGCCGAGGCCGGCATCCGCTACCTGTGCGACCTGTACCACGACGACCAGCCCACACCCGTGCGGGTGCGCAGCGGCGAGCTGCATTCGCTGCCCTACAGCATGGAGGTCAACGACAGCATCGCCTGGCGCCGCGGCATGGAGGGCGAAGCCTTCGCGCAGAAGATCCGCGACGAATTCGACACGCTCTATGCCGAGGGCGGGCGGGTGATGAACATCGCGGTGCACCCTTTCATCATGGGGCAGCCGCACCGCATCGAGCACCTGGCGCGCGCGCTGGAGTATGTGCTTGGCCACAGCGGGGTCTGGTGCGCCACGGGCGCGCAGATCATCGACTGCTACCGTTCCCAGACCGCCTTCACGGCATCCCTCGATCCACGACCATCACCATGACCGCAAGCTCTTCTCCCGCTCCGGCGGACTACATCCGCGCCTTCACGGCCGAGCGGCCCGTGCAAACCACGCAAGCGGCGCTGGTCATCATCGACATGCAGTACGCCACCGGCTCGCGCCAGGGCGCGCTTTCGCGCATGCTGCAAGCCCAGGGGTCGAAGGCGGGCGACTACCGGTTCGACCGCATCGAGCGCTTCGTGCTGCCCAACACACTGCGCTTGCGCGAGCACTTCCGCCAGTGGGGCCGGCCGGTGCTGCATGTCACTGTGGGCGCCGCCTTGCCCGACGCGAGCGACGCGCCGCTGCACATGCGAAAGCTCTTCGTCGAGTTTCGCAACCACCTGGGCAGCCGCGAGCACGAGATCGTCGACGAGCTCAAGCCCTTGCCGGGCGAGCACGTGCTGCGCAAGACCACCAACGGCGCCTTTGCCTCGACCAACATCGACAGCCTGCTGCGCGCCCTGGGCTGCGAGCAGCTGTACCTCACCGGCGTGTCGACCAATATGTGCGTGGAGACCACCGCGCGCGAGGCGGCTGATCGGGGCTACGGCGTGACACTGGTCGAAGATGCCTGTGGCACGACCCATGAAGATTTGCACCAGGTGACTATGCGCAACTTCCAGCGCCTGTTCGGCCGCGTGCGCAGCACGGCCGAGAGCATTTCCGAACTGGCGGCCGCCGGTGTCTGAGCCCGCCGCACTTCGCCGGGTGCTGGTGATCGTGCCCTTTGCCATGTCGGCCGACAACCTGCGCCTGCGCGAGCAGCAGCTGGCCGGGCTGCAGTTCGGTGACGGCATCCGCTTCGAGTACCGCGCCGTGCGCGCCGGGCCGCTTAACTATGCCAGCCACCACGATTTCGCCCTGGCCGACGTGGCCAACTTCGAGGCCGGCTGCCGCGCGCAGGATGAGGGCTTTGACGCGGTGTGCATCGACACCATGAGCGACTCGGGCGTGGCGGCGCTGCGCTCGGTGCTCGACATCCCGGTGTTCGGCCCCGGCAAGGCCTCAATCCTGATGGCGCTGACACTGGGCGACCGCTTCTCGATCCTGACCATGGCCAGCCGCTGGAAGCCGCTGTACAAGAAGGCGCTGGACGAGTTGGGCCTGCACCACAAGTGCGCCTCGGTGCGCGCGATCGAAGTGCCGCCCGACAACCAGGGGCTGCTCTCGGGCAAGGAGGACGACGTCTTTCCGTTGCTCGAGGCCGCGGCGCGCCTGGCCATCGAGGTCGACGGTGCCGAGGTGATCGTGCTGGGCTCGACCACCATGCACCAGTCGCATGCTTATCTGAGCGCGCGGCTGCCGGTGCCCGTCATCAATCCAGGCCCGCTCAGCTACAAGCTGGCCGAGGCGGCGCTGGCGCTGAACCTGCGGCACAGCCGTGTGGGCTACCCGCGACCGATGCATCCGCGCCTGGACATGCTGCGCACCATGTTCGACGCCGCCGAGGCGGCCAACCGGCCTGCGCCATGACGCAGGGGCTGCCCCACGCGCAACGCTCGGCGCTGATCGCGCAGGTCGAGCGCTACTTCGCCGCGGTCGATCGCATGGACCTTGCGGCCACGCTCGATTGCTTCTGTCCGGACGCCCGCTTTTCCATTGCCACCTACGACACGCACTACCAAGGCCGCGACAGCGGGCTGCGCGGCATGTTCGAGCGGCTCTTCGAGCGTTACCAGCGGGTCTGGCATGGCGACTTCGACCATGTGATCGATGCGCCGCAGCGCATCGCCAGCCGCTTTCGCGTGGAGAACACCTTGGTGGACGGCAGCCTGCGCGTCAAGCACAACTGCAATTTCTTCCGTGTGCGTGATGGGCGCTTCGACGAGGTCTTCGTCTACATGAGTGGCGACAATTCGCTGGGGTAGCGGCCGCCCCACCAGACTTGAGAAAACCCGCCGAGAGCGACACTTTCGCACGCGTACCATGACCCATTCCCAATCCATCTGTGAGACAAGCGCATGAGCAATCCCGCCCGCTTTTCCTGGTCCGATCCCTTCCTGCTGGAGGCGCAGCTGAGCGCCGACGAGCGCCAGGTGCGCGACGCCGCCAGCGCCTACTGCCAGGACCGCCTGTTGCCGCGGGTTCAGGAGGCCTTCCGCCACGAAAAGACCGACCTGTCCATCTTTCGCGAGATGGGCGAACTGGGCCTGCTGGGCGTGACCATCCCCGAGCAATACGGCGGCGCCGGCCTCAACTACGTCAGCTACGGCCTGGTGGCCCGCGAGGTCGAGCGCGTCGACTCGGGCTACCGCTCGATGATGAGTGTGCAATCGTCATTGGTGATGGTGCCGATCCACGCCTTCGGCAACGAGGCCACGAAGCAGAAGTACCTGCCCAAGCTGGCCACCGGCGAGTGGATCGGCTGCTTCGGCCTGACCGAACCCGACCACGGCTCCGACCCCGGCAGCATGGTCACACGGGCCCGCAAGGTCGACGGCGGCTACAAGCTCACCGGCGCCAAGATGTGGATCACCAACAGCCCGATCGCCGACGTGTTCGTGGTGTGGGCCAAGGACGACGCTGGCGCCATTCGCGGGTTTGTGCTCGAGAAGGGCTTCAAGGGCCTGTCCGCTCCCGCCATCCACGGCAAGGTGGGCCTGCGTGCCTCGATCACCGGCGAGATTGTGATGGAGGATGTGTTCTGCCCCGAGGAGAATGCCTTCCCCGAAGTGCGCGGACTCAAAGGGCCCTTCACTTGCCTGAACTCGGCGCGGTACGGCATCGCCTGGGGCGCACTCGGTGCCGCGGAAGACTGCTTCCATCGCGCGCGCCAGTACGTGCTCGATCGCAAGCAGTTCGGCCGGCCGCTCGCGGCCAACCAGCTGATCCAGAAGAAGCTGGCCGACATGCTCACCGACATCTCGCTGGGCCTGCAGGGCTGCCTGCGGCTGGGCCGCATGAAGGACGATGGCACGGCCTCCGTGGAGATCACCTCGATCTTGAAGCGCAACTCCTGTGGCAAGGCGCTGGACATCGCCCGCACCGCGCGCGACATGATGGGCGGCAACGGCATCAGCGACGAGTATGGCGTGGCGCGCCACCTGGTCAATCTGGAGGTGGTCAACACCTACGAGGGGACGCACGACATCCATGCCCTGATCCTCGGCCGCGAGATCACGGGCATCGCGGCCTTCTCCTGACCCGCCCGCCACCGGAGCCGTCTCATGAATGAGCAAGCCCCGGCGATGCCGCGCCCCCTGGCCGGCGTTCGCGTGCTCGACCTGTCGCGGGTGCTGGCCGGGCCCTGGGCCGGCCAGCTGCTGGCCGACTATGGCGCCGACGTGATCAAGGTCGAACGGCCGGGCGCGGGTGACGACACCCGAGCCTGGGGCCCGCCCTGGTGGGGCGATGGCGAGGACCGGGTGGCCGCGTACTACGTCTGCGCCAACCGCGGCAAACGCTCCGTGGCCATCGACATCGCCAGCGCCGAGGGGGCTGCCCAGGTGCGCGAACTCGCACGCGAGGCCGACGTCCTGATCGAGAACTACAAAGTGGGCCAGCTCGCGCGCTACGGCCTGGGCTGCGACAGCCTGCAGGCCATCAACCCCCGCCTCATCTACTGCTCGATCACCGGCTACGGCCAGACCGGGCCCTTGTCGCACAAGGCCGGCTACGACTTCGCCATCCAGGCCGAGGGCGGGCTCATGAGCGTGACTGGCGAGACGGGCGGCGAGCCGCAGAAGGTCGGCGTGGCGGTGACCGACCTCATGACCGGCGTCTACGCCACCACGGCCATCCTGGCCGCGCTGCACGAACGCCATGCGACCGGACGGGGCCGGCACATCGACGCCGCGCTGTTCGACGTGCAGGTGGCGATGCTGGCCAATCAGGCGAGCAACCAGCTGATCGGCGGGCGCACGCCCACGCGCATGGGCAACGCGCATCCCAACATCGTTCCCTACCAGGCGTTTCCCACGCGCGACGGGCAGATGGTGCTGGCCGTGGGCAACGACAGTCAGTTTGCCAAGTTCTGCGAAGCGGCCGGGCACCCCGAGGTGGCGGTCGATCCGCGGTATGTCTCCAACCAGGCGCGGGTGGCGAACCGCGAGGAACTGTGCGGGCAGATCGCGGCCTGGCTGCGTGAGCGCGACACGCGGCAATGGGTGGACGACCTCGACCGGCGCGGCGTTCCCGCGGCGCCGGTGCTCGACGTGGGCCAGGTGATGGCGCACCCGCACGTGGCCGCGCGCGGCATGCGCCTTGCGCCCCAGGGCGGCGAGCCGCCGATGATTGCCAACCCGATGTTGTTCGACGGGCTGCGCGCATGCTCGCCCCTGCCGCCGCCGGCGCTGGGCGCGAGCGACGCGGTGTGGGCGTCGGACCCGCCGCCGGGAGACGCATCGACCCGGCCTTGAGCGGGCCGTGCGGTGCCGGTCGCGTGCCGGAGACAATCGGTCCCTGTGGAGTTACTTCAATACCGCGCCTTCGTGCGCTTCTGGCTGGCGCGCGTGTCCGGCACGGGTGCCGCCCAGATGCTGATGCTGGCGATCGGCTGGCAGATGTACACCCTGACCGCCAGTGCCTGGGATCTCGGCCTGGTGGGGCTGGCGCAGTTTGCGCCGGCCGTCGCCGTCTCGCTGCTCGCCGGCCATGCGGCCGACCGTTTCCACCGGGCGCGCCTGGTCGGGGTCTGCTTTGCGGTCCAGGCTGTGGTGACGCTGGTGTTGCTGGCGGCCACCCAGGGCGACTGGGCCTCGCGCGGCGTGCTGCTGGGGCTGTCGCTGGTGCTCGGGGCCGTGCGCCCCTTCCAGATGTCGGCGCAGCAGGCCCTGCTGCCGGCGCTGGTGCCGATGGCGTTGCTGCCGCGTGCCATGGCCGTGGGCGCGGCGGGCACCGAAGCGGCGGTGATCGGCGGCCCGGCCCTGGCCGGCCTGCTGTTCGTGGCCGGCACCTCGGTGGTGTACGCCACCTGCCTGGCGCTGTTCGCCCTGGCCGGCCTGGCGCTGCTGGGCGTGCGCTACGACCACGAACCGCCCCCTCGCGAACCCGTGACGCTTCAGTCGATGCTGGCGGGCGTGCGCTTCATCGGGCGCAACCGCGCCCTGCTGGGTGCGGTGTCGCTGGACTTGTTCGCGGTGCTGCTCGGCGGCGCGACGGCCCTGTTGCCGATTTTTGCCGCCGAGATCCTGCACGTGGGCGCGACGGGGCTGGGCCTGCTGCGCTCCGCGCCTGCGGTGGGGGCCTTGCTGATGGCGATGGCGCTGGCCCGCTGGCCGCTGGCGCGCCATGTGGGCCGCAAGATGATGGTGTCGGTGGCGATCTTCGGCGTCTGCATGGTGGTGTTCGGCCTGTCGCGCAGCTTCGCGCTGTCGCTGGTGGCGCTGGCCGTGTCCGGCGCGGCTGACATGGTCAGTGTGATCGTGCGCCAGACCTTGGTGCAGATTGAGACGCCAGACGGCATGCGCGGGCGGGTGTCGGCGGTCAACACGCTGTTCATCGGCGCCAGCAACCAGCTCGGCGAGTTCGAATCCGGCGCGACCGCGGCGCTGCTGGGGCCGGTGGGGTCGGTGGTGGCCGGCGGCATCGGCACCTTGCTGGTGGCCGCATTGTGGCTGCGCCTGTTCACGCCGCTTGTGCGGCGCGACCGGTTCCAGCGGTCAACGCCTGCGACGCAGGGTTGACGTCTCAGTTCTCCAAGCGGCTGGGCGTTTGCTTCAGTCGCGCTTGACCCACGGCGTGAGCACCTGTGCCAGTTCGGCCGGCGTGGCCACCGCCAGCTGCTCGAACCCGCAGTCGCGCGCCGGCTTGTCCGGGCGCCAGGCCCTGAACGCCGTTGCGTCCCGAAAGCGCCGGCCCAGCAGGTGCTCGTAGCTCACCTCGCACACGCGCTCGGCGCGCACCGGCTCCCAGCGCTGGGCCTTGCCGACGCTCCAGGGGCCTTTTTCTTCCGCGGACTGAATCTGGTCGCGCCAGGGGTGGCCTTCGAGTGCGTTTTCGCGCAGCGGCGCGAGCTCCGCCACCAGGGCGCGCCGCATCTCCACGGAGAACGACGAGGCGGTGCCTACGGGGTGCAGCGTGCCGTCCGCGTCGTACAGGCCCAGCAGCAGCGAGCCGACCGCCTCCTGGCGGTCGGTGTGCCAGTGAAAGCCGGCGACCACGCAGTCGGCCGTGTGCGCGTGCTTGACCTTGAACTGGGTGCGCTTGGCCGGCTGGTAGGCGGCGTCGGCCGGTTTGGCCATCACGCCGTCGAGCCCGGCGCCCTGGAAGCGCTGCAGCCAGTCCAGGGCCACGGCGCGGTCGGTGGTCTGGGGCGTGATGTGCAAGGGGGCGTTCGCCGCGGCGAGCAGGCGCTCCAGCCGCGCGCGCCGCTCGCGCAGGGGCAGGGCCATGGTGCTGCGCCCGCCGGCGGCAAGCAGGTCGAAGGCGACGAAGGCCGAGGGCGTCTTCTTGGCCAGGAAGCCGATGAGCGAGGCGGCCATCTGAATGCGCTTTTGCAGCGCCTCGGGGTCCAGGCCCTGCGCGCCAGAGACGACGATTTCGCCGTCCAGGGTGCAGCCCCTGGGCAGTTGGTCGACCAGCACTTTTTCCAGCTCCGGGAAGTAGCGGTTCAGGCCCTTGCCGTCGCGACCCTGGATCACCGCGCCCTCGGCGGTGCGGAAAACGAGGGCGCGCAGGCCGTCCCACTTCGGTTCGTAGACAAAGCCCTCGCCGGCGGGTAGCTCGAGCGCGACCTTCGCGAGCATGGGTTCAATAGGGGCGTGGGTTGAGGTTTGACGGGACATGGGGCCTTTTTACCGCATGCGGCGTGCCAACCCGGCCGACTGCCTATAATCGGGGGCATCCGAGGAGCGTTGCAGCACTGCACAGTGCGAGGCTCGGATCGATCCGCAACGACGCTCACCCACTGTTCCTGTGAGGTGAGTCTCCCCCAGAACATGTGGCTTTCCATTCAAACATGTTTTGGAGAATCCATGAACGCCGTTCTCAAAGCCGTCTCCCCCGAAGACCGCGCCATTGCCGACTTGTCCCTTGCCGCCTGGGGCCGCAAGGAAATCCGCATCGCCGAGACAGAAATGCCCGGTCTGATGGCCATCCGCGCCGAGTTCGCCAAGGCCCAAGCCCTGAAGGGCGCGCGCATCACCGGCTCGCTGCACATGACGATCCAGACCGCCGTGCTGATCGAGACGCTGCAGGCCCTGGGCGCGCAGGTGCGCTGGGCCTCGTGCAACATCTTTTCCACGCAAGACCACGCGGCAGCCGCCATTGCCGCCAGCGGTACACCGGTGTTCGCGATCAAGGGTGAGTCGCTCGAAGATTACTGGGACTACACCCACCGCATTTTCGACTTCGGCCCCAAGGGCAGCGAAGGCGAAGGCCCCAACATGATCCTGGACGATGGCGGCGACGCCACGCTGCTGATGCACCTGGGCAAGCGCGCCGAGACCGATGCTTCGGTGCTGGCCCACCCCGGCAGCGAAGAAGAGCGCATCTTGTTCGCCGCGATCAAGGCCAAGCTGGCGCAGGACGGCACCTGGTACTCGCGCAAGAGCGCCCAGATCATCGGCGTCACCGAAGAAACCACCACCGGCGTGCACCGCTTGAAGGAGATGTCGGTCAAGGGCACGCTGATGTTCCGCGCGATCAACGTCAACGACTCGGTGACCAAGAGCAAGTTCGACAACCTGTACGGCTGCCGCGAATCGCTGGTCGACGGCATCAAGCGGGCCACCGACGTGATGGTGGCCGGCAAGGTGGCCCTGGTGGCCGGTTACGGCGATGTGGGCAAGGGTTCGGCCCAGGCCCTGCGCGCGCTGTCGGCCCAGGTGTGGGTGACCGAGGTCGACCCCATCAACGCCTTGCAGGCCGCGATGGAGGGCTTTCGGGTGGTGACCATGGACTGGGCCTGCGACAAGGTCGACATCTTCGTGACCGCCACTGGCAACAAGTCGGTCATCACCTACGATCACATGGCCCGCATGAAGGACCAGGCGATCGTCTGCAACATCGGCCACTTCGACAACGAGATCGACGTTGCCGCGATCGAGGCCAAGTGCGAGTGGGACGAGATCAAGCCGCAGGTCGACCATGTGATCTTCCCCGATGGCAAACGCATCATCTTGCTGGCCAAGGGCCGTCTCGTGAACCTGGGCTGCGGCACCGGCCACCCCAGCTTCGTGATGTCGTCCTCGTTCGCCAACCAGACCATCGCGCAGATCGAGCTGTTCACCCATCCCGACGGCTACGACGTGGGCAAGGTCTACACGCTTCCCAAGCACCTCGACGAGAAGGTGGCCCGACTGCACCTGCAAAAGATCGGCGCGCAACTGACACAGCTGAGCGACGAGCAGGCCGCCTACATCGGCGTGCCCAGGCAGGGGCCGTACAAGCCTGAAACGTACCGTTACTGATGCGGCGCGGTTTCGCCACGCCCGCTTGCGCCAGCCCCGTCATTCCCGCGAAGGCGGGAATCCAGGCCGGGGTCGAGCGCAGCGATGGCCCGTCTCGCACCGCAGAGGCCTCCCACTGGATCCCCGCCTTCGCGGGGATGACGGCGGTGGGTGTCGCCACGCGGACCTGACCGATGCGTGCCGACCAGCTCCTCGTCGAACGCGGCCTTGCCAGCTCGCGGTCTCAGGCTCAGCGCCTGATCGCCGCGGGCCTGCGCTGGCGCGCGCTGGGCGGCTGGAAGGCCGTGGCCAAGAACGGCGCCGAGCTGCCTGCCGACGCCGAGCTCGAATTGGCTGATGCGGCACAGGCACGCTACGTCTCGCGCGGGGGCCTCAAGCTCGAAAGCGCGCTGCATCAATGCGGCATCGACCCACGTGATCGGCTCTGCCTGGACGTGGGGCAGTCCACCGGGGGCTTTACCGACTGTCTGCTGCAGCACGGTGCGCGCCGCGTGGTCGGCGTCGACGTGGGCCATGGCCAGCTGCATGAGCGCGTGCGCAGTGACCCGCGCGTGGCCTGCTTTGAGGGGCTCAATGCCCGCGCACTCACGGCCGCCGACCTGGGTGCCGAGGCCGGCCCCTTCGATCTGATGGTGGGCGACGTATCCTTCATCTCGCTCACGCTGATCCTGCCGGCGCTGGTGCCGTTGCTGGCGCCACAGGCGCAAGTGCTGATGCTGGTCAAGCCGCAGTTCGAGCTGCAGCCGGGGCAGGTCGGCAAAGGCGGCATCGTGCGCGATGAGGCCTTCTACCCGGTGGTCGAGCAGCGCCTGCGCCAAGCCTGCGAAGGCCTGGGGCTGGGGGTGGTGGGCTGGTTTGACAGCCCGATCACCGGTGGCGACGGCAACCGGGAGTTTTTCATTCATGCCCGTCAAGGGCTGAACCTGATCGCCTGAAAAGGTGAAAGCGAACATGCTTCCCATCAGCCTCGAGTTTTTCCCCCCCAAGACCCCCGAGGGGGCGGCCAAGCTGCGGGTGGCGCGCCAGCAGCTGTATGCCATCCAGCCCGAGTTCTGCTCGGTCACCTTCGGCGCCGGCGGCTCCACGCAAGACGGCACCCTGCAGACCGTGACGCAGATCATGGGAGAGGGCCTGCCCGCCGCACCGCACCTGTCGTGCATCGGGCAGACGCGCGAATCATTGCGTGAGCGTCTGGCGGCCTATCGGGCCGCTGGCGTCGAGCGCATCGTGGCCTTGCGCGGCGATCTGCCCAGCGGCTACGGCGCGAGCGGCGAGTTCCGCTATGCCAGCGACCTGGTGGCCTTCATCCGCGCCGAGACCGGGCGGCAGTTCCACCTGGAAGTGGCGGCCTACCCAGAGACACACCCGCAGGCGCGCTCACCGCGCACCGACCTCGAGGCCTTCGTGGCCAAGGTCGAGGCGGGGGCCGATTCGGGCATCACCCAGTACTTCTTCAATGCCGATGCCTACGCCCGCTACATGGAAGAGCTGAGCGCGCTGGGCGTGAAGGTGCCGGTGGTGCCGGGCATCATGCCGATCACCAGCTCCACCCAGCTGATGCGCTTTTCGGATGCCTGCGGCGCCGAGATCCCGCGCTGGATCCGCCTGCGGCTGCAAAGCTTTGGCGACGACACGGCGTCGATCCGCGCCTTTGGCTTGGACGTGGTGGCCAATCTGTGCCACCAGCTCGAGCGGGCAGGTGCCCCCGGCCTGCATTTCTACACGATGAACCAGTCCCAGGCGACGCTGGCCATCTGCCAGCGGCTGGCCGGATGACACGCTGGGCCGCCGTCGTGGTGCTGGCGCTGGCGCTGGCATCCGCGACCCGGGCGGCCGAGGCGGCCGAGGCGGCGCACCGGCCAGTGGCCGCCTCCTGGCTTCGTGAGGGAACGGCATCGTGGTACGGCGCCGCGTTCCATGGCCGGCGCACCGCCAGTGGCGAGCGTTTTGACATGCACGACTTCACGGCAGCCCATCCGACCCTGCCCTTCGGCACGGTGGTGGAAGTGCGCAGCCTGGTCAACGGTCGCACGGTACGGGTGCGCATCAACGATCGCGGCCCCTTCATAGGCCGGCGCGTGATCGACCTCAGCCACGCCGCCGCGCAGGCGCTGGGCCTGCTCGGACGTGGCACGAAACGCGTGCAAATCCGGCCCTTGGCGCCCCACGCGCTGGAGCCGCCGCCGGTTGAACCGGCCGGACCGATCACGCTGGAGCCTGGCGCTGCGACAGCCGACGTCATTGATGGCCGGTGAACCTGAACCGTCAGCCAGGGCTTCCGCGGCGGCCGGCGGGCGGCGGCGCCTCGCGCAGGTGCCTCAATTGCCGGTCGAGGTGCGCACGGGTGTGCAGCAGCGCGCGCACGCGCGCCAGCAGCGAAACCTGGGCCGGGCCGCCGGTGCGCGGCGCGATCGGTGCGGGGTCGTGGACGCTAGAAGGATCGTGCAGCACGTTGGCCGGCGAGAACAGCTGCAGGCAGTCGTCATGGCCGTCCCAGATCGCCGGTGCGTCGGGCCGAGGCCCCCAGCCATCGAGCCGGTCCTGGGTCTGTCGGCGACGGGCCTGCGCGAACAGGAGCGGGTCAAGCAGGTAGGCGTCTGTCGACAGCCAGCGGCCCTCCAACCAAACCTGGCCTACCGGATGCATCACGGCGCCGTCGTGCCCACCTCGCAGCGCGCGCAGAGGGTCTGATCGCAGGCGAAGGATTCGCAGCCGCGCTGGCACGCCGGCGGCCCGGCACAGGGCGACAAACAGCACGCCTTTGGAATGCGCGTCGCCACGTTCACATCGCAGCACCTCGCTGGCGGGAGCCGGTGTGGCGGGCTGCGCACCCATGCTGAAGGGAATCAGGCGCACGAAGCTGTGGATCGCCAGCACCCGGTCGCGTGCGGTGAGCCCAGGCCCGGCGAGGCGGCGGGCGCAAAGCTGAAGGCGCGGGTGGGAGAAGTCGAGCAGCGCGGTTTCGCGCAGGCTGTCTGTGCAGGAGTTCGAGCAAGGGGCTAGGGCAGGCATCGCCTCATGCTCGCGGCGGCCGCAAGCGCCGTCAAACCCCCCAACGGTAGGACTGACACTTTGCCCGGGGCCGCGCGCCCCTTAGCCGCCCGATTCGAGCGACTGTGCCTTCCCACGGCCGCGCCCCAGTACTTCCAGCAGCTGTGACAGCGCCGCGGCCAGGGTTGGCTTGAGCGTATGGGGCGGATTGACCACGAACATGCCGCTGGCCGTCAGCCCGGGCCGGCGAGCCGGCTCGCCGGGTTCATGGGGTTCGTCACGCTGGCCGACGGCCAAGGTCGCATGCAGCCAGGGCTTGCCGGCCTGATTGGCTTGCGTCTTGAGCCGGCGCGGCAGATCGTGCGCCTCATGGCGCGGGATGATCGGATACCAGACCAGGTAGGTGCCGGTGGCAAAGCGCTTGAGGCTGTCCTGCAGGCAGGCGGCCACCTTGGCGTAGTCGCTCTTGATTTCGTAGCTGGGGTCGATCAGCACCAGGGCCCGGCGCGAGGGCGGGGGCAGCAGCGCCTTGAGCGACTCGAAGCCGTCGGCGCGGGTTACGGTCACTTGCCGGCCGGCTTCAAGCTGCGCCACGTGGGCCACCAGGGCCTGGCTGTCGGTGGGGTGCATCTCGAACAGCTTGAGCTTGTCGCGCGCCTCGTCGCGCAGCAGCGCCTGCGTCACGAAGGGCGAGCCGGGGTACAGCCGGATCGTGCCATCGCGGTTGAAGCTGCGGATATTCTCGAGGTAGTCCGCCAGGGCCGGTGCCATGTTCTCGGGCGGGTTCGCGGCCAGCTTCAGGATGCCGTCACGGGCCTCGCCGGAGGTGTCGGCGTAATCGCCGTCCAGCCGATACAGCCCCGCCCCCGCGTGGGTGTCCACCACCAGCAAGGGCGCCGGTTTCTGCGTCATATGGCGCAGGATGGCGATCAACACCAGGTGCTTGAGCACGTCGGCGTGGTTGCCCGCATGGAAGGCGTGTCGGTAACTGAACATGGACCGATGGTAAACCCGGTGTGTTCGCCAAAATCGGGGAGGGCCCCGACTTCTTCGTATAATCCGCGGTTCTGCAGCGCCTTGTGGTCCCGCGGCAGATGAAACACCCCGCCTAAGAGGTCCCCAGCAGAGGGACACCGACCGCGGAAAAGGGCCCGAACAGAAATCCAACCTTGTGGTGGCCCCAAGCCACTCTTGGGTTGGGCAAACCATTATCTCGAAAGAGTCTCATGAAAACGTTCAGCGCGAAACCCGCTGACGTGGAGCACGAGTGGTTTGTGATTGACGCCACCGATTTGGTGCTCGGTCGGGTTGCCAGCGAAGCAGCCCTCCGATTGCGCGGCAAGCACAAGGCCATTTATACGCCTCACGTCGATACCGGCGACTTCATCGTCGTCGTCAACGCCGACAAGATCCGTGTCACCGGCACGAAAGATCTCAACAAGAAGTACTACAGCCATTCCGGCTTCCCCGGTGGCATCCATGAAACCAACTTCCGCGACATGCAGGCCAAGCACCCCGGCCGCGCGCTGGAAAAAGCTGTCAAGGGCATGCTGCCCAAGGGCCCCCTGGGTTACGCCATGATCAAGAAGCTCAAGGTGTACGCCGGCGGCGAGCACCCGCACACCGCACAGCAGCCCAAGCCGCTGAACCTGGTCAAGGAGCAGAAATGATTGGTGATTGGAACAACGGCACCGGCCGCCGCAAAAGCAGCGTGGCCCGTGTCTTCCTGAAAAAGGGAACCGGCAAGATCACGGTCAACGGCAAGGAGATCCAAGAGTTCTTCGGCCGCCAGACCTCGATCATGATCGTCAAGCAGCCCCTGGTGCTGACCAACCATGTCGAAACCTTCGACATCCAGGTCAACGTCCACGGCGGCGGTGAATCCGGCCAGGCCGGCGCCACCCGCCACGGCGTCACCCGCGCCCTGATCGACTACGACGCAACCCTCAAGCCCGCACTGTCGGCCGCCGGTTTCGTCACCCGCGATGCCCGCGAAGTCGAGCGCAAGAAGGTCGGCCTGCACTCCGCTCGCCGCCGCAAGCAGTTCAGCAAGCGCTAATTTGCGCGGCTCTCAGCCCAAAAGGGCCGCCTCGTGCGGCCCTTTTGCGTGGTGCGTATTGCCGGTGGGCCAGCAAAAGCCCTTCTCAAATTGCCGGCAAGCAACGCCGATAGCGGCTGTGGGGCCACAATGCCCTACCATGGCACATTGGTATTGAAGGATCTTTCATGAGCGCAGTCGCCGAACAAACCACCACCACCGAAATGCCCGCAGCGCTGTTGTTCTCCGACAGCGCCGCCGCCAAGGTGGCCGATCTCATTGCCGAGGAAGGCAACCCCGAGCTCAAGCTGCGCGTGTTCGTGCAGGGTGGCGGCTGCTCGGGCTTCCAGTATGGCTTCACCTTCGACGAGATCACCAACGAAGATGACACCGTGATGACCAAGCACGGCGTGTCGCTGCTGATCGACGCGATGAGCTACCAGTACCTGATGGGCGCCGAGATCGACTACAAGGAAGACCTGCAGGGCGCGCAGTTCGTGATCAAGAACCCGAACGCCACCAGCACCTGCGGTTGCGGCTCGAGCTTCTCGGCCTGACGCGAACCGGCCTCAGGCCGGGTAGATACACCCCAACACACGGGCGCCTCGGGCGCCCGTCGTGCTTTCAAGGGACAGTTTTTCACCGGCCAGGGTTTTGCTGGCCAGCCAGGCGAAGGCGGCGGCCTCCACCTGCAGGGGCGGCAGACCACACTCGGCGCTCGAGCGCACCTGGGCGCCGGGCAGCAGGGCGGCCAGGCGCCGCATCAGGTGCTCGTTGAAAGCGCCGCCACCACACACGACCAGCTCGCGCAGGGTTGGCTCATGCCGCAGCACCTCGTGGCCGCAACTGCGCGCGGTCAGCTCGGTCAGGGTGGTCTGTACATCCACCGGTGACGCGCCGGCCGGCAACTGGCGGGCCAACCAATCCATGTGGAACAGGTCGCGGCCGGTACTTTTTGGGGGTGGCAGGGAGAAATAGGGGTCGGACAGCAGCTTGGCAAGCAGGTCCTCGCGCACCTGGCCCGATGCCGCCCAGGCGCCGCGGTCGTCGTAGCTGCGTCCCTGGTGGTGCAGGCACCAGCCGTCAAGCAGGGCGTTGCCAGGGCCGCAGTCGAACCCCAGCAGGGCGCCATCGGGTCGCAGCAGCGACAGGTTCGAGATGCCGCCGATGTTCAGCACACCGACCGTGCGCGGCCCGGCGCCCAGCCAGGCCCGATGGAACAAGGGCGCCAGCGGCGCGCCCTGGCCGCCAGCCGCCACGTCGCGGCTGCGGAAATCCGCGGCCACGGTGATGCCAGTGAGTTCGGCCAGCAGCGCCGGCTGGCACAGCTGCAGGGTGTAGCCAGTGCCGTCGAACTGCTGGGGGCGATGACGCACGGTCTGTCCGTGCGCGCCCAGGGCCTTGACCGCCTGCGCCGCCACACCGGACTGGGCCAGCAAGCTGTGCACGGCCTGGGCATACAGGCGCATCAGGGCATTGGCGGCCAACGCGGCGCGATGAAGCTCATCGGGGCCGGATGCATTGAGGGCGAGAAGTTCAGCGCGCAAGGCCAGCGGCATGTCAATGCTGGCATGCGCCAGCACCCGGGGCGGGCCGGCGGAGAAATCGGCCAGCACGCCGTCGACCCCGTCCAGCGAGGTGCCGGACATGAGGCCGATGAACAGCTCGGGTGCCAACAGAGGGGGAGACAGGGGCGGCGCCGCGCGGGTGACTGCTTGCGGCGTCTTATTCGATGTTGGCCACGCCCACGCTGGCGGCGGCGGCCAGCTTCAGGCGGGTGGCCTGGGCGACGCGGTCGAAGATCGGTCGCTGCTCGGCGGTGAGCTTGACGCCCTCGCCGCGGCGGGCCACCTGGATCGGGTTCTGGTGGTTGCCGTTGACGCGGAACTCGAAGTGAAGGTGCGGGCCGGTGGCCCAGCCCGTGGCGCCGACGGCACCGATGCGCTGGCCCTGCGTGACAGCCTGGCCCTTGCGCACATCGACCCGGCTGAGGTGAGCGTACAAGGTGGAGTCGCTGCCGTTGTGGCGAACCGAGATCACATTGCCGTAGCCGTTTCGCCAACCGGCGAAATCGACCACGCCATCCCCGACGACCCGCACCGGCGTGCCTGATGGCGCGCCGTAGTCCACGCCCAGGTGAGCGCGCTGTTGTTTGAGGATCGGGTGAAAGCGCATGGCAAAGCCGCTGGTCACGCGCGAGAACTCCATCGGCGAGGCCAGGAAGGCGCTCTGCAGGCTGGTGCCGTCCAGGCCGTAATAGCCGCCCTTCTTGCCTGGCTCCTGAAACCACATGGCGCTGTGGGTCTTGCCGTTGTTCACGAACTCGACCGAAAGCACACGGCCGGCGCGCATGGGTTCGCCGTCGGCCACCAGGGTTTCGTAGACGATGTTGAAGCGGTCGCCCTTGCGCAGCTCCCGGTGAAAGTCGATGCGGTGACCCAGGATGTCGGCCACCTTCATGGCAATTTCGTCGGGGATGCGGGCATCGTCCATGGCCGCGAACAGGGAACTGCGAATGACGCCGCTGCCCAGTCGGCTGGACGCCAGCAGCGCGCCGGTTTCGACACGGCTGGTGAAGCCACCGTTGGCGGCGCGCTCGACGACCAGGCGCCGGAAACTGCCATCGCTGTCGGGGGTCCAGCGGGCGGTGAGCTTTTCCAGACCTTGCTGGTCGTTGGCTTCCGCGGTCAGCAGCCGGCCGGTGCGGCCCAGGATCTGGCCGCGAAACAGCGAATCGCGGCGCAGGAAAGCGGCTGCGGCGACATCGCTCAGGCCCAGGCGCGCGAACAGCGAATCGATCGTGTCGCTGGCACGCACCGTGTCCGAGCGGTACAGGCGCAGGGCCTGGATGTCCGTGGCGGCCACCAGGGCCGGCATCGGCAGCGGGTCGACGGATTCGACAACCTGGCGCACGGGCAATTCGGCCGCGTCCGGACCGAAGGAGGCCACGGCGAAAGCGCCGCCGCCGCCGAACAACAACAGAGCGGCGATGGCGGCGGTGATGTGGCGCGGGTGCTGCTCGAGGGCATGGCCTAAACGCGCCAGGAACTGCTGGGCAGTTCCTGCAAGTCGGTCACTCAATTCGGGTCCTTGCATCGGTGTTCATGTCGGGCTTGGCGGCCCGTGCAGCCGATCGCTGCGCTGTCATGCTTGGGGGGGGTGATGTCGGGGCACCTTAGATGCCGGAACTAGAATCAGCCCATTCCTGAAGCTCGCGAGAGTATAGCCAGGCTTGCCGTAGAGCAACCCCGGAATTTCCTTATGAATCAAGCGGTCGTAACAAAAAAATTCCCGATCACCGACAAGGTGCGGGCGGCTATGGCGGTGACACTGCGCGGCTGCGAGGAATTGCTGCCCCAGGCGGACTGGCTGACAAAGCTGGCCCGCAGCGAAGCGACGGGGGAGCCGCTGCGCATCAAGCTGGGGCTGGATCCCACGGCCCCGGATATCCATGTGGGTCATACGGTGGTCCTCAACAAGATGCGTCAGTTGCAAGACCTGGGCCATCACGTCACTTTTCTGATCGGCGATTTCACCTCGATGATCGGCGACCCTTCCGGCCGCAACTCCACGCGCCCGCCGCTGACGGCCGAGCAGATCAAGGCCAATGCGCAGACCTACTACCGCCAGGCCCGCCTGGTGCTCGATCCTGAGCGCACCGAGATCCGCTACAACAGCGAGTGGTGCGACCCCCTTGGCGCGCGCGGCATGATCCAGCTGGCGTCGCGCTATACGGTGGCACGCATGATGGAACGCGACGACTTCCACAAGCGTTTCGCCGAGGGCCGCCCGATCGCGGTGCATGAATTCCTCTACCCGCTGATGCAAGGCTACGACTCGGTGGCGCTCAAGAGCGACCTGGAGCTCGGTGGCACCGACCAGAAGTTCAACCTGCTGATGGGGCGTCATCTCCAGCAGGAGTGGGGGCAAGAGCCGCAGTGCGTGCTGACCATGCCGCTGCTCGAAGGGCTTGACGGCGTCGAGAAGATGTCCAAGAGCAAGAACAACTACGTGGCCATCAGCGAGCCGGCCAACACCATGTTCGCCAAGGTGATGTCGATCTCCGACGTCCAGATGTGGCGCTGGTACACCCTGCTGAGCTTTCGCTCCGAGGCCGAGGTCGCCGATCTGCGCGCGCAGATCGAGGGCGGGCGCAACCCGCGCGACGCCAAGGTGTTGCTGGGCAAGGAAATCACCGCGCGCTTTCACAGCGCCCAGGCGGCCGACGACGCCGAGCAGGATTTCGTCAACCGCAGCAAGGGTGGCGTGCCCGACGAGATCCCCGAGCTGGCGTTGTCCGGCGCACCGCTGGGCATTGGCGCCTTGCTCAAGCAGGCCGGCCTGGCGCCTTCCAGCTCCGAGGCCAACCGCCTGATCGACGGCGGCGGTGTCCGCATCGACTCCGCGGTGGTGAGCGACAAGGGCCTCAAACTCGGCGCGGGCACCTACGTGGTGCAGGTGGGCAAACGCAAGTTCGCCCGCGTGACCTTGGCCTGACACTGGATTCCCGCCGGCGCGGGAATGACGGAATATGCGTCATCCCCGCGCCGGCGCACTGGTGTCCGGAATAGATTCAAGTAGTCGTCATCCCCGCGAAGGCGGGGATCCAGAGGCGGGGCCTCGCGTGGTCCCCGCCGGCCTCGAAGCTCGGCCTGGACTACCGCGCCCCGGCCGACTCCAGCATCTGCACCATCACCGCAAAGCCGCGCTCGCGCGCCAACTGCAGCGGTGTGCGGCCATGCCGGTCGGCCAGTTTCAGGCTGGCGCCGGCGCCGATCAGGGCGCGCAGCGTGGCCTGGTGGCGCGGGCCGCCATCGCCCAGCACCACCGCCTCGATCGCCGCCGTCCAGTGCAGGTTGTTCACATGGTCCAGCGGCGCGCCGGCCGCGACGAGCTGGCGCACCACGCCGTCGTGCCCGAGGTGGGCGGCGGCGATCAGTGCCGTGCCGTCATAGCGGCTGGTGACCAGCTTGGCGCTGGCGCCCAGGCCCAGCAGAGTGCGCAGGCTGTCCTCGTCATCGGCCACGGCGGCGATGGTGACGGCGTCGTAGCGGTCATTGTCCAGCAAGTCCAGGCCGGCGCCGGCCTGGGCCAGCGCGCGAATCGCCTCCGGCTTGCGCGCGAAGGTGGCCACGTGCAAGGGCGTGCGGCCGTTGGCGTCGCGGGCGTTCAGGCCCGACTTGTCGGCGGCGGCCAGCTGGCGGATCTGGGCCGCATCGCCGCGCTGGGCGGTGCCGTGCAAGCCCCGGTAGGCGGCCGCCTCGGCGGCGCTGGGTGCCACCTGGGCGGCTGCGGGTGCGCAGGCCAGGGCGAAGATCGGCCCGACCACGGCAGCCAGCAGCAGGGTGTGCAGTGCGTTCAAGGCGCGAGGCTTTTCCATGATGTCGCTCCAGGGCTTACTTCAGCTGGTCCTTGACCTTGTCGATTGCGGCCAGCGCGCACTGCTCGTCGATCTGGCCGGCCGGGGCGCCGCCGATGCCTACCGCGCCGATCACGTCGTTGGCCACCCGCACCGGGACACCGCCGCCCAGCAGCAGGTAGCCGGGAATCGAACCGAGGTTGGCGGCGGCGGGGTTCTTCTGCGCGATTTCCATGATCGCCAAGGTGTTGTTCTTGGCCGAGGCCGAGGTGTAGGCCTTCAGGCGGCTGGCTTCCAGCGTGTGCGGGCCGGCGTTGTCGGCGCGGTGCACGGCCCGGACGGTGCCCGCGCGGTCAACCACGGTGGCGGTGACGGTGTGGCCGCCGGCGGCGCAGGCGGCGACCGCGGCGCCGGCCAGCTGGTTGGCCAGCTCCAGCGACATATTGCGTTCGGTGCGAACGGCCTGGGCCTGGGCGGCGCAGGCCAGGGTGGTCAGGGCCAGGACGGCGGCGAGTTTTTTCATGAATTTTCCCGGGTGGGTTGCGGCCACGTCGGCCGTGAACACACTGTAGGAAAGGGGCGCCGTGCCCGCCATCCGAGCGGCTACGCCCGGCACTGCGTAGTTCTACGCGGTGCTTCCGCCGTCCTGCCCCTCGGCCAGCTCCGCGTACTGGCGGATCAGCTGCGCCAGGGATTCGGTCTCCAGCTTGGCGAACACATGGGCCCGGTGGGTCTCGACCGTGCGCGGCGACAGGCCCAGTGCCCGGCCGATCTCCTTGTTGGTCAGGCCCCGCGCGATCAGGCCCAGCACCTCGCGCTCGCGTTCGGACAGTTGCGCATAGCGCTCGCGGGCGGCCTGGCCGGCCCGGTGGCGCTCGCGCGAACGCACATGCTGGCGCACCGCGGCATGCAAAGCCTCCAGCAGGGCCTCGTCGTTCACCGGCTTTTCCAGGAACTCGGCCGCGCCGGCCTTGAAGGCGCGGCGGCACATCTCGACCGTGCCGTGGCCGGTGAGCATGATCACCGGGTGGTCCACGCCGCGGCGAACCAGCTCGCCCAGCACCTGCAGACCGCCCAGGCCAGGCATGCGCACATCCAGCACGATGGCGCCGATGCTGTCGCGGTCGAACCCCGCCAGAAAGCCCTGCGGCTCGGCCCAGGTCTGCACCCGCAGGCCGACGGTGCCGATCAGCAGCGCCAGGCTCGTGCGCACCGCCTCGTCGTCGTCGATCAGCTGGACCAGGGGCGACAGCTGCGAAAAGGGCGCCGTCATGGTGTGGCCGCCATGGCGGGCTCGGCCGCTGCGCCGGCATGCGCCAGCGGCAGCGAAAGGACAAACCTCGCGCCGCGCGGCGGATGGTTGGCGGCGGTCAGCGCGCCGCCCAGTTCGCCCGCCAGCGTCTCGCACAGGCTCAGGCCCAGGCCGAGCCCGCCCTCGCGGGTGCTGAAGAAGGGCTCGAACAGGCGATCGAGCGCTTGCGGCGCGATGCCCGGCCCGGTGTCGGTGACGCTGAGCGTGCCCCGGCCTCCTTCGACGCCGGTGGCCAACACCAGATGGCGCTGGCCCTGCGGCACCTGTTCGAGCGCGTGCAGCGCGTTCATCAGCAGGTTGTGAACGATCTGCTCCAGCGCCACTGGCTCGGCCAGCACGGTCACCGGCGCCGCACCCGGCTGCAC
This sequence comes from Comamonadaceae bacterium, assembly GCA_947476465.1. GTDB lineage: Bacteria > Pseudomonadota > Gammaproteobacteria > Burkholderiales > Burkholderiaceae_C > Ramlibacter. Next base: position 52,772 of record CANJQN010000016.1, on the reverse strand, counting down.
CTGGGCCTCGATGGCGCGCCGGCGCAACTCGGGTTCGAGCAGGTGCAGGGCCTCGCGGGCGCGGGCCTCCAGGCTGATCGGCTCGCGGCGCGATGTGTCCGGCCGTTCGACGGCGCGGCGCAGGCGGCCCACCACCTCGGCCGCGCGCCGAGCCTGCTGCGCCGCCTGGGTCATGGCGGTTCGGGCGGTCTCCAGCTCGGGCGGGTCCTCGGCCAGCAGCCGGCCGGCGGCCTGCGTGCTGGCCAGCACCGCCGTCAGCGGTTGATTGAGCTCGTGGGCCAGGCCGGCGGCCAGCTCGCCCAGGGCATTGAGCCGGCCGACCTGTCCCAGGCGCAGCAGCTCCTCGGCGCGGCGGCGCTGCTCGCGCTGGCGCAGCAGGGCTCTCGCGGCGGCCAGCACGGCGGCCACTGCCGCACCCCAGGCCGCCATAGGCCACCAGGGCAGCTCGGTCCAGGCCACGGTACGGCTGGCCGCCAAGCTCAAAGGCTGGCTGTCCGAGGCCAGCACTTTCACCGCACGGAAGGTCCAGCGGCCCGCCGCCTGGCCACCCGGCTGCAGCGCGAAGCGCTGGCCGGCGTGCGACAGTGTCATGGTGATCGCGGTGGCCGTGGCCGGCCATTCGGCCGACGGTGTCGCGTCGCGCAACGACAGTTGCAGCGCGAAGCTCGCCGGCTCGCCCGCCAGCACCAGCCAGTAGCGCCCCTGGGCCAGATCAGCCGGCCCCAGCGCGGCCCGTCGCTGCTGACGCGATGCGGCCTCGGCCGCGGCTAGGCCGGCATCGGGCCAGGCCTCGCCCGGGCCGCGCCGCTGCACCGACAGGATCTGCGGATACAGCGACGGCAGCCGCTGCTCGGCGGCGCCTGCGCCGCCGGCTGGTTGCAGCAGGGCCAAGGTCTCCAGCACGGCATCGTGCTGCACCATGCGTTGGCTGAGCAGGCGGTGGACGATGCGTGCGTCGGTATCAAAGGCCGATTGCAGTTGCGCCAGTTCGAGGCGCGCCAACAGCCAGCCCCCGGCCACCGTGGCGGCGCACCACCACAGCAGCCAACCGGCCCGCCGACGCATCCACACGTTCATCGGCTGATTGTGCCCGGCCGGGGCCTGTCGGACAGGCCACAATCGACGCCATGCCCGCCCACTTGCTGCGCCGTCTCACCCCGCGCCGACTGCTGATCGCCTCGGTCGCGGTCGCGGCGCTGACGATCGTCCTCAAGACCCTGGCCTGGCAGCTCACCGGGTCGGTAGGTCTGTTGTCCGACGCGATGGAGTCGTTCGTCAATCTCGCCAGCGCGGTCTTCGCCCTGGTCATGGTGACGGTCGCCGAGCAGCCGCCCGACGAAGCGCACCCCTACGGACATCACAAGGCCGAGTACTTTTCCTCGGGCTTCGAGGGCATCCTGATCATCGGCGCGGCGCTGGGCATCATCTGGGCCGCCAGTCACCGCCTGTTCGATCCGCAGCCGCTGGAGCGCCTGGGTTGGGGCCTGGGCCTGTCCATCGTGAGCTCGGTGTTCAACGGCCTGCTGGCCTGGGTGATGCACCACGCCGCGCGCGAGCACCGCTCGATCGCGCTGGACGCCGATTCCAAGCACCTGATCACCGACGTCTGGACCTCTGTCGGCGTGGTCGTGGGTATTGGCCTGGTGGGCCTGACCGGCTGGCTCTGGCTCGACGCGGTGGTGGCCATCGGCGTGGCGCTCAACATCTTGCGTGAGGGCCTGTCGCTGGTGCGCCGCTCGTCGCAGGGGCTGATGGATGAAGCCCTGGAGCCGCAGGTGCAGGCCGACATCCAGCGCACGCTGGCTGAGTTCGCGCACCCCACCATCCGCTTCGACCATGTCACCACCCGCCAGGCCGGCCAGCGCCGCTTCGTCGACCTGCACATGCACATGCCCGCCAGTTGGACACTGGGCCGCGCCGCAGCGCTGCGCACCTCGGTCGAGCAGGCCCTCATGAGCGCGGTGCCGGGCCTGCGCGCCTCCATCCAGCTGCTGCCCAGCAATGTCGAGGCGCACGCCGGCGACGAGAAGGTGACGCTGTGATGGGGGCGAGGCAGGCTGCCTTGTCCGCCCAAGCCTTGCCCGCCGTCCGAGGTGGCCTGCTCGCCTTGGTGGCCGCCGCGCTGTTTGGCGTCAGCACGCCGCTGGTGCAACAGTTCGGCGCGGGGCTCGGGGCCTTCAGCACGGCGGCGTTGCTCTACGCCGGCGCCGCCGCCGTCGGCTTGATGTCACGCCAGCCCACCGGCCGGGAGGCCCGATTGCAACGCGCCGACCTGCCCCGGCTGCTGGCGATGGCGGGCTGCGGCGCGGTGGTCGGACCGGTGGCGCTGGCCTGGGGCTTGCAGAACACCAGCGGCACCAGCGCATCGTTGATGCTGACGCTGGAAGCCTTGTTCACTGCGGTCCTGGCCTGGCGGCTGTACCGCGAAACCATGGACGGCCGGGTCTGGACCGCAATGGCCCTGCTGCTGGCCGGCGGCATGGTGCTGGTGCTCGACCAGGGCCGCACCGGCGGCGCGCAGCTGTGGGGCTTGCTGGCCGTGCTGGTCGCCACCGCCGCCTGGGGCGTGGACAACACCCTGTCGCGGGCGCTGGCCGAGCGCGATCCGGGGCAGGTGGTCATGCTCAAGGCTCTGCTGGGGGCGAGCGCGACGTCGATGCTGGCGGTTGTCTTTGGCGAACCCTTGCCATCGGCCGCCGCCGCGCTGGCCTTGTTCGCCATCGGGGCCTCGGGCTACGGGCTGAGTCTGCGCTTTTATCTGCTGGCGCAACGGGCGTTCGGCGCGGCGCGTACCGGTTCAGTTTTCGCTTTCGCGCCTTTCATCGGGGCCGCCCTCGCGATCGCCTTGGGTGATCGCTCCGCCAGCGTGCTGATGGCGCTGGGCAGCGTGCTGATGCTGGCCGGTGTGGTGCTGCACCTGGCGGAGTCACATGCCCACGCGCATTCGCATGAGCCGCTCGAGCATGAGCACGCCCACCGTCACGACGACGGGCACCACCAGCACACGCACGATCCCATGCCCACCGGGGCGCACAGCCACCCGCACCGGCATGATCCGCTGCATCATGCGCATCCCCACGTGCCGGATGCGCACCACGGTCATCGGCACTGAGTGTCGCGGGCGGCGGGTCAGTACGGGTTGGGGTAGCCCAGCGATTCCATCAGCAGCACCTCCAGCGCTTCCATCTTCAGCGCGTCGCGCTCGTTGGTTTCATGGTCCCAGCCCTGGGCATGCAGCGCGCCGTGCACTAGCAGGTGCGCGTAATGCGCCTCCAGGGTCTTGCCCTGCTCGGCAGCTTCGCGCTCGACCACCGGTGCGCACAGCACCAGATCGCACATCGCCACCGGCTCACGGGCGTAGTCGAAGGTCAGGACATTGGTCGCGTAGGCCTTGCCGCGGTATTGATGGTTCAGCGTTCGCCCTTCGTCCTCGCCCACGATGCGCACCGCCACTTCGGCGGGCCGCTCAAGGGCGTGGCCGATCCAGCGGCGCACACGGGTTCGGGTAAGCAGGCCCCGGTGCGCGCTGGCGCCGGGGAAGTCGCCGAATTGAAGGGACAGCTCGAGCGGCGGCAGGCCGCTCATCGCTTGTCCCCGGTCTTTTGGGCGGCTTCGTACGCGTCGACGATGCGCGCCACCAAGGGGTGGCGCACCACGTCGGCGCTGGTGAAGCGGGTGTGGGCGATGCCCTTGACGCGCTTGAGGATGTGTTCGGCCTCGATCAGGCCGGAGGGCTGGCCGCGCGGCAGGTCGATCTGGCTGACGTCGCCGGTCACCACGCATTTGCTGCCGAAGCCGATGCGGGTGAGGAACATCTTCATCTGCTCAGGCGTGGTGTTCTGCGCCTCGTCGAGGATGATGAAGGCGTTGTTCAGCGTGCGCCCGCGCATGAAGGCCAGGGGTGCTATTTCCAGCGCGCTGCGCTCGAAGGCCTTGGTGACGCGATCAAACCCCATCAGGTCGTGCAGCGCGTCGTACAGCGGGCGCAGGTACGGGTCGACCTTCTGCGCCAGATCGCCGGGCAGAAAGCCCAGCTTCTCGCCGGCCTCGACCGCCGGGCGCGTGAGCACGATGCGCTGCACGCTGGCGCGCTCGAGCGCATCAACCGCGCAGGCCACGGCCAGGTAGGTCTTGCCGGTGCCCGCCGGCCCGATGCCGAAGGTGATGTCGTGCTGGGCGATGTTTTCCAGGTACACGCTCTGGTTGGGTGTGCGCGCCTTCAGGTCGGTGCGCCGCGTGTGCAGCACCAGCGAACCGTCGTCCGCCTCGTCCTGCGAGGCGTCGCTGGCCACCATCAGCTGCACCTTTTCGGCGGCGATCGGGCGCGCCGCCATCTCGTACAGGGCCTGCAGCACCTGCATCGCCCGCGTGGCCGCGGCCTTGGGGCCGTCGACGCGGAAATGCTCGCCGCGGTGCGAGATCTTCACCTGGAGCGCCAGCTCGATCGTGCGCAGGTGTTCGTCGGTGGGGCCGCACAGGTGGGCCAGGCGTGAGTTACTCGCGGGCGAGAAGGCGTGTCGGAGGATCAAGCTGATAATTCCACGAAGGGGACACGCATGATAGGCAAATTGACGGGAACGTTGGCGGACAAGAAGGCACCCCAGGTGCTGCTCGATTGTCACGGCGTCGGCTATGAGGTCGATGTTCCCATGAGCACCTTCTACAACCTGCCCGCGGTGGGCGAGAAGGTCTCGCTGCTCACGCACTTCGTGGTGCGCGAGGACGCGCAGATCCTGTATGGCTTTGGCTCGGCCAGCGAGCGCGAGGCCTTCCGGCAGTTGATCCGCATCTCGGGCGTGGGCCCGCGCATCGCGCTGTCGGTGCTCTCGGGCATGAGCGTGGCCGACATCGCCCAAGCCGTCACCGCACAGGACAGCGCCCGCCTGACCAAGGTGCCCGGCATCGGCAAGAAGACCGCCGAACGCCTGCTGCTGGAGCTCAAGGGCAAGATCGGCGCCGATCTGGGCCCGGCCGCCGTCGGCGCGATCCCCGATGAGCAGGCCGACATCCTTGCCGCGTTGCTGGCGCTGGGCTACAGCGACAAGGAGGCCGGCGCGGCCCTGAAGGCGCTGCCCCGAGGCCTGTCGGTCAGTGATGGCATCAAGACCGCGCTCAAGGCCTTGGCGCGGTGATGGCGTCCGCCTCCGACCTGCGCGGCAGTGGTGCCGAGACACAATCGGCGCCACTTGATCCAAAGGGAAATCGATGAAGACGATTGTTCCAGCCGTCACAGCCGCCTGCCTGGCGCTGGTGCTGGCCGCTTGTGGTGGCGGTGGGGGCGGCGGCGAGACCGCGGCGGCGCCCTTCACCGGCGCCGGGGTCACGCCCATCAGCACACCGCGTATTGAGCCCTATGAGCAAGGCACCCCCCGCGCGTTGGCCAAGTCGGGCGCCAGCTCGGATGCCGCCCGGGTCGCGGGGCCGCTGGTTCGCCTGGGTGCGCTGTCGGCCGACGCGCTGGCCGGTGTGGCCGTCGCGCAGTCTTTCCAGGGCGCGCTGAACACGCCGCGTCAGATTGGCCTGAACCGGGCGGTCGATGCCGCTGCGACGTCGGCCGCCACCCTGGGCTTGCTGCGGTGGGTGGCGCTGCCCGGCGGCGGCGCGGCTGCGACCGTCAGCTTTGGCGCCGACGGTGCGGCGGCGGTGCGGCTGGCGCTGTCAGTCGAGCGGCTGCCGGCTGACGCACTGGTTCGCGTCTACGCCCCTTCGGGTGGCGAAGTGGTCACGCTGACCGGCTCGCAGATCCTCGCATCGCTGGCGTCCCAGGCGGGCACCGGCCCGCGCCCGGCTGGCGCCAGCCTGTTCTGGCTGCCCACCGTCAGCGGCGATGCGGCCACCCTGGAGCTGGCCCTGCCTGCCGGGGCTGACCCGGCCGCGGTCGCGGTGGCGGTGCCCAGCCTGTCGCACCTTTGGGTCAACCTGGCTTCACCGAAGGCCCAGGCGCAGCTCAAGCTGGCGTCCGGCTGCCAAGTGGACGCGACCTGCGTGGCCGACTGGTCGGCGCCTTCGCGTTCGGTAGCGCGCATGCTGTTCGTCAGCGGCGCCAGTGCATTTCTGTGCACCGGCACTCTGTTGGCCGATGTGGCGGCCAGCGGCACGCCCTGGTTCCAGTCTGCCAACCACTGCATTTCCGACCAGGCCAGCGCCAGTACGCTGGAGACCTACTGGTTCTACCGCGCCACCGCCTGCAACAGCGGCACCCTGAACCCCGGTGCCACCCGAGTTTTTGGCGGCGCCACGTTGCTGTATGCGTCGGCCGCGAGCGACAGCGCCTTCATGCGGCTCAACAGCCCAGCGCCCACGGGTGCGTATTTCGCGGGTTCGCTGCTGGCCGCGCCGCCGCTGGACGTGCCGTTGGCCGGCCTGCACCACCCCGGTGGCGACCTGCTGAAGATCAGCCAGGGTGTGCTGGTGGGCTACGCCGATTGCGCCGGCGTCAACTGTGTGCCCCAGAGCAGCAGCACCGGCGCCGGCTACCTCACCGTCCAGTGGCGCACCGGCATCACCGAGGGCGGCAGCAGCGGCTCGGCCCTGTTCACGCCGGTGAGCGCGGGCCAGTACGTCACCGGCCATCTGTTCGCCGGTCTGGCATCGTGCATCGCGCCCGGCAACCCCGACTACTACGGCCGCTTGGACGTCGCCTACCGAGATGCGCTCTACCAGTACCTCGGCGAGGTGGCGGGCGCACGCTAGGGCGTCAACAGGCCCCAGACCCATATGAGCATCCAGACCGACGATTTCGCCCCCCCGCCACGCCGCGTGGTGTCCGCCGCCCCGGCCTCGCCGGCCGAGGAGGCCGTCGAGCGCGCGTTGCGGCCCAAGCTGCTGCGCGAGTACGTCGGCCAGGCCAAGATCCGCGAGCAGCTCGAGATCTTCATCGGCGCCGCCGCCAAGCGCGGCGAGGCGCTCGACCATGTGCTTCTGTTCGGCCCGCCCGGCCTGGGCAAGACCACGCTGTCGCACATCATTGCCCACGAGCTGGGCGTGAACCTGCGCCAGACCTCGGGCCCGGTGCTGGAAAAGCCCAAGGACCTCGCGGCGCTGCTCACCAACCTCGAGCGCAACGACGTCCTGTTCATCGACGAGATCCACCGCCTGTCGCCGGTGGTCGAAGAAATCCTCTACCCCGCGCTGGAGGACTACCAGATTGACATCATGATCGGCGAAGGCCCGGCCGCCCGCTCGATCAAGCTCGACCTGCAGCCGTTCACCCTGGTGGGCGCCACCACGCGCGCCGGCATGCTCACCAACCCGCTGCGAGACCGCTTCGGCATCGTGGCGCGGCTGGAGTTCTACACGCCCGAAGAGCTCACGCTCATCGTCACCCGCAGCGCGCAGTTGCTCGGCGCGCCACTGGATGCTGGCGGCGCGTCCGAGATCGCGCGGCGCTCGCGCGGCACGCCCCGCATCGCCAACCGCCTGCTGCGGCGCGTGCGCGACTACGCTGAGGTCAAGGCCGACGGCCGCATCAGCCAGGCCATTGCGCAAAAGGCCCTGGCCATGCTTGATGTCGACCCAAAGGGCTTCGACCTGATGGACCGCAAGCTGCTCGAAGCCGTCATCCACCGCTTTGACGGCGGCCCGGTCGGCCTGGAAAACATCGCCGCCAGCATCGGCGAGGAGTCCGGCACCATCGAGGACGTGATCGAGCCCTACCTGATTCAACAGGGCTACCTGCAACGCACGCCGCGCGGGCGCATCGCCACGCTGGCCGCCTTCCGCCACCTGGGTGTGACACCGCCGCAGGCCAGCGGCGGGTTGTTTGCCGAGGGCGGCACCGGCCCATGAGTGCGGCCGCGCCCGAACCCCCCGCGGCCGAAGGGCGCCGCCGCTGGCCCTGGTTCGTCGGGCTGGCGGTGCTCGTGCTCCTGGCGCTTGGCGTTGCCGCAATGTGGCTGCGCCCCGCCACCACCGAGGCCGTGCAGGTGCAGCGCGCGCCGCTGGTGCGCACCCTTCAGTTCTCGGCCCGTGTGGCGACCTTGTCCCGGGTTGACGTCGGCGCCACCGTCACCGGCCGGGTGGGCCGTGTGCTGGTGCGCGAAGGCCAGGCCGTGCAGGCCGGTCAGACACTGGTGCAGCTCGAAGAGGACGAACTGCGCGCCGCCCTCGGGCAGGCCCTGGCCGGCGAACGCCAGGCCGTCGCCCGGCTTGCCGGCCTGCGCGGCTCCGGCCGGCAAGCCGCCAGCGCTGCGGTCGCCCAGGCGGACGCGCAACTGCGCAACGCGCGCGCTGAGCTGGTGCGCGCCGAACAACTGGTGGCCCAGGGTTTCGTCAGCGCCTCGCGCCTGGACGACGCGCGCCGCGTGGTCGATGTCGCCCTCGCGCAGCGTGACGCCTCCTCGGCCCAGGCCGGCGCACTGCTCGACACCGGCAGCGACGTCGCCCAGGCGCAGGCGCAGCTCCAGCTGGCGCGCGCCGCCACCCAAGCCGCGCAGGCGCGGCTGGCGCAGACCCGCATCAACGCGCCGGCCGATGCACGGGTGCTCACCCGCACCGTCGAGCCGGGCCAGATTGTCCAGCCGGGGCGTGCACTGCTGTCGCTGGCCCTGGCCGGCCCCACCCAGCTGGTGGCGCTGGTCGACGAGCGCTTTCTGGAGCAGTTGAGGGTCGGCCAGAGCGCCGGCGTCGTCGCCGACGCCTTCCCGGGCCAGCGTTTCGCGGCCCGCGTGCTGTCGCTGGCGCCGGCTGTCGATTCGCAGCGCGGCGCGGTCGAGGTCAAGTTCGCGCTGGAGGGTGCGCCGCCGGCCTTTCTGCGCGAAGACCTCACCGTATCGATCGAGGTCGAGACTGGCCGCCGTGACGCCGCCCTGGTGATCCCGCTGGCGGCGCTGCGCGGTGCGGCTTCCGTGCTCGTGGCCGAGGGCGGCAGGGCGCGGGCGCGCGAGCTTCAACTCGGCTTGCGCACGCTGGATGCGGCCGAGGTCACACAGGGGCTGGAGCCCGGCATGCAGGTGCTGCTCGAGCGCGAGTTGCAGGCTGGCCAACGGGTGCGTCCGCGTGTCGTGCCCTGGAAGCCGGGGGCGGCCGGGGTGGGCGGCACGGCCGACAGCGCCGCCTCCGCGCTCACCAACGCCATGGGGCGCTGAATGCTCGGCTTTGAGCTGCGCGTGGCCCTGCGCTTCCTGCGCGAAGGCCGCATGCAGACCCTGCTGATCATCGTCGGCGTGGCCGCTGGCGTGGCGGTCGTCGCCTACATCTCGGCTCTGGTCTCCGGCTTGCAGGGCAGCACCCTGGCCAAGACGCTGGGCGCCCAGCCGCATGTCACGGTGCGCGCGCCAGAAGAAGTGGTCGCGCCCCCGGCCAGCCTGCCGTCCGGCACCGTCGGCATGACACAGGCGCAGCCACGTGCGCAGCGCCTGCGCTCGGTGGCCAACTGGCAGGCGCTGGTGCCGCTGCTCGAAGCGAACGCGGCCGTCGCCGCCGTCTCGCCGCAGGTCTCTGGTGGCGGCCTGGCCTTGCGCGGCGAAGCCAGCCAGGCGGTGTCCCTGCTCGGTGTCGACCTGGACCGGGCCGACCGCGTGATCGGCTTGCGTTCCAAGGTGGTGGCCGGCCAGGCGCGCCTGGAGCCTGGCGAGGCGATTGTCGGGCGCGAACTGGCGCAAGACCTCGGCCTGCGGGTGGGCGATCGCCTCACGCTGCAGACCGCTGGCTTGTCCGATGCTGTGCGCGTGACCGCCCTGGTCGACCTCGGCGCGCGCGAGCTGAACCGCCGCAGCGTCTACCTGCCGCTGCGCAGCGCGCAGAACCTGCTGGGGCTGCCGGGCGGGGCCACCGGGCTGGACCTGAGCCTCAAGGACGTCTGGGCGGCGCAGGGGTTGGCCGAGGATCTGCGCCGCCAGCTTCCCTACAAGATCGAGAGCTGGCAGGAGAGCAACGCCCAGCTGGTCTCGGCGCTCAACGCGCAATCGGTCAGCACCGGCCTGATCCGCGCCGTGGTGCTGGTGGTGGTGGTGCTGGGCATTGCCAGCGTGCTGGTGGTGTCGGTGGTGCAAAAGGGCCGCGAAATCGGCATCCTGCGGGCAATGGGCGCCACCCGCGGGCAGGTGTTGCGGCTGTTCCTGGTGCAAGGTGCCGTGGTGGGCGCGGCCGGCTCGGCGCTGGGGCTGGGGCTGGCGGTGGCCATGATCTGGCTGTTCACCCACTTCGTGCGCGGCTCGGACGGCCTGCCGCTGTTTGCCATCACACTGTCGCCGGGCGCCGGCCTGCAGGTCGCGCTGATCGCCACCGGGTGCGGCGTGCTGGCGGCCATCGCCCCGGCCCGCCGCGCCGCCCGGATGGACCCGGCACAGGCCATCCGCATATGAATACCCACCCCCGATGCGCCTTCGGCGCCTCCCCCTCAAGGGGGCGCCACCCGCGGCCCGGCAAAGCCGGTTCCGCGGTGGCCGCTGAAAGGGTCATCTCCACTCACGTATCGCGGGTGATGCGCAGTTTCGTGGGACGCTGAGACGCCGACGCCCACCATGAACATGCCCTGGCTGCTCGAACTCGACGACGTGCGCAAGCGCTACAACATCGGCCTGCCCAGCGAGGCCGAGGTGCTGCACGGTGTGTCGTTGCGCCTGGCGGCCGGCGAGTTCACCGCGCTGGTCGGCCCCTCGGGTTCGGGCAAGAGCACGCTGCTGAACATCTTGGGCCTGCTCGAGCACCTGAGCAGCGGCAGCTATCGCTTGCAGGGCGAGCCCGTGCAAGACCTCGACGACGATGCGCTCACGCTGCGGCGCAGGCGGACGCTGGGCTTCGTATTCCAGTTCCACCACCTGCTGCCGGCGTTCAACGCGCTGGAGAACGTGACCTTGCCCGTGTTGGCCGCCGAGGGCCGTGTGCCGGCTGCGGTGCTGCAACGCGCGCGCGAGCTGCTCGATGCGGTCGGCCTGGCCGGCGCCATGGCCAAGCGCCCTGCCGAGCTCTCGGGGGGCATGCAGCAGCGCGTGGCGATCGCCCGGGCCCTGGTGCTGCAGCCGGCGCTGGTGCTGGCCGACGAGCCCACCGGCAACCTCGACACCGCATCCTCCAACGACGTGTTCACCCTGTTGCGCCGCATCCATGCCGAGCGGGGCACAGCCTTCATCGTCGTCACCCACGATTCGCGCCTGGCCGCGCGCTGCGACCGGCTGATCGAACTGGTCGACGGTCAGGTCTCGCGCGACGAACCGGTGGCGCGCTCGTGAACAGGTCCTCAGGACGCCAGGCCGGCCGGCTCCAGTGCCCGCTTCAAAGGAGTGATTTCGCAGCCATGCCGCCCCAGCAGAGCCGGGAAGGCCTCGCCGCTGAGGACCTGGTACTCGGCCCAGCGCGCCTGTGCGATCGGGTCCGACGTCGCGCCTGCCGGTCTCTCGCTGCTCGCATGGCACATCAGCACGTCGCCATCGCGCGCGCTGGACAGCCAGGCCGACAGCAGCTCGCGGTAGCGGCCGGCGCCGCCGGTGAAGTCGTACACGCCCAGCAGCCGCGGACTCACGGTCAGGTGGTCGCGCGCGGCCAGACGACGCAGGCGCGGCCCGCCCAGCTGGTGGATCAGCCAGGGCTTGAAGCCGTGTTCTCCTGGCGCCCGGTCCGTGCCGCGCACCCAGCAGCGCAGGCCGCGCTCGCGCAGCGCGGCCAGCAGCATCTCGCGCACCACGGGCAACTGGTGCACGTGCTGGTGGCCGTCGACATGGTCGGGCGGGCGGCCCAGGCCGGCTTCGAAGGCGTCGAGCTGGGCGTCGATTTCGCGGCGGATCCGCACACGCGGCAGCCGGCGCAGGTAGGCCATGGAAATCAGCTGGCCTAATGGGCGGCCGAGCTCCGCCTGTAGCGGCGCTTCGGTGAAATCAAGGTGCAATCCAATGTCGATCGACGTTCCATCCAGCCGGCGCAGCAGTGGCGCACCTTGCGCCCACGCCGGTGCGCCCACCATGCAGCTGATGGCGCCCAGCCGGCCGGCGTGTGCCAGCGCCAGCGCCGCGGTGTTGATGCCGGTGCTCAGTGCGAAGTCGTCGATGCACAGGACGATTCGCCGCGTCATGGCGGGGCGCTTCGCATGAAGCGCCGCCTGATTCGCGCGGGCAGCTTCATCGTGGTCGGCTCGGCGGCGGCGGCAGTGCATCTGGGCGTGGTGATGGCGCTGGTCGAAGGCTGGCGCCTGGCGCCGCTGCGTGCCAACGTGCTGGGCTGGCTCGTGGCATTCGTGGTGTCCTTCCTCGGGCAATGGAGGCTGACGTTCCGCGACCGGCAGGCGCCGCTGGTGCGGGCCGCGCGGCGCTTTTTCACCCTGTCGCTGCTGGGCTTTGCGATCAACCAGTCGGCGTACGCGCTGGCGCTGCACCTGTCGGGCTGGCGGTACGACATCCTGCTGGCGGCGGTGCTGCTCGGGGTGGCGGTCATGACCTACCTGCTGGGGTCGCGCTGGGCTTTCCGGGGCAACGGCCCGGTGGACTCCAGCCGGTGACCAGGAAGGCACTGCGCTCACGCGACGTGGGCACCGCCGTGGCGCCGTCCAGCAACTCCGGGTAGTAGTCCGGGGCATCCGCCGGCGCCACCACCCAGGTGCGCGCGCCTGGACAATCGCGCGATGCCAGCAGGGTCAGCGGAAGAAGCCGATCGCGCAGGGCGGGCGCGAAGTCGGCGGCCTCCAGCAGCTCCTTGCGCCAGCTGTCTTCCCGGCGGATGGCGGGGTCGTCCCACTGATCGGCCACCCACACCGGGCCGCGCAGGCCGGCATAGAACGGCAGGTCGAAGTCATACCCCTCGATCATCAGGACCGCATCGACGGGCGGCGCGGCGGCCATGGCCTGACCCAGGCCGCGCGCGGAGCGGTGCGGCCCGAAGGTCGCGAACAGGATTGTGGCGACAGCCGCCGCCGACCCCAGCACCGCGCTGGCGATGGCCAGCCGCCTCGGGGTCGTCGTCAAGGCCGCGGGCATGCGTCGGGCGATCAGCCAGGCCAGGGGCGGCAACGCCGGCAGGATGTAGCCCACCAGTTTGGACGCGGGCAAGGAGAAAAAGCCGACCACCACCGCCAGCCAGACCCACATCAGGCGGTCCAGGGTGGTTGCGTCGTTGGGCAGCGCCGGCGAGGGTGCCGGGCGGCGCAGCAACCACAGTGTCCAGGGCAGCGCCAGCAGCGCCAGCACCACGGGATAGAACCAGAAGGGTTCCGGGTTGTTGAAGCCGGTCTGGGTGAAGCGGCTGAAGTGGTGGACCACGAAGAAGTAGTGCAGGAAGCCGGGATGGCGCGCCTCCATCAGCACGAACCAGGGCGCGCCGACGGCCGCGAACAGCAGCAGCCCAGGTAGGGAGATCAGCGACAGGATGCGTCGTGGCCGGCCACACACCAGCAACCACAGCACGACGATCATTCCTGGCAGCACGACGCCGATCAGGCCTTTGGCCAGCAGGCCTAACGCGGCGCCGACGTAGCCACCCCACAGGGCCAGCCGTTGCGAGGGCCCGGCCGCCGTCAGCGCCGCATGCGCCAGGCACGGTACGGTCGCCGAGATGCAGCCGGCCACCAGCATGTCCAGGTTGGCGAACTGCGCTGCCACGAAGGCGATTGGCAGCGTTGCCAACACCAGCAGGTTGCGCAGGGCTTCGCGTTTGCCGGCCCAGCGCCGCGTGAAAAGAAACAGGGCCACCACCATGGCCGCCGCGCCCAGCCAGGGCGCCAGCCGCGCGGCCCATTCGACGCGGCCCGCCACCGCCAGGCCGCTGGCGGTGATCCAGTAGAACAGCGGCGGCTTGTGGAAGTAGGGCATGCCGTTGAGCGTGGGCGTGAGCCAGTCGCCCGAGCGCAGCATCTCCCAGGCCACACCGACATAGCGCCCTTCGTCGGGCAGCATCAGCGGCCGGATCCAGGCGCTTGCCGCCAGCCATGCCAGGGCCGCCGCCAGCCAGGCGCCGCCGCTGCGGCTTGCGCCGGGCGTGGTCATGCCGCCTCGCCGCGGCTGCGAGCTCGCTTGATCCGGCTCGGCGCTGCGCTCATGCCTTGGGCGTCAGCCCCTGCCCCCGCAAGTGTTTGACCAGGTACACCGGCCGGCCCTTGACCTCTTCGAAAATCCGGCCGATGTACTCGCCCATGATGCCGATCAGGATCATCTGGACCCCCGCCATCAGGGAGCCGCCCACCACGATGGTGGTCCAGCCGTCCACGTCGTTGCCCCACAGCAGGTAAGAGGCGATCCGCCAGGCGCCATAGCCGATGGCGGTGAGCGCCGTGACCACGCCGATCCCGGTGGCCAGGCGCAGCGGCCAGGTGGTGAAGGCGGTCAACCCGTCGAGAAACAGGCTCAACAGACGGCCCAGGCTGAAATGGCTTGTGCCGTGGGCCCGGGGGTCGGGCATGTAGGGCAGGGCCACCGCGTCGAAGCCGACCCAGGCGTACAAGCCCTTCATGAAGCGATTGCGCTCGGGCAGCGACAGCAGCGCGTCCAGGGCGGCGCGGTCCAACAGCCGGAAATCGCCACCGCCCGGCGGAATCTGGACGCGCTCGAAGCCATTGACCAGGCGGTAGAACAGCCGGGTGCCCAGCCGCTTGAGGGCGGTTTCGTCCTCGCGGCTGGCGCGCACCGCGTAGACCACGTCGGCGCCGCGCGACCAATACCGCAGCATCGATTCGATCAACTCGGGCGGATGCTGCAGGTCGGCGTCCATGCTGACCACCACGTCGCCCAGGGCGTGCTCGAAGCCGGCGGTGAGCGCCGCTTCCTTGCCGAAGTTTCGCGAGAGCTGGACCATGCGAAAGCCAGGCTTGCCCGACCAGTCCCGCAGCACCTGCGCGGTGGTGTCGGTGCTGCCATCGTCGACCAGCACCACCTCCCACGCGGGGACCAGAGCGGACAGGCATTGCGCCAGGCGCGGCAGCAGGGCTTCGAGGTTGCGCGCTTCGTTGTGGCAGGGAACGACGACCGACACGCGCGGCGGCCGCTGCCGGTTGGCGCCGGTGGCGCCGGTTACGCCGGTTACGCCGGCGGATGCGTCGGGATCCGTGTCAAGGAGATCTGGCTCGTTCATGGGCTTGCCGGGAGGGTCCGTCAGAAGGCGTGTCGTCGTCATGAGGCTGCACCACGCGCGTCCACGCGGACGATCCGGTCCACCTGGCCGTGCGCCAGTCCGCCACGCACGCCGACCATGAAGTCGTGAAGGTTCACGGTCGGGTCGCAGTGGCCGGGGATCAGCCACACCGTGTCGCCCAGTCGGGGCAGCGGCCCACCGGGCTCGGCGGCGCGCAGGATGCCGTGCTCGTCACCGCCGTTGTGATAGGTCAAGGCCAGGCGTGGCGCGCCCTCGGGCAGGTGGACGCGCGGCATGCCCGAGTCGATGGCATGACTTTTGTGGCCGGCATCGCACACCGCGTGGTCGGCGGCGACGCTCATGACCTGCGACTTGACGAACAGCGCGTGTTCGAAGTTGGGTTGCGCCGGGTCGCGCTCATTGGCGGCGTAGTCGGCGTCCATGAACAGGAAGGAGCCGGCCTGCAGCTCGTTGAACGCGCCGCTGGCGGCCTCGCACACCAGGGTGCCGGTGCCGGCGCCGGTGACGCATTCAACCTTCAGGCCCTGTGCCTCCATCAGCGCGCGGGTGGCCTGCACGTCGCGCACTACGCCGGCGATGGCTTCACGGCGCTCGCGCGCCGAGCGCAGGTGCTGGGCCTTGCCGTGATAGGCCTGCAGCCCGGCCAGACGCAGGGCAGCGTGACGCCGCACCTCGTGCGCCAGGGCCACGGCAATCGCGCCTGGCGCCACGCCGCAGCGGCCCTGCCCGACATCGATCTCCACGAACACGGCGATCACCGCCGGCGTGGCGCCACTGGCCCTTGCGGCGTTCATGGCCTGTGCCAGCCCGGTGACGCCCTCGCCGCTGTCGACGGCGATCGCCAGTTGGCCGCGCTCGGCGGCGAGCAGGTGGGCCAGCGCAGCGACCCGCGCCAGCTTGGCTGGCGCCACCACCTGGTTGCTGATGTAGATGTCGTGCACGCCGCCCGCGGCCAGGATCTCGGCCTCGGCGGTCTTTTGCACGCAGACCCCGCAGGCGCCGGCCTGCATCTGCAGCCGGGCGATGGCCGCGCTCTTGTGCATCTTGGCGTGCGGGCGCCAGCGCACCTCGTGCTTGCGCGCGAACTCGGCCATCCGCCCGAGGTTGCGCTGCATCGCGTCGAGGTCGAGCACCAGGGCCGGCGTGTCGATGGCCGAGACCGGATGGCCCACCAGTTTTTTCAGCGGCTCATGCGGTGGTTTCATCGAGGAATCCGTTGTCAAGATGCTGGGTGTCGCACCAGCCGATCACGGCGATGCCCCCGGGTGTCCACAGCAGGCGGTTGATGGCGCCGTTGGGCAGCTCCCAGGTGCGCGGTGAGTTGACGACCTGGCCGGTGGCGACGCGGTACAGCGCATCGAGCACACCACCGTGCGCCACCATCACAATCGCCTCGCCGGCATGCCGCTGCGCGATCCGGTGCACCGTCTGGTTGACCCGCTCGCGCAGTTGCAACAGCGATTCGCCGCCGTGGGGCGGGCGCCACTCAGGCACACGGCTGCGCCAGGCGCGGGCGTCGTCGGGCAACTCCTGTTCGATCTGGCGGAAGGTGCGGCCCTCGAAGTCGCCGAAGTGGCGCTCGCGCAGGCCCGCATCGGGCAGCGGCGACAGGCGGGCTGCGCGGGCGAGCGGCTCGGCCGTGGCCCACGCCCGCTGAAGGTCGCTGGTGTAGATCGCGGCCAATGGCTCGCCGGCCAGCGCGCGGGCGACCTGCCGGGCCTGCCAGTGGCCACGCTCGTTCAGGCAGACGTCCTGCTGGCCCTGGATGCGGGCGGTCGCGTTCCAGTCCGTCTCTCCGTGGCGCACGGCGATGATGCGGGTGGCTTCCATATCCGTTGATTCTAGGCAGTGGCACGGGTGCTGCCCATCCGCCGGCAAGCACAGCCGAGCAGGCGTTCAGCGCTTGTCACCGCCGACCTGCAGGTTGACCTGCCGCATTCCCTGCGGCGGATTCGGGAAACCGCTCATCGCGGCCTTGAACATCGCCGCCAGCACGGTGTTGCTGTCGTTCCAGGGCCCTTCGTTCATGGCGCGGCTCTCGAACACGACCTGGTTGCTCGCGACCTCGCGCACCAGCACGTTCACCTCGCGGTGCCACCAGGGCGGCGCGGGCGGATACAAGGGATAGCCCAGGCTCATGCCCACGCCGCCATGGCGGCCCACGCCGACGCCCAAGCCCAGGTTCCAGCCGAAAGCCGCCGGGCCGCCCCACCAGGGGTCGGCCCAGGGCGACAGCACACGGCTGGCGCGCGCCGACACCTGCACCGCATAGCGCGGGGCCGCGTCGTCGCGGCGCAGCCCCGCTTCGAACAGGGCCGCATCGGCCAGGGCTTCCAGTTGAGACTGCGCCGCCGGCTGCGCGGTCTGCGATGGCAGGCGCTCGAAGCGGTAGCTGGGGTTGGCGGGCAGCGCTGGCAGTGCCGAGAACGATTGAACCGCGTTGTCGAGCTTGTAGCTGGTGGCACAACCGGTCAGCAGGGCCGATGCGGCGACCAGCAAGAAGGCGGCGCGGCGAAGGCGGGAAGACGACATCAGCGGCGACGAAAGCAGCGACATATGCGAGCGGGCTCCAATGGCGTCGTGCGGCCGCCCCGGTGGGGAGCGGCCTGAAGCGGTCAGACGCGAACGACCTGCAGGCCTGGCAGCGACGCCGGCGACGCCTCGAATGATTCAGTGTCGAAGGCCTTGTCGCCGTCTTCGCTGGCCACGCCCGTGGCGGTCAGACCGCGAAAGTCATGCAGCGTTCCGTCGGCCAGGTGTGAGGGCACGACATTTTGTAAGGCGTTGAACATGTTCTCCAGCCGGCCCGGGTGCTTCTTGTCCCACTCCTGAAGCATGGCGGCGATCTGCTTGCGCTGCAGGTTCTCCTGGCTGCCGCACAAGGTGCAGGGAATGAGGGGGAACTGGCGGTGCGCGGCCCAGCGGATCAGGTCCTTTTCGGCCACGTAGGCCAGCGGGCGGATCACGATGTGCTTGCCGTCGTCGCTGACCAGCTTGGGTGGCATGCTCTTGAGCTTGCCGCCGAAGAACATATTGAGAAACAGGGTCTGCAGAATGTCGTCGCGGTGGTGACCCAAGGCGATCTTGGTGGCGCCGAGTTCATCAGCGACGCGGTACAGAATGCCGCGCCGCAGCCGCGAGCACAGGCTGCACATCGTCTTGCCCTCGGGGATCTTGTCCTTGACGATCGAGTACGTGTCCTGGTTCTCGATGTGGAAGGCAATGCCCAGGGCCGTGAGGTATTCGGGCAGTACATGCTCGGGAAAGCCGGGCTGCTTCTGGTCGAGGTTGACGGCGACGATCTCGAAATTGACCGGCGCGCGCTGCTGCATCTTGAGCAGGATGTCCAGCAAGCCATAGCTGTCCTTGCCGCCGGACAGGCACACCATGACCTTGTCGCCTTCCTCGATCATGTTGAACTCGACAATGGCCTGGCCCATCAGGCGGCACAGCCGCTTTTCGAGCTTGTGCGTCTCGCGCTCGATTTTCAGGTCTCGGGGGGCGGGGGTGGGGTGCGGCTCGATCCAGACTGCGCTCATGGGGCGATTGTCTCATTCGCCGTAGCCCCATGGCGCGACATGCAAGACCGCAACATAGTGCTCCCAGAAGGCGGCCGTCGAGACGGCGACGCGTCACTACGTGCCTGTTGCACGAATTCACCTCAACTTGATTGTTCCGGGGACCTCCACTAGGACCACCTCATTCGTCTGCTCTGAATGTTCGTCGTGCCACGTCGCGTGGTGGCCCCAGAGTGACAGGCGAGTTCGTGTTCGTGAGCTCGGTGTTCGTCAACAACTATTCGGCCGCTGTCGGGCCTGCATTGCAGGCGAAACCGGGAGCAGCGGGTCGTGAACTCACGCGGGTGTAGACGCGAGAGAATCGCCACCGCGCCACTGCGGCCCATGTGAGCGCGCGCGGTGGAGTCGCCCGGCGTGTGCAGGCGCCTGCACCGCGATGAAACTCACTCCGCCTTGATGTCGGCAGCCTCCACCAGCTTCACGAAGGTGTCGTAGTCCGACTTCATGATGTTTCCGAAGGCCTGCGAGGTCGAGCTGCCCGGCATGAGGCCCGCTCTGGCAAGCCGCTGCTGCACTTCGGGTGTGGCAACCGCCTGGCGAACGCTGTCGTTGAGCTCCCGCAGCACGCCGGGTTGAACACCGGCCGGCGCAAGAAATCCCCACCAGATTTCCAGGCTCGCCTGTGGCAGGCCGACTTCCGCCATGGTCGGAACGTTGGGCAAATCGGCCAGGCGGGTTTTGCCGGTGACGGCAAGTGCGCGGACCTGTCCCGAGCGGATATGGGGCAGGGCGACCTGGGTCACCTGGAACACCGCATGCACCTGGCCGCCGATCAGATCGGTCTGTGCTGGCGCGCTGCCTTTGTAGGGCACATGGGTCATCTTCACGCCTGCAGCACGCGCGAACAGCTCGCCTGCGACGTGCGGGCTGGTGCCGGTGCCTGCGGAGCCGTAGGTCAGGGTGTCCTTCTTCGCCTGCGCGATGAATTCCGGCAGCGTCTTCGCGCCTGTGTTGTTGACTTCGAGAATCAGCGGCCCGGTGCCCACGAGCGAGACCGGCGTGAAATCATCGACGGCCTTGTAAGGGCCCTTGCGCGCGACCGCAGCCTGAATCAGATGCGAGCTTCCGGTCAGCAGCAGCGTGTAGCCATCGGGTGCCGCACGCGCAACGCTTTCCGCGCCGATCTGCCCGCTCGCACCGACCTTGTTCTCCACGATCACCGGCTGCTTCCAGAGCTCGCTCAACCTGTTGCCAACCGCGCGTGCGATCAGGTCGTTGCCGGAGCCTGCCGGGAAGCCCACGATGATCTTGACGGGCCTGTCCGGGAAGTTCGCACTCTGCGCGGCCGCGCCAGCGCCGATCAAGGACATCACGGCACCGAGCGCCGCTGCGCCTGCGATTCGAAGTAGTTTCATGCTTGTCTCTCTCTGTGTCTTTGGTGACGGTTGTGGGATGAACCAGGCGCTCAGGCTGCTGGCTGCATGAGCGCTGTCGCACGGGCTGGCTGCCCGTCTTCTCTGAATGCACGAACTGCTTTCCTGATCTCGTCGGCGCGTGCTGCGCCCAGGCGGGATCCGACGAGCTGATCGAACTTCGCTTCGAGGTCGTCTGGCGAGAGCGGGCGCGAGGGATCGCCAAACGCGACCAGATCGAGCGCGACGAGCTTGCGGCCGTCGCGCATGTTCAATGTGATGCGCGACGGTCGCTTCTCGGGCGCGAGCTTGTCGAGCTCTGGATCGCACCGCACATCGCACGATGCCGAGAGCCGCGCCACCTCCGGGTCGGCGACATACGACTCGGTGAAAACGGACTGGTCGCAACGGCCGTTGACCAGCGTGAGTGCAAGACTCACCGGGAACGATTCCTTCGCCGCCAGCACATTGACCGGCCGCTTCTCAGCGTTGTCTCGCGCAGGGACTGCGAAAGTCTCCGCTGTGATCGACGCGATGTCGGACGCCTGAACATTGTGCTCTTCGCGCAGCCGCAGGGCCGCGTCGATTCCACTCTGGAAGTTGCGGCAGCAGGCATGCACCTTGAAGTAGTTACGCAGCACTTCCCAGCGCTGGCCCAGCCCGCTGGTGGCGGCTTCCTTGTCGAAGCGCTCGGCGCTGATGTGGCCGAATACGTGCGAGACGTCGTCGTCGCTGCCAGTGAATCCCGCTTCCACCCAGCGTGCAGCCAACACCGCGTTGGCACCGCCCACGCCCGAGTAGAGATCCCGCACGGTGGCTCCTTGCGTCGCGGCTTGCCAGGATGCTGCGATCGTCAGAGGCGCTGCGACATTCATGGTTGCCCGGATCGCATCCGGCGTGAACCGCATGAGCCGTGCAACGACTGCGGCTGCGCCGAGCGTGCCCCAAGTGCCGCTCGGGTGCATGCTCTCGCGCACCCTGCAGGCCATGCCCATGCGTGCCGCGATCTCATAAGAAGCCACGACCGCGGTCAGCAACTCGCGCCCACCCACCTCGCGCTCCTCGGCCACCGCAGTCACTGCCGGGATCACATAGCAACCCACATGGCCACGGGCGTACTTGTGGCCTTCGTCGAGCACATGAGCGCACATGGCGGTGGCGTTGACAAGCGCTGCGTCCGCTGCGTCGCCACGATAGCCATCGGTGGCAAACAGGCTGCGGCCCTGCGAGCCGCGGCGGCGCAGCATCGATGCGGCATTGCGCACGCGCGGCTCTTGGGCGCCTGCCACCGTGACGCCGATGCCGTCCAGCAGCAGCCACTCGGCGCGTGCCACGACTTCCTCGGGCAGGTCTTCGAATCTGAGCCCTGCGGCGAATTCCGCGATCGTGTCGAGGTAGTGCGTGGCCATGGTCGCTCCTTATCGGGGCTCGAGGATGATCAGTGCGTCCAGCACGCAGAGGTTTGCGCCGGGACGGTTCAGAAGCACGATCGGATTGATGTCGATGTCTGACACATAGGCTGCGTTGGCAAGAGCGAACTCGCCCAGGCGGCAGAGCAGCCCCGCGAGCTGCGCCATGTCGGCCGGTGCGCGCCCGCGCGGGCCCTGCAGCAGCGCGGCGCCGCGGATGCTTTGCACAAGCGTCTGGGCGCGCGGCATGTCGATGTCTGCTGGCGCGAGCCGCGCATCCTTCAGCGCTTCGACGAAGATGCCGCCCAGCCCGAACATCACCATCGGACCGAAGACCGGATCGCGCCGTCCGCCCATCATGAATTCGATGCCCGAGGCCGCCATTTCCGCGACCAGCACGCCGTTCGCAGGTGCGCCGGGTGCGGCGGTGGCCATGCCGTCCATGATCTCTGCGAATGCGCTGCGGACTTCATCCGCGTTGCGCAAGCCAAGGCGCACGATGCCTGCTTCAGTCTTGTGCGCGATGTCCGGGTGTTCGCCCTTGAGCACCACGGGAAAGCCGAAGCGCGACGCGATCTCCGCAGCCTCGCTCGCACTGCGCGCAAGCGACTCGCGTGTGACAGGAAAACCGAGGTCGAGAAGGATCTGCTTGCTCTCGCGTTCCGTGAGCGATTTGCGGCCCGCGTTTGCTGCTGACACGACAAGCGAATTCGGCGCATGTGCTCTCGCGCTCGAACTCACCCGTGCGGACTCTGCATGCCCACGTTGCCACACATCCAGCGCGAGCAGGCCGCGCACCGTTGCACCCGGTGTCCAGAAGACCGGAATCGCACTGCGCTGCAGCAGCGGCTTGCCCTCTCCACCAAAGGTTGCGCCGGGCCACGTCACGATGATGGGTTTGTCCTGAGATGCCGCGAGCTGCCGAAGATCATTCGACACCGTGTCGTAGTTCTTGGCCGCCGTCATGATGGGCAGGCCAACAGTGACGGCCGCGTCAGACAGCAGCGGTGCCAGCGTGCGCGCCCAGGTCCCGTGGTCGGAGACGCTGCCGCCGCTCATGTCCACCGGGTTGAGGATGGCGCCGGTCTTGCCCAATGCCTGACGCAACTGCTCCTGCGTCGTCTCCGCGAGAGGCGGAAAGCGCAAGCCGGCATGCGCGCCAAGGTCGGCCAGCAGCCCGATGTGGCCGCCAGACACCGAGCATGCCGAGCAGCCTTCGCCGGCGAAGTGCCCCGTCTTGGGCAGGAGCTTGCCGGATGCGCGCAGCTTGGCGAACATCTGCGCAACCTGCCAGAGCTGGTCGATGTCATCCACCAGGATCGCGCCGTGACGTTGCGCGACGGCGGTGAAAACGTCGTGCGATCCTGCAAGCGCGCCTGTGTGCGAGGCCGCCATCTGTTGTCCGAGATCGGAGCGGCCTGTCTTCAGGATGACGACGGGTTTTTTTGCAAGCAGCGCATCGTCCAGCAGGCGCACGAAAGCCTCACCGTCGCGCACCGCTTCGATCGTGAGGCAGATCGAATCAGTCCCATCGTCTTCCACGAGAAAGCGGCCGGCGTCGGCGATATCGAGATCGGCCTCGTTGCCCGTGCTGATGACGTGACTGAACCCAATGCCCTCCTGCCAGCCGCCGATGATGATGCTGGCCATCGCAAGCCCGCCGCTCTGGCTAGCGACGCCGATACGACCGAGCGGAAGCGGCGGCTCCCATTCGAATGCCGCCGCCGCCGCGGCAGGCACACCATCGACCGTGTTGAGGAAACCGACGCAGTTCGGGCCCAAGAGCCGTGCGCCGCTCGCGCGTGCGATCGCGACGAGCGCAGCCTCCATGCGTCGCCCCTCCTCGTCGCCGCGCTCGGAGAAGCCTGCGCTCGTCATGACGATGAGCTTGACCTTGCGAGCTGCGCAGGCCTGCAGGTTCTTCGGCGCATCGGACGCGGCAGCTGCATAGATCACGCAATCCACCTCGCCGGGAATCGAGTCCAGATCGGGATAGCAGCGCACGCCTGCAATTTCGTCGCGGCGCGCATTGATCGGATAGATGGTGCCGGGGTATCCGTGCCGCTTGAGGTAGGGAACGAAGCGTCCGCTGAATTTCGCAGGGTCTGCCGATGCGCCGATGATGGCGATCGACCTCGGTGCGAACAGGGGTGCGAGTTCGCTCGCGGTGGCCCGCGGCCTTGGGGAGTGAAGGGTGCTTTGGTTCACGAGCTCGGGGTGTGGAAGTCGCTGATTCGTGCTGGCTGCTGCAATCTGTTCGCGCATTTTCGACAGTGAATTTGTGGATGCGCTCTAGCGGCGAACCACATCGTCGCCGAAGGGGCCATCGCGCATGCGGACGGCTTCCTTCAGCCCATGTTCCATCACGTTCTTGCGGAACTGCTCGCGGCTCTTGGCCAGGTGGCCGCGCGCATCCATCTCCGCAGCGAGCCGCTGCATCGTGCGGGCTCCCATGAGTTCGAGCCCCATGTTGACGATGCGTTTGTTGCAGGTCAACAGGTCGGTATCGATCATCGCCAGGCGGTCGGCAAGTGCATCGACCTCTGCGGCAAGCTGGTCGGCGGGCACGCTCTTGAGCGCGAGCCCCAGGGCGGCGGCATCCGGCCCGGCCAGCAGATCGCCAGTCAGCAGTAGGCGCTTGGCCCATTGCGGGCCGATGTGATAGAGCCACATCTGGTTCGGCAGCGACCCTTGCGCGCGGGCCGGCGGAAAACCGAACCGGGCGTCGTCGCTGCAGATCACGATGTCGCACAGCAGCGCGACGTCGGTGCCGCCCGCCAGGCAGCGGCCATGCACCTGCGCAATCACCGGCTTGTGCATGTCGAAGAGCGCCATACGGTTGCGCTGCGCGGCTTCGAGGCGCCAGGTGTCATCGTCGAACGAGCGGCGTCCGCGGCGGTGTTCGCTGCCGGCTGGTGCGACCGACTCGTACTGGCCGAGGTCGTATCCCGAGCAGAAGTCCTGGCCGCTTCCGCTCAGCACCACGCAGTGCACGCGGTTGTCATCATCCGCGAGCCACAGCGCGCGTTCCAGCTCCTGCTGCATCTGCACGCTCAGCGCGTTGCGCTTCTCAGGCCGGTTGAGCGTGATGCGTGCACGCCCCCGATCGATCGCATAGGTGATGGTCTGGAACACGGTGTCAGTCGTCATGGATGTCTTCTCTCTCGTCGGCTCGTTGAGGTCAGTCCGCTTTGGCTCTTGCGGCCTGCCATTCGCGCGCCGCGGCGCGTGCCGCACGCAACGCGTCGGGCAGGGGCAGGCTTGCGTGGCGGATGAACAGTTCCTTGGTGCGCCGCATCGCTGCGCGCGGACGGCTTGCAAGCGTCTGCGCTGCCTGCGTGGCGGTTGCGAGAACCTCGCTGTCTGGAACCACGCGGCTGGCCAGCCCCATTGCCAGCGCATCACGTGCAGGGAGTGGCTCGCCGAACGCAAGCAGATCGAATGCCGTCTTGCGGTTGGTGCGATGCTGCAGGTGGCCGATCATCAGGCTGGGCACCATGCCGTGGACAATCTCGGGCCACGCCAGGCGTGCGCCTTCACCCATGATGGTGTGGTCCGAAGCGATCGCAATCGATGCGCCCGCGCCGACCGCGGCGCCCGCGACCGCGCAGACCACTGGCACCTGAATCTGCTCGAAGACCAGCTGCAGCTCGAGGAAGAGCTCACTGCGGCGTGCCTCCGCTTCGGGGTTCGCCCGTTCACCCTTGAACTCGGAAAGATCCGCGCCGGCGCAGAACACCGTGCCATTCGCGGCGATGACCACGGCGCCGACAGACTCGTCCTGATCGGCGTCGAGCAGCGCATGGACAAGCGCGGTGCCAAGCGCGGTGTCGAGTGCGTTGCGGCGCTCGGGCCGGTTCAGGGTCAGGACGCGGACGCCTTCGACGGCGTTCGAGACGATCAGGGTGTCAGTGGTGCTTGTGGTCATGTTCTTTGGGTCAGCGCAGCGCCTTGCTGACTTCCGCGGCTGCTGCCTGCACTTGCTTGGCCAGTCGTTTGCGCATGGCGGCGTCCAGTTGCGCGCTGACGGTGGTGATGCTGATTGCGCGTTCGGCGACGCCATCGGCATTGAACACGGGGGCCGCGATGGCGGTGATGCCCTTGCGGAAGTGGCCTTCGTCGACTGCATAGCCATTGCGCCGTGCTGCGCGCAGTTCCTTCAGCCAGGTCTCCACGTCGGGCGGCTGTTGCCAGCGCACGCGCGCAAAGCGCCGCCGGAGTTCGTCCTCGGTAAAGTCGTTTAGGGCCGCCATGAGCCGCCCCGATGCGCTGGTGAAAAGCGGCGTGCGCGCACCCGGGGACACCATGTCACCGGGGACGACCGAGGCCGCCGCAACCACGACCATGTCGTCGTCCCGCTCGCGCTGCTGGGCCGATGCGCCGACATGGAACTCGCGCGAGAGGTGGTCGAGCACGGGCTGGGCAAATCGCACGAACTGGTTCTGCTGCGACAGCATGCGTGCGAGCGTCAGCACGCCGCTGCCCAGGCGATAGAGCTTGGTGTCGGAATCGACGGCGAGCAGACGCGTGGCTACCAGTTCGCGAAGGATGTGCAGGCAGGTGCTGGGCAGGACATTGAGTTCGCGCGCGATCCGCGACAGCGACAGGCCCGCCGAATGCCGGCCAAGCAGCCATAGGATGGCCATCGCGCGGCGTACGGCAGGCACCTCGCGTGTGCGAAGGTCGCCGCCGGCGGCGACGGTGCCCGGATGGTCCAGTGTCGGGTCTGGTGACATCAGTGCTGATTGTGAAAGGGGCATCGGCAGCCTGTCATTGCGAGCCGCGCTCGCGGCCCATCAGCCGGATCGGTTTGCCGTCGAGCCACGCGCGGATGTCTTCGACGATCTGCTCGAAGAACAGCTTGTAGGTGGCCTCGGTGACATAGCCGATGTGCGGGGTGACGAGCACGTTCGGCAGCGTGCGCAGGGGATCGTCGGCTGCAAGCGGCTCCACATCGAAGGTGTCGAGTGCCGCGCCAGCAATCACGCCGTTGCGCACGGCATCGATCAGCGCATCCGTGTCGACCAGCTGGCCCCGCGAGGTGTTGATCAGGTACGCAGAGCGCTTCATCTGGCGCAGTGCATCCGCATGGATGATGCGCTGCGTGCGATCCGACAGGCGAAGGTGCACGCTCACGAAATCGGATTCAGCGAGCAGCGTCTGCAGGTCTACCCGCGAGGTGCCGTTTGCCGCTGCGGCTTCGTCGGTCAAGTTGTGGCTCCACGCGAGCACGCGCATGCCGAAGGCTTGCGCCACGCGGGCGACCCGCTTGCCGACGTTGCCGAGTCCCATGAGGCCAAGCGTGCGTTTGCGCAGATCCATGCCGACCGCCGTCTGCCATCCCCCGTTGCGCACCGATGTGCGTTCGTCTTCGAAGCGGCGTGCGAGGGCGAGGATCAGAAGCCAGGTGAGCTCGGGTGTTCCGTTCTGGATCGAATCGGTGCCGCACACCATGATGCCGCGCGACACCGCATGTTCGGCATCGAGCACTGCATTCCAGATCGCAGTGGTCAGGATCAATCGGAGCTTGGGGAGCTGGTCGATCACCGACGCCGGCAGCGGCGTACGCTCGCGCATCAGGCACACGATGTCGAAGGGCTGGAGCCGTTCCACCAGTGCGGCCTCTTCGTGCACGTGATCGGTGAAGACGTGCAGCTCCACTTCGCCTGCAACGAGATCCCAGGGGCCGAAGCGCCGCGCCGCGTCCTGGTAGTCGTCCAGGACGGCGCAACGCAGGCGTTGAGTGGCCATCGTCAAGCGGCCTTCACCGCGGCGCTGCGTTCCATCGCAGCGATCTCGGCTTCGCCGTAATGGAGCGAACGCAGCACTTCACGCGTGTGTTCGCCAAGCAATGGCGCGATCAATGCAGGGGTCGCATCGCCGTACGGGCCACCGTCGCGCACCGGGAACGACGGCACGCGCAGCTTGCCCTCGCTCGGGTGGTCCACTTCGTGCCAGAAGCCCACGTCGGCCAGGTGTTCGTCCACCACCAGATCGTCCAGCGTGTTCACCGGGCCGAAGGGCACGTCGTGGCGCGTGAAGATATCCGACCATTCGGCGGACGTGCGCTTGGGCAGTTCTTCACTCACGATCACGTACATGGCCTCGATGTTGCGCGAACGGTCGGCCGCCGTGGCAAAGCGCGGATCGGTGAGCACGTCAGGCCGCCCCACCGCGTTGAAGAACTTGCGCCACTGGCTTTCGCTGTGCGGCATGACGGCGAGGTAGCCGTCTTTCGTGCGGTGCGGCCGCCGGTAGGCATTCATCAGGCGGCGGTAGCCCGAAGGAGCGGGCGCATGCTGCCAGGTCAATCCGTTGAGATGCTCGACGCTCAGGAAATGCGTCATCGTCTCGAGCATGGGCACTTCCAGTTCGCGGCCTTCGCCAGTGCGCCCGCGCTCCATCAGCGCACCCATGATGCCCACCACGATGAAGAGCGCGGTCGTCTTGTCCGCGATGATGGTTGGCGCATAGGCGGGCGTGCCGGTGATTGCACCGGTGAGTGCAGCCACACCGCAGCCAGCCTGAATGATGTCGTCGTATGCGGGCCGGCGCGCGCCGCGGCCGGCAGCGCCGTAGCCATAGCTCGCGCAATACACCAGCTTGGAATTGATGGCCTTGAGCGCCTGATACCCGATGCCCAGGCGCTCCGCCGAATCGGCGCGCATGTTGTGCAGAAACACGTCGCTCTCTGCAACCAGCTTCTTGAGCACGGCCAGCGCCTCGGGCTGGCGCAGGTCGAGCACCACGCTTTTCTTGCCGCGGTTGCAGGCGAGGAACACCGAGCCCATGCCGGGGTGTTCCGCATGGCCAAGGTTGCGCGTGCTGTCGCCGCCCGGCGCTTCGATCTTGATCACGTCTGCGCCCATGTCGGCGAGCAGACTGCCCGCGTAGGGCGCGAGAACGACCGAACCGACCTCGACAACACGAACGCCAGCGAGCGGCTTCATCGCGCGCTCCTTGCTGCAGTGCAGCGCAGGTGTTCGGATACGGTCGAGTTCATGACATCTTGCGGGGCACTGCGTCGTGACATTCGGCCGGATTCTAGCCATAATTTGTTGCCTAGAACATTGGTTTTGTCCATACGCAAAAGCTAGATGGAGACATCCCCGACAACCGAACGCTCCGAGCTCGATGAATTTCGATGCGAGGTGCGTGCATTCATCGCGCAGGCTTTTCCTGCTTCGCTGCAGGCGCGCGTCGAGCGCGGCTACAACCTGCTCACGCGCGAAGACCACACGTATTGGCAAAAGCAGTTGCACGCACGCGGCTGGGGCGCGCCTGGCTGGCCGGTGGAGTACGGCGGCGCGGGCTGGACTGCAGGGCAGATCCAGGTGTTCGAGGACGAGTGCGGCCGCGCGAACTGTCCGCGGACACAGCCGCAGGGACTGAAGATGGTCGGGCCCATCCTCATGAAGTACGGAACGCTGGCGCAGAAAGAGCGTTTCCTCCCGCCCATCCTGACCGCCGATGAGTGGTGGTGCCAGGGCTACAGCGAACCCGGTGCAGGCTCCGATCTGGCTGCACTCTCCACACGTGCCGTCCGCGAAGGCGATCACTACCGCGTGAATGGCCAGAAGGTGTGGACCACGCTCGCGCATTGGGCAGACTGGATCTTCTGTCTCGTGCGCACCGACAGTTCCGGCAAACGGCAGGAAGGCATCACCTTTCTGTTGATCGACATGAAGTCGCCGGGCATCACGGTCAAGCCGATCCGCACGCTCGATCTCGCGCACCACACCAACGAAGTGTTCTTCGATGACGTGAGGGTGCCGGTGGACAACCGGGTCGGCGACGAGGGACGCGGCTGGACCTATGCCAAGGCCTTGCTCGCCGATGAGCGCGTCGCCGTGGCCGAGCTCGGCCGGGCACGTGAGCGGCTCGAGCGGCTCAAGCGCCTGGTGCGCGAACGCAGCATCAATGGCGACGCATTGACGCGGGACGCATCGTTTGCAACTCAGGTGGCCCAGGTCGAGGTGGAGATCCTCGCGGCTGAGGCGACAACGTTGCGGCTGCTCGAAGACATGAGCAATCCCGCACTCGCTTCGGTGTTGAAGCTGCGGGGCTCGGAGATCGGGCAACGCCTCTCACGGCTCAACATGGATGCGCTCGGGCCGCAGGCACTGCGCCTCGATCTGGAGCAAGCCGCGCGCGAACCGCGGGACGACGATCCGCTGCCGAACTTCGCGACAGGCCGTACGGTCGAGTACCTCCGCTGGCGCGCGCTCACGGTTGCCGGCGGCACCAGCGAAGTCCAGCGCAACATCATTGCCAAGCTGATCTTCGAGGACTGACATGCGATTTGCCAGAACCGAAGTCCAGCAGCAGCTGGAAGACAGCGTGCAGAAATTTGCGCAGGCGCATGGCGGCATGAGTGAGTGGCGCACCGGCGCGCGAGAGCGGGGCGCCTATCGCGCGCCGGTGTGGAACGCAATGGCCGAGATGGGTTGGCTTGCAGCGGCCATACCTGAAGAATTCGGCGGGCTTGGCATGGGAGCGCGCGAGTGCGCGATCGTGATGGAAGGCGTTGGCAGCGGCTTGCTGCTCGAGCCCTTCTGGAGCACGGCCATCGTGGGGGTTCAACTGCTGCTCGCGGGCGCCTCACGCGAGCAGCAGCAGGCGCTGCTGCCGGAGATTGCCCAAGGGTCGATGCGGCTGGGGATTGCCTTGTACGAACCGGGTGCGCGCTATGACTGGCAGGACGTGCGCACAACATTGCGGCGAGATGGAGATGCATGGCGCCTTCGCGGCAGCAAGGTCGCCGTGCTCGATGGCGCCGTTGCCGACCGCTTGCTGCTGCTTGCGCGCATCGAAGGCACGTGTGAGGTCGCGCTCGTGTGCATCGACGCACGCGGCCCAGGCATTCGTCGTCGCGATGGCATCAGCCTGGACGAGCGCCATTGCACCGACTTCAGTTTCGAAGACGCGCCTGTGCCTGCAAGTGCGAGATTGCACGGCAGACTGCCGCCGCTGCAGGTGGTGCAGCACGCGACGCAATGGGGCATGGCTGCGCTCGCAGCCGAAGCAGTGGGTGCGATGTCTGCTACGGTTCGCGCAACCATCGAGTACATGAAGACGCGCCGGCAGTTCGGCAAGGCGTTGTCCGAGTTCCAAGCCCTGCGTCATCGCGTGGCCGACATGGTCATGGCGGTGGAGCAGACGCGCTCGCTCGCGCTCATGGCTGCGGGGAGCATCGACGACAACGCGGGCACCGCCACGCGCATCGTCGCTGCCGCGAAGATTCAGGCCGGTCAGGCGGGCCGCTTCGTGGGTGAGAGCGCGGTTCAGTTGCACGGCGGCATCGGCGTCACCGATGAGCTGCTGATCGGGCTTCACTTCAAGCGCCTGCTGTGCATCGACTTCCTGATGGGCGACGCGTCTTTCCATCTTCAACAACTTGCCGCTGCCGACGTGCCCCTGGCAGCGGATCACTGACAAACGAAACGGAGTCAATCCATGCCTTTTGCCATCCGTCCCCTCACGCCATTCCTCGGCGCAGAGATTCTCGATTTCGACCCCCGTGAGGAGTGCGATGCGGCCAAGCGCGCCGAGCTCGTGGCAGCACTGCAGGAGCATCGCTTGCTGCTGTTTCGCGCAAAGCCGCTGAACGAAGAACAACAACTTCGCCTGACACAAGTCGCAGGCGTGCTCACCTACCGCGGCTACGGCAACTACACCGATCTGAACCAGAAGTCGTCGCTCGTGTCGAACGCGCACAAGGAAGGCCTGTTCGGCGACGGCGAGCTCTCGTTCCATTCCGACCTGAGCTTCACGCCGCATATCCTGAAGGCGCGGTCCTTGCATGCGCTGATCCTTCCGTCCTATGAGGATGCTGGCGGCGAGACGCTGTTCTCCGATGTGCAGGCCGCCTATGACGAGCTTGATCCCGAACTCAAGGCGAAGGTCGAGCCGCTGCAGGCGCGTTTTGCCGCGACCTACGACTTCGGCGACCGGCAGGAGACTGTGGACTTTGTGCGGCCGCTCATCGGCACACACCCGCAGACCGGCCGGCGCTTCATTGCTGCGAGCCGTGCAGTCACCAAGGAAGTGATCGGCATGGAGCGGCCTGAATTCCGCGCGCTGCTGAAGGCGCTGTGGGCGCACATGGAGCAGCCGAAGTATGTGTATCGCCACCGCTGGCAGCTCGGCGACACGCTGTTCTGGGACAACGTCGCGGTGCAGCATGCGCGCACGCCGTTCGATCCGAAGGAAAAGCGCGCCCTCCGTGCGGTGTCGGTCGACGATCCTTCGATCGCGATCACGGCCAAGCAGCGCATGACTGCCACCGCCTGACTATGTTCAAGGTGCAAAGCTTGGACGAGGCCGTTCACCGGCGCTTCGTGCGCGACACGCCGAACTTCAAGGGCACGCGCGTTCCGTTGATGGGTGGCGAGGACGAGCCGGGTCTTGCGCCGCAGGCCTACCTCATCGAGCAGGCGCCGCACTGGGTGCTTCAACCGCATTTCCACCGGCAGTACCAGTTCCAGCTGATCTCTGCCGGAAGCGGCCAGCTCGGTCGCAACGACGTCGGGCCCCTCTTAGTGCACTACGCGTCGCCCGAGTCGGGCTATGGTCCCATCACGGCGGGACCGAAAGGACTGTCCTACTACACGCTGCGGGCTGTGTACGAGGAGGGGGCGCATTACCTGCCCGAGTCGCGTGAGCTGTTGCGTGCCGGCCTGAAGAAGCACCACGCCGTGTCGCCGCGAATCGAGCCGGGGGCGGCAGATGCATTGCGCGCACGCACGCAGCTCGTGGTCGAGGAGACGATCCCCTGCACGGCGGAAGGCATGGCAGTGTGGACGCTTCGGATCCCACCGGACGCGCGCTTCACGCCGGCCACGCTGAGCGGCGAGGGTGCCCGCTATCTTTACGTGGCGGCCGGTGAGATGGTGGCCAATGGCAAGGCGCTCCCGGCGGGCTCCGTTGCCTTCGTGCACGACGAACCTGGCCTCGTGATTTCGGCAAGCGCGGCCGGCCTCGACCTGCTGATCCTGCAGTTTCCTTGCGAGGCAACCACTCGGCAGGGCCCTGCGATCGAAGCTGCCGCCGGTGCATGAACACTCCTGCTGCCTTGGCGGTGCTGCGCAGACGAACGATTGAAGAGCAAACCCCTATGGAATCGCGAGTCGTCTTGGTCCAGAGTCAATGGCTTCGTAGATTCTTATTTTTAAAGGTTTCACGATGAAAAAACGGCGCTCTCTGGTCCTTGGCGGTCTCGGTGCACTTGGCGGTTCGCTGCTGCCCGGGGTCTCTGTGCTGGCGCAGGAGAACTATCCCAACCGTCCCATTCGCATCATCAACCCGTACGCTCCAGGAGGCTCCACGGATCCTGTTGTACGGCCCATTGCGGAGAAGATGGGCGATGCGCTCGGCCAGAACGTGGTCATCGAGAACAAGCCCGGCGCGGGCACCAACATCGGCTCCGAGCTGGTCGCCAAGTCGAAGCCCGATGGCTACACGTTGCTGCTCGCAACCACGGCGCTCGCTTCGTCGCCCGCGCTGTACAAGAAGCTGAACTACGACCCTGTCAAGGATCTGCAACCCGTCGTCAATCTCGTGTATGCGCCATTCGCGCTGGTGGTCAGCGCAGCCCTGCCGGTGAAGAACGTGCAGGAGCTGATCGCCTATGCAAAGGCCAACCCGGGCAAACTCAACTATGGTTCATCCGGCAACGGCGGCACGATTCATCTGGCCATGGAGCTGTTCAAGTCGGAAACAAAGACCGAGATGGTGCACGTTCCCTTCAAGGGCAGCGGCGAAACCATCAGGGCAGTGCTCGCAGGCGAGGTCCAGGTGTCGCTCACCCCCCCGCTCAATTTCGTGCAGCATGCCCAGTCTGGCAAGGCGCGGATTCTCGCGGTGGCGAGCGCACGCCGCATTGCCGGGCTCGACTATCCGACCATCGCCGAAGCCGGAGTGCCGGGCTACACGGCCGGTGTGTGGATGGCGCTGTTCGCCCCCGCAGGAACGCCGCGCTCCATCGTGGACAGGATCAACGCAGTCGTGAACCGAGCACTGCAGAACCCACAGGTCTCCGGCGCATACGAGCGCCTCGGAATGAGCGTAGAGGGTGGATCGGTCGATGACATCACCAAGCTCTACCTCGATGAAGTCAAACGCTGGCCCGTTGTCGTGAAGGCGGCTGGTCTCTCCCTGGACTGACGTGGCGACCGCCGCTCAGTTGCGCTTCAACATCATGCCCGCGTGAAGTTCCTGCGGCCAGTTGACGCCCAGCATGCCGATGTTTCGCCTGATCTCTTCGCGCAGCAGCGCGATGCCGCGGCTCACGCCTTCCTCGCCGCCGATGCTCGCGGCGTAGTTGAACGGCCGCCCGATGAAGACGAACTTCGCGCCGAGTGCGAGTGCCTTCACCACGTCCGTGCCGCGACGAAAGCCGCTGTCGATCATCACAGGAATCTCGGGGCAGGCCTGCACGATCGCCGGAAGCACGCGCAGCGGCGCGACTGTGCTGTCAAGTTGCCGGCCGCCATGGTTGGAAACGATGATGCCGTCCGCACCGTTGTCGATCGCCGTGCGCGCATCCTGCACGTCGAGAATGCCCTTGATCACCAGCTTGCCGGGCCACATTGCGCGGATCATGCGGATGTGGTGCCAGGAGAGGTGTGCGCGGTCGGAGTGAAGGCGCTTCGCTGTGGCCGAGAGCACGGGCGCGCCGCGCTGGGCGAAGTTGTTCTCGAAATGCGGCATGCCGTGGCGCATCAGCGTTTTGAGAAACGTTCCGAAGAGCCAGCGCGGATGCGTGATTCCCTGCCAGGCCAGTGCCACGCTCGGCCGCAGCGGAGTCGAGAATCCGGCACGCACGTTGTTCTCGCGGTTGGCAGTCACCGCGACATCGACGGTGACAACCAGAACGCCGAAGCCTGCGCTCTTGACGCGCTCGATCAGCGGGCTGATCTGCGCGTCTGTCCCCGGCAAGTAGGCCTGGAACCACGCCGCGGGATTCGCCTGCGCAACTTCCTCGAGTCGGATCAGCGACGAGCCACTCATCACCATCGGAATGTTCTCGCGCTTCGCCGCCTGCGCAAGCACGAGGTCGCCGCGGTATGCAGACAGCGCACTCACCCCCATGGGCGCGATGCCGAAGGGTGCGGACCAGCGCGTGCCGAACAGTTCTGTCTCGGTCGAACGCCTCGTCGTGTTGATCAGCACGCGCGTGATGAATTCATAATCTTCGAAGGCAACACTGTTCGCGCGCAGCGAGTGATTCCGCTCGACGCCGCCGGAGACGTAGGCGAAGATGGGCGCAGGCAGATGGTGGCGCGCCGCGGCTTCGAAGTCGTCCAGGTTGAGGACGTGCTGCAACCCGCGTGTCATGTCGATGTCTCCTTTTGAAGTGCCTGCGCGGCACCTTGCGAGTTTGAAAAAGTTTTGTAATATTACAGGTTTCTTCGCGGTCGACTACATGAAGGATCACGATGGACAAGACGTCTGAGCATGCCGTCCTCTCCGGTGCAATTGCGACCGGCCGCACACCCGACGGACCTGCGGACTGCTCGCCCGAAGAATGGGCATTGCGCGTCGATCTCGCCGCCTGCTACCGGCTCTTCGCGCACTTTCGCATGACGGACCACATTTACAACCACATCTCGGCGCGTGTGCCGGGGCGGCATGACGCCTTCCTGATCAACGCCTACGGACTTCGCTACGACGAGATGACTGCGTCGTCTCTGGTGAAGGTCGATTGCGACGGCAATGTGCTGCATGACAGCACGGACCTTGGCATCAATCCGGGGGGATTCACGATCCACAGCGCGGTGCACATTGCACGTCCGGACGTCGTGTGCGTCATGCACACGCACAGTGTCGACGGCATCGCGGTTGCTTGCCAGGAGGAAGGGCTGCTGCCGCTCACGCAGCATGCGATGCGGTTCTACCAGCGGCTCGCGACGCATGACTACCAGGGCGTGCACTTCACCGACGCCGAGCGCACGGCGCTGCAGCAGTCGCTGGGTGACCGCAAGGCCATGCTGCTGCGCAATCATGGTCTGCTCGTCGCGGCGTCCTCGATTCCTGAAGCATTCGACATCGTGTATTACCTCGAACGTGCATGCCAGATCCAGACACGCATGCAATCGTGCGGCGCGAAGCTGGTGCGGCCCTCGCACGAGGTTGCAGAGCAGGTGGCCCGGTCGTTCGAGCGACCGAGCCGCAAGTCGGTGCAGAAGGGCTGGGATGCTCTTTTGCGAATGCTCGATCAGCAAGACACCTCGTTTCGCAATTAGCCCGACGTCAGTTGCTGCGCCCGGGCTTTCAACCACCACTGAAGGGATCTAACATGCAATCAGAGCGTCGCAGGGTTTTGCGCTACGGAATGGCCGCCGGAGTCGGTGCCGCAGGGTTCGGCACGACGCCGCTGTTTGCGCAGCCGGCGCCGGTGCGCCTCGTGGTGCCGTATCCGCCGGGAGGATCCGCGGATGGCGCCGCGCGTCTCTATGCGCTGAAGATGTCGGAGATCCTCGGGCGGCAAGTGGTCGTGGACAACCGGCCTGGCGGCGGCACCGTCATCGCGTCCGAGTACGTGGCACGCGCGGCGCCCGACGGCACGACCGTCATGCAGATCAATCCGTCGCACCTGATCGTCCAGGCGGCGATGAAGAACTTGAGCTTCAACCTGACGCGCGATTTCGTGCCGGTCTCGCTGATTGCCTCCACGCCGATGCTGCTTGTCGTGAACCCGTCACTGCCTGCGCAGAACGTGCGTGAGCTGGTGGCGCTTGCGAAATCGAAACCGGGCCAGCTCAATTACGCATCGGGCGGCATCGGCGGCATTACGCACCTCACCACCGAGCTGTTCAAACGGCGCGCCGGCATCGACATGGTGCACGTCACCTACAAGGGCGTGGCCTCCACCGTGCAGGCTGTCGTGAGCGGCGATACGCCGATTGCGATCAACGACCTGCCCACCTACCTGCCGCTCGTGAAAGCGGGCAAGGTGAGGGCGTTGGCTGTGCTGAGCGAAAAGCGCACGCCCGATGCTCCCGATCTGCCCACGATGGCAGAGGCGGGCGTGCCCGGCGTGGTGAGCGATGTCTGGTACGGGCTGCTCGCGCCGAAAGGCACGCCGCGCGAGTTGATTGCGCCGCTCAATGCGGCGGCAACCGCTGCTGCGGCAGATGCTGGCATGCGTGAACGCGCGCGCACGGCGGGGCTTTCCTTCACGTCCTCCACCCCCGAGCAGTTCGCGAGCTTCATGGCCTCCGAGACCGAGAAGTGGGCGCAACTCGTCAAGGACGTCGATCTGAAGCTCTGAGCGCGATCACGTCGCCGCGGAGAAGCCGAACAGGCGCTGCGGGTTGTCGACCAGGATACGCTTGCGCAGATCCGGGTCGCCGACCCAGCCATCGAAGACATCGAGCAGGTCGGTGTCGTCTGGCACCTCGCGGTTGTGCACCGGGTGCGGCCAGTTGCTTCCCCACACGAGACGGTCGGCGCATGTGCTGAGCAGCGCATGCACCAGCGGTTGCATGTCCGCATAGGGCGGCCCCGCCTGTGAGCGCCGGTAGTAGGCCGCGATCTTCACCCACACATGCGGGTTGTCGCGTGCCAGTTCGAGCATGCACTTCACGCCCGGTCCATCCAGTGCATCCTGCGAGGTCGCACTCGCCGCGTGATCGAGCAGGATGGGCACCGGAGATGTCTCGATGGTCTCGCGCAGCGCCGGCAAGTCGTGAACACGCGTGAAGTGCAACTGCAGATGCCATCCGAGCGGCTTCACGCGATCGCCGAACTCCTTCACCAGCGACAGCGGCACCGCAGGGTGCAGCGTGTTGCTCATGCGGATGCCGCGGATGCCGCCTGCATTCAGCGCGCTCAATTCGTCGTCGCCGATATCGGTGCGCACGACGGCGATGCCCAGGAAGCGGCCTGGATACTTCGCGATCGCATCGAGCAGGATCTGGTTGTCCGTGCCCTGTGCACTGCCTTGCACCAGCACGGCGCGGTCGAAGCCGAGCGTGTCCAGCATGTGGATGTAGTCGTGCGCAGTGGATTCGACTGGCGTGTACTGCCGGTCTGCTGCATACGGATACCTTGCGGTCGGGCCGAAGATGTGCGCGTGGCAATCGGTGCTGCCGGTTGGAAGCGCAATGCGAGGGCGACGCGTCGGAGGCTGAGGGCCTGTGGTTGCTTGCAAGAGTCGGTCTCCAGTGGTCAGAAGCGGATCACCGCGGTGGATGGAGCTTGCATCTTAAGCAGCTTGCCCGGCGTCGTGCGGCTCGCGTCTGCCGCGATTCGCTCATGCGCCGCCGGGTTGCAGTTGCGTGTGCTGCGCCACGAGAACGCGCTGCGGCCTCCCATCGAGCCAGCCCCGTATGTTCTCAACGATCTGCGTATAAAAGAGTTCGTAACCCGCCTCCGTCACGTAGCCGATGTGCGGCGTCGCGACCACGTTGGCCAAGGTGCGAAACGGATGGTCGGGCGCGAGCGGCTCGACTTCGAAGGCATCGAGCCCTGCGCCGCCGATGGTGCCTGACCGCAGCGCTTCGACGAGCGCGGCTTCATCCACCAGCGGACCCCGCGAGGTGTTGATGAGAAATGCTGTCGGCCGCATCGCGCGCAGTTCGGCCGCGCCGATGATGTGGCGCGTGCGCTCGGACAGCTTCAGGTGCAGGCTGACGAAGTCCGACTGCGAAAGAAGTTCATCCTTGCTCGCGTACTGCGCACCGGCTTGCGCTGCGCGTTCGGGTGTGAGGTTCTGGCTCCACGCCAGAACGCGCATGCCGAACGCATTGGCGACTTGCGCAACCTGCGCGCCGATCTTTCCGAGGCCGATCAGGCCGAGCGTGCGTTTGCGCAAATCCATGCCGACGCGAGTCTGCCATCCTGCGCTCTTGACCGAGGCGCGTTCCTGCTCGAGGCTGCGTGCGAGTGCCAGCATGAGCAGCCAGGTGAGTTCCGGGGTGCCCGAGTGCACGGATTCGGTGCCGCACACGACCACGCCCTTTCGCACAGCATGTTCGATGTCGACTGCAGCGTTCCAGAAAGCGGTCGTCACCAGCAGCTTGAGATTAGGCAGGGCATCGAGCACGTGCGCGCGCAGGGCAGTGCGCTCCCGCATCACGCAGACGATGTCGAACGGGCGAAGGCGTTCGATGAGCGCATCTTCATCGCTGACGTGATCGCGAAACACGGTGAGTTCGACCTCGGGACGCAGGTTGTCCCAGCGGCCGAACCGGCGCGCCGCATCCTGGTAGTCGTCGATGACGGCGGCCTTGAAAACTCGCTCAGTGCTGCGCATAGATTTCTGGTTGGCTCATGGGTGTGATTTCGTGTAGGGCGCTAGAGTAGTATGCGTCGCCGTCGCGTGGAGCACCGCCCAGTGCGCGCGGGTATTACGCCAACGCCTGTTCCACAGCGGCAACCCGGGCGCGATGGACCCATTCCCCGATGGCCCGCCCACTCGCGCCACTGGCTGATGCGCGCGCAGCCACCTCGCCCGTGTCCACCGCCTGCGCCGCAGACAGCGCGGCGAGCAAGCGAGGGCGTTGCGGGTAGGCGTCATCGTGCATCCCCAGCCGGCCGCGCGCATCGCATTCACACGCCAGCAGCGCCTGGGCAAAACGCGCCGGCTTGCGCAGGGCGTCACAACGCTCTAAAAGGCGCACCAGCGCGGCGGCGCCGAACTCGCCGCTGCGGTGGATGTTGCCGTGCTCGCGCGCCACCACGTCGGCCAGCTCGCGGCAGTCGTTGGGCACCCGAAGGCGCTCGGCCAGGGTCTTGAGCAGGCGGGCGCCGCGCTCCTCGTGCCCGATGTGGCGCGGCAGCATCTGCGCGGGTGTGGTGCCCTTTCCCAGGTCGTGCGCCAGGCAGGCGAAGCGCGCGGCCAACGGGGCGGCCAGGCGCGCGCTCATGTCCAGCACCATCATCAGGTGAACGCCGGTGTCCACCTCCGGGTGGTACTCGGGGCGCTGCGGCACGCCCCACAGCCGGTCGACCTCAGGCAGCAGCCGCGTCAGCGCGCCGCATTGGCGCAGCACGTCGAACAGGCGCGACGGCCGGTCTTCCATCAGGCCGCGGGCCAGCTCCTGCCAGACACGCTCCGGCACCAGGGCGTCGACCTCGCCGTCTTCCACCATGGCGCGCATCAGCGCGAGCGTTTCGGGGGCGATGGAAAAGTCGGCAAAGCGCGCGGCAAAGCGCGCGACGCGCAGGATGCGCACCGGGTCTTCGCGAAACGCATCGGTGACGTGCCGCAGCACGCGTTGCGACAGGTCGCGCTGGCCGCCGTAGGGGTCGATGACGCGGCCCTGGCCGTCGCGGGCCATGGCGTTGATGGTGAGGTCGCGGCGGGCCAGATCCTGCTCCAGCGTCACGGCCGCGTCGGCCTGGAAGTTGAAGCCGCGGTAGCCGGGCGCGGTCTTGCGCTCGGTGCGCGCCAGGGCATGCTCCTCGTGGGTCTGGGGATGCAGGAACACCGGAAAATCCTTGCCCACGGGCAGGAAGCCGGCCTGCGCCATGATCTGCGGCGTGGCGCCCACCACCACCCAGTCGCGGTCGTTCACCGGCAGGCCCAACAGGCCGTCGCGCACCGCACCGCCGACTTCGTAGATCTCCATCGGGCCAGTGTACAAAGGCACCGGTCTTCAGCGGTGCTGGCGGTAGGGCTCGTCGAAGGGCACGAAATCGTGCTCGGCCAGCGCCTGGGCCACCCAGGTCTGCACGGCTGGCAGTGCACGCACCCGCGCGACATACGCGGCTGCGATTGGCGGCACGGGCAGGCCGTAGGTGACGATGCGGATGCAGACCGGCGCATAGAACGCGTCGGCGATGGAGAAGCGGCCGAACAGCATGCCTTCGGTGTGGGGATGCGCGGCCAGAAGTTCGGTCCACATCACGGCGATGCGCTCGATGTCGGCGCGCACCGCCGGCTGCTCGCTCCAGATCTTCTGGCCGATCTCCGGCAGGCGGGCCTCGACGTTCATCCCGCAGTGCTCGCGCAGCGCCGAAAAGCCCGAGTGCATCTCGGCGCAGACGCTGCGCGCACGGGCCCGCGCACGGGCGTCCTGCGGCCACAGGGCCAGCGCCGCAAACCGTTCGGCCAGGTATTCGCAGATGGCCAGCGAGTCCCACACCGCGAGCTCATCGTCGCGCAGCACCGGCACCCGGCCGGCCGGGCTCACCTGGGCCACGCCGCCCTTGAAAGCGGATGCGGGGGCCAGCGAGTCGAAGCGCAGCATCACCTCCTCGAAGGGGATGCCGGCCTGGCGCATCAGCACCCAGGGCCGCATCGACCAGGACGAGTAGTTCTTGTTGGCGATGTAGAGCTTGAGCATGGCGGCGCTTCGTTGGGGCGGGTGGAGTCGGGGGCTCTCAGGGCAGGTCGCGGTTGGGCTCGGCCTGGGCGGCATCGCGCGGCCCCACCATGCCCAGCCGGGCCTTGAGCGACTGTGGCTGGCCGGTGATCAGGGCGGCGTACAGCGTGGTGTTGGCCAGCACCTTCTTGACGTAGTCGCGGGTCTCGGTGAAGGGCACGGTCTCGGCCCAGGCGGCGGCCTCCATCAGCGGGCCGTTGCGCCAGGCGCGGGGCCGGTTGGGGCCGGCGTTGTAGGCGGCGGCGGCCAGCGGCAGGGAGCCGTTGAAGTCGTCCAAGGCCAGCTTGAGGTAGGCCGTGCCGATGGTGATGTTGGTGTCGCGATCGTTGAGCTGATCGGGCGTGAAACCAGTCAGGCCGATCTTGCGCGCCGTCCAGCGGCCAGTGGCCGGCATTACCTGCATCAGGCCCGAGGCGCCGACATGCGAGCGGGCCGCCGTGATGAAGCGGCTTTCCTGGCGGATCAGGCCGTAGACATAGGCCGGGTCCATGCCGATCTCGCGGCTGCGGCGCACCACCTGCTCACGGAACGGCATCGGAAAGCGCTGCTCGGCATCGAACGCGCTGCGGGTGCGTTCGCTGGTGTTGATGCAGCGGTCCCACACTTCGCGCTCGCAGGCCAGCTGCGCCGCCGCCAGCAGATCGCGCTCGGCCAGGCCGCGCGCGCCGCCGCTGCCGGGGTGCAGGTTGGCCCAGTAGTTCCATTCGCGCACGCCTTCGGAGCGCAGGCCCAGCTCAATGGCGTACAGCGCGCGCTGCAGACCCGGGTGCTGGCGCGCCGCCTCGCGCTCCTCGGTGGTGAGCGCGGCGGGCCGTGCCGGTACGGTGATGGTCTGGCCCAGCTCCTCCAGCGCCAGTTGTTCGTAGAAGCCGCGTGGCGAGGCGATGCCCTCGAACATCGTGCGGGCCCGCGCACGGCCGTCGTCGCCGCCGTGGGCCAGCAGCGCGCGGGCGCGCCAGTAAACCCAGGGCGCGTCCTGCTGCTGCGGCGGGCTCATGGCGTCGATGGCGGCGGCCAGCATCTTCCAGTCGGGCGTGGCGCCAGCCCGCAGGGCCGCGCGTACCTTCCACACCAGCATCTCGTCGCTCAGGTGGGCGCTGTGGCTGACGCGGCGGAAGTGGCCGAGCGCGTCGGGCGACAGGCGCTGCGC
Source organism: Comamonadaceae bacterium (assembly GCA_947476465.1). Classification (GTDB taxonomy): domain Bacteria; phylum Pseudomonadota; class Gammaproteobacteria; order Burkholderiales; family Burkholderiaceae_C; genus Ramlibacter. The sequence goes on along the minus strand of CANJQN010000016.1, from coordinate 10,937 downwards.
GGCGATGCGCCCCATGGCGCCCCACAGCCAGTTGCGCTCTTCGGGTGTGAGGATCGGGTCCCACTTGGCGTCGAGGGCGCGGGCGGCGCCGTCGAGGTCGGTGGCGGCCAGGCGCAGCAGCGCCAGGGAGACCAGCTCCTTGCGGCTGCGCGAGTTGGCCAGCGCCTTGCTCGCCAGGTATTTCGTGGGGTTGGCCTGCAGCTCGGCCACCTGCGCCAGCAGCTCGGGCGCGACGATCTCCACCGCCGCCGTCACGGCGCGGGGCCGCCCGGCTTCCATCGCCAGGCGGGCCTTGCGCCACACCTCCACAGCGGGCAGCGGGCTGCGGGCGGAGCCGTCGGTGTACAGGGTGCGCGCGGCGGTGGTGCAGGCGTCTTCGGCGTCGCGCTGGGCCTGCCACAGCCGCAGCACCTGGTCGGCGATGGCGGGGCTGGCGCCTTCGCGCACCGACTGCACCAGCAGCGCGTAGCAACGCACCTGGGTATCGTCGTTCATGCGAAAGCGGGGGTGCTCGTCGGCGAAGGCGGTCCAGTCGCGGCGCTGGCCGAGCAACAGCAACCAGTCGTTGCGCAGCCGGTCCTCCTGGTAGGTGCCGGCAAAGCGGGTGAAGAAGTTCTGCACCTCCTGCGCGCTGGCGGTGTCCAGGCGGGCACGCAGCTCCCAGTAGGCCCCCCAGGCCTGCAGCGGATGGTCGCGCAGCTGCGGCAGCATTTGCGCCAGCCGGGCGCGGTTGCCCTGGCGGAAGGCCTGGGCCATTTCCAGCACGGTGTCGTCGCCGGGCCGTGGCTCGGCCCGCGGCTGCTGAGCCTGCGTCGCGCAGGCGGCAGCCAGGGTGATCAGTGTCAAAATCGATCGCAACTTCATCGGGGGATTATGGACAAGTCGGATGAAAAGAAGACCCTACGCCAGCGATTGCTCGATGCGCGCCTGGCCATGCCCGACCGGCAGGTGCGCTCCGACTTGCTGCAACGCGTGATGCGCATCTGGCTGGTGGGCCGCCCCGACCTCGTGATTGGCGCCTACTGGCCGATCAAGGGCGAGTTCGACCCGCTGCCGGCGCTGCACCGCTGGAAGGAAGACGGCGAGCTGATCGACGAGCCCCAGCCCCGGCGCATCGGCTTGCCGGTGGTCGACAAGGTTCACAAGACACTGAAGTTCCATGCCTGGTACCCCGGTTGCCCTATGGAGGAAGACGCCTACGGCATTCCCAAGCCCAAGGACACCGAGGTGATCGTGCCCACGCTGCTGTTCGTGCCTTGCGTGGGCTATGGCACCGGAGGTTACCGGCTGGGTTACGGAGGGGGCTTTTACGACCGTACCCTGGCGCAGCTGCGGCCCAAGCCTTTCACGGTCGGGTTGGGCTATACCAACGCTTATGTCGACGACTTCGAGCCCGAGTCGCATGACGTGCCCCTGGACGCCATCCTGAACGACAACGGCGAGGTCTGGCCCACGGGTATGGGTTAGGGTCAAGCTTCTAGTCGATGGGGTCGATGTGGTCGACGGTGTCGGGGTCGGGCACCTCGTCAATGGCCGTGCGGGTAGCCTGGCTCTCGGCCATCAGCCAATCACGGAAGGCCCGGATCTCCGGCCGGCCTTCGCTGCGCGGCCCGAGGATCAGCCAGTAGGCCATGGGTGAATCCATGCGCAACCCCGGCAGCGGCTCGACCAGGTCGCCGCTGGCCATGCTCTCGGACACCATGGGCAGGCGGGCCAGCACCACGCCCTGGCCGGCCAGCGCGGCCTGCACCATCTGGTAGGCGTCGTTGAAGACCAGCCAGCGCTTGGGCTGAAACTGGGTCAACGGGTGCTGGTCGAACCAGCGCCGCCAGGTGAGCCACTGCAGGTGCGTGCGATAGGCGTCGCCGGCGTCGATCAACGCAAACTGCGCCAGGTCAGTCGGCTTTTTCAACGGCGGGCCGCTTTTGAGCAGCCAGGGGCTGGCCAGCGGCGTGAGCTGCTCGCCGAACATGCGTAGCGCCTGCGACGGCATGGTGGCGCGTGGGCCGTAGCGCAGGGCCACATCCACGTCGGCGAGTTCCAGGTCGACCGGCTCTGGCGGCTGACGGCCGACTGCGTGAGCGCCATTTCGTCTGCGGCCACGCGAAAACTCAGGTGGCGCGCCTCCGCCTCGAAGGCCCGCAGCTGGCCGGCGGGGCCACGCTGCGCCTGCTGGCGGCGCTCACGGCGGCGGCTGCGGCACTGGCTGGCGCGCCGCGATCAGCGCTGCGACGGCCAGTGCGCTGAGCACCAGCGACAAGCCCATCGCTCCGTGCCATTGCAGCGCGGCGCCGCTGAGCACCGAGCCCGCGGCGCCGCCAGCGGTGTAGCCGGTGATCATGGCGGCCGCGCCGCCGGCGGTGGCGCGGCCCTGGAAGGCATGCGCCACCTGCACCATGGTCAGCGTGTAGAGCGCACCGCCTACGCCGCCCCACACCGCGCCGGCGGCCCAGAGCAGCCAGGGCAGCCGGTCGGCCGCAGCGAAGGCCAGGCTGGCCGCCAGCAGCAGCACTGCCGCGGTGGAAAACAGCGCTTGCGGGCGGACGCGGTCGGCGGCCAGGCCGGCGGGGTACTGGCACAGGAAGCTGCCCATGCCGATCGCGCCCGCCACGCTGGCGGCCGCGCCCAACCCCAGCCCGGTCGCCGCCGCATAGGCGGTGCTGACCGACGTGAGGCCCGCTTCGAAGGCGCCGCCGATGAACGCCAGCGCGGCCAGCGCGGGCACGGCGCGCAGCGCCTGCCAGGTGCCGGTATGGCCGTAGGGCGGCTCGCGCAGGCTGTGGTCGGGCAGCTGAAAGGCGATCAGCGAACACAAGAGCACCAGCGCCGCCGCGATCGCCAGCAACGGCCGCGGGCCCAGTGCGAGCAAGCCTGGCAGAAACGGGCCGACCGCGAAGGCCGCACCCAGGGCCGTCTGGTACAGGCCCATCACGCGGCCACGCTGTTCTGGCGGGGCCTCGCGCGCGAGCAGGGCCTCGGTGGCGTTCCAGACGCCAGCCACGCCCAGGCCGCCCACGGCCGAGGCCAGGGTCCACGCGACCAGGCCGTCGCCGGCCAGGTAGCCCAGGCTGGCCACCGCCTGAAGTGCACTGCCGCTGCGGTACACGCGCAGCACGCCCCAGCGCGCCAGCAGTCGCGGCATCAGCGGAATCATCAGCCCGATCATCAGAAAGGGCACCATCGCGAAGGCGCCCACGGTGGTGGGCCCGTGGCCGGCGCGCTGGATCAGCACGGCCAGCAGCGGCGCCGTCATGCCGAAGGCCAGCACCATCAGTGTGGTGGCAGCCGCCAGGCGCCACACAACGCGCATCCCGGACGCAGCGTGACCTGTCACGGCGCGGCGAGGTCAGCGATGTCGCGCTGGTAGGCCCGCATGCGCCGGACCGTGTTGCTGCGCTGGGCCGGGGTGGCGGCGTTGTGCACCGCGGCCGCCATCGCGCAGCCTTCCTGCAGCAGGGCCTGCTGGTGGCGGTTCCACGCCGCGTCGGGCGAGAGTTGAAGGCGATCGAGAAAGCCCTGCATCAGCCGCGTCGCCTCGGCCGCGGGGAGCCCGGGTGCCTGCATGGCGCTCAAGGTGCGCTGCAGGTCCGCCTGGCTGCGCTGGCGCTCGGCCAGCATCCCCCGGGGGTCGAACACGGACTGCGCGACTGCCTGGCGCAGGGCTTCGCGCTGGGGCACTTCCAGCGTGCCATAGACCATCTCGGCGCGGTCCGCCAATTGCTTGAAGCGCTTGTCACGCAGCGCCTCGGGTGACAGCGCAAGCCAGTCACGCCGGAACTCGGCGTTGTTGCGCTCGCTGCGTTGGGCGACATGCCGCAGCTGCTGTGGGGTGAGCGTGAGCGCGACGGCGACCATCGGCGGTTCGGCCTGCGCCCGGGCCGCCGCCAGCCGCTGCCGCAGGCCGTCGTACAGGCCGCAGGCCTGCTGCGGCGCGATGTCGCCCCCGGCCAGGCGCTCGGCCTGGGTCAGCAGCTGCGCAAAGCGCGGCAGCTCTTGCTGGCGGTGCCACAGGTGCAGCTGGGCCAGGGCATCGCGCACGCGCGGCGACTGGTCTTCGGTGAACTCCAGGTAGGCGTCCAGCCACCAGTAGCTCAGCTGCGGCAGGTTGCTGTAACCCAGCTTGATCGCGCTGCAGCCGGCCAGCACCATGCAGGCAGCCAGCACGCCGATAATCCGGCTCAGTTTGGTCAAGATGATCATGAACGAGAAAGAAAACGAGATGCCGGCCCTGGATGTGGTGGTGATGGCTGCTGGAAAAGGCACCCGCATGAAAAGCGGCTTGCCCAAAGTGTTACACCAATTGGGTGGCCGCGCGCTGCTCGACCATGTGATGGTAGCCGCCGCGGGCCTGGCGCCGCGGCGGGTGATCGTGGTCACCGGCCATGGCGCGGCCCAGGTGCGCTCGGCCGCTCAGGCTATCGCGGCGCGCAGCGGCCTGGCGGGCTGCGACACCGTGCTGCAAGAGCCGCAGCTGGGCACCGGCCATGCCGTGCAGCAGGCGCTGCCCCTGCTGCCGGACGACGGCATCTGCCTGGTGCTCAATGGCGACGTGCCTCTGATCGAGGCCGACACCCTGCGTGCCTTGGTCGCGGCCTGTGGGGGCGAGCGCCTGGCGCTGCTCACGGTCGACATGCCCGACCCCACCGGCTACGGCCGGGTGGTGCGCGAAGACGAAGCGGTGCGCGCCATCGTCGAACACAAGGACGCCAGCGAGGCCCAGCGCGCCATTCGCGAGGTCTACACCGGCTTCATGGCGGCGCCCAACCACCTGCTGCGCGACTGGCTGGGCCGCCTCACCAACGACAACGTGCAGCGCGAGTACTACCTCACCGACGTCGTCAAGCTGGCCGTGCAGGACGGCCGCGCCGTCCGCGCTCTGGCCTGCCCCGACCGGGTGCAGGTCGATGGCGTCAACAGCCCGGTGCAACTGGCCGAACTGGAACGCGCCTTCCAGCTGCGGCAAGCCCGCGCGTTGATGGAGCAGGGTGTGCGGCTGGCCGACCCCGCGCGCTTCGATGTGCGCGGCAGCCTCGAATGCGCGCAAGACGTCGAGATCGACGTCAACTGCGTGTTCGAAGGCGCCGTGGCGCTGGGCGAGGGCGTGCGCATCGGTGCCAACTGCGTGATCGCCAACGCCCGCATCGGTGCGGGCGCCGTCATCCACCCGTTTACCCACATCGACGGCGAGAAGCTGGGCGTGGAGGTGGGCGAGGGCGCGCTGATCGGCCCCTTCGCCCGGCTGCGGCCAGGCACGCGGCTGGGACCGCAGGTGCACATCGGCAACTTCGTCGAGGTCAAGAACTCGGTGCTGGGCCGCGGCGCCAAGGCCAACCACCTGGCCTACCTGGGCGATGCCGACGTGGGCGAGCGCGTCAACTACGGCGCCGGGTCCATCACTGCCAACTACGACGGGGCCAACAAGCACCGCACCGTGATCGGCGACGACGTGCACGTGGGCAGCAACTGCGTGCTGGTGGCCCCGCTCACGCTGGGCGCGGGCAGCACCCTTGGCGGCGGCTCCACCATCACCAAGGACACGCCGCCCGGCGCGCTGGCCGTGGCACGGGGCAAGCAGGTGAACGTGCCGCAGTGGAAGCGGCCGGCCAAGAAGGGCGGATAGGCGCCCTGTGTCGGTTGCGTAGCTGGCTTACGAATTCGTCGGGCAGACGAAAGATGCCAGTCATGGCTTGCAATACGGGCTGAAAAATGCGGGTTTGCCAGTCATGACTTGCAAATGAGGAGTCCTAGAGCGTCACACTGAGCGGCACGCCCGGCCGAAACTTAGCCCGCTTGACCGAGAAGAAGGCCTTGACGTTGCGCACATTGGCGTCGGCCGTGAGCAGGCGCTGTTGCAGCGCCAGGTAGCCGGGCATGTCGGCGGTGCACACCTGCAGCACGAAGTCGGGCCCGGGGGAGACGCGGTAGCACTGCTGCACCGCGTCGTCGGCGATCACCCGCTGCTCGAAAGCTTCCAGCGCCTCGGCGCCCTGGCGGTCCAGCGTCACTTCGACGATGGCCTGCAGCCCATGCCCCAGCACCTGGGCCAGGCGGTCCGCATCGAGGATGGCCACCTGTTTTTCGATGAACCCCGCCTCGCGCAGGCGCTTGACGCGGCGCAGGCAGGTGGGCGGCGAGACGTGGACGCGGGTGGCCAGATCGAGGTTGCTCAGCGAGGCGTCGCGTTGGAGATGGTCCAGCAAAGCCAGGTCGACGTCGTCTAATAATTCCATGAATTGATCATAAATGAAATTAAGTTACAAATTAGGTAAATGGCGGAATAATTGGTCATGAATAAGTATGTTTTGAATACTTATTTCATGAGGCCAGGCCTACAGTCGCGACCAGTGTCTTGTTTGGAGTTTCGCCATGTGTGGCATCGTCGCTTCCGTCTCGTACCGCAACATCGTTCCCATCCTCGTCCAGGGCCTGCAGCGCCTGGAGTACCGAGGCTATGACTCCTGCGGGGTGGCAGTGCACAGCGGTGGCCTGCGGCGCGCCCGCAGCACCGAGCGGGTGGCCGAACTGCTGCAGCAGGTGACCAGCGAGAAGCTGGAAGGCACGACCGGCATCGCCCACACCCGCTGGGCCACCCACGGCGCGCCGGCGTTGCACAACGCCCACCCGCACTTCAGCCACGGCACGGGCGCTGGCGCGCAGGAGCGGCCGGGCCGCATCGCGCTGGTGCACAACGGCATCATCGAGAACCACGACGAACTGCGGGCCAGCCTGCAAGCCCGCGGCTACGAGTTCTCCAGCCAGACCGACACCGAAGTCATCGCACACTTGGTCGACAGCCTCTACGAAGGCGACCTGTTCGACGCGGTGCGCTCGGCTATCACGCACCTGCACGGCGCTTATGCGATCGCGGTGTTCTGCAAGGACGAGCCGCACCGCGTGGTGGGCGCGCGCGCCGGCTCGCCCTTGATCCTGGGTGTGGGCGAAGGCGGGCGCGAGCATTTCCTGGCCAGTGACGCCATGGCCCTGGCCGGCGTCACCGACCAGATCGTCTACCTGGAAGAGGGCGACCTGGTCGACCTGCAACTGGGCCGCTACTGGGTGGTCGACCGCCGCGGCCAAGCCGCTACGCGACAAGTGCGCACCGTGCAGGCGCACAGCGGCGCGGCCGAACTCGGCCCCTACCGGCACTACATGCAAAAGGAGATCTTCGAGCAGCCGCGTGCCATTGCCGACACGCTGGATGGCGTGCAGGCCATCGTGCCCGAGCTGTTCGAGGCCTCGGGCAACCACCCGCCGGGCGAGGGCGCGCACCGCGTCTTCGCGCAGATCGACTCGGTGTTGATTCTGGCCTGCGGCACCAGCTACTACAGCGGTTGCACCGCCAAGTATTGGCTGGAAGGCATCGCCAAGATACCGACCCAGGTGGAGATCGCCAGCGAATACCGCTACCGCGAATCGGTACCCAACCCCAACACCCTGGTCGTCACCATCACCCAGTCGGGCGAGACCGCCGACACCCTGGCCGCCTTGCGCCATGCGCAGTCGCTGGGCATGAAGCACACGCTGACGGTGTGCAACGTCGCCACCTCGGCCATGGTGCGCGAGACGCGCCTGGCCTACATCACCCGCGCCGGCGTGGAGATCGGCGTGGCCTCGACCAAGGCCTTCACCACCCAGCTGGCCGGCCTGTTCCTGCTCACGCTCGCATTGGCCCAGGCCAAGGGGCGCCTCACTGAAGCGCAGGAGGCCGCCCACCTGAAGGCGATGCGCCACCTGCCGGCCGCCTTGTCAGCGGTGCTTGCGCTGGAGCCGCAGATCATCAGCTGGGCCGAGGATTTCGCCGGAAAGCAGAACGCCCTGTTCCTCGGCCGCGGGCTGCACTACCCCATTGCCCTGGAGGGCGCGCTCAAGCTCAAGGAGATCACCTACATCCACGCCGAGGCCTATGCCGCCGGCGAGTTGAAGCACGGCCCGCTGGCGCTGGTCACCAGCGAGATGCCGGTGGTGACGGTGGCGCCGAACGACACGCTGCTGGAAAAACTCAAGAGCAACATGCAGGAAGTGCGCGCCCGCGGCGGCGTGCTGTATGTGCTGGCCGACGCCGACAGCCGCATCGAGAGCGGCGACGGCATCCACGTGATCCGCATGCCAGAGCACTACGGCGCCTTGAGCCCGCTGCTGCACGTGGTGCCGCTGCAGCTGCTGGCGTATCACACGGCGGTGGCGCGGGGGACGGATGTGGACAAGCCGCGGAATCTGGCCAAGAGTGTGACGGTGGAGTAATCTCGCTTTTACCTTTTCTGAGCTCCAGGCAAGGGCTCAGTACCTCTTGATATTCCGAATTTCAATCAAGACCAAGTCGCTGTCCTTGGTCCATCTTGACCCTGAACATCAAGCCCTCATAGACCGCATCCTGCGACTGCATCAGGATGGTCTGAACAGCCGCCAGATCGCGGATCACCTGAACGAACGAGGAGTGACGTCGTGGCGCGGGAAGCGGTTCTACCCTGAGCTTGTCTTCGGGGTAATAAGGAAGGCAAAGATGCGAGCTGTTTTAGTCTGATTACTTGGTAATAGTCGAAACATATGCGCCGAGCGCACAATCAGAACAAATTGCCACATAGACCTCCATCCACAGATGAAACAAGCCCTCCAGCGAGTGTGCGAACTGCAGCACCACTACTCCTCATCAAACACGCCGGAGATGCAGGAACGAGGACATCTGATCCGAACAGTCCTTACTCAAAAGTTGCGAGACCGTCTGCCTAATCTTCAGTCGGCGTTTGATACGGTCTTTGATGATCTTGCCGTAGAAGGATCTGACGGTATCGGTCGAAAGACGGAAGCTCCATGGGTAAGACTCTTCTCGGCAGCCATGTCGCCGAACCCACGAGAAGGTTTTTATCTTGTCATTCACTTTGCAGCTGATGGCGCTGCGGTTTTTATCACGTTAGGTTGCGGCAGCACAGTGTGGAGTGCTGGAGACTTACGCCCAGTGTCCAACGAAGAACTGCAGCGGCGCACGTCTTGGGCGCGTACAGTGATTGAGCAGCGCTGGAAAACACTGTCCCCGTTTCAAGACCAGATCTCCCTTGGGGCTAAAGCCCCACTCCCAAAGACCTTTGAAAAGGCTACTGCCATCGCCCATCGCTTGAGCACTAATGAGCTGAAGTTCGCCGACCTTGATAAGCTACTTTTTGCTGCCGCCGAGCGTTTGAGCGAAATATATCTGGCGCAGCTCGATCGCCGTGATGTATCACAAGGTGACCAAGATGCAGACGAAGTTATCTCAATTGCAAAGCCCTTGAGGAAATCCGCGAGACGACAAGGGTTTGGGCTGAGTGCTCCAGAACGCCGGGCGGTCGAGCAACGCGCTATGGCTCTTGCACTGGAGCACCTTTGTGCTGCAGGTTACCAATGCCTGGACACCTCTGCGACGGAGTCATTCGATTTGCTCGCTCAGAAAGATGGCACCCAATATAAAGTAGAGGTTAAAGGCACGACAAGCGACCTATGCGACTCGGTCCTAATGACGAAGAACGAAGTTGTGCTGCACCGTAACGAAAAGGGCTCAACCGCGCTTTTGATAGTATCGAAGATTCAGCTTAGACAAAAGTCAGGGCAACCAATAGGCGAAGGGGGAGTAGTAGAGGCGCTTATTGGATGGGATATTGATTCATGGAACAGTGATGCAATAGCGTTTCAAATTTCGCGAAGTCAACCAAAAAATAATAGCATTACCCTTGGATCTAATATTTAATTTATACAATAATCCAAATACGTCACAAAAATCAAACTCACGAACCTTAAATTGCCAAAGCTCATGGAAAACCAGGTCGCCATAATCGATGAAGCCCACTTAAACGCAGAAGATTCTGGATTCGGATTAGTTTATCTTTTGAAGCGCAGAATCAATTCCTCAATAATAAAAATCGGATACACCTCCAGAACAGCGGAATCTAGAGCAACAAACTACACCGACGGCGAATGGATTGTGCACAAAGAGTATCCTATGCCAGTCTGGCTGGCAAGGATGACCGAACGCGGCGCACATTTAAAGCTTGAGAGGTTTTGGCTAGATCCAAAACTGACTGGAGGTTCAGCTTCGGAAATATTTACCTGCTCAATCGAGGATGCTGACATTGCAATTCAGATTTCATACATTGATCAACTTGAAAAATCACTTCGACACCTCGGCATCCCCAGTTCTATCACTAAAATAATAATAAAAGAGCGGGGATTATCAAGTGACATAAGCAGTTCAACCATAGAAAAGCACTTAGCGACAATATCAGGCGAACAAAAATCTAAAGTTGAAAATTTAAATGCCCAGCTAAGGAAAAATTTAGACGAACTCGAACTAGAGAAAGAAAAGCTTCAACTAATGCAAAAACTGCATGATGCCGAATGCAAATCTCTTCACGAGAAAATATCACAACTAGAGACAGATGTCAGCACACTCAAGAGCGTCATTCATACTTCGACGCTAGACTTCAACAAAGAAATTAGCATATTAGAAAATATTTCAGAAAAGAAAATAAATACAAAAGATTTTGAAATGTTACGGGATGGATTTCGCCGGGCGATAGGCGTCATAAGACATCTTAGACTCAAAGACTAATGATAGATATAACCTAGATCAGGGCGCGGGAAGCGGTTCTACCCTGAGATTCCCCCCGCGTCAGAATAGTTGTCGCCTCCATAGAACCAAGAACCCGGGGGCGGCGATGAAGGACGACAGTGGCTCGATACGGACAATCATTCAAGAACCAGGCGGTGGCGCGGTTGCTGCCGCCGGAGAGCGCGGCGCTGGAGGTGGTGGCGCGGGAAGTCGGTGTTGGAGCGGCAACCCTGGACTGCGGGCGCCCGGCTTGAGGCCGTGATCACCACGGCGGCCCTGAACGAGGCCGGCAAGAGTGCCTGGTGCCGCGAGCACGGGGTGTACCCGGCCGAGTTGGACAAGTGGCGGGCAAGCTGCA
>CANJQN010000015.1 GCA_947476465.1 Comamonadaceae bacterium | reverse complement strand
CCGACGTTCAACACTTGCCCTTGCGGGCAGAACGTCAACAAGGCCGACAGTAGGTTTGCAGTCTGTTCCTCGTTCAGCCACTCAGCGCAGCGCCGAACCGGAGATGGAAATCAATTGACAGCGTGGGAAGCCCCAGTAGGGGATCCAGAAGCGAGGTTCGGCCGAGAGAGACGATCAGTTCCTGCTCCCCCGCCATACAGCGCGGCCACCTCCTCCAACGTGAGCCACCGCCACTGCCCGGGCGCCAGCTGCGCAGGCAGCGCCAGCGCGCCGATGCTCGAGCGATGCAAGGCCACCACCGCGTTGCCGGCCGCGGCCACCATGCGCTTGACCTGGTGGTACTTGCCTTCGGTCAGCGTCAGCCGCAGCGAGCGCTCGCCGGTCTGCTCACAGGCCGCTGCCTTCACCGGCTTCGGATCGTCGTGCAACGTGACGCCTTCGAGCAGACGCCGCAGCTGGGCCTCGGTCACCGGCTCGTCGGTGCCCACCTCATAGACCTTGGGCACGTGGTGCCTGGGCGAACTCATGCGGTGGATGAACTGCCCGTCGTCGGTGAGCAGCAGCAAGCCGGTGGTGTCCTGGTCGAGCCGGCCCACCGCCTGCACCCCGGTGACAGCGCCCTTGTTCGGCCGCTGACGCAGCGGCGCAGGCAGCAAGGTGTAGATGCTGGGCCAGGCCGAGGGCTTTTGCGAGCATTCGGTGCCGGCCGGCTTGTGCAGCATCAGGTAGGCCTTGGCCTGGCGGACCCAGGGTACGCCCTGCACGGTGTAGTGCAAGCCCTCGGGTTCGACATCGGTGGCGGGCTCGGTGCACGGATGGCCCGCGACCGCGACATGGCCCTGCTGGATCAGCCCGGCGCAAACGCGCCGCGTGCCGAAACCCTGGGAGAACAATAGATCCTGCAGCTGCATGGGGGCCGTATCGTACGGCCTGCCGGGGCTCGGCGCCGGCGACCTATCGTGGAACGCGACGGCTGGGGCACCGCAAAAGCAATGGACAGCGGCCCCCGCCCGCCGCGACACTGCGCGCATGCAGTCACCACTTTCCGCCGGCGCCCTGGCCGGCCTCAAGGTCATCGAGCTCGGCCAGCTGATCGCCGGGCCTTTCGCCGCCAAGACCCTGGCCGACCTCGGCGCCGACGTGATCAAGATCGAACCGCCCGGCGCCGGCGATCCGCTGCGCAACTGGCGGCTGCTGAAAAACGGCACCTCGGTGTGGTGGCAGGTTCAGTCGCGCAACAAGCGCTCGGTGGCCTTCGACCTGCGCCAGCCCGAGGCGCAGGAGATCGTGCGCAAGCTCGCCGCGCAAGCCGACGTGCTGGTGGAGAACTTTCGCCCCGGCGCGATGGAAGGCTGGGGCCTGGGGCCCGACACCCTGCTTGAACTCAATCCTCGCCTGATCATGCTGCGCGTGAGCGGCTACGGCCAGACCGGTCCCTACCGCGACCGCCCCGGCTTCGGCGTGGTCGGCGAAGCGATGGGCGGCCTGCGCCACCTCACCGCCGAACCCGGCCGCGTGCCGGTGCGTGTGGGCGTGAGCATCGGCGACACGCTGGCGGCGCTGCACGGCGTGATCGGCGTGCTGGCGGCGCTGCAGGAGCGCCACCGCTCGGGCAGGGGACAGGTGATCGATGTGGCGCTTTATGAGGCGGTCTACAACTGCATGGAGAGCCTGCTGCCCGAGTACGGCGCCTTCGGCGCGGTGCGCGGCCCCGGCGGCAGCGCACTGCCCGGCATCGCGCCGACCAATGCCTACCTTTGCAAGGACGGCGGCTACGTGCTGGTGGCCGGCAACGGCGACAGCATCTTCAAGCGGCTGATGACCGTGATCGGCCGCGACGACCTGGGCAACGACCCGCTTCTGGCACGCAACGCCGGCCGCGTCGAGCGGGTGGCCGAGCTCGACACCGCGATCGGCGCCTGGACCGCGCAGCGCAGCGTCGACGAGGCCCTGATCGCCCTTGACGGCGCGGCCGTGCCGGCAGGCAAGATCTACACCGTGGCCGACATCGCAGCCGACCCGCACTACCGGGCGCGCGAGATGATCCTGAAGGTCAAGCTCGACGACGGCGACACGCTGGAGGTGCCCGGCATCGTGCCCAAGCTCTCGCGCACACCGGGCAGCCACCGCCGCAACGCGCCCGCCTTGGGCCAGGACACCGAGGCCGTGCTGCGCGAGGTGGGCCTGAGCGACGCCCAGATCGCGGCGCTGCGCGAGCGCGGCGTCATCCAAGGGCAATCATGACGCAACATGTTTTCTTCAACGAAGTCGTCACCCGCGACGGCTTCCAGATCGAGCCGGACTTCGTGCCCACCGACGACAAGATCGCGCTGGTCGACGCCCTGTCCGAGTGCGGCTACGCCAAGATCGAGGTCACCGCCTTCGTCTCACCCAAGGCCATTCCAATGCTGCGCGACGCCGAGGAGGTGATGGGCCGCATCCGCCGCGTGCCGGGGGTGGAATACACCGTGCTCGTGCCCAACCTGCGCGGCGCCGAGCGGGCGCTCGAATCGAAGGCCGACGAGCTGAACCTGGTGATGTCGGTCTCGCAAACCCACAACCTCGCCAACCTGCGCATGACGCGGGAAAAAAGCTTCGCCGCGCTGTCGCAGGTGATTCGCGCGGTCGATGGCCGCACGCCGGTGAACGTGTCGCTGTCCACCAGCTTTGGCTGCCCGATGGAAGGCGATGTGCCGCAGGACGAGGTGCTGGCCTGGGCCGCGCGCTTTGCCGGCCTGGGCGTGCGCGGCCTGACCATTTGCGACACCACCGGCATGGCGCATCCAGCGCAGGTGGCCCGCATGGCTCAGGCGCTGCAAGAGCGCTTTGCCGACCTGCAACTGACCCTGCATTTCCACAACACCCGCGGCATGGGCCTGGCCAACATCCTGGCCGGCGTACAGGCGGGCATCGTGCGCTTCGACGGCTCGCTGGGCGGCTTGGGCGGCTGCCCCTACGCGCCGGGGGCCAGCGGCAATGTCTGCAGCGAGGACGCCGTTCACATGCTGGACGCCATGGGCTGCGACACCGGCATGGACCTGCCGCGCCTGCTCACGCTGGCCCGCGCCCTGCCCGGCATCGTCGGCCACGAGGTGCCGGGCCAGGTGGCGAAGGCGGGGCGCAGCGGTGACCTGCATCCGGTGCCTGACGCGGTGACGCAACTGCTCGCGACCTCCGGATCCCGGAATAACGACCCCTGACCGCGGGGCGCTTTGTAACGCGTTGCAGGTTCCACGGACAGGGTGGGCATCGGCCGCCGGCCGGGGTGGAGCGTTCTCTGTCCATCTCGCGGGCGTCCACCCGTCGACGCCGCCACCGCTGCGTCAACACCACCACGAAACGCCCACTCTGGGGCGACCGCGAATCGTCCGGCGCCCGCCCCACCCCAACCACCGGCCTCGTCGTTGCGCTGTTTCACGCTGGCAGAACGCCGGGGCATTTCGCTAGCGCAGACGTGCTGGCGCGTGAACCACATCCCCATGCGACCGAACGCTGGCCTGAAACCTTTCGTGCTCCCTTAGCGTCGGGCAGGCGGCGGCTTCCCCGATCAACCGAGACGCAGAAAGAAGGCCCGAAGGCCGACTTTCCACGAAGAACAATCAGGCCGCGACCTTGTCCGCGACGTCCTTGTACTCGCCGAGCTTGTCGAAGTTCAGGTACTGGTAGATCTGGTCGCCACTGGCATTGAGCACAACCATGTCGGCCATGTATTCATCCTTGCTGGGAATGCGGCCCAGCTTGGAACAGATCGACGCCAGTTCAGCGCTGCCCAGGTACACGTTGCTGTTCTTGCCCAGGCGGTTGGGGAAGTTGCGGGTGGAGGTGGAGAACACGGTCGCGCCCTCTTTTACCTGCGCCTGGTTGCCCATGCACAGCGAGCAGCCGGGCATTTCCATGCGGGCGCCGGCCTGGCCGAGCACGCCGTAGTGGCCTTCCTCGGTCAGTTGGTGCGCGTCCATCTTGGTCGGCGGCGCCACCCACAGCTTGACCGGAATGTCGCGCTTGCCTTCGAGCAGCTTGGACGCCGCGCGGAAGTGGCCGATGTTGGTCATGCACGAACCGATGAACACTTCGTCGATCTTGGCGCCGGCCACTTCGGACAGGGTCTTGACGTCGTCCGGGTCGTTCGGGCAGGCCACGATGGGCTCGTGCACGTCGGCCAGGTCGATCTCGATCACGGCGGCGTAATCGGCATCGGCATCGCCCTTGAGCAGCTGCGGGTCCTTCAGCCAGGCTTGCTGGGCGGCGATGCGGCGGCCCAGGGTGCGGGGGTCGGCATAGCCGTTGGCGATCATCCACTTCATCAGCGTGATGTTGCTGTTGATGTACTCGATGATCGGCTCCTTGTTCAGGTGCACCGTGCAGCCGGCGGCCGAGCGCTCGGCGGAGGCGTCGGACAGCTCGAAGGCTTGCTCCACCTTCAGCTCGGGCAGGCCTTCGATTTCGAGGATGCGGCCGGAGAAGATGTTCGTCTTGCCCTTCTTTTCCACCGTCAGCAGACCGGCCTTGATGGCGTACAGCGGGATCGCGTTGACCAGGTCACGCAGGGTGACGCCGGGCTGCATCTTGCCCTTGAAGCGCACCAGCACGCTCTCGGGCATGTCCAGCGGCATCACGCCGGTGGCGGCGGCAAACGCCACCAGGCCAGAGCCGGCCGGGAAGCTGATGCCGATCGGGAAACGGGTGTGCGAGTCGCCGCCGGTGCCCACGGTATCGGGCAGCAGCAGGCGGTTCAGCCAGGAGTGGATCACGCCGTCGCCGGGGCGCAGCGAAATGCCGCCGCGGGTGGAGATGAAGTCGGGCAACTCGTGGTGCATCTTCACGTCCACCTTTTTGGGGTAGGCCGCGGTATGGCAGAACGACTGCATCACGAGGTCGGCCGAAAAGCCCAGGCAGGCCAGGTCTTTCAGTTCGTCGCGGGTCATGGGGCCGGTGGTGTCCTGTGAACCGACCGAGGTCATCCTCGGCTCGCAGTAGGTGCCTGGGCGAACGCCTCGGCCTTCGGGCAGGCCGCAGGCGCGGCCGACCACCTTCTGCGCCAGGGAGTAACCCTTCTTGGTGTCCACCGGCGCCTGCGGCAGGCGGAACAAGGTGGACGGCGGCAGGCCCAGGGCCTCGCGGGCCTTGGCAGTCAGGCCGCGGCCGACGATCAGGGGAATGCGCCCGCCGGCACGCACTTCGTCGAACAACACATCGCTCTTGACCTTGAACTGCGCGATGACCGCGCCGTTCTTGAGGGCCTTGCCCTCGTAGGGACGCAACTCGACGGTGTCGCCCATGTCCATCTTGCTCACATCGAGTTCGATGGGCAGCGCGCCCGCGTCTTCCATGGTGTTGTAGAAGATCGGGGCGATCTTGCTGCCCAGGCAGACGCCGCCGAAACGCTTGTTCGGCACGAAGGGGATGTCTTCGCCGGTGAACCACAGCACGCTGTTGGTGGCCGATTTGCGCGACGACCCGGTGCCGACCACGTCGCCTACGTAGGCCACCAGGTGGCCCCTGGCGCGCAGGTCTTCTATGAACTTGACCGGGCCGCGCTTGCCGTCTTCCTCGGGCACGATGCCCGGGCGCGCGTTCTTGTGCATCGCCAGGGCGTGCAACGGGATGTCGGGGCGGCTCCAGGCGTCAGGAGCGGGGGACAGGTCGTCGGTGTTGATCTCGCCAGCCACCTTGAAGATCGAGACCGTGATGCTTTGCGGCACTTCGGGGCGGCTGGTGAACCACTCGGCGTCGGCCCAGCTTTGCACCACGGCCTTGGCGTAGGCGTTGCCCTTGGCGGCCTTTTCCTGGACGTCGTGGAACTGGTCGAACATCAGCAGGGTTTTCTTCAGGCCCTCGGCCGCAACGGCGCCGACCTGCGCGTCATCGAGCAGGTCGATCAGGGGGCCGATGTTGTAGCCGCCCAGCATGGTGCCCAGCAACTCGGTTGCCTTGGCGCGCGAAATCAGGTTGCATTTCTCGGTGCCGTGGGCCACGGCCGCCAGGTAGCTGGCCTTGACCTTGGCGGCATCGTCCACGCCGGCCGGCACGCGATGCGTGATCAGGTCGAGCAGGAAGTCGGCCTCGGAAGCCGGTGAGCTTTTGAGCAGCTCGATCAGCTCGGACGTCTGCTTGGCCGACAGCGGCAGCGGCGGGATGCCAAGGGCCGCGCGTTCGGCAACGTGTTGAACGTAGTCTTGAAGCATGGGAGTTCTCCGTACAGGGTGGTTATCTAATTGGACTTGTCGGGCTGGCGAATGCAATAACTCAGCCACCCGTAGCGGCCGAGGCCGCCGGCGCGGCGGCCGGTGCCGGGGCGGGATCGGCAGGCACGGCGACGGACGGTTCGGGCACAGCAGGGGCATCCGCGGACTCGCCATGGCGGTGCATGGGCCCCATACCGGGGCCAGGGCCGGCTCCGGGACCCATCGGCCCTGCGCCCTGCCCCATCATGCCGGGCCGCTGGCCGTCCAGCAGCCCCAGCATCGGGTTGTTCTTGAGGTACTCGGCGCGGGTGACTTGCTCAGGGCCCTGGCATTCGTCGGCCAGGCGGCGGCCCAGCTTTTGGCTCATGAGCATGGACTTGTTGCCCAGTTGCAGCCACATCGCGCCCCGGCGCGGGTCTTCCAGGCGAATGGCGCCAGTGCGGCTTTCCACCGGATGCATCATGAAGCGCGCACCTTTTGTGATGACGATGAAGAAGCCCTCACGACGGGCCGGGCGCACCAGAACCGAGGCGCCGAGCTCGCACTTCATCTCGCCCACGTAGACCGTCTTGGCGACCTCCAGCTCGGCCGGCGTCAGGGCCAGGTTGAGGCCTTCATCGATGGGGGTGACCTCTCCCACCGCCTTGAGCGCAGAGCGCGCCAGGGGGGGCAACTTGGCCGGGCTGCCGGACTTGGCCTTGACCGGCGGCGGCTTGGCCGCCTCGGGCGCGGTGGCGGTCGCTGGCATGGACGCAGCGGCCGCGGGCTTCGGGTCGGCGGGTTTGACCTGCGCCAGCACCAAGGTGGGGACCACTGCCAACAGCAGTGCGGCAACGAGGGACTTCATGAGGGGCGCGTCCGGATGGCTTTGTGCTTCAGGTGACCGGGGGCTGGAACCAGCCCAGAGTCTCGGGGGGCAGCTTCCTCCCGGTCTGGTGCGCCCTCTCCAGCACCTGCCAGTGATAACGGTAGCTTGCCCGGTCCTCCAGTTTGCCCGCATGGCTGATCGGCGCCCAGTCTGCGCGGGCGGCGGCCAAGATGATGCTCGCCGCGGTGTCGATGTCGCGCGCGTCGGGGGCGAAGGCCTCCAGCAGCACGCGGATCTGGTCCGGGTGAATGCTCCACATGCGGGTGAAACCGAGCTCGCGCGCCGCCCGCCGGGCGGCCGCCGCGAGCGCGGCCTTGTCCTTGAATTCGGTGACCACGCCGTGCGAGGGCGCCTTGCCCTGCGCATGGCAGGCCGAGGCGATCTCCAGCTTGGCCCGCACCACCAGCGGGTGCGTGAATTGTCCCTGCGCGCCCATGGCGTCGCCGGGAATGGCGCCACCATGCGCCGACACAAAATCCATCAGCCCGAAGCTGAGCGACTGCACGCGTGGGTGCGCGGCGATGTCGAAGGCCCGATGCACCGCCGCCGGCGACTCGATCAGCGCATGCACCGGCACCGCCGTGGCGCCGGCCGCATCGAGCACGCGCACCGCGCGCTCGACGTCGGCCGCGCTCTCCACCTTGGGCAGCATCACATGGCACCAGCGCTGCGCCGCGCGGGCGATGGTGGCGATGTCGGCCTCGAAGGCAGGGTGGTCAACCGGATGGACCCGCACCGCCACGCGCGCGTCGGGCGCGCTGGCCAGCGCCAGCTCGGTCACCAGCGCGGCGTGGTCGGCTTCGCCACCCACCGGGGCGCCGTCTTCGCAGTCGAGCGTGACGTCGAACACGCAGGCGCCGAACTCCTGCGCCATTTCGGCCTGCAGCTGCAGGCTCTTTCGCATGCGCACTTCGACGCCGCTGTAGTGGTCGCACACCGGAATGGAGCCGGTGCGCGCCTGGGCGCCGAGGAGGACTTTGCGAGGGTGCATCAGACCAGATGAGCGACGCCGGCCTGCTCGTCCTGCAGCTCCTTGAGCGTCTTGTTGATGCATGTCTGGCTGAATGCGTCGATCGCCAGGCCCTTGACGATCTCGTATTTGCCGTCCTTGGTGGTGACCGGGAAGCCGAACATGACGTCCTTGGGAATACCGTAGTCGCCGTTGGACGGCACACCCATGGTGACCCACTTGCCGTTGGTGCCCAGGGCCCAGTCGCGCATGTGGTCGACGGCGGCGTTGGCGGCCGAGGCCGCCGATGACAGGCCGCGCGCTTCGATGATGGCGGCGCCGCGCTTGCCAACCGTCGGCAGGAACACGTCGGCGTTCCAGACCTGGTCGTTGATCATGTCCTTGATGGCCTTGCCGCCGGCCGTGGCAAAGCGGTAGTCGGCGTACATGGTGGGCGAGTGGTTGCCCCAAACGGCCAGCTTCTCGATGTCGCCCACCGCGACGCCGGTCTTGGCGGCAACCTGCGACAGCGCGCGGTTGTGGTCCAGGCGCAGCATGGCGGTGAAGTTCTCGCGCGGCAGGTCGGGCGCGCTCTTCATGGCGATGTAGGCATTGGTGTTGGCGGGGTTGCCCACCACCAGCACCTTGACGTTGCGGCTGGCCACGGCGTTGAGCGCCTTGCCCTGGGCGGTGAAGATGGCGCCGTTGATATTGAGCAGCTCGGCGCGCTCCATGCCGGGGCCGCGCGGACGCGAGCCGACCAGCAGGGCGTAGTCGGTGTCCTTGAAGGCGGTCATCGGGTCGCCATGGGCCTGCATGCCGGCCAGCAAGGGGAAGGCGCAGTCTTCCAACTCCATCATCACGCCCTTGAGCGCTTTCTGGGCCTTCTCATCGGGGATTTCAAGCAGTTGCAGGATGACCGGCTGATCCTTGCCGAGCATTTCGCCGGAGGCAATGCGAAACAGCAGGGCGTAACCGATTTGGCCGGCGGCGCCGGTGACGGCGACGCGGACGGGCTTCTTGCTCATGGGGGATCTCCGGATGAATTGATGAGATGATGAGATGAAAAAAGACCTCGGCCGCAGCCGTGGTGGCGAGCTTGGTGACGCACCCGCGACAGCCGGTGAGTGTACCGCCGAAAAATGACGAACGTCAATTTGTCTTATGTCTTATATAAGATATCATTTGACCACCGACAGTGAACCGCTGAGAGCGAACAAACAGCGAACGCATCCATGGCAAGCACCCTCCCTCCAGCCGAATCTGGCGGCGCCCCGCCGGATTCGGCAACGCCTGCGTTCAGCCCGCTGTACCAGCAGATCAAGGGGCTGATCCTGCAAAGCCTGGAAGCCGGCGAATGGAAGCCCGGCGAGGCCATCCCCAGCGAGATGGATCTGGCCGCGCGCTTTCGCGTGAGCCAGGGCACCGTGCGCAAGGCGATTGACGAGCTGGCCGCCGGCAACCTGCTGGTGCGCCGCCAGGGCAAGGGCACCTTCGTGAACACGCACGCCGAGCAGCAGGCGCAGTACCGCTTCCTCAAGCTGATGCCCGATTCAGGCGACCGCGCCAGCGAAGGCCCGTCCGAGCGCACCATCCTCGAATGCCGCCGCGTGCGGGCCACGGCCGAACTGGCAAAACCGCTGGCCCTGCGCTCGGGCGACGCGCTGGTGCAGGTGAGGCGGGTGTTGTCGTTCGGCGGGGTGCCCACCATTTTGGAAGACCTCTGGCTGCCGGGCGGCGCATTCAAGGGTCTCACCGCCGAACAGATGTCACAGTACCGCGGCGCCACCTATGCAATGTTCGAGGTGAGCTTCGGCGTTCGCATGCTGCGAGCCGAGGAAAAAATCCGGGCCATCGCCGCCGACGCGCAGCAGGCGCAGTTGCTGGCGTTGGCGCCGGGCGCTCCGCTGCTGTCGGTCGAACGGGTCGCCTATACCTACAACGATGTACCCATGGAGTTGCGCCGCGGCCTCTACCGAACTGACACACACCACTATCGAAATGACCTGAGCTGAGCCCTTGCCGGCAATCGAAGGGACTTGGCGCTTGCGCCTTTGTCCGGTTGCTGCACTGAAATAGAATTCGCAGTTGTCGTCCTAAGCCACCCCACCCATGACAGACCTTGCCTCCAAGCGGCCCGCCAGGCCAGAGTTCCGCAACATCCATGCGTTCAAGGATCTCCCGAGCTATCGGCTGCCGGCGCCGGGCATCGTCTCGATCTTGCACCGCATCAGCGGCTTGCTGATGTTCGCGCTGCTGCCGTTCATCATCTGGATGTTCGACACCTCTGTCTCCTCCGAATACTCGTTCGCACGTTTCAAGGCCGCTTTCAACAGCGGCCTTGGTTTTGTGCCGGGCATCGTCGTCAAGCTGGTGGCCCTGGCCCTGATCTGGGCCTTCCTGCACCACTTCATCGCCGGCCTGCGCCACGTCTGGATGGACGTGAGCCACGCCGCCGTGACCAAGCAGCGCGGCACCACCACGGCCCGCATCACACTGGCGCTCAGCGTTTTGCTCACCGTGGCGCTGGGCGCCAAGCTGTTCGGCCTGTACTGAGACCCTGAGGAAAGAAAGAAAAACATGTCCGTGAACTACGGCTCCCGCCGCACCGTCGTCGGTGCGCACTACGGCCTGCGCGACTGGCTCAGCCAGCGCGTCACCGCCGTGCTGATGGCCCTCTTCACCCTCGTGGTGCTGGCCCAGGTGATCTTCTCGCGCGGCCCGATCGGCTACGACCAATGGGCCGGCATCTTCGCCTCGCAGTGGATGAAGGTGCTCACCTTCTGCGTGATCATCTCGCTGGCCTGGCATGTGTGGGTCGGCGTGCGCGACGTCCTGATGGACTACGTCAAGCCCGTCGGCCTGCGCCTTGTCCTGCAGATCTTCGCCCTCGTCTGGCTGGTCGGCTGCGCCGGCTGGGCCCTCCAGGTCCTGTGGAGGCTCTGAAAAAAACATGTCGTACACCTCCAAGAACATCACCAAGCGCAAATTCGACGTCGTCATCGTGGGGGCCGGCGGCTCCGGCATGCGCGCGGCGCTGCAACTGTCCCGGGCCGGCCTGAACGTGGCCGTGCTGTCCAAGGTATTCCCCACCCGATCGCACACCGTGGCGGCGCAAGGCGGCATCGGCGCCTCGCTGGGCAACATGTCCGAGGACAACTGGCACTACCACTTCTACGACACCGTCAAGGGCTCCGACTGGCTCGGCGACCAGGACGCGATCGAGTTCATGTGCCGTGAGGCGCCCAAGGTTGTCTACGACCTCGAGCACATGGGCATGCCCTTCGACCGCAACCCGGACGGCACCATTTACCAGCGGCCCTTCGGCGGCCACACCGCCAACTACGGCGAAAAGCCCGTGCAACGCGCCTGCGCCGCGGCCGACCGCACCGGCCACGCCATGCTGCACACGCTGTACCAGCAGAACGTCAAGTCCAAGACCGCGTTCTTCGTCGAGTGGATGGCGCTTGACCTGGTCCGCGACGCCGAAGGCGACGTAGTCGGCGTGTCCGCCCTCGAGATGGAAACCGGCGACCTGCACATCCTGCAAGCCAAGACCGTGCTGCTGGCCACCGGCGGCGCCGGCCGCATCTACGCCGCCTCCACCAACGCCTTCATCAATACCGGCGACGGCCTGGGCATGGCGGCGCGCGCTGGCGTCCCCCTCGAAGACATGGAGTTCTGGCAATTCCATCCCACCGGGGTGGCCGGCGCGGGCGTGCTCCTGACCGAAGGCTGCCGCGGCGAAGGCGCGATCCTGCTCAATAGCAATGGCGAGCGTTTCATGGAACGCTACGCACCGACCCTGAAGGACCTGGCACCACGCGATTTCATTTCGCGGTGCATGGACCAGGAGATCAAGGAAGGCCGTGGCTGCGGCCCCAACAAGGACTACCTCCTGCTCAAGCTCGACCACCTCGGTGCCGAGACCGTGCACAAGCGCCTGCCCTCGGTCTACGAGATCGGCGTCAATTTCGCCAACGTTGACGTCACCCGCGAGCCGATTCCCGTGGTGCCCACCATCCACTACCAGATGGGCGGCATTCCGACCAACATCCACGGCCAGGTCGTGGTGCAGACACCCACCGACCACAACGCGGTCGTCAACGGCCTGTATGCCGTGGGC
Organism: Comamonadaceae bacterium; assembly: GCA_947476465.1. GTDB lineage: Bacteria > Pseudomonadota > Gammaproteobacteria > Burkholderiales > Burkholderiaceae_C > Ramlibacter. Next base: position 81,497 of record CANJQN010000015.1, on the reverse strand, counting down.
GAATGCTCTTGCGTGAGCGTGCATGGCGCCAACCGCCTGGGCACCAATTCGCTGCTCGACCTGCTGGTGTTCGGCCGTGCCGCCGGCAACCACATCGTGGAGTTCAACGACAAAAACAAGAACCACAAACCGCTGCCAGCCGACGCGGCCGACCGCACGCTCGAGCGTCTGAACCGCCTGGAGAGCGCCGCCTCCGGCGAATACGCCCAGGACGTCGCCAACGACATCCGCGCGGCCATGCAATTGCACGCCGGCGTCTTCCGCACGCAAGCCAGCATGGACGAGGGCGTGGCCAAGATCGCCGACATCCGCGAGCGGGTCAATTCCATCGGCCTCAAGGACAAATCCAAGGTGTTCAACACCGCTCGCATCGAGGCACTGGAGGTCGAGAACCTGATCGAGTGCGCCCAGGCCACCATGGAATCGGCCGCCGCCCGCCATGAGTGCCGCGGGGCACATACAGTCAACGACTACGAGCGTCCGGTGGACGACCCGGTCACCCCGATGGGCCGCAACGACGCGCAATGGATGAAGCACTCTCTGTGGCACAGCGCGAGCAACAGCCTGACCTACAAGCCGGTCAAGCTACAGCCGCTCACGGTCGAATCCGTGCCTCCGAAGATCCGTACGTTCTAGTACGTACTTCACGCCCAGCCCTCCAGCACCTAGATTCAGAAGTAGCAAGCCATGCAAAAACGCACATTCAAGATCTACCGCTACGACCCGGACAAGGACGTCAAGCCGTACCTGCAGACCGTCGAGATCGAACTCGATGGCAATGAGCGCATGCTGCTCGATGCCCTGATGAAGCTCAAAGCCCAGGACCCGTCGATTTCGTTTCGCCGCTCCTGCCGCGAAGGCGTCTGCGGCTCCGACGCGATGAACATCAACGGCAAGAACGGCCTGGCCTGCCTGACCAACATGAACACGCTCAAGGGCGACATCGTGCTCAAGCCGCTGCCGGGCCTGCCCGTCGTGCGCGACCTCATCGTCGACATGACCCAGTTCTTCAAGCAGTACAACTCGATCAAGCCCTACCTGATCAACGACAGCATTCCGCCCGAGACCGAGCGCCTGCAATCGCCCGAGGAGCGCGAAGAACTTAACGGCCTCTACGAGTGCATCCTGTGCGCCAGTTGCTCAACCGCCTGCCCCAGCTTCTGGTGGAACCCCGACAAGTTCGTGGGCCCGGCCGGCCTGCTGCAGGCCTACCGCTTCCTGGCCGACAGCCGCGACCAGGCCGCCGGTGAGCGCCTGGACAACCTCGAAGACCCCTACCGCCTGTTCCGCTGCCACACCATCATGAACTGCGTCGACGTCTGCCCGAAGGGCTTGAACCCGACGATAGCGATCGGCAAGATCAAAGAGTTGATGGTGCGGCGTGCCGTCTAGGCGTTGATCTTGCAATGAGCGATGCGCTACTCGACGAACGGGCCTTCAGCAAGCTCAGGTGGCGCTGCCGCCGCGGTATGCTGGAAAACGACCTGTTCATCGAGCGGTTTTTTGAGCGCCATGCCGAGCGCCTCACGGTGCGGCAGGCCGACGCGCTGAACCAGCTGATGGATCTGGCCGACAACGACCTGCTCGATTTGCTGCTGGTGCGCCGTGAACCGGAAGACGAGAACGATACCGCCGACGTGAAAGAAGTCCTCGCGATGCTGCGGACCTGAGATTTGAAGGAAGACCCATGAAACTCGCCGACAATAAAGCCACCCTGTCGTTCTCCAACGGCAGCCCCAGCGTCGAGATGCCCGTGTACTCGGGCAGCATCGGCCCCGATGTGATCGACATCCGCAAGCTGTATGCCCAGACGGGCATGTTCACCTTCGACCCGGGCTTCATGTCCACGGCGGCCTGCCAGTCGGCCATCACCTACATCGATGGCGACAAGGGCGAGTTGCTGTACCGGGGCTACCCCATCGAGCAGCTGGCCACTCAGTGCGACTTCCTGGAAACCTGCCACCTGCTGCTGTACGGGGAGCTGCCCGACGCGAAGGGCAAGGAAGACTTCACCAAGCTCGTGACCATGCACACCATGGTCAACGAGCAGATGCAGTTCTTCCTGCGGGGCTTTCGCCGCGATGCCCACCCCATGGCCGTCATGACCGGTCTGGTCGGCGCGATGTCGGCCTTCTATCACGACAGCACCGACATCACCAACCCCAAGCATCGCGAGATCGCGGCCATCCGCCTGATCGCCAAGATGCCCACGCTGGTGGCCATGGCCTACAAGTACAGCATCGGCCAGCCCTTCATCTACCCGCGCAACGACCTGTCCTACGCCGCGAACTTCATGCGCATGATGTTCGCCACGCCCTGCGAAGAGTACGAGCCCAACGACGTGTTGGTGCGCGCGATGGACCGCATTTTCATCCTGCATGCCGACCATGAGCAGAACGCCTCCACCTCCACGGTGCGCGTGTGCGGCTCGTCGGGCACCAACCCGTTCGCCGCGATCGCGGCCGGCGTGGCCTGCCTGTGGGGCCCGGCCCACGGCGGCGCCAACGAGGCCTGTCTGAACATGCTGGAAGACATCCAGCGCAACGGCGGCATCGACAAGATCGGTGACTTCATCAAGCAGGTCAAGGACAAGAACTCCAACGTCAAGCTGATGGGTTTTGGGCACCGCGTCTACAAGAACTACGACCCGCGCGCCAAGCTCATGCAGGAAACCTGCAAGGAAGTGCTCGCCCACCTGGGCGTGCAAAACGACCCGCTGCTTAAATTGGCCGTGGCCCTCGAGAAGATCGCGCTGGAAGACGAATACTTCGTCTCGCGCAAGCTCTACCCGAACGTCGACTTCTACTCCGGCATCGTCCAGCGCGCCATCGGCATCCCGGTGAGCCTGTTCACCGCCATCTTCGCGCTGGCCCGCACCGTCGGCTGGATCGCCCAGCTCAACGAGATGATCAGCGACAACGACTACAAGATCAGCCGCCCGCGCCAGCTGTTCGTCGGCTCGGAAAAGCGCGACGTCAAGCCCTTGGTCCAGCGCTGATCCGCATTCGCTTCGACCTTGAAAATTGCCCGCTTCGGCGGGCTTTTTCGTTTTCTCGGACTGTCTGGCTTTCTCTTGGGGAGAGCGCGCTGCGCGCCTGGGGCGGGCACACTCCCCCCTGAACCCTTCGGGTTTTTAAAGGGGACCCTCCGCGTGCCCGCCCCAGTCACGCAGCGCTTTGGGCACTCGGGCCGTCTCGCGCCGGAATGGCGACGGCCTTGTTGAGAGGCATCACGCGTGAAGAATGACCGGGCCTGATCCGGAGCGAAACCTTTGCGAGCGTGTGCGCGAGGCGCGGGTGGGGCCGGCAGGCGGGGGGCACCGTCGGTCCGTGCGCGGGAGCGCACTGGACCATCGGGAGGAGCCTGCCGGCCCCACCCGTGCAGCGCGCTTGGCCGGAGAAAGCGGACCGCGAACAGTGAGTTGAGCCGGGCGCCGAGCGGGGACTCTGCGTCAGACGAACCCTGAGACCCCATGCGGGACATAGGGTTCTTCAAGCAGCTTGACCTCTTCCTCGGTCAACGTGACGGACAGCGACGCCAGGGCGTCCTCCAGGTGCTGCGGCTGGGTCGCGCCGATGATCGGCGCTGTCACGCCGGGCGTGCGCAGCACCCAGGCCAGCGCGATCTGACCGCGCGAGACCCCTCGCCGTTGCGCGACTTCCCCGACTCGATCGATCACGCTGCGGTCGGCCACCTCGGCCTTGGCGTACAGGCGCACGCCCACGGCATCGCTTTCCAGGCGGTGGGTCGGCTGCGCCTGCCACGGCCGCGTGAGGCGCCCTCGCGCCTGCGGCGACCAGGGGATCACCCCGACGCCTTCTAAACGGCACAGCGGCAGCATCTCGCGCTCTTCTTCGCGGTACAGCAGGTTCAGGTGGTTCTGCATCGACACAAAGCGCGTCCAGCCATTGGCACGCTGAATGCCCAGCGCCTTCATGAACTGCCATGCGGCCATGGACGACGCGCCGATGTACCGGGCCTTGCCGGCCTTGACGACATCGTGCAGGGCTTCGAGTGTCTCTTCGATCGGCGTGGCGTAGTCCCAGCGGTGGATCTGATAGAGGTCGACATAGTCCGTCTGCAAGCGGCGCAGGCTCGCGTCGATCTCGGACATGATGGCCTTGCGTGACAGGCCTGCACCATTGGGCTCATCGCGCATCGTCGAACACACCTTGGTGGCGATCACCACCTGGTCACGCGTGCGCAGCTTCTTCACAACGCGGCCCAGCAACTCCTCGCTCGCTCCTATCGAGTAGACGTTGGCCGTGTCAAAAAAATTGATGCCCGCGTCGATGGCGCGTCGAAAGAATGGCTCGCTGGCGGCTTCGTCGAGCACCCAGGGGTGAGAGCCGCGCGCGGGGTCACCATAGCTCATGCATCCAAGGCACAAGCGAGACACCTTCAGGCCGGTGCGTCCGAGATTCAGATAGTCCATGCAAGCTCCCATTGCGGTCGTTACGTGAGGGCGGTGCAACGCATCGCCGAACCAAGATGAGCATAGCGACTCGTGGGCTCACCCTGCTGGGCGCTGAAGTCGGTTGAAACGCCCATCGGCTCCTGCGCAGACAGGAATCGTCAACGAAGATGGCTTCAGGGTATTTTGGCAAGATAATCGGAAAGCCATCGCCATACGCGACCCCATGCCCTCCCCCGACCACCGCTTCACCCGCCGCCTCGACCTCACCTCGCTGCAGCTGTTCATGGCTGCCAGCGAGTGCGGCAGCATTGGCCGCGCGGCCGAGCAGGAGTTCATCGCGGCCTCGGCGGCCAGCAAGCGCATTGCCGACCTGGAGCTGGCGGTGGGCACGCCGCTGTTCTACCGCCGCGCCCGTGGCGTGGAGCTCACGCCGGCCGGCCAGACGCTGCTGCACCATGCCCGCGCCGTGCAGTTCAACCTCGAGCGCATGCAGGTTGACCTGAGCGAGTTCGCGCAGGGCGTGCGCGGTCATGTGCGGGTGCATGCCAATATCTCGGCGATCGTGCAGTTCCTGCCCGAAGACCTGGCCGCGTTCGCCCGCCAGCACCCGGAGGTGAAGATCGATCTTCACGAGCACCTCAGCGCCGAGGTGGTGCGCGCCGTGCGCGAGGGCCATTGCGACCTGGGCATCGGCCACCCCGCGGCACAGGGCACGGACGACGTCGCTGTGCGCCCCTATCGGCAGGACCGGCTGTTGCTGGTGCTGCCCGAAGGCCACCCGCTGGCCGTGCACGAGGCGCTGGCTTTTGCCGACACCCTGGCTTTCGACCACATCGGCCTTCATAGCAACAGCTCGATCTACCTGGCGATGAGCCGCGCCGCCCACCTGGCGGGGCTGGCGGTGCGCCTGAGGATGCAGGTCACCAGCCTGGACGCCGTCTGCCGCATGATCCAGAGCGGCCTGGGCATCGGCCTGGTGCCCGACCAGGCCTTCGCCTTGCTGCGAACGATGGGCGGGCTGTGCTCGGTGCCCCTGACCGACGCGTGGGCCGCGCGCGAGTTGCAACTGGTGGCGCGCGACTTCGCCACCCTGCCCGTCACCGCGCGGCTGCTGGCGGACCACCTGGCCGCCAGGCCGACACCGCACAGCGGTGATCGCCGGGCGATTCGGTAGAAGATTGACAGACCCCCGATAGAATTTCCCTCCTTCCGAAAGACCACGCCCATGGGACGCACCCTCTACGACAAGATCTGGGACGAGCACGTCGTCCACACCGAGGAAGACGGCACCGCCGTCCTCTACATCGACCGCCACCTGGTGCACGAGGTCACCAGCCCCCAGGCCTACGAGGGCCTGCGCGAGACCGGGCGCAAGGTCTGGCGCGTCAGTTCGGTGGTGGCCACGGCCGACCACAACACGCCCACCACCGGCTGGGAACTGGGCTATGACGGCATCACCGACGCCGTCTCGAAGGAGCAGATCGTCACGCTGGACAAGAACATCGCCGAGTTCGGCTCGGCGGCTTACTTTCCGTTCCTGAACAAGCGTCAGGGCATCGTGCATGTGATCGGCCCCGAGAGCGGCGCCACCCTGCCCGGCATGACGGTCGTCTGCGGCGATTCGCACACGTCCACCCATGGCGCATTCGGCGCGCTGGCGCACGGCATCGGCACCAGCGAGGTCGAGCACGTACTGGCCACCCAGACCCTGCTGGCCAAGAAGGCGAAAAACCTGCTGGTCAAGGTCGACGGCCAGCTGGCCCGCGGCGTGACGGCCAAGGACGTGGTGCTGGCCATCATCGGCCGCATCGGCACGGCCGGCGGCACCGGCTACACCATCGAGTTCGGCGGCTCGGCCATGCGCGCGCTCAGCATGGAAGGCCGCATGACGGTGTGCAACATGGCCATCGAAGCCGGCGCGCGCGCTGGCCTGGTGGCGGTGGACGAAAAGACCATCGAATACGTTCGGGGCCGCGCACTGTCCCCCACCGGCGTCGAGTGGGACCAGGCCGTCGCGTACTGGCGCACGCTGCAGTCCGATGCGGATGCCAAGTTCGACACCGTGGTCGAACTCGACGCCGCGCAAATCGTGCCGCAGGTCACCTGGGGCACCTCGCCCGAGATGGTGCTGGGCGTGGACGCGCGCGTGCCCGATCCCGACAAGGAAAAAGATGCCAACAAGCGCGGGGCGATCGAGCGCGCTCTGGCTTATATGGATCTTGCGCCGGGCAAGCCGCTGGCCGACATCTTCGTGGACAAGGTGTTCATCGGCTCGTGCACCAACAGCCGCATCGAAGACATGCGCGAGGCCGCCGCGGTGGTCAAGAAGCTGGGGCAAAAGGTGGCCAGGAACATCAAGCTGGCGCTGGTGGTGCCCGGTTCGGGCCTGGTCAAGGAGCAGGCTGAACGCGAGGGACTGGACAAGATCTTCATCGCCGCTGGCTTTGAGTGGCGCGAACCCGGCTGCTCGATGTGCCTGGCCATGAACGCCGACCGGCTGGAGCCGGGCGAGCGCTGCGCGTCCACCAGCAACCGCAACTTCGAAGGCCGCCAGGGCGCCGGTGGGCGCACCCACCTGGTGTCCCCGGCCATGGCCGCCGCCGCCGCCGTGCACGGCCACTTTGTAGACATTCGCCAGTTCACCTGAAGACTCGCCTGAAAGGACCGATCATGAAATTCATTGCCATTGTGCTTGCCGCATCCGCCTGCCTGCTGGCCGGTTGCAACACCGTCAGGGGCGTGGGCCAGGACATCCAGAAAGCCGGCGGCGCCATCGAGAACGCGGTCAAGAAATAAACGCCATGGACAAGTTCACCGTTCACAAGGGCCTGGTCGGGCCGATCGACCGCGAGAACGTCGACACCGACGCGATCATCCCCAAGCAGTTCCTCAAGTCGATCCGCAAGACGGGCTTCGGGCCCAACCTGTTCGACGCGTGGCGCTACCTCGACCCTGGCGAACCCGGGCAAGACCCGGCCAGCCGCAAGCCCAACCCCGATTTCGTGCTGAACCAGCCTCGCTACAAGGGCGCGTCGGTGCTGCTTGCGCGCAAGAACTTCGGCTGCGGCTCCTCGCGCGAGCACGCGCCCTGGGCGCTGCAGCAGTACGGCTTTCGGGCCCTCCTCGCGCCCAGCTACGCCGACATCTTCTTCAACAACTGCTTCAAGAACGGCGTGCTGCCGATCGTGCTGCCCGAGGGCGTGGTGGTCCAGCTGTTCGACGAGGTGCTGGCCTTCCCCGGCTACCAGCTCACGGTCGACCTGGAGCGCCAGGTGGTGATCAAGCCCCAGGGCGAAGAGATCGCCTTCGAGGTGCAGGCCTTCCGCAAGTACTGCCTGATCAACGGCCTGGACGACATCGGCCTGACCCTGCGCCATAAAGAAAAGATCCAGGCCTTCGAAGCCCAACGCCTGGCCACCAAGCCGTGGTTGGCCCACACCCTGAACTGACCCCGTCACCCCCGTCACCCCCGTCACCCCCGTCATCCCCGCGAAGGCGGGGATCCAGACCCGGGCCGAGTGAAACGACGGCCCGTATCGCCGGCCAAACCTCGCTCCTGGATTCCCGCCTTCCCGGGAATGACAGCCAAAAACAAAGGCTCAATCATGAAAATCGCAATCCTCCCCGGTGACGGCATCGGCACCGAAATCGTCGCCGAGGCCGTGAAGGTCTTGAACGTCCTCGACCTGAAGTTCGAAATGGAAACCGCCCTGGTTGGCGGCGCCGCCTACGAGGCGCACGGCCATCCCCTGCCTGAGTCCACCCTGAAGCTGGCCAAAGAGGCCGATGCGGTGCTGTTCGGCGCCGTCGGCGACTGGAAGTACGACACGCTAGACCGCCCGCTGCGCCCCGAGCAGGCCATCCTGGGCCTGCGCAGGCACCTGGGCCTGTTCGCCAACTTCCGCCCGGCCATCTGCTACGAGCAGCTCACGCACGCCTCCAGCCTCAAGCCAGAGCTGGTCGCCGGCCTGGACATCCTCATCATCCGCGAGCTCACCGGCGACGTGTACTTCGGTCAACCACGCGGCCGCCGCACCGCGGTCGACGGCCACTTCCCCGGCGCCGAGGAAGCCTTCGACACCATGCGCTATTCGCGCCCCGAGGTCGAGCGCATTGCCCATGTGGCCTTCCAGACCGCACGCAAGCGCAACAAGCGCCTGACCAGTGTCGACAAGTCCAACGTGTTGGAAACCTTCCAGTTCTGGAAGGACATCGTCACCGAGGTCGGCAAGCACTACCCCGACGTCGCGCTGGACCACATGTACGTGGACAACGCCGCGATGCAACTGGTCAAGGCACCCAAGAAGTTCGACGTGATCGTCACCGGCAACCTGTTCGGCGACATCTTGTCGGATGAAGCCGCCATGCTCACCGGCTCGATCGGCATGCTGCCCTCGGCCAGCCTGAACGCCGGCAACCAGGGCCTGTACGAGCCCAGCCACGGCAGCGCGCCGGACATCGCGGGCAAGGGCATCGCCAACCCGCTGGCTACAATACTGTCCGCTGCCATGATGCTCCGCTACTCCCTCAACCAAGCCCAGGCTGCCGACCGCATCGAGTCGGCCGTCAAGGCCGTGCTTGCGCAAGGGCTTCGCACCGTGGACATCCACTGCGACGGCAACACGAAAGTCGGCACCCGCCAAATGGGCGATGCCGTCGTGACCGCGATCACCAAGACCACCATCAAGAGCTAGCAAGCTCCGGTTCGTCACGCGCCCTCCCCGGCCCTGACGAGCCGGGGAACCCGAACACCAATTGAAAGGGCGATGACGATGGCACTGAAGGCACAACAACCCCTGGTCGGCCTGGTCGGCTGGCGCGGCATGGTCGGTTCGGTCCTGATGGACCGGATGCAAGCCGAAGGCGACTTCGGCTTGATCGAGCCGGTGTTTTTCTCAACCTCCAATGCCGGCGGCAAGGCCCCGGCGATGGCCAGGAACGAGAACACCCTCAGGGACGGCTACGACATCGCGGCCCTGGCCAAGTGCGACGTCATCCTCACCGCCCAGGGCGGGGACTACACCACCGAGGTCTACCCCAAGCTGCGCGCCGCCGGCTGGAGCGGCCACTGGATCGACGCCGCCTCCGCCCTGCGCATGAAGGACGACGCGGTCATCATCCTCGACCCCGTCAACGCTGCGGTCATCAAGAACGCCCTGACCAAGGGCGGGCGCAACTGGATCGGCGGCAACTGCACCGTCAGCTGCATGCTGATGGGCGTGGGCGCGCTTTACAAGGCCGGCCTGGTCGAATGGATGACCAGCATGACCTACCAGGCGGCCTCGGGCGGTGGCGCCCAGCACATGCGCGAGTTGCTCACCCAGTTCGGCACGCTCAACGCCGAGGTGCGCGCCTTGCTGGACGACCCCAAGTCGGCCATCTTGGAGATTGACCGCAAGGTGCTGGGCCGCCAGCAGTCCATGAGCGCGGCCGAAACCGCCAACTTCGACGTCCCGCTGGGCGGCTCGCTCATCCCCTGGATCGACAAGGACCTGGGCGATGGCATGAGCCGCGAAGAATGGAAGGCTGGCGCCGAAACCAACAAGATCCTCGGCCAGGGCGCCGGATTCAGCACCCCCGCCGTGCCGGTCGACGGCTTTTGCGTGCGCGTTGGCGCCATGCGCTGCCACAGCCAAGCCCTGACCTTCAAGCTCAAGAAGGATGTGCCTCTGGCCGATATCGAGGCCCTGATCGCCGCCGACAACGAGTGGGTGAAGTTCGTGCCCAACAACCGTGAAGCCACCCTGGCTGGCCTGACCCCCGTGGCCGTCACCGGCACGCTGGGCATCCCGGTCGGCCGCGTGCGCAAGCTGGCCATGGGCCCTGAGTACCTGGGTGCGTTCACCATCGGCGACCAGCTCCTGTGGGGCGCCGCCGAACCCCTGCGCCGGATGCTGCGCATCCTGCTGGACGCCTGACCCATAGCCATCTCGGTGCAACGCCCCGTAAGCTCAGGTTGTGGGGCGTTGTCGTATGGCAACATGCGCGGTAGCGCTGACGCCGCAGCGGTGGTTGTTCGCAGCCACCTCGGCAGCGGCAGCTTGTGAGCGGCTCTGCATTGATGCTATGGTCTTTGCAGTAAACCACGACACGAGGCGAACCTCCGCATGAACCGCAAACAGCTGCACGCCGCCAGCGCAGTACAGGCGTCGGCGAGTCGCCTGACTCCCCGCTGGCGTGCTACCGCCCTCGCACTGGCCGCCGCCCTGGCGCTTGGCGGCGCCCCTGGCGACGCCGAGGCCCTGGCCCTGGGCCGTGTGACGGTGCTCTCGGCCCTTGGCGAGCCCCTGCGCGCCGAGATCGACGTCCCCCAGATTTCCCCGGAAGAGGCCGCCAGCCTGCGCGCCACGCTGGCATCGCCGGAGGCCTTCCGCGCCGCCGGGATCGAGTACAGCGCCATGCTGTCTGGCGTGCAGATCAGCCTGCAGCGCCGCCCCAATGGCAGCCAGGTGCTGCTGCTGAGCGGCGATCGGCCGGTCAACGAACCCTTTGTCGACGTGCTCGTTGACGCGAACTGGGCCAACGGCCGCATCGTACGCAACCTCACGATGCTGTTCGATCCGCCCCAGCTGCGCGCGCCGGCGGCGATCGCGGCCCAGGTGTCGCCGCAGGCCACAGACGTTGCCGCACAGCGTCCGACTCCCGCCAGCACATTGGGCCCGGCCAGCACCCCCGCATCCGCCACGCCCCCAACAGGTGCCGCATCTGACGCCCAATCACGTGCCGCCGCCAGAGCGTCCCGCCAGGCCGGTCAGCCAGCGACAGCGCCCACCGCCGGTCCGGGCCAGAAGGTCACCGTGCAATCAGGCGACTCGGCCGGCCGCATCGCCGCAGCCCACAAGCCGGCCACCGTCTCGCTCGATCAGATGCTGGTCGCCTTGCTTCGCAGCAATCCCGACGCATTCATGGGCGGCAACGTCAACCGCTTGAAGGCCGGTGCCGTCCTCGATCTGCCCAGCGCCGAGCAGGCGGGCGCGATCGGCCGCGACGAAGCACGCCAGACGGTGGTTGCCCAGAGCCGCGACTTCAACGAGTTCCGCCGCCGCCTGGCCGAGGGCGTTGGCGGCGCGGCGCAGGCCGATGCCGCCGGACGAAGCGCCTCGGGAGGCCTGAAGGCCCAGGTCCAGGAAAGGGGGGCCGCACCGGCCACGCCCGACCGGCTCACCCTGTCCAAGGGCGCCGTCCAGGCCCAGCGCGCCGCGCAGGAAGAACGCCTTGCGCGTGAACGCAGCAATCGGGATACCGATACCCGCGTGGCCGAGCTGAACAAGAACATTGCCGAGCTGAACCGCGTGGCCTCCGGCGCCGCCGCTGCCGCCGCGCCCGGGGCGGCAGCCTCCACGCCCGCCGAGGCGACAGGCCCTGCCATCGCCGCTGGTACGCCCGCCGCGGGCGACGCAGCCCCCGCCTCCGCACCTGGCGGCGGCGCAAGCGCGGCGGCGCCGGCCGCCACGCCATCGGCCTCCGCCGTGGCGCGGTCAGCCGCCCCTAGCGCAGCCGCCACGGCTTCGGGCCTGGTCGACACCCTGCTTGAGAACCCGCTGCTGCCCGCCGCCGGCGCCGGCCTGCTGGCCTTGCTGCTGGGTTTTGGCTGGTACCGCATACGCCAGGGCCGCAAGGCGGCGCAGGTCGACAGCTCGTTCCTTGAAAGCCGGCTGCAACCAGATTCGTTCTTCGGCGCCAGCGGCGGCCAACGCATCGACACAGCCGAAAGCGCCAACGCCTCCGGCTCGTCCATGGTGTATTCGCCCAGCCAGCTCGACGCCGCGGGCGACGTCGATCCGGTGGCCGAGGCCGATGTGTACCTGGCCTACGGCCGTGACCTGCAGGCCGAGGAAATCCTCAAGGAAGCCCGGCGCGTCAGCCCGCAGCGTGTCGCCATCCACGGCAAGTTGCTCGAGATCTACGCCCGCCGCCGCGACGTCAAGGCCTTCGACCTCATCGCCAATGAGGCCCACGCCCTCACCCAGGGCGTCGGCCACGAGTGGGACCACATCGCGGCCATGGGCCAGGAGCTCGACCCCGCCAATCCGATGTACCAGCCAGGCGGCTGGCGAGCGGGCACCACCACGCCCACCGCCGGTGGCGCCGCCGCCGCGATGGCGGCGGCCTCGGCCATCACCGCGCAACCGCCGGCCGTGCAGCCCGCATCCAGATCGGTCGACATCGACCTGGACTTCTCGCTCGACTCCGAACCCGACACCGTCTCAGGCCCGCTCACCCAGCAGGCCATCGACACCCCCGCGTTCGACGACACGCATGCCTCGCGCACGATGCCCATACGCCTGGACCCAGTGGCGGTGAAGGCTGCGGTGCAACCCGAGACACCCAAGGCCGTGCAGGCGGTCGCCGAGTCGCCGGGGCCCAGCTCCGTCCTGCCCGAGCTCGACCTGTCCTTCGACGACGAACCGACCCCGCCTGACACGACCGCCGCACCCACCACCCTGGCGCAGGCTGTCAGGGTGGCTCTGCCCGACCTGGACCTGCCGGGCAACGCCATCAACTTCGATCTGCCGGCATCCACCGCCAGCGCGCCAGCGCCAGCGCCAGCGCCAGCGCCAGCACCTTCAAAGCCTGACGCTTCCGGGCCGGACAGCCTGATGGACTTCGACCTCGAAAGCCTGTCGTTCGACCTGGCAACGCCCGACTCCCAGCTCCCCGCCGATGCCAAGGCCGACGCCGACGCGATGAGCCGGGCCCTGCCCGAGCTGACCGGCGACGACGGCGGCGACCCGCTGGCCACCAAGCTCGCCCTGGCCGAGGAGTTCAACGCCATCGGCGACCCCGACGGCGCACGCAGCCTGGCGCAAGAGGTGCTGGCCGAAGCCTCGGGTGACCTGCGTCAGCGGGCCCAGCGCCTGCTGGCCGACATCGGTTGATTACGGCCCCGGGCAACGGGCCCGCCGCCTCACGCATGCGCATCGCGCTGGGCGTGAGCTACAGCGGCCAGGGTTACCAAGGCTGGCAGAGCCAGGCTTCGGGCAACACCATCCAGGACAAGCTCGAAGCCGCCCTCTCGCGCTTTGCCGCCCAGCCGGTGTCCACCCTGTGCGCCGGCCGCACCGACGCCGGGGTCCATGGCCTGATGCAGGTGGTGCACTTTGACACGCCGCTGCGGCGCCAGGCCTCCTCATGGGTGCGCGGAACCAACACCTTCCTGCCACCCGACATCGCGGTGCAGTGGGCCCAGCCGGTGCCCGACGCCTTCCATTCGCGCGCCTGCGCCATCGCCCGGCGCTACGCCTACGTGCTGCTCGACTCGGCGGTGCGCCCCAGCGTCGAGGCCGGCCGCACCGGCTGGGTGTTCCGTGCGCTCGACGGCGACGCCATGCGCACCGCCGCCGCCGCCCTGATCGGCGAACACGACTTCACCAGCTTCCGGGCTTCGAGTTGCCAGTCGCACACGCCGGTCAAGACCCTCAACCGCATCGCCATCACCCGGCGCGGCCCCTACTGGCGCTTCGAGTTCGAGGCCAATGCGTTCCTGCACCACATGATCCGCAACATCATGGGCTGCCTGGTGGCGATCGGCCAGGGCGCGCAGCCGCCGCAGTGGATGGGCCAGGTGCTGGCCGCGCGTGACCGCGACGCTGCAGCCCCCACTTTCTCGCCCGACGGACTGTATTTCCTCGGGCCGGTCTACGACCCTTCCTGGGGATTGCCGAGCCAAGCTGCTGCGTATGATTGGCTACCTTGACCACCCCCCGAAGCGGCTCACTTCGTGTAGCCGCCTCCCCCTCAAGGGGGCGCCACCAGCGGCCCGGCGAAGCCGGTTCCGCGGTGGCCCTGAAAGAGACATTGCGAGAACAGGAACTGTCTGGTGCTTGCGCGCACACGAATCAAGATCTGCGGGCTGACCCGCGAACAAGACGTCGACGCGGCTGCTGAGGCCGGCGCCGATGCGGTCGGCTTTGTGCTGTACGACAAAAGCCCGCGCCACGTGAGCATCGCCCGCGCCGCCGAGCTGGCCCGCCGGCTGCCGCCCTTCATCACCCCGGTACTGCTGTTCGTCAATGCCGATGCCGCCACGGTGCAGGCCGCCTGCCAGGCCATTCCCAATGCCCTGCTGCAGTTCCACGGCGACGAAAGCCCCGCCGACTGCGCCGCCGCAGCGCGGGGCCACCCCTACCTGCGCGCCGCCCGCATCCCCTTGTCGGAAGCGGCCGGTTTCGACTTGGTAAACTTCGCTTCCGACTTCTCCCAGGCCCAGGCCATCCTGCTCGACGCACATGTCGACGGTTATGGCGGCGCCGGCAAGGCATTCGATTGGTCACGCATTCCAACAAACGTCGACGCTCACCTCGTCTTGTCTGGTGGGTTGACACCTGCAAATGTGGGCGATGGCATCGCCTTGCTTCGGCCGCGTTGCAAGACGCTGGCCGTTGACGTGAGCTCCGGTGTCGAGGCTGCCAAGGGCATCAAGGACACCGGCAAGATCCATCAGTTCGTCGCGGCCGTGCGTGCGGCCGACGAGCGCCTCGCTAACCCCTTCCCATGACCTCTTATGACCAGCCCGATGCCGCGGGCCATTTCGGCATCTACGGCGGCAGTTTCGTCAGCGAGACGCTGACCCATGCCATCAACGAACTGCGGCAGGCCTACGCCCGCTACCAGAACGACCCCGAGTTCCTTGCCGAGTTCGCCTACGAGCTCAAGCACTTCGTCGGCCGCCCCTCGCCGGTCTATCACGCCGCCCGCATGAGCCGCGAGATGGGCGGCGCGCAGATCTACCTCAAGCGCGAAGACCTCAACCACACCGGCGCGCACAAGATCAACAACGTGATCGGCCAGGCCATGCTGGCCAAGCGCATGGGCAAGCCGCGTGTGATCGCGGAAACCGGCGCCGGCCAGCACGGCGTGGCCGCCGCCACCATCTGCGCCCGCTACGGCCTGGAATGCGTGGTGTACATGGGCTCCGAGGATGTCAAGCGCCAGAGCCCCAACGTCTACCGCATGAAGCTGCTGGGGGCGACGGTCGTGCCGGTCGAATCGGGCAGCCGCACCCTGAAGGACGCGCTCAACGAAGCCATGCGCGACTGGGTCACCAACGTCGAGAACACCTTCTACATCATCGGCACCGTGGCCGGTCCGCACCCCTACCCGATGATGGTGCGCGACTTCCAGAGCGTGATCGGCAAGGAGTGCCTTACACAAATGCCCGAAATGACCGGCCGCCAGCCCGACGTCGTGATGGCCTGCGTGGGCGGCGGCAGCAACGCCATGGGCATCTTCCACCCCTACATCCCCTACTCAGGCACACGCCTGATCGGCGTCGAGGCCGCCGGCGAAGGCATGGACAGCGGCAAGCATTCGGCCTCGCTGCAGCGCGGCAGCCCTGGCGTGCTGCACGGCAACCGCACCTACATCCTGCAGGACGACAACGGCCAGATCACCGAGACGCACAGCATCAGCGCCGGCCTCGATTACCCGGGCGTCGGCCCCGAGCACGCCTGGCTCAAGGACACCGGCCGCGCCGAGTACGTGGGCATCACCGACGCCGACGCGCTGGCCGCCTTCCACTACCTGTGCCGCACCGAGGGCATCATCCCCGCGCTGGAGTCCAGCCACGCCATCGCCTACGCCATGAAACTGGCCAAGACCATGCCCAGCGACCAGAGCATCCTGGTCAACCTCTCAGGCCGTGGCGACAAGGACATTGGCACCGTGGCCGACCTCTCCGGCGCCGACTTTTACTGCCGCCCCAGTTGCCAGGGCCAGAGCGTCAAGGGCGATGTGCGGCCGGTGGAGTTCAAGCGATGAGCCGCATCAGCAAGACCTTCGAGAAGCTGAAGTCCGAGGGCCGCAAGGCGCTCATTCCGTATGTGACAGCCGGCTTCCCCTTCGCCGACATCACCCCCGACCTGCTGCACGGCATGGTCGCCGCGGGCGCCGACGTCATCGAACTGGGCGTGCCCTTTTCCGACCCCATGGCCGACGGCCCCGTCATCCAGAAGGCGGGCGAGCGAGCGCTGGCGATGGGTGTGGGCATGGCCCAGGTGCTGGACATGGTGCGCGTCTTTCGCGAGCGCGACACCAGCACGCCGATGGTGCTCATGGGCTATGCCAACCCGGTCGAGCGCTACGACCTCAAGCACGTGCCGGGCGCCTTCATCCGCGACGCCGCTGCGGCGGGCGTCGACGGCCTGCTGGTGGTGGACTACCCGCCCGAGGAGTGCGAGGCCTTTGCAGCGCAGCTACGGGCCGTTGGCATGGACCTCATCTTCCTGCTGGCGCCCACCAGCACCGACGAGCGCATCAGCCAGGTGGCGCGGGTCGCCAGCGGCTATGTCTATTACGTCTCGCTCAAGGGCGTGACCGGCGCCGGCCACCTCGACACCGGCGCGGTCGAGCGGATGCTGCCGCGCATCCGCGCCCGGGTCAGCATCCCGGTCGGCGTGGGCTTTGGCATTCGGGACGCGGAAACCGCCCGCGCCATCGGCCGCGTCGCCGACGCGGTGGTCATCGGCACCCGCCTGATCCAGATCATCGATGGCCCGCCACGCGAAGGCGTGGTCGCCGCAGCAGCCGAATTCATCGGCGAAATCCGCCGCGCGCTCGACGCGTCGGCACTCTCCTAGAATCGGCTCCGAAAGGGTCCCACCTCATGTCCTGGCTCGAAAAACTCCTTCCGCCCAAGATCCAGCCCTCCGAGCGCGGCGATCGCCGCAGCGTTCCCGAAGGCCTGTGGGTCAAGTGTCCCAGCTGCGAGACGGTGCTGTACAAGACCGACCTGGAGCAAAACCAGAACGTCTGCCCCACCTGCAGCCACCACCACCGCATCGGCGCGCGCGTGCGCCTGGACCGCTTCCTCGACGCCGAGGGCCGCTACGAGCTCGGCCAGGAAGTGCTGCCGGTCGACGCGCTCAAGTTCAAGGACAGCCGCAAGTACCCCGAGCGACTGAAAGAAGCCCTGGAGAACACCGGCGAGACCGACGCCCTGGTGGTCATGGGCGGCGCCGTGCATAGCATTCCCCTGGTGGCCGCGGCCTTCGAGTTCGATTTCATGGGCGGCAGCATGGGCAGCGTGGTCGGCGAGCGCTTCGTGCGCGGCGTCGAATCGGCGGTCGAGCAGAAAGTGCCTTTCCTGTGCTTTACCGCTACCGGCGGCGCGCGCATGCAAGAAGGCTTGCTGTCGCTGATGCAAATGGCCAAGACCAATGCCGCCCTGACCCGCCTGGCGCAAAAGGGCCTGCCCTACATCAGCGTGCTGACCGACCCCACCATGGGCGGCGTCAGCGCCGGCTTCGCTTTTGTAGGCGACATCGTCATCGCCGAGCCCAAGGCCCTGATCGGCTTTGCCGGCCCCCGCGTGATCGAATCCACCGTGCGCGTGACGCTGCCCGAAGGCTTCCAGCGGGCCGAGTTCCTGCTGCAAAAGGGTGCGATCGACTTCATCTGCGACCGGCGCGAGCTGCGCAAGACGGTGGCCAGCGCACTGGCCATGCTGCAACGCCAGCCCGCCGACGCGGTCAGCTAAGAGAATCGACGAACCCGTTCGCGATAGGTGTCCCCTATGCGGGCCGCCGCGGAACCGGCTTTGCCGGGCCGCTGGCGGCGCCCCCTGGGGGGGAGACGGCCGAAGGCCGTCTCGGGGGGGGTCAAATCACGGAAGCCTGCACCCCGCCCAGTACGATCCCCGCGACCTGCAGCAGCAGCAATAGGGCCAGCGGGGAAAGGTCGATCCCGCCCACCAGCGGAATCACCCGTCGCAAGGGCCGCAGCAGCGGCGCGCACAGGTGCTCGATCACGTTCACCAGCGACGAATCGGCCCGCACCCAGGACATGATCGCGCCCACGATCACCAGCACCGTGGCCACGGTCAGCACCAGGCGAAGCAGGCCGAACAGCGCGGCCAGCGGCAGCAACCCACCCGGCCCGACGGTCCCCGACGCCAGCCAAAGCAGCGTGATCTGCAGCAGCACGATCAGATAGGCCCCCACCAGACTCGCGGTGTCCCATCTGCGCACTGCGGGCAGCAACCGGCGCAGTGGCACCACCAGCCAGTCGCTCAAGGCAAAGACAAATCGCCCCACCGGGTTTCCAAAGGGCACCCGCAGGCGCTGCATGTACAGGCGCAGCAGACAGGCGCCACCGACCAGGCCGGCGGCGGCGTCGAGCACAAGGGAGAGGATCTGGTACAGCATGGCACACCGGCAGTGAAGCTGGGGCGATGATACCGGGGGCCTTGCGCCACGATGGCCGCCACCATGGCCTTGCCCGCCGTGGGATGATCGCAGGCGCGAGAATCGACACCATGCCTGCTCTCACCCTGCACTCGCTCCCGCTGTTTCCGCTCGGCACCGTGCTGTTTCCGGGCGGCGTGCTGCCGCTTCGCATCTTCGAGGTGCGCTACCTCGACATGATCGGCCGCTGCCACAAGGGCGGCGCCCCCTTCGGTGTGGTCTCGCTCACGCAAGGCAACGAGGTGCGCCAACCGGGCGCGCAGCCCGAAGCCTTCGCCGCCATCGGCACCCTGGCCACCATCACGGACTTCTCGCAGCCACAGCCGGGCCTGATGACGATCCAAGCGGTCGGCGCGCAGCGCTTTCACATCACCTCCAGCGAACGGCTCAAGCATGGCCTGTGGGTGGCCGACGTCGAACGCATCGCCGACGACGCCGCCGTGCCGGTGCCGCACGACCTGGCCTCCACCTCGCAGGCACTGGCCCGTGTGCTGGAGACCCTGCGCAGCCGGGCCGCGCCGGGCGAAGCGTTGCCGGTGCCGCAGCCCTGGCACGTCGATGACTGCGGCTGGGTCGCCAACCGCTGGTGCGAGTTGCTGCCATTGCCAGGCGAGCTCAAGCAGCGCCTGATGGCGCTGGACAACCCGCTGGTGCGACTGGAGCTGGTGGGCGACATCCTGGCGCGCATGCACATTGCGGGCGACGGCGGCTGACCGTCACACGCTGCGCCTGGCGCAAAGTCCACAGCCCCTGATTCACGCCATGCCGTTTGACGATGGCCAATAGAACAACAAACTATTTCGCCAAGCCTGCAAGCGCTCGTTAGCATCGGGCCGGACGTTCCCTCCCTTGAGGCCGCCACATCCAACCAATGAAAGAGTCAATCGCATGAGGTCGATCCAGGCAGACGTGATGGAGGTCCACAACGCACACGGGGCCATTGACGAGGCATGGCTTGCCTTGCGGCAGGAAGAACCGATCGACCCCCACATCCCCGTGGTGGACGCGCACTTTCACATCTGGGACCGGCCGGGCAACCGCTACCTGCAAGACGAGCTTCGCCGCGACCTCGAAAGCAGCGGCCACCAGGTGCAGGCCTCGGTCTTCATGGAGTGTGGCTCGATGTACCGCAACCACGGTCCGCGCGAGCTCAAACCGGTGGGCGAGACCGAGTTCGCGACCGGCGTCTCCGCCATGTTCGCCAGTGGCAAGTACGGGACCACCCGCGTGGCCGCCGGTATCGTGGGCTTCGCCGACATGTTTCTGGGGGACAAGGTCCAACCCGTGCTCGAAGCGCACATCGCGGCGGCCGGTGGGCGTTTCAGGGGCATTCGAAACGTCGGCGCCTGGGACGCGGACACGTCATTCGTGCGTAGCATCACGTTCTACCAGCCGCCCGAGAAGATGCTGCTCGACGAGACCTTCCAGCGCGGTATTGCGCAGCTGGCGCCCCTGAAGCTCTCGTTCGAAACCTACCTGTTTCACACCCAGCTGAGCGATCTGTACGCCCTGGCGAGCAAGTTTTCGCAGACCACCTTCATCCTCAACCACTTTGGCGGGCCGATCAAGATCGGGCCCTTCCTGGGGCGCGACGAAGAGGTGTTCGCCCTTTGGCACAAGAACATCCGCCTGCTGGGCGCCCTGCCCAACGTCTACATGAAGTTCGGCGGCCTGACGACCAAGACCAGCGGCCTGCACTTCACAGACCTGCCGGTGCCCCCCTCGTCCGAAGATCTGGCCCGCCCGTGGCAGCGCCATTTCGACGCGACGGTGGCGGCATTCGGCGTAAACCGCTGCATGTTCGAATCGAACTTTCCGGTTGAAAAGCCCAGCTGCTCGTCGCGCGTGAGCTGGAATGCGCTCAAGCGCCTTGCCAGCGGGTTCAGTGAAGATGAAAAGCGCCGTCTGTGCGCCGGCACCGCGCGCGAGGCCTACCGGCTGACGTATTGAGGGCGCGCCCCGTCAGGCAGCACGGCCTTCGCCCCTGAACTACTGGCCACGTACCAGCCGGCCTGGAAGTTCACCGGTCAACTCGTCGTCGGCGAGCGTCTCAATGCCCGAGACGAACACATGCCGATAACCGTTGGCCCTTTGCACGATGCGCCGGCCGCCGGCGGGCAGGTCATAGACGACCTGCGGGTCACGCAGCGCCAGGCGGTCATAGTCGATCACATTGATGTCGGCCTTCATGCCGGCGCGCAGCACACCGCGGTCATGCATGCCGTACGAAGCGGCCGTTGCCTGGGTCTGCTTGTGCACCAAAAATTCCAACGGCAACCTGGGGCCGCGCTTGCGGTCCCGGCCCCAGTGCGTCAGCAAAAGCGTCGGGGCGCTGGCATCGGCGATCACGCCCAGGTGGGCCCCGGCGTCGGCCAGTCCGATCACGCAGGCCGAGTCGGCCAGCATCTCGCGCACCGCGTCCATGTTACCGTCGAAATAGTTTTCATGCGGCAGCAGCAGCATCGCCTTGCCGCCCTTGGCCATCATCGCCTCCAGCGCGACCCGCCGCACGGGGCGACCCGTGGCCTGCGCGATCGCGGCGACGCTGGTGGACGCATCCGGCTCGTAATCGAGCGTGTCCATGGTGTGCGCGCGCGGCAATTTGGAAGTGATGCGGTCCTTGATGGGATCCGAATGCGGGTTGTTCACCAGGTCATCGCAGAGAACGGCGTCGCTGCGCAGACGCTCGTAACGCTGAGCGGGTGTCAGGTGATCCATCTGCTTCCAGGCCGGATGGTCGGCAAAGGGGTTCATGGTGGTCTCCAGCCCCAACAGCACACCGATGGGCCGACAACCCACCTGCGCGTTGGCCGCCACGCCGCGCCGGCGCGCCGCGTGAATGTTGTCCAGCGTGTCGCGCCAGCGGCGCGGTGCATCGTCGACCTGCAACAACAGGCAGGACAGGGGCCGGCCGGCCGTGTTCGCCATCTGTTCCATGAGTTCGAATTCGACACCGGCGAAGTCGGAGTTGACCTGGATCACCCCCCTGCCTGCACGCCGCATGGCCTGGCCCAGGCCGAACAACTCCGCGTTCGTGGCGGACAGGCTGGGGGTGTGCCTGCCATCGCCGGCACGATGCTTGGCGGTGCGTGAAGTGGTGAACCCCAACGCACCGGCGTGCAGGGCTTCTTCCAGCAAGACGCCCATGCGTTCAATCTCCTGTGCGGTGGGCTTCTCCGCGTGATCCGCCCCGCGCTCGCCCATGACATAGAACCGCAGGGCCGTATGCGGCACTTGCGCGCCCACGTCCATCACGCGGGGCTTGCTCGCCAGGCTGTCAAGGTATTGAGGGAACGTCTCCCACTGAAAATCAACCCCCTCGCTCAGGACGATCTCCGGGATGTCCTCCACGCCCTGCATAAGGTTGATGAGGTAGGGGATGCTTTCGCTGCGCACCGGCGCAAAGCCCACGCCGCAATTGCCGAACACCGCCGTGGTGACCCCATGCCAGGACGAGGGCGTCATGAACGCATCCCAGGTTGCCTGGCCGTCGTAGTGCGTGTGAATATCCACGAAGCCCGGTGTGACCAGCAGCCCTTTCGCGTTCACTTCGCGATGGCCCGGACCCAGGTTTGCCTCGACCGCCGTGATCTTGCCGCGATCGATGGCCACATCGGCCTGCCGCCGAGGCGCGCCCGTGCCGTCGACGACCTCACCCCCGCGTATCACCAGATCATGCATCGCTTGTGTCTTTCGTGAGCCATGCCCGGCAAGGTGACAGCACGACGCGTGCGCCCAGCGAGCGGCCCCGCATGCTAACCGCGGCATGCCCATGGCTGGAAATAGCTTTTTGATCTGTTCGCGATGCCCAAACCCGATACCGGCACCCGTCATAACGGATCACGATGGCGACCAGCCATAGAAAGTATTTCAGGTCCGCCGATGCCTCGCATACGCTTGACCGCCGCTTGATGAAAGTGGCCAAGACACCAACCGATCCGTCTGGAGACAACAATGAAGCGTACATTCTTCAAGGCCGCACTGCTGAGCGTCCTTGCCTGCACCAGTGCTCTGTCTTTCGCGCAGGACTTCCCGAACAAGCCAATCCGCGTGATTGTGGGTGCGAGTCCCGGCGGCGGATCAGACAACATCATCCGCAAGGTCGCCCAGATCATCCAACAGCAGACCAATACCAGCATCGTGATCGAGTACCGCCCGGGCGCCAGCGGATCGATCGCGGTGCTCGGCACCGTGCGTTCGCCGGCCGACGGCTACACGTTGACGATCTGCCCGCCTGACACGATTGCGGTGTTTCCTCAGTTGAAAAAGGTGCCGCCCTATACGCTGGACAACCTGACCGCCATTGCCCAGGTGGCTGAGGTGAACTATGTGTTCGCGGTCAAGCCGTCGAACCCGGCCAAGGACATTGGCGAGTTCGTGCAGCAGTCCAAGCAGCAGAATCGGCCGCTCAACTTCGGCAGCCCGGGCGTGCAGACCTCGGCGCGCATGGTCAATGAGATGCTCATGAGCCGCACCGGCCTGAAGATGCAGAACATCCCCTACCAGGGTGACGGGCCGATGCTCGCCGCCATGGCGGCCGGCGAGCTCGACTTCGTGGTGACCGCCTTCATCTCTGCCAAGCCCTTCATCGACAGCGGCAAGATCAAGGCGATCGGCCTGGTCGCCAGTCAGCGGGCGGCCGAGTTCGCGAATGTCCCGACTGCTGAGGAAGGTGGGCTGAAGGACTTCAACGTCGCCGCGTGGTTCGGCATCTTCGGACCCAAGGGCATCCCTGCGGATGTGACCAAGAAACTCAGCGACATGTTCACCAACGCGGTCAACACAGACGAATTCCGCGAGTTCGCACGCTCACGGGGCCTGACGCCCAAGTTCCAGAGCGGCGCCCAGTTCGAGCAGTTCCTGCGAGGAAACCTGCCGATGTGGGCTGACGCGATCAAGGCGGCGAACCTGCCGCTGGAAGACTGATGCGTCCAGCACCGTCCTTGGGCCGCCCAGCGGATGCATGATCTGAACGGCGACGCCGCGGCGCCCGTCGTAGCGTCCGCGGACCCGGTGCGCTTCGACGGCCGCGTCGCGATCGTGACCGGCGCGGGCACCGGCTTGGGTCGTGAATATGCCCTGATGTTGGCCGCGCGCGGCGCCAAGGTGGTTATCAATGACACCGGCCGCTCCATGGACGGCGTTCACGGCGAGGCGGGCGCGGCGGCGGGCGCCGTCGTCGAGGCCATCCTGGCGGCTGGCGGGCAGGCCATCGCCTGCGAAGAGAGCGTCGCCGATCCGGCTGGCGTGCAGCGGATGATCGACCTCGCCCTGACCCGGTGGAACCGGCTCGACATCCTCGTGAACAACGCGGGCATTCTTCGCACCGCGCCCCTGGCGGACATGGCGCTGGCCGATGTCGAAGCCATGATCGCCGTTCACTTGATGGGCACCCTGTACTGCACGCGGGCTGCACTGCCCGCCATGCGAAAGCAGGGCTACGGGCGGATCGTGCTCACGACGTCTGGCGTCGGCATGCGCGGCTTGCCGCAGTTCAGCATCTATGCGGCCGCCAAGAGCGCGATGATCGGCCTGATGGAATCGGTTCGGCTGGAGACCGAAGGGCAAGGGGTGACGATCAACGCGATCGCCCCCAGCGCGATCACCCGCATGAGCTCGCATGTCATCCCGCCCGACATCGCGGTTCATATGAAGTCGTCGCTGGTGGCCCCCATGGTGGCTTGGCTGGCCAGCGAGCGGTGCACAGATTCTGGCGCGATCATCAATGCCGGCGGAGGCAATTTCCGCCGGCTGGCCATCTACCAGGGCCGCGGCGTGCAATTTGATCCGGTCGAGCCCGTCTCGCCGGAGATGATCGCAACGAACTGGGCCGCCATTGCCGACATGAGCGATGCCCGGCCCTTTGCCGGCACGCTGCCCGGCCTTGCGCCGAATCTGCGCAAGCTGGGCCGTCTTTGAAGGCGGGGCGCCGGTGGGGGCGCCGAAAAACTAAAATAGACGGTTTGGCCGCACGTCACCCTTGTGCGCCCCCATTTCCCCCACCTCCCGCACCCATGTCCGACCACGCCTTACCCGCCGCGCACCCCGCGGCCGACGACAACCAACTGATCGCCGAACGCCGCGAGAAGCTCAAGGCCCTGCGCGAGGTGCACAGGCAAGGCGGCGCCGTCCCCTTCCCCAACGACTTCAAGCCCTCGCACCACGCTGTGCCCCTGCAGCAGGAGCATGGCTTCAAGGAAGCACAGACGCTGGAGGGCGAGACCCATGTGGTGGCCGTTGCCGGCCGCATGATGCTCAAGCGCGTGATGGGCAAGGCCAGCTTCGCCACCTTGCAAGACGTCACCGGCCGTCTGCAGATCTACGTTACCCGCGACAGTGTGGGCGAAGAGGTCTACGCCTCGTTCAAGCACTGGGATCTGGGCGACATCGTGGCCTGCGAAGGCAAGCTGTTCAAGACCCGCACCGGTGAGCTGTCGGTGCACGCCACCCGCGTGCGCCTGCTCACTAAAAGCCTGCGGCCCATGCCCGACAAGTTC
Organism: Comamonadaceae bacterium; assembly: GCA_947476465.1. Classification (GTDB taxonomy): domain Bacteria; phylum Pseudomonadota; class Gammaproteobacteria; order Burkholderiales; family Burkholderiaceae_C; genus Ramlibacter. The sequence continues at coordinate 56,400 of CANJQN010000015.1, read as the reverse complement.
CACGGCGTGGCCGACCAGGAGGTCAAGTACCGCCAGCGGTATATCGACCTCATGACCGACGAAGACGCCCGCAAGCGCTTCGTGGCCCGCAGCCGGGCCATCACTGGCATTCGCGACTTCATGGTGCAGCACCACTTTCTGGAAGTGGAAACGCCCATGCTGCACCCCATCCCCGGCGGCGCCAATGCGCGTCCCTTCGTCACGCACCACAACGCGCTCGAGCAGGAGATGTTCTTGCGCATTGCGCCCGAGCTGTACCTCAAGCGCCTGATCGTGGGCGGCTTCGAGCGCGTGTTCGAGATCAACCGCAACTTCCGCAACGAAGGCATCTCGGTCAGGCACAACCCCGAGTTCACGATGATGGAGTTCTACGCGGCCTACTGGAACTACCGCGATTTGATGGACTTCACCGAGGCCCTGATCCGCGACGCCGCCATGAAGGCCGCCGGCACGCTGCAACTGAGCTACGCCGGCAAACCGGTCGACCTGGCCGAGCCCTTCGAGCGCCTGACCATCCGCGAGGCGATCGCCAAACACACCGAGGCCGGCGCCGGCGCCGACGACGCGCAGTGGCTGATCAACGCCCTGCGCAAGCTGGGCAAGACCGAAGAGAAAGACCGCCTGTCCACCCGCTCGCTGGCCAGCCTGCAGGTGATGTACTTCGAAGAAACGGTAGAGGACAAGCTGTGGCAGCCCACCTTCATCATGGAGCACCCCACCGAAATTTCGCCGCTGGCCCGTGCCAACGACGAGCGCCCCGAGGTGACCGAACGCTTTGAGCTCTACGTCACCGGCCGCGAGTTCGGCAATGGTTTTTCCGAGTTGAACGACGCCGAAGACCAGGCCGCCCGCTTTCTGGCCCAGGTCGACGCCAAGCACGCCGGCGACGACGAGGCCATGTTCTTCGACCACGATTTTGTGCGCGCGCTCGAATACGGGATGCCCCCCACCGGCGGCTGCGGCATCGGCATCGACAGACTGATGATGCTGCTGACCAACAGCCCCAGCATCCGCGACGTGATCCTGTTCCCGGCGCTGCGGCGCGAGGTCTGAGCCCACTGGGCGCTGGCATGAACACGCCCGTACCGGTCAACTACCTGGCCGGCTATCCGCCGGACCTGCTGGCGCAGGTGCTGCCTTTGCTGGCCGAAGGCCGTGTCGGCGAGCGCCTGCAGCGCAAGTACGGCCCCGCGCACGGCGTTCGATCCGACGGCGCCCTGTACGACTACGTGATGGACCTCAAGGCGCGCTTCATGCGCAGCTCACCGCCCTTGTCCAAGGTGGTATGGGACAACAAGCTGCACATCATCCGCAACGCGCTGGGCACGCACACCACCGTGTCGCGCGTGCAGGGCAGCAAGCTCAAGACCAAGCGCGAGATCCGCATCGCCAGCCTGTTCAAGGACACGCCCGAGGCTTTCTTGCGGATGATCGCGGTGCACGAGTTGGCGCACGCGAAGGAATCGGACCACGGCAAGGCCTTCTATGCGCTATGCACCTGGATGGAGCCGCAATACCACCAGATTGAGTTGGATCTGCGGCTGTTTCTGGCGCATCGGGATCTGCATGGGGTGGTGAACTGGGGCTGACTCTTCAACGCCGCCTCCAACCATGCAACGGGCCGGGCAAGCGCTTTCGCAAGACATCCAATGTCACCGAGGGAAACCCCTAGCCAAAGCAGACCTGACTCCTATAGAATTTATATTCTATATATAGAATAGGGGTCGTCGATGAAGAATGTTGTCGAGATTCCGGCGACGCAGACGCCGGGCCTCTGGGATGGCGCCCTCGAAGAGGCGCGTAGCCTGATCGGAGTGCCACTGCGGCGGCAGGATCAATACTGGAATCGAGAAGCGGGGCCCGACAGTGTGCGGCAATTTTGCTGGGCCATCGGAGACGACAACCCGCTGTTTTGCGACCCGGCCTATGGAATCAACTCACGCTGGAAGTCGGCGATCGCGCCCGGATGCTTTTTGTATACGATCGACACAACAATCGTCGCGCCAAAACTGCGTGCAATTCAGTGGATCTACACGGGAACAGATTGGGAGTGGTACGGGCCCATAAGGCACCGGGACACCTTCACAACAAACGTGAAACTGATCGATGCTGTTAAAAAAGAGGGCGGAAACGCCCCTAGCTTCATCATTCAGACTGGCGAGAGCCTTTACTACAATCAACGCGGCGAGCTGATCTGCCGTGCTCTTGGAAGTACTGCGCGCATTCCACGCGCGCGCGCCGCTGGCGGCTTGAAGTACGCGCCGCGAGAAACCCACCGATATTCGCATGAAGAGTTAGCTGAGATCGCGAATGCCATCGACCAGGAAATGGTTAGAGGAGTGACCCCACAACTCTGGGAAGATGTAACCGTCGGGGATGTCGTGAGGCCACTTCTGAAGGGGCCGTTGAACATCACCGACATGATCTGCTGGTATTCAGGAGGCGGGCACATCTACAAGGCGCATGGGCTTGCCGCCAAGTACAGAAAGCGTCATCCTGCCGACTCATATACCGACCCCGAGACCGGAGCGCAGGATCACCCCGCGCGCGGCCACACACAGGCGTTCATGGCGCGCGAAGTTGGCATGCCAGGCGGCTACGACGTGGGGCTGCAGCGCATATCTTGGCTGGGGCATCTGCTGACCAACTGGATGGGAGACGACGGATTTTTACGTCGTCTCAACGTGTCGCTCAGGCGCCCCAACATTTTCGGCGACGTATCTTGGTGTCGAGCAACTGTGCGGGACAAACGTGTGGAAGATGGCAAACACGTGGTTGACTTGTCTGTGCAGATCGACAATCAACTCGGTGAGGTGACGGCCAAGGGGCAGGCAACCGTGGAACTGCCATCCCGGCGCAAAGATGCATAGCTGGACGACAAGTTTTGACGTTCCCATGGCATGACCCCCACGCCGAGGGGAGAGATCCTTCAATGTGTATTTCGCCACCAAGGAGACATAAATGATCCGGAAATTAAGCAAGCTCTTATGCTCAATTGTTGTAGTGACAACGGCCGCCTTGGGCCTGACCGAAACTAGCGCTCAACAGCGCTATCCTGATCGATCTGTTCGTTTGATTGTTCCAGCGCCGCCCGGAAGCAGCCCCGATGCAATGGCCCGCATCATGAGCACCAAACTCGGTGAGATGTGGGGGCACCCCCTCGTGATCGAAAACATCGTTGGCGCGGGTGGGATTATTGGCCATGACCGTGCGGCAAAGAGCAAGCCTGACGGATACACGCTTCTGATGGGGTTGATCGGGCCGATGTCAGTCAGTAGCAGTCTGGGCGAGAAGATGCCCTTCGATCCGAAGGCCGATTTAGCGCCGGTTAGCTTGCTCCTGACGCTGCCGAACATCCTTGTCGTTCACCCGAATGTTCCCGCCAAGAACCTCGGCGAACTCATCGCCCATGCAAAGCAGAATCCCGGCAAGCTCAGGTATGGGTTTCCAGGCCCGGGAACTTCAAGCCATTTGTCTTCTGAATTATTCAATGAGATGGCGGGGACCAAAGTCGAGGGGATTTCTTACAAAGCGAGTGCACAGATGGTGACCGACTTGATTGGCGGCCATGTGGAAATGATGTTTCTGCCCATACCTCAGGTGCTTCAGCATGTGCGCTCAGGCGCCTTGCGTGGCATCGCTGTCTCAAGTAAGCAGCGCAGTTCAATAGCGCCGGACATCCCGACGTTGGACGAAGCGGGGTTGTCGGGGTATGAGGTGACCCCTTGGTTCGCGATGTACGCTCCAGCGGGCACCCCAAGTGCCATCATCACCAAGTTGAATGCGGATTTGACCAAGATGTTTGCGACGCCAGAGGTCAAGGCATGGGTGGACACTCAGGCAGGCATGGCAGGCGGGGGAACACCCGAGGCATTGGCAGCGTTTCAGGCATCAGAAACGACGAAGTGGCAGGCCCTGACAAAGGCCTTGACCCAGCGAAATCGCTGATCGAAAGGACCTCGCAGCACCGGCCGTGAATGGCCAGGCTGCGCGAGCAAGCACTTCGGGGCAGCGTTTCGTTGGACTCTTTTGCCAACCGCGACAGCGCGCCTCGAGCGGAAAGCCAGAACAGGTCTGCCGCGAGAACGACGTAGTCAACCAACGTGACAACAAACGCGGCCAGCACCAAGGCGGCAAATCCTGCGACGGCACTGATACCAAGTCGAACAAGCAGGCTCAGTTGTTTCACATTTCACTCGCCTTCGGAGCGCCTGCCATTGGCGTTCAGCCGGTGCAGCGCATGCGTAGATCCTAGTCCAAGGGATGCCTATATGACAACGTGTAGGGGTCCCCTCCCTTTCTTTGGACTGAGAGACAGGCCCGGCGACTTGTACAATAACACGTACCTACCCGGAGAATATCCATGGATGCCATCACCTACTCCTCAGCCCGCGCCAACCTGGCCCGAACGATGGATCGCGTTTGCGAAGACCACGAGCCTTTGATCATTACCCGTGGTGGTGACCAGTCGGTTGTGATGCTGTCCCTGGAGGACTACCAAGCGCTTGAGGAAACGGCCTACCTGCTGCGCAACCCCACCAATGCCAAGCGCTTGCTTTCCGCTGCTGCACAGTTGAGCGCAGGCAAAGGTGTAGAGCGGAAGCTGGCCAAGTGAAGCTGATCTTTGCTGATGAGGCATGGGAAGACTACCTTTACTGGCTCAAGCACGATAAGAAGCTGGTCGAGCGGATCAACAAGCTGATTGCCGAAGTCAAGCGCGAACCATTTTCAGGCGTTGGCAAGCCTGAGCCTCTTAAACACGCACTCTCTGGCTATTGGTCTCGGCGCATCAATGACGAGCACCGGATGGTTTACAAGATCGAGGGCGGGTCTCTACAGATTGCACAGCTTCGATATCACTACTGACGGCCGACCACGTGGAGCCGGATGGATTGGGTGACATCGGCTGCAAAGAAGCGGGCTCGCTGGTGTTCGCTGGCGTCGCGTCGGGCCAATCCAAGACGCAGCTGGTGGTCTACGCCGCGCTGGAGGCCGATCAGATCAAGGCCTATGAGGCTGCACCGTGGCCAGGATTGCAATGAGCGGTATTGTGACCTTGACTGTCAGAACGGCCGATCGCCATTGAGCTGCAGCCTTCGCATCCGCCGCGAAGCATGCCCGGTGTCGTTGATGGCGAAATGTTGGCAGCAACGGTTGTCCCAGAACGCCACAGAGCCGTTTTCCCAGCGGAACCGGCAGGTGAACTCGGGGCGCACGGCGTGCACGAAGAGAAATTCGAGCAGTGGCCTGCTCTCTTCTTCCTTCATGTCTTCCAGGCCCAAGGTGGTCATCCTGTTGACGTACAAGGCCTTGCGCCCGGTGACAGGATGCGTGCGGACCACCGGATGCAGGTTGATGGTTTCCCGCCAGTTTGCATCCTCGCGCACCTTGGTGGCACGCGCGGCGTTCAGCACGGCTTGCGGACCGGCCCTGTTGCGGTCGGAGTGAACGGCGCGCAGCGCCTCCAGCATCCGCTTCATGCCGGGTGAGAGGGCCTCATAGGCCAGGTACTGGTTTGCGAACATGGTGTCGCCGCCGTACTGCGGAACGTCAACCCCGTACAGAACGGAGCCCATCGGAGGCGCCGCTGCAAAGGTGGTGTCCGAGTGCCAGTCATCGCCGACCACCATCTTGTCGCCGGGCGCACGAACGATGTGAATCGCGTGGGGGTCGCCGTCCTCGGACACGAACATGGGGTGCGCGTAGAGCGTGCCGAAGTTGCGCGTGAAGGCCTTGTGCTGATCGAGGCTGAGATCCTGGCCCCTGAAGAACACCACGCAATGGGCGAGCAGCGCTTCATTGATGCGCGCCACGTCCTGCGGCGACAGCGGCCCGCCGATGTCGATGCCCGAAATCTCGGCACCGATGGCGCCGGCCACGGGACGAATGACAACCTGCGACACAGCGCTGCTCATCGCCTTGCGAGCGCCTATTGCGGGACCACGCCAGCCATCGCGAACAGCTTTTTCCAGCGGTCCACTTCCGAGACCACGAAGGCTTTGGTTTCTCGCGGTGCAAGCGGCTTGATGGCGACGCCCATGACGGTGAGCCTGTCCCTCACGTCCTTCTTGTCGAGTGAGTCCTTCCAAATGCCATAAATCTTGTCGACGACGGCCGGTGGCGTTTGCGCGGGGGCCGTGATGCCGAACCATCCGGCCAGGCTTTCATAGGCCGGATAGGTTTCTCCGATCGCCGGCCAATCAGGGTTCTGGGGAATCCTGTCGGTCTGGGCCAGGCCCAAGGCACGCAGTTTCCCCGCCTTGACATGGGGGGGTGGCCGTGCCGATGTCGGCGAACGCGAAATCGATCACGCCGCCCAACAGGTCGGTCAAGGACAGGCTGACCGATTTGTAGGGAACCGGCAAGAGCTTGATGTCGGCGACCGCCGCGAGATGTCCCTGCGCCGTTTGCACGGACGCTGCACCAAAGCCGCCGCTCAACTTGCCGGGTTTTTCCTTAGCCACCCTGACGAAATCGTTGAGGGTCTTGATCTCGGAGTCGGACCGCACCACCAGCACCAGGGCCGATTCACCGATTCGCATGATGGGTGTGAAGTCGGCCGTGGGACTGTAGGACAAAGTTTTGTACAAGCCCACATTCGAGGCCATGACCGAGTTCGATCCGAACAGAAGCGTATGGCCGTCAGCAGGACTGCGCGCCACCATTTCAGCGGCAATGGCTCCGCCGGCGCCACCGCGATTGTCGACGACCACCGTTTGACCGATGCTGTCTTGCAGTTCCTTCGCAAAGAGGCGGGCGATCAGGTCGGTGGCACCGCCCGGAGGAAAGGGCACGACCAGCCTGACCGGCCCGGTCGGCCAGGCTTGGGCCTGGGCACCGAGGGCGCAAGCAAGGGCAAACACGACAAACGCGAACTTCACTAGGAGTTTCATACCGGTCTCTCTGGGGTTGCCTGGGGGTACAGCGAAAGTCCCCATCCAAGCTGATGTGCCCGAAAGTTTAGGGCGATGCCGCTGCATTGGCCGGTACGGTTGGTCGGCGCAACCCCCTTCCTGTACCGGTGCCGGAACCTGTACAGTTGACCGATGAAGTCGCAATTCCCCCAGGGCCACTCTGCATCTCACGGGCCCGGCAGCGCCGGTGTGACGCTGGTCGAACAACTGGTCCGCAGCATCAGCGCGCAGATCGACGAGGGAAGGCTCAGCCAAGGTGAAAAGGTCCCCTCCATCCGTGCGCAGGCACAAGAGCAGGGAGTGAGCCGCTTCACGGTGGTGAACGCCTACGAGCGCCTGGTCGCGCTCGGATACCTGGAATCGCGCAGCGGGTCGGGCTTCTTCGCGCGCAAGCGGCCGAACGCAGGGCCGCTGGCCCGTCGCCAGAAAACCGCCGAATCCGTCAGCAGGTCCTGGCTGATCTGGAACCAGTTCGGGAGCCTGGCGCGCGCCAACATGCCTGGGTCTGCCTTGCTGCCCGCCGCCTGGCTCGACGCCGACATGCTCGCTTCAACTGTGCGCGCCGTAGGACGTCAAAACCTTGACTCCATGCTTCACTACGGCACGCCGGGCGGGTTCCTGCCGCTGCGCAACCAGCTGTGCCTCAAATTGGCGGAGTGCGAAATTTCAGCCAAGCCGGAGCAGATCGTTCTTACCTCAGGCGTCACGCAGGCGATCGACCTCATCTGCCGGGAACTGACGGTTCCCGGTGACACAGTACTGGTCGAGGATCCGGCCTGGTACCGAATGTTCGCGATGTTCGCATCGCTCGGCCTCAAGGTGATCGGCATCCCGCGCTTGGCCGACGGGCCCGACATCGAGCGTCTCCAGGCCTGCGCCAGACAGCACAAGCCCAAGCTTTTTCTGGTCAATTCCGTGCTTCAGAACCCCACCGGCACCAGCGTATCGGCAGCGAAGGCACATTCAATCCTCCAGACCGCCGAACACGAGGACTTCCTGGTGATCGAAACGGACGTCTTCTCCGATTTTCACGGTGGCGCGGCGACAAGGCTCGCCACCTTGGACCAGTTGCGGCGGGTTATCTATGTATCGAGCTTTTCAAAGACCTTGTCCGCCACCTTGCGCGTGGGCTTTCTCGCCTGTGACCAGGATCTCGCGGCGGCTCTGATGGAGCAAAAACTCAAGACATGCCTGACCACATCCGAAATCGGGGAACGCGTGGTGTACAAGGTGCTCAATGACGGCCACTACCGCAAGCACATGGCGCGCATTCGCAATCGGGTTGCAGCGGTGCGCGAGCCGACGCTGCGCAAGCTGCAAGCGATTGGCCTGAAAATTCCAACGCCACCGTTATACGGCGTACTGGTGTGGGCCGATACAGGAGTGGACAGCGATACATTGGCCATCGACGGTCTGGCGGAAGATATTCTTCTTGCGCCGGGCAGCTTGTTCACCCCTTTGCAGAGCCCTTCGACCTGGATGCGATTCAATCTTGCAACCAGCGGCAGCGCGCATATTCTCGGCTTTCTCTCGAAGCGCTTCGGCTAGCACCTCGGCCAGTGGCTATGATTAAAAACCACGACGCGCGGTGTTCAACCCGATAGATCCCATCCAGTTTTTCAAGACCTCATAGCCATGCAATTGATTCCGCTTTACGAAGCCCTTGCGCTCGACCTCAAAAATCTTGGGGTCGAGTGTGTTTTTTGTTTGATGAGCGACGACACTGCGCAGCTCTTGGCCAGCCTCGATTCAGCCGGAGTGAGAGTGCTTACCGCTCGGCACGAGAACAACGCTTGCGCCATGGCGGCGGGTTATGCGGCGGCGACGGGCCGGGTCGGTATTGCGGTGCTTGGGCGCGGCCCTAGCGCATCCAATGCGATCCATGGCATGACCTTCGCTCACCGCACCGGCTCTCCTGTGCTTGTGATCGTTGGCGACACAGCGATGCCAGCGGCATCGCCCATGACCCTTGGCCCCGACCTGAAGGGCTTCGAACTCGCGCAAGCCATACGTGCAACCGGCATCCCAAGCTGCACAGCTTCTCTTGCAGTGTCTGCGCGGCAAGCTCTGACCATGGCCTACGAACAAGCCCGCCTGGGGGCGTACGCCTATCTGTTGCCACATGACGTTCAGATGAGTCAGGTCGATCCCCAGGCAACGCAGCCCAAGCAAATATCCGCGCCGGTTGCATCGTTGCGGCCAGCTCGCGCTGCCGCCATTTCGGCGGCCGTTCATTTGTTATCGCAAAGTCGCAAGCCTTTGATCGTCGCCGGACAGGGTGCACGGGCCCCAGCGACGCGCGACGCTTTGATCGCCTTGGCGGACCATCTGGGCGCGGCGGTCGCCACGACGATCAAGGCGAAAGATCTTTTCCGTGGGCACCCTTTCGATTGCGGCGTGGTCGGTTCGTTTTCACACGGGGGCGGACGCCGTCTCATTGAACAGGCCGATTGCATTTTGGCTGTCGGCGCCAGCCTCAACGAACGCACCACAAGTTATGGCAACGCATTTGCGCCAGAAGCTTCGGTGATCCAGATCGATCACTCAAGGGATAAGCTGGGGCGCTGGTTCCATTGCGATGTCGCCATCGCCGCAGATGCAAAATCTGCCGCGCAGCAGCTTATGGCTGCACTGCCGGCACGCCGGCCTGAAGACATGGACATGCGCTCTGCGCCGCTGCGTGATTGGCTGGAGAACTACGATCTGTCCCGAGATTTCAAGGACGTATCCAGTGAACAAACCCTGGATCCTCGACGCGTCGGCATTGAGTTGGACCGGCTGTTGCCGGAGAAGCGAACCCTCGTCTATGACGCGGGCAACTTTCTTTCGATTGCGCCGTATGTGTCGGTTCCTGATCCGGCATTCTTCAAATGGACGGCGGACTTCGCCTCCATCGGTATGGGGTTTGGCGCAGCACTGGGGTTTGCGTGCGCGAGCCCGGAACGCACGACGGTTCTGATCGTCGGCGACGGCGGTTTCCTGATGACCCTGAGTGAACTCGAAACTACCGTGCGAGAGGACCTTCCCCTTGTGATCGTATTGCTCAATGACGGCGCATACGGTGCTGAACTGCACCTGCTCAAGATGCGTGGCATGCCAACCGCGCTGTCGCAGTTCCCCATGGTCGATTTCGCGCCGATCGCCGATGCGCTCGGATTCAGGACAGCGACCGTTCGCAACATTGAGCAATTACGCGCGCTCAAGCCGCTGCTCGCAAAGCCTGACGGCCCCATCCTCCTGGATATCAAGATCAACGGCACTGTCGCTGCACCTTTCATGTCAGATGGCCCGAAGCCACCCGTGCCTGCCACGTAGCCCTGATCGTTACGCGCAGTTCAGATGTGATCGATGACGTGATCGGGAACGATTCCGGTGTGTGCTACAGCCGCCGCCCAGTCCAGCTCGGCGCTGACGCCGTAACGAACGACCAGTGCCGTGTGCAACCCGGCATGCGCGCCGCCCAATACATCGGTGTGCAGGGTGTCGCCGACCATCAGAACCTGCTGCGGCGCGACGCCGGGCCCCAGGCGCTGCAACGCCAGCTCGAAGATGGGCGGGAAGGGCTTTCCAAAGTACGTCGGACTGAGCGAGGCGGTGCGGGTCAGCCACCGGGCCAGGTAACCGGGCTCCACCGAAAACCCGTCCTCCCGTGGCGCCGCCAGATCGGCATTGGCCACCAGCACCGGCCGCGGCCGCATGCGCAGGGCGTGGGCGAGGCGCTCCTTCGCGTCGGTGTCTTTGTCCAGCGATGAGAGCAGGATGAACCCTTCAACCTGATCGAGCGCGTGCGGCATCTCGCCCAGGTGCACCATGCGGCAAGGCAGATCGTCCAGCTGCGCGCCAGGCGGCGCAACCACGCCCCAGAGGCGCGGGGAGGATCGCTGCAAGAACACCCCCATGGCTTCGCGGCTGGTCACGATCTCATGGGGTTCGAGTTCGAACCCCATGGCCTGGTATGCCGCTGCGAGCGCCCGGGGTGGAACGCTCGCCGCGTTACTCACCACGACGATGCGGCGGCCAGCGCGGCGCAAGTTCACCAGCCGCTCGGCCGCACCGGGTATGGGTGTGTCGCCGATATTGAGGACGCCGAAAGCATCGAAGAAGAAGGCGCTGTAGCGGTCCGTCAGGCTGGCCAGATCATCGCCCCGCACCCATCGCGCTGGACATCTGGCCACCGGTAGCGCGTTGCGCATGGCTTCGTAGGCATGCAGCAGTTGCAGCGCGGTGCGCGGTGCAGCGTTCAGATCAACTTCGCGCGAATCTTCGCGCTCACCCATGGGCTTCATTGCGCATCATTGTGACCGACCATGGATGCCATCGTCCGCGGGTGCGGGCCCCTGCACCTGGGCCATCAACGTCCCGCGCAAGGCATTGCAGACCATCCAGCCCTTCGCGCCCGGCAGTTCGTCGCGATGAATGCTGCGCTCGCCCGCCTGCCATTGCGGGTCTTCCAGGACCACCGCCCGCATCACACCGGGCAGCACGCCGTCGCTGACCGGCGGGGTCCACCAGCGGCCGCCGAGCTTGACGAACACGTTGCTGCGACCGCCCTCGGTGAGCCGACCGTCGGGGGTGAAGAACAGGCTGTCGAAGGCGCCGCCCGCCTCGGCGGCGCGCACGCCGGCGTCGTAGTCCTGGCGCAGCGTGGTCTTGTGCCGGGCCAGCAACGCGGGCCGGGCCACCGGATGCGGCGCGAAGATCAGACGCACCGGGTGCTGCGGCAGCGGTGCCAGGCCTGCGCTGGTGATCGTGAGGCCACCATCGTGCGCCAGGGTCAGGCGCACGCGATGGGGGGTGTCAACGGGCAGGGTCTGCACATGCTCGAGCAGACGCTGGCCGGCCTGTGCGGCGTCGAAGGCAAAGCCCAGGGCCTGCGCACTGCCGGCCAGGCGATGCAGATGCCGGGACAGATGCCGCAAGCCCTCCCCGGCGCTGGCCAGCAAGGTCTCAAACAGCTCGAAGCCAGGGTCCAGCGCGGTGAGAAAACGAGCCTTGAGCCGGCACTCCTCGAACTCGGCCTCGGGCTGGCTGTCGATGACGATGCCCGCGCCCACGCCGAGCCGCGCGGGGCGCAGGCCGTCGACCTCGACGCCGCCCAGCACCACGGTGCGGATGGCCACCGACAGGCAGAAATCGCCACAGGCTGTGCCGCTGGCCGCGCCCGCGGTCGGCGCGTCGATCCAGCCGATAGCGCCGGTGTACAGGCCGCGCGGCGTGGTCTCCAGCTGCGCAATTAGCGACATGGTGTGGTGCTTGGGCGCGCCGGTGATGGAGCCGCAGGGAAAGGTGGCGCGCAGCAGATCGGCAAAGCCGACGCCGGGCGCGACTTCGGCCTGCACGGTGGATGTCATCTGCAACACCGCGCCATGGGGCTCGACCGAAAACAGCGCCGGCACCTTGACCGACCCGGTACGGGCGATGCGGCCGAGATCGTTGCGCAACAGGTCGACGATCATCACGTTTTCGGCACGGTTCTTGGCGTCACCGGCCAGCCAGCGCGCTGTGGCGGCGTCGTGCGCGGGATCACCGGTGCGCGCGGCCGTGCCCTTCATGGGCCGGGCGGTCAACAGGCCATGCGCGTGACGCAGGAACAGCTCGGGCGAACACGACAACACATGGCGCGGCTGCCCCGCCTGCGCCGGCAGGGCAATGAAGGCGCCGTAGGGCACGGGCTGCGCGGCACGCAGGCGCCGGTAGAGCGCGGCGGGGTTGCCATGCATGCGGCCGTCGAGGCGATAGGTGTAGTTGACCTGGTAGGTTTCGCCACGCCGGATGGCGTCGTGGATGCGGGCGATGGCCTCGTCGAACGCGGCGCGATCGACGCTGGGTTGCGGATCGAGTACGCCTGCGGGCGACGGTGTGGCGCGGCCCTCGTCCTGTGCCTGGAGCCAGACATCGGCTTCCTGCGCCGACAGGTGCTGCAAGGTCGCGAACAGGAGCACACGCAGGGCCGACTCACCGCCGCCGGCCGCCGCGCCGCGTTGCAGCCGGTCACCCCACGCGTAGTCGGCCAGCACCACGGCGTGCAGGCCGGCGTGCTGGTCCGCCTCGACCGCATGCCAGGTGGCGTCGAGCGTGCCCGGGTCGGCGCAGTGATGCTCGCGCACGAAGCCGGTGTACAGGCGACTGCTCGGCTGCCCGGGGCGGGCGTCGAGGTCGTCGAACAGCGCGAAGACAGGGTCGGTCATGCTCTTGGTCGGTGCCGCCAGACTGTGGCGATGCAGCAGGGGTAGCCCAGGCTCGGTCGATCAGGGCAGCAGGTCCAGCGCCCGCATGTAGCGCGGCTCGGCCATCAGCGCATCCCACGAATGCGCAGGTCGCTGCGGCAGCAGCTCAAGCCGGCGAATTTCGCTGGCCTCGCTGGGGCGCCACCACGCGTTGCGGCGCGCGCCAGCCAGGCCTTGAAGCAACTCGTCTACCGCCGCGCCGCTCTCGGTCTGGACCGACTGGTTGCACAGCAAGACCATGTCGCAGCCGGCGTTGAGCGCAACCACCGCGGCCTCGGTGTAGCTGACCTCGCGGCCGTCGATGCGCCGGGCGCCGGCCATGCTCAGGTCGTCGCTGAAGACGGCGCCCTGGAAGCCCAGCTTGCTGCGCAGGATGTCGCCCAGCCAGCGGTGGGAAAACCCGGCGGGGCGAGCATCGACCTTGGGGTAGATGACATGCGCCGGCATCACGCTGGTGAGCGTGGTGCTGAGCCACCCGTAGGGCGCGGCGTCGTCGGCCAGGATGGCCTTGAGGCTGCGCTTGTCGACGGGGATCTCGGTGTGCGAGTCGGCCTTGACGAAGCCATGCCCAGGGAAATGCTTGCCGCAGTTGGCCATGCCCGCCTGCAGCAGGCCGTGCATCAGGCTCTTGGCCAGCACGGTGGCCACGCGCGGATCCCGGTCGAAGGCACGGTCGCCGATGATGCCGCTTCGGGAAGCGCCGGGCCGCCCCAAGCTTCCCGAGCCCCCTCGGGGGGCAGCAAGCGCCTGCGCTTGCGTGGGGGCCTCATCTTGCCAGTTGAGGTCCAGGACAGGCGTGAAGCTGAAATCAACGCCGCAGGCGCGCAGCTCGGCGGCCAGCACGTAGCCGCAGGCGCTGGCGGCGTCCTGGGCACGCATGGCGCTGGCGCCGGTGCCGCCGTCTTTCATCCACAACTCGCCCAGGGCGCGCATGGGCGGCAGGCGGGTGAAGCCGTCGGTGCGAAAGCGCTGTACGCGGCCGCCCTCGTGGTCGACGCAGATCAGCAGGTCTTCTCGCACGGCCTTGATGTCCGCGCACAAGTGCGTGAGCTGGTCGCGGTTCTCCCAGTTGCGGGCGAACAAGATGATGCCGCCGCACAGCGGGTTGGCCAGGCGTTGGCGGTCGGCGTCGGTCAGGGCCAGGCCCGCCACATCGAGGATGACGGGAGCGTGTTCGGTCATGGAGGATCTTCTTTCTTGTAGTCGACGAACTCGATGACGACGAAGCTCGCCGCATAGTCGGTTTCGTCGGTGACGGTGACATGGGCTCGCAGCCCTTTCGATTCGAACCAGGCCTTGAGCTGGCCGTGCAGCACGATCACCGGCTGGCCGGTGGGCAGCTTGGCGATCTCGCAGTTGCGCCAGGTCATGGGCATGCGCATGCCCAGGCCGATGGCCTTGCTGAACGCCTCCTTGGCCGAAAAGCGCGTGGCCAGATAGCGCAGGCCGCGCTCGGGCCAGCGGGCAGTGCGGGCGCGCCAAGTGACCAGTTCGCCGTCGGCCAGCACCTTGCGGGCAAACCGCTCGCCATGGCGATCGAGCGAGGCGCGGATGCGTCGCACGTCGCACACGTCGGTGCCAATGCCGTAGATCATGCGGCGCCCGCCCCCAGCTCGAACTGGGCCAGCCACTGCGGGCGCTCAGCGCCCAAGCGCACGACGGCCACGGTGTCGATCTCGGCATGCAGCGGCGCCTCGTGGTGGTTCCACTGGTCGGCCACCGTCAGGGCCATCTGCGGCATGGAATAGCTGGCCAGCAGGAGGTGTGGCAGAAAAAAACCGGCGTCAGGCATCCACGGCGCCAGGACGCCGCTGAACAGCGTGCGGTGCAAGCGCCACAACTCACCAGCGCCCTGCTCCGGCATGAGGAAGACGCGAGCCTGCTGGCCGTCCCACATCACCGGCAGCGCGTAGGTCAGGGCCAGCGGGAACGGTCGCATGCGGGCGGCGACGGCGCGCACGTGGACCATGAAATCAGCCGCGGACAGTTCGTGGGGGTCCCGCACCAGACTGATGAAGGCCGGAATGTGAAAGTCGTGCGGCTGGTGCTTGACGCGCCAGGTCTGCAGGCGCAGCCCGTCGCCGGGCGCCCATCGAGGCAAGGCCACGACCTGGAGCATGGCCTCAACCTTTGACTGCACGGTCGATGCACGCGAGGTAGGCGCGCACCGTCTGCGCGTAGCCGATCTCCAGCGCATCGGCGATCAGCGCATGGCCGATCGACACTTCTGCGACACCCGGGACCGCGCGCAGAAAGTCGGTGAGGTTGTCTCGGTTGAGGTCATGCCCGGCGTTGACGCCCAGGTCCAACGCATGGGCCGCCTCAGCAGCCTGTGTGAAGCCGTGCAACACCCGCGCCTGCTCGGGCGTGCCCCAGGCCCGGGCGTACGTTTCGGTGTAGAGCTCGATGCGGTCGGCGCCAGCGGCGCGCACAGCGGCCATCATGTCGGCGCGCGGGTCCATGAACAGGCTGACCCGCACCCCCAAAGCGCGCGCTTGCGCGATCAGCGGTGCCAGGCGCCGCGCGTCGGCCGGGAAATCCCAGCCGTGGTCGCTGGTGAACTGGCCTTCGCTGTCGGGGACAAAGGTGGCCTGGTGCGGACGCAACTCGCGCACGAATTCCATCAGGTTGTGGAAGGGGTTGCCCTCGATGTTGAGCTGCACCCCCGGGCGCGCGGCCACCAGCGCGTGCAGCAGGTGCACGTCGTCGCTGCGGATGTGGCGGGCGTCGGGCCGCGGATGCACGGTGATGCCTTGCGCGCCGGCGTCCAGGCACAGCACAGCCGCGCGCTCTACGCTGGGAATGCCCAGGTGCCGGGTGTTGCGCACCAGGGCGACCTTGTTGAGATTGACGGAAAGTGCGGTGCGGCCGAGCGTCATGGAATGCCGGCGCTCAGAGGGACTGCAGGTCCATCATCAGCTGCCGGGTGCGTAGCGTGGAAACACCGCAATGGTAGTGGAGCAAGACGCGCAACTGCGGCTTGAGCTCATTCATGCTGGCGGCGGCCTCGCGCAGCGTGGCGTGGAAAGGCGCGGCGTCGTTCAGCGCCGCCTCCAGGGCCACCCAGCGCGCGCCGGGCAGGCTGGCACGGTCGTCGGCATCGGCGCGGGCCTGCACCAGGCCGCCTTCGGGCACCAGGCTGTAGCGGCCTTCGGGCTGCAAAGGCGCCATGGCCAGGGTCTGGGTGTCCAGCGCCGGCAGCAGGCCGGTCTGGCGCAGCACCAGCAGCTCGAAGGCACGCAGCGCCGGCTGAAGGGCCTCGACATGCTCGGAGGCCAGCACCTGCACGGTGGAGCGGTAGCTGTCGAACAGGGCCGGATGCGGGTCGTCGCGCGCCAGCAGCCGCAGCAGCAGCTCGTTGAGGTAGTAGCCCGACAGCAGCGCGTCGCCGGTCGGCATGACCTGCCCGCCAGCCCATTCGGCGTCCTTCAAGGTGCGGATCTCCCCCTCGGCGCCGAAGGCCAGCCGCAGCAGCTGCAGCGGCAGCAGCACCGGGCGGAAGTTGGAGCTGGGCTTCTTGGCGCCCTTGGCCACCAGCGCTACACGGCCGTGGGCGCGCGTGAACACCTCAAGAATCAGGCTCGATTCGCTCCAGTCGTAGCGATGGAGCACGAAGCCGGGTTCATCGGAGATGCGGCGCGGGCGCACGCCACTACTCGTAGCCGAAGCTGCGCACGCGGGCCTCGTCGTCGGCCCAGCCGGTGCGCACCTTGACCCAGATCTCGATGAACACCTTGGCGCTCAGCAGCTTTTCGAGCTCCTGGCGGGCTTCGGTGCCGATGCGCTTGAGCTTCTCGCCCTTGTCGCCGATGACCATCGCCTTGTGGCTGTCGCGTTCGACGATGATGGTGGCCGCGATGCGCACCATGCGGCCGTGCTTCGGGCTGGGCTCTTCCTCGAACTTGTCGATCACCACGGTGGAGGTGTAGGGCAGCTCGTCGCCGGTGAAGCGGAACAGCTTCTCGCGCACGGTCTCGCTGGCGAGGAATTTCTCGCTGCGGTCGGTCAGCTCGTCTTGCTCGTACGACCAGGGCTGCTGCGGCAGGTACTTGGCGACGATGCCGAACAGGCGCTCGATATCCTTGGCGCTCTTGGCGGACATGGGCACGAACTCGGCGAAATCGTGGCGCTGCTGCATGTCGCGCAGCCACGGCGCGATCTCGCCACGGCGGTGCACTTCGTCGAGCTTGTTGGCCACCAGCAACGCCGGGATGCCGGGCTTGAGCAGGGACAGCACCTTGGCGTCGGCCAGGGTGAAGCTGCCGGCCTCGACCACGAACAGCACCAGGTCGACGTCGCCGACGGCGCCCAGCACGGTCTTGTTCAGCGACTTGTTCAAGGCCGTGTTGTGGCGGGTCTGAAAGCCAGGCGTGTCCACGAACACGAACTGCGTGGCGCCGCGGGTGCGGATGCCGGTGATGCGATGCCGCGTGGTCTGCGCCTTGCGCGAGGTGATGCTGATCTTCTGGCCGACCAGGGCATTGAGCAGCGTCGACTTGCCGACGTTGGGCTTGCCCACGATCGCGATCAAGCCGCAGCGCTGGTCAGCGGCGGCCACGGCGGCGGGCGCGGCCTCGATGCCGGGCGGGTCGGCTTCGGTCGGCGGCGCCTCGGTCGGGCCAGGTGCTTGCTGCGCTTGCGCTTGCGCTTGCGCTTGCGGTGGCGGTGGCGGTGTGGACGGGGGATCGGTCGCGTTCATCCTGCTTTCCTGCTTTTGAGCGCGAGCATCATCGCTGCGGCGGCGGCCTGCTCGGCCGCGCGCCGCGAAGCGCCAATACCGCGTTCGACGGCGCGCAGCTCGGGAATCTCGCACTCCACGTCAAAAGTTTGTTTGTGGGCCGCGCCCAAGGTGGCGGCTACCCGGTAGATCGGCAGCTTCATGCGCCGCCCCTGGAGCCATTCCTGCAGCTCGGTCTTGGGGTCCTTGGCGGCGGCGGTCATCTCGGGGCGGATGTCGACGTCTTGAAAGAGCCGGCGGACCAGCGCCTCGGCGGTGGCGAAGTCGACATCGAGGCAGACCGCGCCGATCACCGCCTCAAGGGCGTCGGCCAGGATCGAGGGGCGCGTGTTTCCGCCGGAGCGGGCTTCGCCTTCGCCCAGGCGCAGCACCTCGGGCAAGCCGAGCGTCACGGCCAGCTGGTGCAGGGTTTCCTGACGCACCAGGCTCGCACGCACGCGGGACAGGTCGCCCTCGGGCAGCTCATGCAGGCGCTCGTAGACAAGCTTGGCGACGGCCAGATTAAGGACCGAGTCGCCGAGAAATTCAAGACGCTCGTTGTGCTCAGCCGAGAAGCTGCGGTGCGTGACGGCGCGCACCAGCAGTTGGGAATCGGAGAAGCGATGCTGCAGCCGCTGCTGCAACCCCTCCAGGGCGGCATGAGACGCCGCTGGCGCGGCTGGGGCAATGGCCATCAGCTCAGAGGGACTTGCCCTCGTAGTGGATCTTCAGGGACACCGGGCCGCCCAGGGGCAACTCGCGGTCGTAGGAGAAGCGAACCACCACGTTGCCGTTGGCGTCCTTGCTGACATCGAGGTCCTTGCCCTGGATCGACTTGATGTCCTCGATCTCGGCGGCCTTGTCGAAGATGACCCGCACCTCGGCCGGCGTGTTGCCTTCCTTGGACTTGTTGGCCGCGCGCAAAACGCCCTGGTACTCGATGAACGTCGGAACGACGCGCGCCACCAGCAGACCGCTGACAGCCAAGACGGCGATGACGAAGGTCACAGCCAGGATGGAAATGCCACGTTGCCTTGTGGCGGAACGATACGTCATGCAATCACCTCGCACTTTTTGGAAGAACCCCTCACTCGAACCCGCCGACACGCCCCAGGTCGCCAAAGTTCATCCAGATGAAGAATGCCTTGCCGACGATGTTGCGATCGGGGACGAATCCCCAGAACCTCGAATCCAGTGAATTATCGCGGTTGTCGCCCATCATGAAATAGTGCCCGGGCGGGACCTTGCACGCAACCCCCTCCACGCTATAGCGGCATTGGTCGCGGCCCGGGAAATCCTCCGCGCCGGGAATGAAGGCCGGGCGCTGCGGGTCGATCAGGATGCGGTGGGACTTGGCGCCAAACTGCTCCTGGAACTGCTTGGCATAACGCATGGCCTCGCGCTCGAAGAAGTCCTCGACCGCCTGCGTAGCAACCGGCTGGCCGTTGATCGTGAGCCGCTTGTTCAGGTAGGCCACCTCATCGCCGGGAACGCCCACCACCCGCTTGATGTAGTCCAGGCTGGGCTTGGGCGGGTAGCGGAACACCATCACGTCGCCACGCTGGGGCGGCGTGCCCTCGGTCAGCTTGGTGTTGACCACCGGCAGTCGCACACCATAGGTGTACTTGTTCACCAGGATCAGATCGCCGACCAGCAGCGTGGGGATCATGGAACCCGAGGGGATCTTGAAGGGTTCGAACAGGAACGATCGCAGAAAAAACACCGCCAGGATCACCGGAAACAGGCCGGCCGTCCAATCGAGCCACCAGGGCTGCATCAGCAGGCGCTCGCGCGCCGGGGCGAGGTCGGTGCCGTCGGTCTGGGTGATGCCTTGGGCGGCCAGGCTGGCGCGGCGCTGGAGGGCGTCGGCCTCGAGCCGGGCCACGGCCCGGCGGCGTTGGGGCAGGAAGTACAGGCGCTCGGCTACCCAGTAGACACCGGTGACCACGGTGGCCAGCAACAGCAGCAGGGCGAAATTGCCTTCCAGCGCGCCCATGTACCAGGCGCCGGCGTAGACGGCGAAGGCCGCGAGCACCGCGGCGGTCAGTGCCTGCATCAGTCTTCCACCTGGAGAATGGCCAGGAATGCTTCCTGAGGGACTTCGACCAATCCGATCTGTTTCATTCTTTTCTTGCCTGCCTTCTGCTTTTCGAGGAGCTTGCGCTTGCGGCTAATGTCGCCGCCATAGCATTTTGCCAGTACGTTCTTGCGCAGCGCCTTGATGGATTCGCGGGCGATGATGTTGGCGCCGATCGCGGCCTGGATCGCCACGTCGAACATTTGCCGGCTGATGATCTCGCGCATCTTGGCGGCCACCGCGCGGCCGCGGTACTGCGCCTGGGTGCGGTGCACGATGATGGACAGCGCATCGACCTTCTCGCCGTTGAGAAGAATGTCCACCTTCACCACGTCGGACGGGCGGTACTCCTTGAAGGCGTAGTCCATCGACGCATAGCCGCGGCTGACTGATTTGAGCTTGTCGAAGAAGTCCAGCACGATCTCGCCCAGCGGCAGCTCATAGGTGAGCATCACCTGGCGGCCGTGGTAGGCCATGTTCAGCTGCACGCCGCGCTTCTGGTTGGCCAACGTCATCACCGGACCGACGTACTCCTGCGGCATGTACAGACGCACCGTCACGATCGGCTCGCGTATTTCCTCAATGCGGCCCTGGTCGGGCATCTTCGAGGGGTTTTCGACCATGATCACTTCGCCGTCGCCCTTGAGCACCTGATAGACGACGCTGGGCGCGGTGGTGATCAGGTCCTGGTCGAACTCGCGCTCGAGGCGCTCCTGCACGATCTCCATGTGCAGCAGGCCCAGGAAGCCGCAGCGAAAGCCGAAACCCAGGGCCTGGCTGACTTCGGGCTCGTAGTGCAGCGAAGCGTCGTTGAGCTTGAGCTTCTCGAGCGCGTCACGCAGGCTGTCGTACTGGTTGGCCTCGGTTGGGTACAGGCCCGCGAAGACCTGCGGCTGGATTTCCTTGAAACCGGGCAAGGCCTCGGTGGCGCTGCCGGCGTTGTTCGGCAGCTTCTTTTCGAGCGTGATGGTGTCGCCCACCTTGGCCGCCTGCAACTCGCGGATGCCGGCGATGATGTAACCCACTTCCCCGGCTTCGAGCGATTCGCGGGGCGCGTTGGCGGGGGTGAACACTCCGAGACTGTTAGCCTCGTAGACGGCGCCGCTGGCCATCATCTTGACGCGCTCGCCCTTTTTCAGGCCGCCGTCGACCACACGCACGAGCATCACCACGCCGACGTAGCTGTCGAACCAACTGTCGATGATCATGGCGCGCAACGCACCTGTCGGGTTGCCGCGCGGCGCCGGCACCTTGGCGACAATGGCCTCGAGAATCTCGTCGATGCCCATGCCGGTCTTGGCCGAACACGGAATGGCGTCGTGCGCGTCGATGCCGATCACGTCCTCGATCTCGGACTTGGCGTTCTCCGGATCGGCCTGCGGCAGATCCATCTTGTTGAGGATCGGCACCACCTCCACGCCGAGGTCGAGCGCGGTGTAGCAGTTGGCGACAGTCTGCGCCTCGACACCCTGGCTTGCATCGACGACGAGCAATGCGCCTTCGCAAGCAGAGAGGGACCGCGACACTTCATACGAGAAGTCGACGTGGCCCGGCGTGTCGATCAGATTGAGGCTGTAGACCTGCCCATCGCGCGCCGTGTAGCGCAGCGCAGCGGTCTGCGCCTTGATGGTTATCCCACGCTCTTTTTCGAGGTCCATCGAGTCGAGCACCTGCTCTTGCATCTCGCGATCGGACAATCCGCCACAGCGCTGAATCAGACGGTCCGCGAGCGTGGACTTGCCGTGATCGATGTGCGCAATGATCGAAAAGTTTCTGATGTGATTCATCAACGGGAAGACTTAAGTGATTGAATTCAAAAGGGTGCGGACAAGAAAAAAGGGCGCGTCGAGTGGCGACGCGCCCTGAACCAACAATCAAGGGCAACTGCGATAGTTGGAACTTCATTGTAGGCAAAAACCCCCGCCCGTCCATCGACGCCACGGCTGGCAAGGGCAAGTTGCAGGGCAGCAACATGAAAGTTATTCACAGCTTATAAACAACGTCTGAACGCCGCCACAGGGACAACATGTGGGTGATCTGTGGACGGGAAAAAGTTATGCCTGGGGCAAACCACATGGTGGCAGTTTGGTGCTTCTATATGCATTCAAACAGCCTTGGGAAGCAAGGATTCTATCGAACTGTGTCGAAGAGCCCCCCGCCAAGTCAGTAAGCGCCAACCGGCGCTATGCTCATCCATTGACCTTGCAAAAAAAACCGTGCGCGCTTGTAACAAGCAAAGCCCCTAAACCCGAGAGCGGGCCGGGGGCTTTTGGGGCCAGCTTGGGCGCTCTTCCGGGGCTCAGCGCTGCGGCCTGATCACAAGATAAGTAGCCAGCTCACCGCGCCGCAGGAGCAGCGGAACCGGCTTGCTGCGATCGATCTTGGTAATGGCCGCATCGAATTCGCGCACATTGGCGACCTCGGTATTGCCGACCGAGACGATCACATCGCCCTCGCGCAGATCGGCGCGCGCCGCCGGTTCGGCCACCGTCTCGACCCGTACGCCGCCCTTGAGCTTGAGTTCGCGCTTTTGCGCGTCGGTGAGGTCCACGACGCCGATGCCCAGCGATTGCGCGGCGGCCGATGCCAGCGGCCGCGACTCGGGTTGCGCCGGCCCGGCGGCCCGGCGCTGCGCGCGCTCGGGTTCGATCTCTGCGACCTGAACCTGCAGATCACGGGTGGCGCCACGACGGAACACGGTGAGGGTCACCCGTGAGCCAGGCTTGGTGCTGCCCACCAGGCGGGGCAGATCGCTGGCGCGGTCGATCGTGCGGCCTTCTAAGCGAACGATGATGTCGCCCGCCTCGACGCCAGCGCGTTCGGCCGGCGAGCCGCTCTCGACGCTGCGCACCAGCGCACCCTGGGGCTTGCCCAGGCCAATCGACTCGGCGACGTCCTTGGTGACCTGGTCGATCTGCACGCCGATGCGTCCGCGCGTGACGCGGCCGCTCGAGCGCAGCTGGTCGGCGACACGCACGGCCTCGTCGATCGGGATCGCGAAGGAGATGCCCATGAAGCCGCCCGAACGAGAGTAGATCTGGCTGTTGATGCCGATCACCTCGCCACGCAGGTTGATGAGCGGTCCGCCTGAGTTGCCTGGGTTGATCGCGACGTCGGTCTGGATCAGGGGCAGGTAGTCGCCGGTGTCGCGCGCCTTGGCGCTGATGATGCCGGCCGTGACGGTGTTGTCCAGACCGAAGGGCGAGCCGATGGCCATGACCCACTCGCCCACCTTGAGCTTGGTGGCGTCGCCGATCCGCACGAAGGGCAGGCCGCTAGCTTCGATCTTGAGCACGGCGACATCGGTGCGCCGATCGGGTGTGCCCACCACGCGCGCCTTGAATTCGCGCTTGTCGGGCAGCGTCACCAGCACCTCATCGGCGCCTTCGACGACGTGCGCGTTGGTCATGACGAAACCGTCGGCCGAAAGGATGAAGCCGGAACCCACGCCGCGTGGCTGAGCCTCGTCGTTGTCGGGGCGGTTCGGGCGGGGGCCCTGCCGCGGCGTGCCCGGCGCGGGCTGGCCGAAAAAGCGCCGGAAAAACTCCTGCATGTCGTCGTCCGTGCCGGGCGGCAGCTGTGCCCTGCTGGAACGGACGCGCTCGAGCGTGCGGATATTCACCACCGCCGGGCCGACCTGCTCGACCAGCCCCGTGAGGTCAGGCAGGCCGATCTGGGGCGCCGACTGGGCCATGGCCTGTGGCATCGGCAGCAGCGCAGCGGCGGCCGCCAGCGTCAGCGCGCCAGCCAGCGTGCGGGCGCGCAGGTTCATCCAACCGTTGGGGAGCATGTTCACCTCTGAAAAATGAAATCGGGAGGGTTCGGACTCTGAGTCAGAACCCTCATCCTTGAAATGGTTCATCGCCAGAGCCCCGTGTGCCGCTCAGATGGGGGCTTACTTGCGGCGCTCAAGGTTTTGAGCAAACGCACGCAAGGTCTGCGGCGGGACCTCACCCACCGCCGTGAGCCACCAACCCTGTATGCGGTGCGTCAGCGTATGCGTGGCGCCGGAGGCCATCAGCCCCTCCTGCAGGTGACGCTGGCGGTCGTACGGCTCGACGAACAGTGACACCGAGGCCAGGCCATCCGAGAACGCCCATTGCATGGCCTCTCCGGCAACGGCGCGCCGCCGGTAACAGTTGGTGGGTTGGAAGCCGCCGACGGCGGACTTCATGGCCCAGCCCTCGGCCTGCGCTGTGGTCTTGACCGCCTCGCTGCGCTCGACGCGCCAGCCCTCGGGCGGAACCATCATCTGTGCGAGCTTGCTGGTGCGAAGGGCGGGGTCGAATGCCAGCTCGGAGAATGCCGCCTGCTCCAGCACCTCCCCTTCCAGACCCAGAGTCTGCATCTTGACCATCAGGCCAGTGCGGCGCTCGCTCCAGATGCGATAGCCGAAACGCAGCGGGTCACGTGCCGCCAAGAGCACCACGTCGGCGTCGAATCCCGCCACGCGCTCGGCACCCGCCACGCGCACGGTGTAGTACTCGCCGATTGACGCCTCGGTCGACTTGGGCAACTGCGGAAAGCGTCCAAGCGATTCTCGGCGCTCAGTGCGCACCAGCTTCTGTTCGGGAAAGAAGGTGACGACCTCTTCGTTGTGGCGGAACGTGCTGCGCGGCGCGCCGGTGAGGTTCTCGACCCGCTCGACCTGCCGCTCGGCATCGCAGGCATGCCAGATTCGGGCGCTGGACATCGCGCCGGCATTGGAAGAGACCACAAAGGTGCCGATGTAGCTGTGCTGCTGCGGCGCCATCTGAAGGCGGCTGAGCCATTCGGCGATGCTGCGGTCACTGGGCTTCGAGCTGGCGGGTGCCTGCGCGAAACTCATGCCGGCGACGGCACCGAACGCGGCGATCAACAGCCAACGGCCGATGCGGCGGATCGCGGATGACGGCAGGAGCAGGGAAGTCATGGTGGCCGTATTCATGAATGCCGACTGTCAGCGCGTCGGGCCTTCAAAGGTGGCATTGCGAAGGAACCGGGCCGGCATCTGCAAGGCGGTCGTGTCACCCAGTTGGCGGTGCGCCGCCAGCAGCTCGTCGAGCTGCGCATCGCGGATCATCACGCCGCCCTGAGTGGCCGGCGCCGCGGCCAGCTGCGCCCCGGCCGGCGCCAGGCCCTGGGAGGACAGGAGCGTCCAACCCACGGCGACCACCGCGGCGACCGATGCCAGCCCCGCGACGAGCTTCCAGCGGAACACGGCATCGTTGGCCGGCTCGGCCGCCGTGATCGCACTTTCAACTGCCAGCGGCAGTGGCGCCGCCTCGGCGGCCAGCCGCTGAGACAGCCGGCTCATGAACCGGTCGGTGGGCGTGCCGGCGGCCAGCTCAGGCGAGCGCATCACGTCACCGATGAGGTGCCATGCGCGCCAAGCCGACACTGCCTCGGCATCTTCGCCCAGCACCCGCAGCCCTTCGGCCAGCTCGGTGCCGCTCAGTTGTCCATCGGCCAGGGCCGAGAGCAGTTCTTGGTTGTTCATCTTGTTCATCGACTCACCTCGTTGAGCGGCTACCAGCGCTTGCCGCTCTGGTTCTCCAGCATCGGCTTGACTTTCGCGGAAATCGCCTCCCGCGCCCGGAATATGCGTGAACGCACTGTCCCGATCGGGCAGTTCATGGCTTGCGCAATCTCTTCGTAGCTCAGGCCCTCGATTTCGCGCAGCGTGACCGCCTGGCGCAATTCCTCGGGCAGGGCTTCCATGGCCTGGTTGACCGTGGCGGCAATTTCCTTGGCGGCGAGCACCGTTTCCGGCGTCTCGGACGTGGTTAGTTCGTTCTCCACCGAGGAAGTTTCATCGTCGTCGTCACCGCCCGAGCGCAGGGAGCTCTGCGACACCAGCGGATCGCGCTTGAGGTCCATCAGGGCTTTCTTGGCGGTATTGACGGCGATCCGGTACAGCCAGGTATAAAACTGCGCCTCGCCCCGGAACTGGGCCAGCGCCCGGTAGGCGCGGATGAAGGTTTCCTGGGCGATGTCCTCCACCAGGTTGGTGTCGCGCACCATCCGCCCGATCAGGCGCTCGATCCGGCGCTGATACTTGATGACCAGCAACTCGAAGGCCCGCTGATCGCCGGCCACGGTGCGCTCCACCAGGACGAGGTCGGTGTCCTGGGGGGAGGGAGCGGGGGCTGACGGCGGGCGGTTCATGGGAGGCTGGCCCCGCCCAGCGGCTGCGCCGGGGGTTCATGGGGGGCGGGCGAATATACCGCACGGCGCAACGCTCGCCAGCGCGCGGCATCAGCACCTGACTCCAGCCAAAGCCAGCGCGACCGCCGGCGGCCTGCGGTGACGCAGCGCACCAGCAGCACACGCTGCAGGTCCAGCGCGACCCCCAGTGACACCACTTGATCCGTTTCATCGGGTTCAAGAGCGTCCATCGCCCCGAGGCCGCCGTGCCAGCGCCAGGCCGCACCGTCCCAAATGAGCTGACCATGCGCTTGCCCGACATACCAACGCCAGCCCCACGCCGCGCATGCGGCCACGACGCCGGCCCATAACGCCCCACGCCATCCGTCGACCGGACCGGGAACGAGCCAAGCCAGGCCGGCCGCCAGGCCGGTGAGCCAGAGCCCGGCCAATAAGCAAGCACCAAAACGCGAACGCCCCACCGGGTAGGACACCGAGGGGGCGCTGCGCATGGACGATGAGGCGGTCAGACGCGTTTGAACACCAGCGCGCCGTTGGTGCCACCAAAACCGAAGTTGTTCTTCACGGCCACATCGATCTTCATGTCGCGCGCCGTGTTGGCGCAGTAGTCCAGGTCGCACTCGGGATCCTGGTTGAAGATGTTGATGGTGGGCGGCGACTTCTGGTGGTGCAGGGCCAGCACGGTGAACACCGACTCGATGCCGCCTGCGCCACCGAGCAGGTGCCCGGTCATGGACTTGGTGGAGTTGACGACGATCTTGCGGGCATGGTCGCCCAGCGCCAGCTTGATCGCATTGGTCTCGTTCACGTCGCCCAGGGGCGTGGAGGTGCCGTGCGCATTGATGTACTGCACCTCGTCGGCATTGACGCCGGCATTGCGCAGGGCCGACAGCATGGCGCGGCGCGGGCCGTCCACATCGGGGGCGGTCATGTGGTGCGCGTCGGCGCTCATGCCGAAACCGGCGACCTCGGCGTAGATCTTGGCGCCCCGGGCCTTGGCGTGTTCGTACTCCTCGAGCACCAGCACCCCGGCACCCTCGCCGAGCACGAATCCATCGCGGCCCTTGTCCCAGGGCCGCGAGGCGGTCTTGGGATCGTCGTTGCGGGTGGACAGGGCCCGCGCCGCGGCAAAGCCGCCCATGCCCAGCGGCGAGACCGTGGATTCAGATCCGCCGGCAATCATGATGTCGGCGTCGCCGTACTCGATCATGCGGGCCGACAGGCCCACCGCATGCAGGCCGGTGGTGCACGCCGTGACGACCGCGATGTTCGGCCCCTTGAACCCGAACTTGATCGACACATGGCCGGAAATCATGTTGATGATGGATGCCGGCACAAAGAACGGCGAGACGCGGCGCGGGCCGCGGTTGACCAGCTCGGTGTGCGTGGCCTCGATCATGGGCAGACCGCCAATGCCCGAGCCGATGTTGCAGCCGATGCGCGTGGCCAGTTCGTCGCCCAGGGCCTCACCGGTGGGCAGGCCCGAATCCGCGACCGCCTGCGCCGCGGCCGCGAGGCCGAGGTGGATGAAGCGGTCCATGTGCCGGGCTTCCTTTTCGGGGATGTAGTCCCCGATGTTGAAACCCTTGACCTCACCCGCGAAGTGACACGACAGAACGGTCGCGTCGAACTGGGTGACAAAATCAATGCCGGACTGGCCGGCCAAAAGCTGCATCCATGACTGTGCCACCGTGTTCCCCACGGGGCTGACGCAGCCCAGACCGGTTACGACAACGCGGCGACGAGACATCGGGCGATCAGGCCTTCTGGTGGGCCACGGCGTAGTCGATGGCGTTCTGGACGGTAGTGATCTTTTCGGCGTCTTCGTCCGGGATCTCGATGCCGAACTCGTCCTCCAGAGCCATCACCAGTTCCACGGTGTCAAGCGAGTCGGCGCCGAGGTCGGCCACGAAGGCCTTTTCATTCGTGACCTGGGACTCTTCCACGCCGAGCTGCTCGGCGATGATCTTCTTGACACGTACTTCGATATCGCTCATGGGTTCCCTCAAAGGGTTGTGAATGAATCCGCAATTTTAGCTGGCGCAGGGGTCGACCCCTGTCGGTCAGTGCCGGGCGGATAAAACCGGGTGGAAAGAACGGCGCTTGTGGCTGCGCCCCTAGGCCATGTACATGCCGCCATTGACGTGCAGTTCCTGCCCCGTCACGTAACCTGCTTGCGGCGACGCCAGGTAGGCCACGGCATGGGCGATATCTTCGGGCCGGCCCAGCTGGCCCAGCGGAATCTGCCCCAGCAGCGCCTTCTGTTGCTCTTGCGGCAGCGACGCCGTCATGTCGGTGGCGATGAAGCCCGGCGCGACGCAGTTGACCGTGATGTTGCGGCTGCCGAGTTCGCGCGCCAGGGCGCGCGTCATGCCGGCCACGCCGGCCTTGGCCGCCGCGTAGTTGGCCTGACCCGGGTTGCCCGAAGCGCCCACCACCGAGGTGATGCTGATGATGCGGCCATAACGCTGCTTCATCATCGTGCGCATCACGGCCCGGCTCATGCGAAACACCGCCTTGAGGTTGGTGTCCAGGACCGCGTCCCAGTCTTCGTCCTTCAGGCGCATGGCCAGCATGTCGCGGGTGATGCCGGCGTTGTTGACCAGCACCTGCAGGCCGCCATGGGCCTTGACGATGCCCTCGACCAGGGCTTGCGCCGCAGCCGCATCGTTCACGTCGAGCGTGGCGCCACGACAGCCCTCATGCGCCGCCAGCGCCTCAGTGATGCGCTGTGCGCCGGCGTCGGTAGTGGCGGTGCCGATAACCTTGAGGCCGCGCGCCGCCAGCTGCGCAGCGATGGAAGCGCCGATGCCACGCGAGGCGCCGGTGACCAGGGCGACCTGGCCCGCGAATTCGGTATTGCTCATGCCAGAAGGCCCTTGACTTCGGCCAGCGTGGCCGGATCAAAGAGCGCCGCGCCGGTGAGCTGCGCGTCGATGCGCTTGGTCATGCCGGCCAGCAGCTTGCCGGGGCCGCACTCGACCAGGGTATCGATGCCGCGGGCCTGGATGGCGCGCACGCACTCGACCCAGCGCACCGGGCCGAAGGCCTGCCGGTAAAGGGCATCGCGGATGCGGGCGGGGTCGGATTGCGCCGCCACATCGATGTTGTTGACCACCGGGATGGCGGGCGCGGCGATGGTTGTTTCGGCCAGTCGCTCGCGCAGGCGGTCAGCGGCGGGCTTCATCAGGCTGGAGTGGAAAGGCGCGGACACCGGCAGCGGCAATGCGCGCTTGGCGCCCAGGCCCTTGAGCACCTCGCACGCCTTTTCGACGCCGGCCTTGCTGCCGGCGATGACGGTCTGGGCGGGATCGTTGAAGTTGACCGCCTGCACCACTTCGGTGGAGCCAGGGCCAAAAGCAGCCGTCACTTGTGCGCAACCCTCGATGACCTTTGCGGCGTCCATGCCGAGAATGGCGGCCATGGCGCCGACGCCAACCGGCACCGCATCCTGCATGGCCTGAGCACGAAAGCGCACCAGGGGCGCGGCCTGCGCCAGCGTCAGTGCGCCGGCCGCAACCAGCGCCGAATACTCGCCCAGCGAATGCCCGGCCAGGGCCGACGGTTGCGCGCCGCCCTCGGCTTGCCAGGCACGCCAGGCGGCCACGCCGGCCACCAGCATCACCGGCTGGGTGTTGGTCGTGAGGGCCAGGGCTTCCTTGGGACCTTCGTGAATCAGCCTGGCGATGTCCTCGCCCAGGGCATCGCAGGCTTCCTGCAGCGTCTGGCGCACGGCCGGGTGGTCGCCCCAGGCGTCGAGCATGCCCACGGCCTGCGAACCCTGGCCGGGGAAAACAAATGCGAACGGTTTCATTCTTGGCTTTTCAGTAATCGAGCAGCACCGCGCCCCAGGTGAAGCCGCCACCGACGCCTTCGAGCATGAGCGTGTCGCCGGGCTTGACCTTGCCGCTTCGCACCGCGGCGTCCAGTGCCAGGGGGATCGAGGCAGCCGAGGTATTGCCGTGCTGGTCGACCGTGACGATCACCTTGTCCATGGGCAATTTCAGCTTGCGGGCCGTGCTCTGCATGATGCGGATGTTGGCCTGGTGCGGGATCAGCCAGTCGATGTCGTCGGTGGTGCGTCCGGCCTTGGCCAGCGTGGCCCGGGCAGCGTCTTCCAGCACGCCCACGGCCAGCTTGAACACCGCCTGGCCGTCCATCTTGAGCAGCGGATCACCGGTGACCTTGCCGCCACTGACCGTTCCCGGCACGCACAGGATGCCCACGTGCTTGCCGTCGGCGTGCAGGTCGGTCGCCAGGATGCCCGGCATGTCCGACGCTTCCAGCACCACGGCGCCTGCGCCGTCGCCGAACAGCACGCAGGTGGTGCGGTCGGTGAAGTCGAGGATGCGCGAGAACACCTCTGCGCCGATCACCAATGCCTTGTTCGCCGTGCCGGTCTTGATCATCGCGTCGGCGACCGTGAGCGCGTAGACGAAGCCGCTGCACACGGCCTGCAGGTCGAAGGCCGGGCAGCCGGCGATGCCCAGCTTGTGCTGCAGGATGGTCGCCGTCGAGGGGAACACCATGTCGGGTGTGGAGGTGGCGACGATGATCAGGTCGATCTCGGCGGCCGCGACGCCGGCGGCTTCGAGCGCGTGACGCGCAGCCTGCAAGGCCAGGTCGCTCGCGTTGACCTCGGGCCCGGCGAAGTGGCGGGCGCGAATGCCGGTGCGCTCGACGATCCAATCGTCAGAAGTCTCGATGCCTTGCAGGGCCAGTTCGGCGACCAGGTCGGCGTTGGTCAGTCGCCGGGGCGGCAGGTAGCTGCCGGTGCCGGCAATGCGGGAATAGCGTGTCATGAATCTCCGTCAACTCGCGGCCGGGGCCTCGGCAGTCTGGCTGTCGCTGGCTACGGGGGCCTCACCCACCAGCAGCGGCCGGGCGTGGGCGATGCGCGCCCGCACCCGCTCCAGCAAGTCGTTTCGGGCCGCATCATACGCCCGGCCCAGCGCCTGCTCGAAAGCGAACGCGTCGGCCGAGCCATGGCTCTTGAACACCAGGCCGCGCAGGCCCAAGAGGGCGGCACCGTTGTAGCGCCGGTAGTCGACCCGGCGCTTGAAGGCCGCCAGCACCGGGTAGGCGGCGATCGCGGCCAGCTTGGTCAAAGGGTTGCGCGAAAACTCTTCCTTCAGAAAGCCGCCAATCATGGAGGCCAGTCCTTCGCTGGTTTTCAGAGCCACATTGCCCACAAAGCCGTCGCACACCACGATGTCGGTCGTGCCCTTGAAGATGTCGTTGCCCTCGACGTTGCCATGGAAGTTCAGGTCGCCGGCCTGCGCCGCCGAGCGCAGCAACTCACCGGCCCGCTTGATCACCTCGCTGCCCTTCATCACCTCTTCACCGATGTTGAGCAGCCCGACGGTGGGCTGGTCGACATTGCGCAGGGCCGAGACCAGGGCCGAGCCCATCACCGCGAACTGCAGCAGGTGATGCTCGGTGCAGTCGACGTTGGCACCCAGGTCGAGCACCGTGGTGGCGCCGCCGCGGGCGTTGGGCAAGGGGTAGGCAATGGCCGGGCGGTCGATGCCCTCGACGGTCTTGAGCAGATAGCGGGCCAGCGCCATCAGGGCCCCGGTGTTGCCGGCCGAGACGGCCACCTGCGCCTTGCCTTCCTTGACCTGCTGGATCGCCACGCGCATGGACGAATCCTTCTTGCGCCGAAGGGCCACCTCGACCGCGTCGTCCATCAGGACCACTTCGGTGGCGCCGACGATCGTCGCCCGCTGGTGGTGAAAACCGGCCAGAGCTTCAGGCTGGCCCACCAGCAGCAGGTGCGCCTGCGGATGCCGATCGAGGAAGTGCCGGCAGGCCGGCAGCGTTACATGGGGACCGTGGTCGCCCCCCATGCAATCGACAGCCAAGGTTGTTGTCATGGACTCAAGTGTGCAGCGTACGCGGGCGGGCCGATCCGCTGCGGGCCGGGTAAGCGCCGCCTGTTGGGCGGCGCCAATAACAAGGGCCCGAGCCACGCAAGCGGCACCGGGCCCCGGCCGAGGGATGAAACGCGCCGACCAGGCGTCGTGTCAGGCGTCGTTTTTGGTCTTGACAACCTTGCGGCCACGGTAGAAGCCGTTGGGGCTGATGTGGTGGCGCAGATGGGTTTCGCCTGTGGTGGGCTCGACCGCAATGCCCGGCACATTGAGGGCGTTGTGCGAACGGTGCATGCCCCGCTTGGAGGGAGACTTCTTGTTTTGCTGAACGGCCATGACGGACTCCTGGAAGGAAGGTGCCGCGTACAAACGCAGCAGTCTCGAATGAGGGTGGGTGGGAGCGCGCCAACCAGGGGGACCTCAGCTAGGACGATAAGTCTGGTCTGAAAAGCCCGGCTGGCCGCGTGAAAGCCCATTATTGTAGCCCAAGTCCCGCGGTGCTCCGCTCATGATTTGCCGCCCTTGAGTCGGCCCAGCACCGCGAAGGGGTTCGGGCGCTCGGGTTCGGCTTCGAAGTCGGGATCGGCGACGCTCAGCTTGACGGGCTCGGGGCAGGCCTCGTGGCGGGGCACCAGGGGCAACTCCAGCAGCAGTTCGTCCTCGACCAGAGCCGGCAGGTCGAAGGCGCGGCTGAGGGCGAGCACGTCTTCTTCGGCCAGCTCGTCCTCGGCCTCGGCGGTGGACTCGTCGGCCACAAACCGGAAGGCTCGCTCGAAGGACACCGGGGTGTCCACCGGCAGCAGGCAACGCTGGCAGGTCAGCGGCAGGACGGTGTCGGCCCGCAGGTGCAGCCACACTTGCGGCCGCACATGATGCGGATCGAGCAACTCGCCCTGCGCCCGCCACCGCACCGCAAGGTCCGGCCCGCGGCCCGCGACCTCGGCCAGCAGCCTCGGCATGTCGGCCAGAAAGGCGCTGCCCTGGAGCTGCGCGCCATCGTCGGCAAAGGCCTGGACGTCCAGGCGCTGGGGGTTGAACTCCTTGCGCATCCGGGCAGTGTAAGAGAATCGCCGCATGCTCCAGGCCCTTGCCACCCTTGCCGGCCGACCCGTGGTACTCGGGTCGACCTCCGCTTACCGGCGCGAACTGCTGTCGCGCCTGCGACTTCCGTTTGAGGTCGCCTCACCCGATGTCGACGAAACACCGCAACCAGGTGAGGCCCCGCAGGCTCTGGCGCGGCGTCTCGCACTGGCCAAGGCGCGGGAAGTCGCCACTCGGTTTCCACAGGCCGTCGTGATCGGATCGGACCAGGTGGCTGACCTCGACGGCGAGCCACTGGGCAAGCCCGGCGACCACGAGCGCGCGGTTGAACAATTGCGCCGCATGCGCGGGCGCTGGGTGGTGTTCCAGACCGCGGTGGCCGTGGTGTGCCAGGCCAGCGGCTTCGAGCAGTTGGATCTGGCGCCGGTGCGGGTGCGCTTTCGCGAACTGAGCGACGCCGAGATCGAAAGCTACCTGCGCGCCGAGAAGCCGTACGACTGCGCCGGCAGCGCCCGCAGCGAAGGGCTGGGCATCGCGCTGCTGGAGACCATCGAAAATGACGACCCCACGGCGCTGGTCGGCTTGCCGCTGATGCGCACCTGCCGCATGCTGCGCGCTGCGGGCGTGCAGTTGCTTGCATGAGCGCCGCAGCAACCTCGCCTGGACGGCTGCTGCTGGTGCCGGCGCCGCTGGACTTCGGCTGCGACACCCAGTCCCCGATCGACGCGGTGCTGCCCGCCGCCACGCTGGCCGCCGCCGCCGCCACCACCCACTGGGTCTGCGAGAACGCCAAGACCACCCGAGCCTTCCTCAAGCGCGTGGGTGAGCTGCGCCCGCTGGCCCAGCCGCTGCAGCAGCAGCACATCGTTGAGCTG
Organism: Comamonadaceae bacterium; assembly: GCA_947476465.1. Taxonomy (GTDB): domain Bacteria; phylum Pseudomonadota; class Gammaproteobacteria; order Burkholderiales; family Burkholderiaceae_C; genus Ramlibacter. The sequence goes on along the minus strand of CANJQN010000015.1, from coordinate 22,529 downwards.
CCGCGCGAAGTCCACAAGAAGGGCGACCATGGCCCCGGCTTCGACGCCCGCCCGCTGTTGCAAGCGGCCTTGGCAGGTCATGACATCGGCCTGTTGAGCGAAGCCGGAATGCCGGCCATCGCCGACCCTGGCTCTTCGGTGGTGCGGGCCGCGCACGACCTGGGCCTGACGGTATTGCCGCTGGTCGGGCCGTGCTCGCTGTTGCTGGCGTTGGCCGCCAGCGGCCTCAACGGCCAGAACTTCGCCTTTGTCGGCTACCTGCCGCAGGAAGCGGCAGCGCGCCAGCAACGTATCCGCGAACTGGAGGTGCTGGCGCTTCGCACCGGCCAGGCGCAAATTTTCATCGAGACACCCTACCGGAATGCGGCGCTGCTGTCGGCGCTCTTGTCGGCACTGCAACCTGGCACTCGGCTGTCGGTCAGTAGCGGACTGACTCTGGACGACGCCCTTACCCGCAGCCTGCCGGTGCAGGCTTGGCGCGAGCGCCACGGGCCGGCGCCCGAGGGGCCGGCCGTCTTCTCGATCGGCCCCTGACAGCTCCTTGGCTAAGCGCTTATCGGATCGCCGTCGTGCGTAGCGCTTTGACGGCGCTCTCGCCCAGAGCGGCGCCAAAGCGCTTGGCCAGGCGTTCGGCCACGTTCGAGCGGCGCGTGTAGTCAACCAGCTCCTCGGCCTTGATCACCTCGCGGGCGACGAAGTCGACGTTGCCCAGCTGGTCGGCCAAACCGAGGTCGATGGCCTGCTTGCCGGTCCAGAACAGGCCGCTAAACAGCGCGGGGTCGTCTTTCAGGCGCGTGCCACGGCCTTTCTTCACGGCGTCGATGAACTGGCCGTGGATCTGCTCGAGCAGGCCCTTGGCGAAATCGCGCTCGCGCTCGGTCATCGGCTTGAACGGGTCGAGGAAGCCCTTGTTCTCGCCGGCGGTGAGCAGGCGCCGCTCTACGCCCAGCTTGTCCATCAGGCCGGTGAAGCCGAAGCTGTCCATCAGCACACCGATGCTGCCGACTATGCTGGCCTTGTCGACATAGATCTTGTCGGCGGCCGCGGCGACATAGTAGGCGGCCGAGGCGCAGGACTCCTCCACCACGGCGTACACCGGCTTCTTGTGCTTTTCCTTGAGGCGGCCGATCTCGTCGTAGATGATCCCCGCCTGCACCGGGCTGCCGCCCGGCGAGTTGATCAGGAGCACGATGCCTTTGGCGCCAGTGTCCTCGAATGCCGAGCGCAAGGACGCCACCACGGCTTCGGCGCTGGTTTCCTCGCCCGCGGTGATCTCGCCCTTGATCTCCACCACGGCCGTGTGCGGCGTGGTGATGTCGGCGGGGCTGCCGCCGCGAGACAGCAGGGCCCAGGCCAGCGCTGCGAAGAACACCAGCCAGGCTAGGCGGAAGAAGATGCGCCAGTGGCGCGCCTGCCGCTGTTCGGTCAGGCTGGCAAACGCCAGCCGCTCCAGCGTGTCGCGCTCCCAGCCGGGCGCATGAGGGGCCTGCGCGGCAACGGGGTCGGGGCGCTGCGCGGACGTGGCGAAATCGTGCGGGCCCGAGTCGTCGGGCGGCATGCGGTCGGTCATGGAAGGTGCGTCAAAAGGTGACGGGTTGAAGGTTGAACGCAGTATGCCAGTGGACCACACCATCGCGCTCGGTCAGGGCGATCTTCACCAGCCCACCTCGGCAAGGGCCGCCCGCACAGCGGCCGGTGTCCGGCGCGTAGGCGGCGCCGTGCGTGGCGCACAGCAGCCATTGGCCGCTGTCGTCGAAAAAGCGGTTGGGCATGTAGTCCATCTCCATGGCCACGTGGGCGCAGCGATTGAGGTACGCATGGACCTGGCCGTCCCAGCGCACGGCGAAGGCTCGGCAGGTCTGGCCGCCGTACACCACGTCGAAGGGAACGGCCTGGCCACCTTCGGCCAGGTCGCGGGCGTTGCACAGCGGGATGGTCGATTCCATGGTCGGGCTCATGCGTTCGCCAGCAGCCAGTCGTGCAGATCGGCCATCGTGTGGGCGACAAAGAGCGGCCGCAAGGCTTCAAAACCATCGACGTCATGGGCGCCGTAGCTCACGCCCACGCTGGCGCAACCGGCGTTCAACGCCATCTGCAGGTCGTGGGTGGTGTCGCCGATCATCAGCGTGCGCTCGGGCGCCGCGCCGAACTCACGCATCAGCTCGTGCAGCATCCGCGGATGCGGCTTGCCGGCGGTCTCGTCGGCCGTGCGGGAGCCGTCGAACACGCCCAGCAACTCGACCGACCGCAAGGCCTCGTCGAGCCCGCGGCGCGACTTGCCGGTGGCCACGGCCAGCCAGTGCTGGCGCGCGCGCAGCTCATGCAGCAGCGGCAGCGCGCCCTGGAACAGGGTCAGGTCGTCCTGGTGGCGGGCGTAGTGGTGGCGGTAACGCACGCCGAGTTCAGGGTATTTCACGGGCGGCACGTCCGGGGCGGCATGCGCCAGCGCTTCATGCAGTGCCATGCCGATGACCCAGGCGGCCGCCTGATCACTGGGCCGCTGCCCGCCGACGTCGACCACCGCGTCCTGGATGCAGCGCACGATGATGGCGGTGGAATCGAACAGGGTGCCGTCCCAGTCGAAGGCGATCAAGTCAAACTGGCGCAGGCGCATTCTTTTCGGGCGGCAAGAAGGATTGAAGCTCGGGTGGCAACGCGGCGGTCAGCTCGACCCGCTCGCCCGTCGCCGGGTGCTGGAACTGTAACCGCCAGGCATGCAGGAACATGCGCTTGAGGCCTTGCCGCTGCAGGGCCTTGTTCAGTTCGAAATCGCCGTACTTGTCGTCGCCGGCGATCGGATGGCCTTGCGAGGCCAGGTGCACCCGAATCTGGTGGGTGCGGCCGGTCTTGATGGTCACCTCCAGCAGCGTGCCCTCCCCCGCATTCGGCGCCCCGGCCGCCGGCACGCGGCGCGCCACCTGGACCAACGTGATCGAGCGCATGCCGTCGGGGTCGTCCTTGGCGACCACCTTCACCCGGCGCTCACCATCGGCCAACAGGTATTTGTGCAGCGGCTGGTCGAGCACCTTGAGCCTGGCCGGCCAGCGGCCGGTCACCAGCGCCAGATAGGTCTTGCCGGTCTCGCGCTCCCGGAATTGGTCTTGCAGCTTGGTCAGGGCCGAGCGGCGCTTGGCCAGCAGCAGGATGCCTGAGGTTTCGCGGTCCAGCCGGTGCACCAGCTCCAGAAACTTCGCCTGCGGGCGGGCCTGCCGCAGCTGCTCGATCACGCCGAAGCTCACCCCGCTGCCACCATGTACCGCAACGCCGGCCGGCTTGTCGATGGCCAACAGGTGGTCGTCTTCGAACAGCACCGGGAACTCGCGGGCGGGCGCGGGCCGCTCCTTTTTGACCTCGGCGGCTTCCGACAGCCGCACCGGCGGCACCCGCACCTGGTCGCCGGCCGCGATACGGGAGTCGGGCGACGCGCGCCCCTTGTTCACCCGCACCTCGCCGCTGCGGATGATGCGGTAGACATGGGTCTTGGGCACGCCCTTGAGATGCCTGATCAGGAAGTTGTCCAGGCGCTGGCCGGCTGACTCCTCGTCCACCCGCAGCGTTCGAACGATCGCCGGCTCGGACCGGCCGATGCCCCCTATAATGTGTTTCACTAGCGCGCCGCTGTAAGTGGTTGATTTTTCTTGGAGTTTATTCCACCCACTCACGCCCGGTTCGCTGGTTGGTCGATGCCACTGGTTCCGCCATAGCGGGGCGTGCCGCAAGCCGAAGGGTTGCGGCGGCCCGCCGGAGAACCAGCGCCGGCAAGACTTTGAAGCACCGTTACGGAATACCTGACCGGCAGCCGCTTGCCTGCTGCCGGTGGATAGAAGCGAGAACCACCTGTGTTGATGGCGATGATGCAACTCCTGCTGCCCGGGCTCATGAGCCCAGCCGCAGGCATGCCATTGCCTGCGGCCCGCGCCTTGCGCGCGATACCGGCCGCACCGGCTGCTCGGATTGCAGCTCACCAGGGGCGCCCACCCGGCCGCCGCTTTCTCGTTCCCATCCCCGCACCCTGGCCACGCCCGCTGAGCTGACGCTCGGCCCGCGCAGCCACGCCGGCAATTCCTCACTCGCTTCGAAGTCGCGCCTGGCATCGTGGATCCCGTGAAGGGATCGTTTCGATGTTTGAACACTAAAGGTGACGCGATGAAGCGTATGCTGATCAACGCCACGCAGGCTGAAGAGCGCCGGCTGGCCATCGTCGACGGGCAAAAGCTCCTCGACTACGAAATCGAGATTGAAGGGCGCGAACAGCGCAAGGGCAACATCTACAACGCCGTCGTCACCCGCGTCGAGCCTTCGCTCGAAGCCTGTTTCGTCGACTACGGCGAAGACCGCCACGGCTTTCTTCCCTTCAAGGAAATCTCCCGCCAGTACTTCACGCAGGGTGTGCCGGCTTCCCAGGCACGCATCAGCGACGTGATCAAGGAAGGCCAGGAGCTGCTGATCCAGGTCGAAAAGGAAGAGCGCGGCAACAAGGGCGCGGCCCTGACCACCTTCATCTCCCTGGCCGGCCGCTATGTCGTGCTCATGCCCAACAATCCCCGCGGGGGTGGCGTCAGCCGCCGCATCGAGGGCGACGACCGGGCCGAGCTCAAGGAGGCGATGGACCAGTTGGAATACCCCAACGGCATGTCCATCATCGCGCGCACCGCCGGCATCGGCCGCACCGCGCCCGAGCTGCAATGGGACCTGAACTACCTGCTCAAGCTGTGGACCGCCATCGACGGCGCGTCCAAGGGCGGCAAGGGTGCTTTCCTGATCTACCAGGAATCGTCCCTTGTCATCCGCGCCATCCGCGACTATTTCAACGGTGACATCGGCGACATCCTGATCGACACCGACGACATCTACGACCAGGCCCAGCAGTTCATGTCGCACGTGATGCCCGAGCATGCCGCCCGGGTCAAGCGCTACCGCGACGACGCGCCCCTGTTCAGCCGCTTCCAGATCGAGCACCAGATCGAGTCGGCCTACGCCCGCGAGGTCAAGCTGCCGTCGGGCGGTGTGGTCGTCATCGACCACACCGAAGCCCTGGTCTCCATCGACGTCAACTCGGCCCGCGCCATCAAGGGCGGCGACATCGAGGAAACCGCCACCCGCACCAACCTGGAAGCCGCCGACGAAGTGGCCCGCCAGATGCGCCTGCGCGACCTTGGCGGCCTGATCGTCATCGACTTCATCGACATGGAGGAGAGCAAGAACCGCCGCGAGGTCGAAAACCGCCTGCGCGATGCGCTGCGCCAGGACCGTGCCCGCGTGCAGTTCGGCACCATCAGCAAGTTCGGCCTGATGGAGATGAGCCGCCAGCGCCTGCGCCCGGCCCTGTCCGAAGGCGCGTCCATCCCCTGCCCGCGCTGCGGCGGCCACGGCCACATCCGCGACACCGAAAGCTCGGCGCTGCAGATCCTGCGCATCATCCAGGAAGAATCCATGAAGGACGGCACCGCCGCCGTCCACGTGCAGGTGCCGGTCGAGGTTGCCTCGTTCCTGCTCAACGAAAAGCGCACCGAGATCGCCAAGATCGAGCTCAAGCAGCGCATCAACGTGATCATGGTCCCCAACAAGTCGCTGGACACGCCGCACTACAGGCTCGACCGCCTCAAGCACGACGACCCGCGCCTGGACAGCCTCACGGCCAGCTACCACATGGCCGTCGAGGTCGAAGACCCGACCACGGTTACCCGCCGCTCGCAGGAACGCACCAACAAGCAAGAGCCCATCATCAAGGGCGTGCTGCCCGACGCGCCCGCGCCCATCGCGCCGCCAAAGCCGGAGCCGGTGAAGGCCGCGCCCGCCGCCGCAGCGCCCAAGGCGCCACAGCCCCGCGCACCCGCACCCGCACCGGCGCCCGCGCCGGCCCAGCATGGCTTCATGGGCTGGCTCAAGAACCTGTTCGGCGCCGCCGCACCCGTTTCGGCCCCCACGCCGGCACCGGCCGGCAACCAGGCCGCCTTGCGCGAGGGTCGCGGTGAGGGTCGCGGTGAAGGTCGCGGTGAAGGCCGGGGCGACGGCCGTGGCCGGGGTCGCGGCCGTGGCCGTGGTGACAGTCGCGGCGACGGCCGTGCCGACCGCGGCGAAGGCAGCCGCAACGGCGAGCCGCGCCGCGAGGCCCTGGCCGCCGAGGGCACCGAGGCCCCGCGCACAGGTGAAGGCCCAGGCCGTCGCGGCCGAGGCGAGCGCGGTGAGCGCGCGGAACGCGGTGAGAACCGCGAGCCGCGTGAGGCACGCGGTGAGGCACGCGAAAGCCGCGAGCCGCGTGAACCCCGTGACGGCCGCGAGCCGCGTGAAGCCCGTGAGGGTCGCGAGGGTCGTGAACCGCGCGAGCCCCGTGAAGGCCGCGAAGGCCGTGCGCCCCGCGAGAGCCGCGAGCCGCGCGAATCCACCGAACGGCGTGACGCCGGCGTCGAATCCGCCGAACAGTTGCCGCTGACCGAAGGCCTCCTGCCCGAGCAGACCCAGGCTGGCGAGCCCCGCTCCGAGCGCGCCGCCCGGGGTGAGCGCGGTGAACGCGGCGATGGCCGCCGTCGTGAACGCGGTGAGCGCGGTGAACGCCGCCGCGATGCCGCGCCGGTGGATGGCGAGGCCGCCCTGCAGACCACGCTGCTGCCGGTGGATGGCATCGTCGCCGATCCCCTGACGGCCGCCAACGAGGGATCGCCAGCCGATGCGCCAGACGAGGCAACCGCGGACAACGGCGAAGGCCGTCGTGACCGCCGCTCGCGTGACCGCTACGGCCGCGACCGTCGTGAGCGGGGTGACCGCGCCGAGCGGGCGCCGCGCGAAGACATGGCAGCCGCAACCAACGATGCCGCCCTCGTGGCGCCGGCCGAGTCCGATGCGCAGCCAGATGGCGAATCCCGCCGTCCCCGCTACGCTACCGGCTTCGTGAACGACAACCAGGCGGCGACCGCGGCGGCAATGCCGGCAGTGACCGCGGGTACGCAGGATGCCGATACGGTGCTTGCGCAAGCACCGGTTGCGCCCGTCGCAGCCGTTGTGACCGCGCCAGCAGTGATCGCGCCGATCGTCACCCGCGCACCCGCCGCCGTCCCCGCGCCCGCTCAAGCGGCGAAGTCCAATGGCCTGCCCAAGGTTCAGCCCTTCCAGCTGCCGCTCGGGCAGTTGACGGAAGTGGCCGAAGGCTCGGGTCTGCAGTGGGTCAATTCGGACGCCCAGAAGATAGCAGCCGCCCAGGCCGCGATGGCGGCCGAGCCCAAGCCGGTGCACGTGCCGCGCGAGCGCCCGGCGCCGGTCGTGATCGACGAAGGCCCATTGGTGCTGGTCGAGACCAAGCGCGATCTGAGCCAGTTCCAACTGCCGGACTGAAAGCCCACCCCCGAAGTGGCTCACTGCTAGCCATGGCGCCCCTGCCAAAGGCAGAGGCTCTTCGCAGCCGTCCGAGCCTGCGCAGGCAGGCCCGGAGCCGCGGCCGCTCAGCCCCCTCAAGGGGGCGCCACCAGCGGCCCGGCAAAGCCGGTTCCGCGGTGGCCCGCGTATGAGTGCACGGCGCTCGGACAGTTTGGATGAGCCCAACGCTCATGGGCAATCGAGAGGTGCTGCGCTAACCCCGCGCGGTCTTCGTCGTCGCGACGGGGCCGCCCCCGCCTCTCACGCGTTAGCCGCCCGCTTCCAGGCCTGCGCCGCCGTCTGCGCATCGCCTCGCTCCTCCGCCAGCGCGGCCAGCGACCGCCAGGCCTGGCGATGCAACTGCGCGTCTTTCAGGCCGATCGCGGCCTGCGTGAGCAACTGCTGCGCCTTGCCCCAAAGCTGGCGCTTGAGGCAAGCCATGCCGGCCAGGTACTGAAGCATCGCGTCACGCGGATTGGCCTTGTGCGCCGCCTCGAAGCGCGCCAACCAGGTGCCGTCAATGGATTCGAGCCCCTCTTCCAGTGCCCGCACCAGGCGCACTTTCGCGCTGTCTGGCAGGCTTTCGTATTGGTCCCACACCGGCAGCAGCCATTGGCGCGCGAGCTCGGCGTCACCGTTCAGCGCGGTGATTCGCCGCGCGGCGTGGACGGCCAGCTCCTGCATGGCGCGTTCGGCGGGCTCCAGCGTGTCCCAGGCGCGCTGGAGCTGCGCCATGTCGTGCGCATCGTTGAGCAGGTCGGTCGCCAGGCCGCGTACGATGCTCTGGGCTGCCGCCGGCGAGAACGCACGGTGCTTGGCCAGCAAGCGCGCCGTCTCCAGTGCCTCGGGGGTGTGCCGCTCCAATCGCGCCGCCTTGAGCTTCATGCGCAAGGCCAGCGTGCGACGGGACGCACCCAGCGGAAGTTCGCTCAGCCAGGCGCTGGCGGCCGCGGCATCGCGCTCGTCGAGCGCCCAGCGGGCCGCGCGCATCAGCGCGCCCTCGCGCAGGGCCTGCGTCTCGCGCCCGGTGGCTTGCTCCAGGGCCAACTGAAGGTGCTGCTCGCGTCCGGCCTTGTCTTGCAGCGATTGGGCGCTTTCAGCGACCAGCAGGTGCGACAGGCCGCGCAGCTGCGCGGCGTGACCGATGCGTTCGCCGGCCGCGGACAGCGAATGCTCCTGGGCCAATGCAGCGTCGGCCGACTTGCGCGCGCGCAGGAAGCGGCCGGCCAGCAGATCGGCCAGGGCATCGACCAGCAGCGCGTGCATGGCCCGCTCCTTTTGCTGGTTGCGCCAGCGTTGCGCCTGGCGGGGCAGGTCGAACAGCGCCGACAGCGCACGCAAGGCCGCATGCAGGAACACGAAGCCGGCCACCAGCAGCAGCAGCACCAGGTTGAGCGACAGGTCGACGCGATAAGGCGGCCAGAACAGCGTGACGCTGCCCTGGTTGTTGCCGGCGAACAGCGCGATCGCCACCGCCACGCCAAACAACGCCAATAACCAGAGAGCAGCTCTCAATTCAGTTCTCCAAGAGGCTGGACACCGCCAACCCTGCGTGCGGGCAAGACACGCAGGCGCAGGCCACCGCGGAACCGGCTCTGCCGGGCCGCTGGTGGCGCCCCCTGGGGGGAGGCGCCGAAGGCGCTTCGGGGGGGGTGTTCATCAGCGCGCCGCGGCCGTGGCGTCGAGCAGCGCCAGAGTCTCGTCGATGCGCGGCATGTCCACATTGCGCAGTTGGCCCAGCAGCTGCGTGATGGCACCCAGGGCCGCCTGCATGCGGCGGCCCGGCTCGAAGTAGCGCGCCAACGCGGCGTTGGCGGCTGTCAGGTCTGAGCGCGCCACTTCGGTCTGACGTGCCAACAGCGACAGCCGTGCGTTCAGCAGCTTGAGCTTGAGGTTCTCGCGCAGGAAAAAGGCCTGCTCGGGCGACAGCAGCATGGCCTCGGGCAGCTCGATCCGGCTGACGCGCAGCAGGCCGCGGGCTTCCTCGCCGACCACGCCCAGCGCGCGCTGCCACCAGCCAGCGGGGCCAGCGGGGGCTGCGCGCCGGTCGACGCTGGCCTGCTGTCCACCGACCGCATTGGCCACTGGCAGCTCATCGACCTGCCGGGCGATCTCGTCCAGCCGCACCAGGATGGCGGGCACGTCGGCCAGGGGTGCCGCCTTGATGCGATCGACGTCGCGGGCGACCGCCGCACGCAGGCGGGCCATCCGCGGCTGCGCGCCGCGTGACAGCCGCAGGTCCGCCGCGCGCAGCGCCGCCAGCAGCGGCTCCGGGCTCAGCGTGAGCTGGCTTTGCTGTTGCGCCAAGCGCAGGGCGGATTCAATGTCGACGATGACGTTTTCGTCGCGCGAACGCGACAGACTCTGCATCAGGTCCTCGAGCTGGGTGCGCTGCATGGCGATCTCGGCCAGCTTGGTGTCGCCCACCGCCTGGCGGGCCGCCGTGTCGCGCGCCAGCTCGCGGGCCTCGCGCGCCAGGGCCCGCGCCTCGATGGCATTGGCACCGGCCTCGCCACTCTGGCGGGCCAGCTGCTCTTGAATGCCGCCCAGGCGCTGCCACAGCAGGCCGCTGGCGACGAGGGAAAGCGTGGTCAGGACCAGCAGGCCATAGAACACGGGGCGCAAGACCGCCAGGCGCGCGATCGACTTGCGGGGCGCAGGCGCAGGCGCAGGCGCAGGCGCGGGCGCAGGGCTGGCCGCCGGGGCGAAATTTTCGCCAGTGGGGCCGGTGGATGAGGCTGTCATTCGCCTGATTGTAGGAAGGCTGCCACCGAAGTGAGCAGCGGCTGCACAGTTTCCACACGGCCAAAGCCTGCGGCGCGGGCGGCGTCGGCGATGCGCGGGTGAGTGCACAGCGCGCGCGCGCCCTCAACGTCGTACCCCGGCAGGACCGCCGGCAGGTTGGCCAGCGCCTCGGAGCTGCTGAGCAGCCACCATGCGCCGGGGCTTGCGGCGGCCCTGCGCTGGGCGTCGGTCCACACCGGCGGGCGGCGCACGTAGGCCACCAGGGTCTCGACCCGGGCGCCCGCCGAGGCCAGCTCGCCAGCCAGCCAGTTGCGGCCGGCCGGCCGGCCCTGGGCGTCGCCGCCGCGCGCGATCAGTACGCGGTCGCCGGGCGACACCTGCTTGTGCACACGCGCCCACAGGGCCTCGGAATCAAACTGGGCGGCGTCGGCGGCCGGGGCGTCGATCAGGGCCGGCGGCACACCGGCGGCGCGCAGGGCCTGCCGGGTCCCCGGTCCGGTGGCCCAGGCGCGGGGCCCCTGGCCGCCGGCTGGCCAGGTGGCACAGGCAGCGGCATCGGCGCCGGCCGCGCCCAGCAGGCCCTCGACCGCGTTGGCACTCACGAACATCACGGCCCGAAAACTGGCGAGACCCCGCCGCACCTGCGCCACCGCCGCCGCATTGGGCGCCGCGCCGATGTCGATCAAGGGCAGCGCCTGGGCCGCAAGGCCCAGGGCGTGCAGCTCTTGCACCCAGCGCGCCGCCTCGCGCGCCGGCCGTGTCACCAGCAGGAGCGGCGGGGCGGCGGGCGCGGTCAATGCGCGCCGCCGGCCCGCAGCCGGGCGGCCACTTGCTCGCCGAGCGTGGCGGCCTGCTCCAACGCGGTCACTGGCGCCGACAGCTCCACCCGCACCAGCTGCGCGCCGCCTTCGGGGTCGCCCCAGGCAGCCCGCAGTTGCAAGGTATCGCCATCGGCGAAGCGGGCATAGGCAGCCAGGGGCATCGAGCAGCTGCCGCCCATGGCACGGCTCACGGCGCGCTCGGCGGTCACGGCCAGCCAGCTGGGCGTGTGGGCCAGGGGCGCCAGCGCCCGCAGCAGCTCGGGCCGTTCGCTGCGCACCTCGATCCCCAGGGCACCCTGCCCGGCCGCCGGCAACATCGTCTGCGGTTCGAACACCTGCCGGATGCGCGCGGCCAGGCCCAGGCGCTTCAAGCCCGCCGCGGCGAGCACGATGGCCTCGTACTGGCCGTCGTCGAGCTTGCGCAGGCGGGTGTCGAGGTTGCCTCGCAGCGGCTCGATGCGCAGGTCAGGCCGCAGGGCCCGCAGCAGCACCACACGGCGCAGGCTGGAGGTGCCGACCACGCTGCCGGCCGGCAGCTCGGCCAGGCTGGCGAACCGGTTGGAGACCAACGCATCGCGCGGGTCTTCGCGTTCCATCACGCAGGCCAACCCGAAACCCTCGGGCAGGTCCATCGGAACATCCTTGAGCGAATGCACGGCGATGTCGGCGCGGCCCTCTTCAAGGGCGACTTCGAGCTCCTTGACGAACAGGCCCTTGCCGCCGACCTTGCTGAGGCTGCGGTCGAGAATCTGGTCGCCGCGGGTGGTCATGCCCAGCAGACCAACCTGGTGACCCTGGGCCTGCAGCAGCGACTGCACGTGTTCGGCCTGCCACAGGGCAAGACGGCTTTCGCGGGTGGCGATGACAAGCTTGAGCACAATGGAACCTGTGAAGCGGGAGCCAGCAAAGCCGGCGATGCTAGCATGGGCCCTGCCGAAAATTTAAGCATTCCCGCAGGAGAAAACCCGATGCCCGCCACCGTGTCCGCGCCCATCGCGCCCCTCTCGCCCGCGCGCAAGGCCCGGGACAACGAGAAGCCCCTGGTGGAGGACATCCGGCTGCTCGGGCGCATTCTGGGCGACGTGATCCGCGAGCAGGAAGGCACCGACGCCTACGAGCTGGTCGAGCGCATCCGAAAACTCTCTGTGGCCTTCCGCCGCGACGCCGACCACGAGGCCGACCGCGCGCTCAAGACTTTGCTGAAATCGCTCTCGGGCGACCAGGCCGTGAGTGTGATCCGCGCCTTCACCTACTTCAGCCACCTGGCCAACCTGGCCGAGGACCGGCACCACATCCGCCGCCGCACCATCCACGAGCGCGCCGGCGACACGCACGAGGGCAGCATCGAGGTCGCCCTGGCGCGTCTGCGCTGGGCCGGCATCTCGCCGCGCGCCATTGTGCAGACGCTGGCCCACGCCCACGTGTCGCCGGTGCTCACCGCCCACCCCACCGAGGTGCAGCGCAAGAGCATTCTGGATGCCGAACGCATCATCGCCCGCCAGTTGAACGAGCGTGACGAGATCAAGGCCCGCGCCCTGCCCAAGGACGCCCTGGCCCCGCGCGAGCTCGCCGCCAACGAGGCTCAGATCCGCGCCCGCGTCCAGCAGCTATGGCAGACCCGCCTGCTGCGCTTTACCAAGCTGACCGTGGCCGACGAGATCGAAAACGCGCTGTCGTATTACGAGGCCACCTTCCTGCGCGAGATCCCCCGCCTTTACGCCGACCTCGAGCGCGACCTGGGCCAGACCGGCGTCGCCAGCTTCCTGCGCATGGGCATGTGGATCGGTGGCGACCGCGACGGCAACCCCAACGTGAGCGCGCAGACCCTGGAGCTGGCCCTGTCACGCCAGAGCGAGATGGCGCTGCGCCACTACCTCACCGAGGTGCACTGGCTGGGCGGCGAGCTGTCGCTGTCGGCCATGCTGGTGCCGGTCACGCCGGCCATGCAGGCCCTGGCCGATACCTCGCCCGACACCAACGAACACCGCCAGGACGAGCCCTACCGCCGCGCCCTGGCCGCCATGTATGCCCGCCTGGCCGCCACCCTCAAACGGTTCACGGGGGGTGACGCGGCCCGCCACGCGCTGGCGCCGCAGAACCCGTACCTGCACCATGAAGATTTCCTGGACGACCTGCGCACCATCCGCGACTCGTTGATGGCCAAGCATGGCGCCGCCATCGTGGCGCAGCGCCTGGGCCCCCTGATCCGCGCCGTGGAAGTGTTCGGCTTCCACCTGGCCACGGTCGACCTGCGGCAAAGCTCGGACCAGCACGCGCTTGTGATCGCCGAGCTGCTGGCCACCGCCCGCGTCGAGGCCGACTACGCCGCGCTGACCGATGAGCAGCGCCGCGAGGTGCTGCTGCGCCTTTTGTCGGACGCCCGGCCGCTGCGGGTGCTGGGGGCCGAGTACTCCGCGCACACCCGAAAAGAGCTGGCGATTTTCGAGACCGCCCGGCGCATGCGCGAGCAGTACGGCGCCGACGCCATCCGCCACTACATCATCAGCCACACCCAAACGGTGAGCGACCTGCTGGAGGTGCTGCTGCTGCAAAAGGAAGTGGGCCTGGTCACGGGAACGCTGGACGACAGCGCCATCGCCCAGCTGATCGTGGTGCCCCTGTTCGAGACCATCGAAGACCTGCGCAACGCCGCGCCCATCATGCGGGCCTACTACGCCCTGCCTGGCATCGCCAAGCTGGTGCAGCGCTCGGGCGGCGAGCAGGACATCATGCTGGGCTACAGCGACAGCAACAAGGACGGCGGCATCTTCACCAGCAACTGGGAGCTGTACCGCGCCGAGATCGCTTTGGTGGCCCAGTTCGACGAACTCGCCAACAGCCACGACATCCAGCTGCGCCTGTTCCACGGCCGAGGCGGCACGGTGGGCCGCGGCGGCGGCCCGAGCTACCAGGCCATCCTGGCGCAGCCCCCGGGCACCGTGCGCGGGCAGATCCGCCTGACCGAGCAGGGCGAGGTGATCGGCTCCAAGTACGCCAACCCCGAGATCGGCCGCCGCAACCTCGAAACCCTGGTCGCGGCCACGCTCGAAGCCACCTTGCTGCAGCCCACCAAGCCCGCCAGCCGCGCCTTCCTGGAGGCCGCCGAGGCCCTGTCGCAGGCCAGCATGTCGGCCTACCGCGCCCTGGTGTATGAGACACCGGGCTTTGCCGACTACTTCTTCGGCGCCACCCCCATCCGCGAGATCGCCGAGCTGAACATCGGCTCGCGCCCCGCCTCGCGCAAGGCCACCCAGCGCATCGAGGATCTGCGCGCCATTCCCTGGAGTTTCAGCTGGGGCCAGTGCCGCCTCACGTTGCCGGGCTGGTATGGCTTCGGCTCGGCGGTCGAGGCTTTCCTGGCCACCGGGCCGGCGCGCAAGGAGCGCCTGGCGCTGCTCCAGAAGATGTACCGCCAGTGGCCCTTCTTTCGCACGCTGCTGTCCAACATGGACATGGTGCTGGCCAAAAGCGATCTGGCCCTGGCCTCACGCTACGCCGAGCTGGTGACCGACACGCGCCTGCGTAAGCGCGTCTTCGCCTCGATTGAGGCTGAGTGGCAGCGTACGGTGGAAGCTTTGACACAGATCACCGGCGACAAGCAGCGCCTGGCCGGCAACCAGGCCTTGCAACGCTCGATCCGCCATCGGTTTCCCTACATCGATCCGCTGCACCACCTGCAGGTGGAACTGGTGCGCCGCTACCGCGAGGGCAAGTCTGACGCGCGGGTGCAGCGGGGCATTCACATGTCGATCAACGGGATTGCGGCGGGGTTGAGGAATACGGGGTGATCCGTTGTTGGCGGATGGGAATCAATCGTCGTAGTTCGCCGACGGTTGGACCAAAGCCCTGACCTCGCTCATCCCGATCTGAGCAAGGGCTTCCAGTTCGCGCGGCGTGAGGCTGCCGGACATCAGCTTTGCGCTCAGATCTGGGTCTCGTTTTGCCGCCTGCGCTGCCTTGGTCACCGCCTTGGGGATGTGCTCCTCGTAAGTCGCGGCAAAGGCCTGACGGCGTATGAACGCGGTCAGATCGGCCTTGCTCTTCGCGCCGCCCGCCGTCGTCGGGCGACCGGCATCTGTCTTGCTGGCCGCGCCGTTTGGTGCAGCCTTGGTCTCGGTCTTTGCAGGTGTCTCGATGGCACTTGCCTGATGAGGCTGCGCACCGACGGACTTCGCGTCGCCACGGGCCATTCGCAACGCCGCAGCTCGCTTCGCCCTGATCGCATCGGCCTTGTCGCCCTGGGCCACAGTGATGGTGCGATCACCAAGAAGCCTCTCAGTGCCGGGTTGATTGGCCGGCCGAGGCAAAGGCGCCTGGCCTTGCTGATAGGACTTGACGTTCAAGGCCGGGTTGTTTGACTTCGCAGGAACTTCCTTCACGCCCGCTTTTTCGCCTGTCTGCGCCGGCGGCAAAGGCGGGCCGCCGGTGAATGGTTTTCCTCGAATGGCATCGCTCATGAGATCGGCTCCACGCCGCACGGCCGCGCCGAACGGCAAGACGTTGATTCCCTGAAAACAATCGATGCGCACAGGTGCGTGGCCCGCGCTTTTTCACGCCATGGGTAACGTCAGAGGAACGTCAGTTCCAACGCCACTACCCTGTTACCGCCCCAGCGCCTCCCGCACCGCCCCCAGCTGCCGCCGCGACACCGCCAGCAACTCGTCCACCCCCGCCAGCCGCAAGGCCCAGCCCTCGCCTTCTTCGGGGTCATCGTGCCGCTCCAGCGCCCGCAGGGCGCGCCGCGCCACCAGCGCGTTGCGGTGGATGCGCAAAAACTGCGCGCCGTGCTGCTCCTCCAGCTCGCCCAGCGAGGCGTCAGAGATGTAGCTGCGGCTTGCTGTGCGCACGGTGACGTACTTGAGTTCGGCCTTGAAGTACAGCACCTCCGACAGCGGCAGGCGCAGCAGATGCCCCCGGTCCTGGATCACCAGCGATTCGTCCCCCGCTCCCGCCCCCACCACCACAGCCCGGGCGGCCTGGGCGCGCCGCTCCACCCGCTGCAGCGCCTGCTCCAGCCGTTCGCGCCGCACCGGCTTGGTGAGGTAGTCGGCGGCGTCCAGCTCGAAGGCCTGCACCGCATGGTCGGCATGGGCGGTGACAAACACCACCGGCGGCGGCTCGGGCAGGGCGCGCATCGCCTGCACCAGCGACAGGCCATCCTGCCCTGGCATGCGCACGTCCACCAAAGCCAGGTCAAAGCGCTGGCGGCGCAGCAGCTCCAGCGCCTGCGCCGCGTTGGCAGCCTCCCCCGCCACCTCGGCGGCCGGGTCGCGGCAATCGGCCAGCAGGGTGCGCAAGCGCGAACGGGCGAGCGCCTCGTCATCGACCAGCAGCACTTGCAGCGGCGCGGTGGTCATGCCGCCCTCACGCGCAGGCTACGCAGACCACGCAGGCCACCGAAGTGACGACAGCGCGCCCACCCCAAAAACAACCAAGGACACGGCCGCAGGCCGTGTTGACCCCAAAGCCCCTGTGGCCGCGCCGAGGAGCGCAGCGGCGGGCGGATCAGGAAGCGCGACTGTCTGAGCCCCGCAGGGGCGAGTTTGAGCGCTTCCCCGCCCGGCGCGAGCACCGCAGGCTGCCCCTGTGCGCCGCTAGGCGCACAGGGGACGCGGACAGTGGGGTCGCCTTTCTTTGCCCCTCTTTCTTTGGCGAGACAAAGAAAGAGGGTCGGCCGCCGGGCCGAGACCCGGCTTGCCACGACCGCTACATAAGCAATGACAAAGAGACGAGGCCAACGCCGCGTCACGCCGGACGGACCACACTCCTGGATCCCCGCCTTCGCGGGGATGACGGCTGGGGTGGCGTGGCGGCTGTGGCGGCTTGACGCAACGCTCGGCTGTCTCACGCCGGCACCTCCAGCCGCACCTGATACACCCCATCGCGCATCCCACAGCGAAACTGCGCATGCACATCGTGCAGCAACTCCAGCCGGTGCCGCACATTGTCCTGCGCCACGCCCAGGCCGGGGTTGCCCTGGCCCGAGGGCACGGTGTTGGTCACCTTCAGCACCACCGTGCCGCCGCGCCGCTCGGTGCTGATGCGCACTTGCGCGCCGGCTTCGCTGGGCTCGACCCCATGCTTGACCGCGTTTTCCACCAGCGGCTGCAGCATCAGGGGCGGCACCCGGGCGCCGTCAGCGGCGGGGTCCAGCGACCACTCGACGCGCAGGCGCTCGCCAAAGCGCACCTGCTCGATGGCCAGGTAGCGCCGGGCCAGCGCCACCTCCTGCGCCAGCGTCACTGACTCGCCCGGCTCGGCCAGCGCATGGCGGAACAGATCGGCCAGGTCTTCGAGCACCGCCTCGGCGCGGGCCGGATCCTGGCGCACCAGGGCCACGGCGCTGTTGAGGGTGTTGAACAGGAAATGTGGCCGGATGCGGGCCTGCAACTCGGCCAGCCGAGCGGCCGTGGCCGCCGGCGCCCGGCCGCGTGCGCGAGAGATCAGGGCTGTGACCACCAGGGAGGCCACCAGCGCCCCGGAGGCCGCCGAGGCCACCCACGGCGTCGGGCCGTTCAGGCCGCCCAGCACCAGCATTCCACAACCATAAAGGCCGGCCAGCGCCCCCAAGAGGCCGCCTGCCACCTGCTGACCGGCCAGCGGCAGGCGGGCCAGCACGCGCTTGAGGCTGCAGGCCACCACCAGCCAGGCCAGGGTGGCCGCCACGCCGCCTGAAATCAGGAAGGCAGCGCGGCCCAACCAGTCCATGAAGCCGCCCGCGCCGTACATCGCGACGATGCCCACCACCGCGCCGACGAACAGCAGGGCACGCAGCATCACACCGACGTGACAGGCATCAAAAACGAGCGGCCGGCCCCCCGCCGCCAGGCTGTTGGCGGGCAGGTCACCGAAGGCCGATAAAATTTGTGCGTCCTTCATCGGGGGCGGGCTCCAGCGCATGGGTGTTGACGGTTCAGGCCCCGATTATTCCCCCAGCCCATGTCGCACAACCAACTCGATCAAAAGTCCCAGGCCTGGTCCGCTCTTTTCAGCGAACCCATGAGCGATCTGGTCAAACGCTACACCTCCAGCGTTTTCTTCGACAAGCGGCTGTGGCGCGCCGACGTCCAGGGCTCGCTGGCCCATGCGGCCATGCTGGCGGCCCAGGGAATCATCGCCCAGGAAGACCACGCCGCTATCGAGCGCGGCCTGGCACAGATCGCCCAAGAGATCGAGGCCGGCGAGTTCGAATGGAAGCTCGACCTGGAAGACGTGCACCTGAACATTGAGGCGCGCCTGACCCAGCTGGTGGGCGACGCCGGCAAGCGCCTGCACACCGGCCGCAGCCGCAACGACCAGGTTGCCACCGACGTGCGGTTGTGGCTGCGCGGTGAGATCGACCTGATCGCCGTCCTGCTGACCGACCTGCAAAAAGCCCTGCTGGAGATCGCCGAGAAAAACGTCGAAGTCATCATGCCCGGTTTCACCCACCTGCAGGTGGCGCAGCCGGTGAGCTTCGGCCATCACATGCTGGCCTATGTGGAGATGTTTTCGCGCGACGCCGAACGCATGGCCGATGTGCGCCGGCGCGTCAACCGCCTGCCGCTGGGCGCCGCCGCCCTGGCCGGCACCAGCTACCCGCTCGATCGCGAGCTGGTGGCCCGCACCCTGGGCATGGAAGGCGTGTGCCAGAACTCGCTGGACGCCGTGAGCGACCGCGACTTCGCCATCGAGTTCACCGCCGCCGCCGCGCTGGCCATGGTGCACATCTCGCGCTTTTCAGAAGAACTGATTTTGTGGATGTCGCAGAACTTCGGCTTCATCGAGCTGGCCGACCGCTTCACCACTGGCTCGTCGATCATGCCGCAGAAGAAGAACCCCGACGTGCCCGAGCTGGCGCGCGGCAAGACCGGCCGCGTGGTGGGCCACCTGATGGGCCTGATCACCCTCATGAAGGGCCAGCCGCTGGCCTACAACAAGGACAACCAGGAAGACAAGGAGCCACTGTTTGACACGGTCGACACGCTCAAGGACACGCTGCGCATCTTCGCCGAGATGGTCGGCGGCATCACCGTGATGCCACAGGCCATGGAGCGCGCCGCGCTGCGCGGCTACGCCACCGCCACCGACCTGGCCGACTATCTGGTGAAAAAGGGCCTGCCGTTTCGCGATGCCCACGAAACGGTGGCCCACGCGGTCAAGACGGCCACCCAGTTGCAGATGGACCTGGCCCAGCTGCCCTTGGTCGAGCTCAAGCGCTTCAACGCGGCGATCGAGCCCGACGTGTACGAAGTGCTGTCGCTGCGCGGCTCGGTGAACGCGCGCGATGTGCTGGGCGGCACCGCCCCCCGGCAGGTACTGGCGCAAATCGCGCGGCACCGCACCCGCCTGGCTTGATCCGCCCATGACCGAACAAGCCGCCCCGGCATCGCTGCACGTCCTGGTGGTCGACGACAACCAGGACGCAGCCGACACGCTGGCCGAGGTGCTGAAAATCATGGGCTGCCGCACCGCCACCGCCTACGACGGGCTGGAGGGCGTCGAAAAGGCCGAACAACTTCGTCCGGACGCGGTGGTGCTCGATCTGGGCATGCCCCGGCTCAATGGCTACGAAGCCTGCCAGCGCATCCGCGCCCTGCCGTGGGGCAAGGCGGTGCGGCTGGTCGCAGTGTCGGGCTGGGGCCAGCAAGAGGACCGGCGGCGCAGCATGGAGGCGGGCTTCGATGCGCATCTGGTCAAACCGGTCGGGCCGGACGAACTGATGAAGCTGCTGGGGGCTGGCCGCAGCCAGCCGCATCGTCTCGGCTAGCATTCGTCTGCCTTTCCAGGAGATAAGCCGTGCCCGTGATCACCCACATCGAAGACCTGCGCGTCTTGGCCAAAAAGCGCGTGCCGCGCATGTTCTACGACTATGCCGACGCCGGCTCATGGACCGAGAGCACCTACCGCGCCAACGAAGCTGATTTCAAGAACATTCTCTTGCGCCAGCGCGTGGCGGTGAACATGGAAGGGCGCACCACGCGCACCACCATGGTCGGCCAGGACGTGGCCATGCCGGTGGCCATCGCGCCCACCGGCAACACCGGCATGTTCCACGCCGACGGCGAAATCCTGGCGGCACGCGCGGCCAAAGCCTTCGGCATTGCGTTCACGCTGTCCACCATGAGCATCTGCTCGATCGAAGACGTCTCCCACGGCACAGGCGGCCACCCGTTCTGGTTCCAGCTGTACATGATGCGCGACCGCGACTTCATGGAACGCCTGATCGACCGCGCCAAGGCCGCCCACTGCTCGGCGCTTGTGGTCACGCTCGACCTACAGGTGCTGGGCCAGCGGCACAAGGACATCAAGAACGGCCTGTCCACGCCGCCCAAGCCCACGTGGCCCAACCTCTTGAACCTGGCCACCAAGCCGCGCTGGTGCCTGGGCATGCTGGGCACGCCGCGGCGCAGCTTCGGCAACATCGTGGGCCATGCCAAGAATGTCGGCGACCTGTCCTCGCTGTCGTCCTGGACGGCCGAGCAGTTCGACCAGGCCCTCTGCTGGAAGGACATCGAGTGGATCAAGCAGCGCTGGGGCGGCAAGCTGATTCTCAAAGGCATCCTGGACGCCGAGGATGCCCGTCTGGCGGTGGAGACCGGCGCCGACGCGATCATCGTGTCCAACCATGGCGGGCGCCAACTCGATGGCGCACCCTCGTCCATCGCCGCGCTGCCGGCCATCGTCGACGCGGTGGGTTCGCGCATCGAAGTTCACTTCGACGGCGGCATCCGCAGCGGCCAGGACGTGCTCAAGGCCGTCGCCCTGGGGGCCAAGGGCACCTACATCGGCCGCGCCATGCTGTGGGGCCTGGGTGCGATGGGCCAGGCGGGTGTCACGCAGGCGCTGAACATCATCCACAAGGAGCTGGACATCACCATGGCGTTTTGCGGGCGCACGGACATCAAGGCGGTGGACCAGGGCATTCTTTTGCCAGGGACGTACTGAACCTGTCGCGCCGGAAGTACCGCGCGCCTGGTTCCCCGCCTGCGCGGGGATGACACAAAATCCGTCATTCCCGCGCAGGCGGGAATCCAGTCCCCGGCAATGCGCAGCGAGCCGTAGCGTGGGCGTGCACGGCAAACCTTGCGAGTGCAAGAATATGCATTCGATGAGCAGCACCCAAGGCCGCCCCCGCCGCATCGCCCACCTGGACATGGACGCCTTCTTTGCGTCCGTGGAGTTGCTGCGCTATCCCCAGCTCAAGGGCCTGCCGGTGGTGATCGGCGGCGGGCGGCGCCGCATCGACGATCTGCTGCGCGAACGCCATGCCGGCCTGCCGCTGTCGGAGATTTCGCCCGCCGAGTTCCCGCTGCTCAAGGACTACGTGGGCCGCGGCGTCATCACCACCGCCACCTATGCCGCCCGCACCTTCGGCGTCGGCTCGGCCATGGGCATGATGAAGGCGGCCAGGCTGTGCCCGCAGGCGCTGGTGCTGCCGGTCGATTTCGACGAAGTTCGCCGCTACTCGCGCGCCTTCAAGGACACCATCCGCGAGATCGCCCCGCTGGTGGAGGACCGTGGCGTCGACGAGGTCTACATCGACTTCACCGACGTGCCTGGCGGCCAGCGTGAGGGCGGGCGTGTGCTGGCGCGCCTGATCCAGAAATCGATCTTCCAGAACACCGGTCTGACCTGCTCCATCGGCGTCGCGCCCAACAAGCTGATCGCCAAGATGGCCAGCGAGTTCGACAAGCCCAATGGCATCTCGCTCGTCTATGAGCAGGATGTGCAAACGCGTATCTGGCCGCTGGCGGTACGCAAGATCAATGGCATCGGCCCCAAGGCCGAGGCAAAGCTCCATGCCCTGGGCCTGCTGACCATCGGCGACATCGCGGCCCGCGAGCGCGACTGGCTGGTCGAACACTTCGGCCGCAGCTACGGCGCGTGGCTGCACGACGCCGCCTGGGGCCGCGATGACCGGCCGGTGGTGACCGAGAGCGAGCCGGTCTCGATGAGCCGCGAGACGACTTTCGAGCGCGACCTGCACGCGGCGCGCGACCGCACCGAGCTCGGCGCGATCTTCACCGACCTGTGCGAGCGCGTGGCTGCCGACCTCCAGCGCAAGGGCTATGTCGGCAAGACCATCGGCATCAAGCTGCGCTACGACGACTTTCGTATCGCCACGCGCGACCAGACTCTGGAGCACTTCACCGCCGACGCGAAGACGCTGCGCCGCGTGGCCGGCCAGTGCCTCAAGCGGGTGGACCTGTCGCGCAAGCTGCGGCTGCTGGGTGTGCGGGTGGGCAAACTGGCCAAGGTGGATTCGCCAGAGGCGCAGGGCGTGCCGCCGCATGTGGCAGAGCCGGCGCCGACGAACCTGGATCTCTTTTGACGCCGCTTGCTGTCATCCCCGCGCACCCCCTACTGTCATCCCCGCGAACCCCTCACTGTCATCCCCGCGCAGGCGGGGATCCAGGAGCGCGGTCCATCCGGCGCGACACGGGCCGTCGCTGCGCGCCGCCACCGCATGGATTCCCGCTTGCGCGCACTGGTGTCCGGAATAAATTGATCGGGTGATACAAAGACAAAGGGGCGGCCTCGGTGGAATTTCCGTTCGCCCTGAGCCTGTCGAAGGGCATGCGAGTGCAAGTGCGAGGCTTCGACAGGCTCAGCCCGAACGGTGAGTGAGCT
>CANJQN010000014.1 GCA_947476465.1 Comamonadaceae bacterium | reverse complement strand
GGAATTGAAGTGAACTTCACTTCTATTCTCATGAGCGTTTGATAGTTCCGAAGAACCTGGCAATCGCCACTCAAACGCCCACGCTTATCGGCTGTGTATTGTTAAGGATCCCAGCAGTCAGAAAGCGCTCTCGCTACCCTCTTCCCGCCTCAGCTCGCTGCGATCAGCGAAGCCTCGAATTATCACACGGTTTTTAGAGATCCGTCAAACTTTGTGGATTTATATGCCACTTGACTCGGCTCTGCGCTGTTTAAAGAGGCTCTACGTGTTGCAAGGCCGCTTAAATTTCTGCGCAGCCTAAGATTCTATACCAAAAAAAATGCTTCCTGCCGTGCTCGCCAAGCATCTTGCGCGACCAAGTGCCCGACCAAGCCCGCCGAACCGATCAGGCCACGCCACCCCGATTGAAGCGGCGCCGCGAGTCTGGCATGGCCCGCTCCGATGGATTCTGCGCTTCTGGCGAGCCGGCCAGCAGCGTGGCCCGATAAGCCAGGCTTTAGAGGCCCTGCCACCGCCGGCGTAAACGCCTTCAGCATGGAGCTCGTGGAGTGCTACTCTCGCGGCCGACATTGCCATGGCCCTACTAACACTTTCCAACGCTCAGCTTGCCTACGGGCACGTTCCGCTTCTCGATCACGCCGATTTCGCACTGGAGGCCGACGAAAGGGTCGGCCTCATTGGGCGCAACGGTGCGGGCAAGTCCTCCCTGCTGAAAATTGTTGCAAGACTTGAGGTGGCCGACGACGGTGTGCTGCAGTTGCAACAAGGCCTCCAGATCGCCTACGTTGCGCAGGAGCCGCAGCTCGCGCCCACCGCATCTGTTGCCGAGTGTGTCCAGGAAGGACTGGCGCCCTTGTTGGAAATGATCGCCAAATACAGCGCTGGGCATGCGCAGCTTGACCAACTGCAACAACAGATCGAGGCGCAGGACGGCTGGACCTGGGAGCAGCGGATCGACGAGACGCTTCACCGCCTGAGGCTCGATGGCAATGCCCGGATCGACACCCTCTCTGGCGGCGCACGCAAGCGGGTAGCGCTCGCACAGGCGCTGGTGCGCCGGCCCAACGTGCTGCTGCTCGACGAGCCGACAAACCACCTCGACCTCGATGCCATCGAATGGCTGGAAGATCTGCTGCTGGATTTCGATGGCAGTGTGATCACGATTACCCATGACCGCGCTTTTCTGGATCGGGTCGCGACTCGCATCGTCGAACTTGATCGGGGACGACTTCGCTCGTATGCAGGCAATTTCAGTCGCTACCAGGTGCTCAAGGAGGAGCAGCTGGCGCAAGAGCTCGTGATCAATGCCAAGGCGGACAAGCTCCTGGCGCAAGAGGAAACCTGGATCCGGAAGGGCGTGGAGGCCAGGCGTACCCGCGCACAGGGTCGGATCAACCGACTGGAGCAATTGCGCCGCAGTCGGGTCGCGCGGCGCGATGCCCTCGGGGGCGTCAAGCTTGATGTTGCGTCCGGCGCTCCGAGCGGCAAGATCGTGGCCGAGTTGGCCGATGTGACGAAGTCGTTTGGCGAGCCTGCGCAGGTGCGCACTGTAGTGCGGCAGTTCTCAGCCACCATTCTTCGCGGCGACAAGGTGGGTTTGATAGGGCCCAATGGCGCGGGAAAGACCACGCTGCTCAAGCTGATCCTCGGCGAATTGCAGCCCGACTCGGGGACGGTCCGCCAGGGCGCGAACCTGCAAGTCGCCTACTTCGACCAGATGCGCAATGCGCTTGACCTCGACGCGACGCTGGAGGACTTCATCAGCCCGGGCAGCGAGTGGATCGAGATCGGCGCGCAGCGCAAGCACGTCAAGAGCTACCTGGCCGATTTTCTCTTCTCGCCCGCCCGCGCGAGCTCACCGGTGCGCTCACTCTCCGGGGGCGAACGCAATCGGCTGCTGCTGGCTCGTCTGTTCGCACGACCGGCCAATGTTCTGGTGCTGGACGAGCCGACGAATGACCTGGACATCGACACCCTCGAGCTGCTCGAGGAACTTCTGCAGGACTACGACGGCACCGTGTTCCTGGTCAGTCATGACCGCACGTTCCTGGACAACGTGGTCACCAGCACGATCGCCTTTGAGGGCGATGGCCGCTGGCGCGAATACGAAGGCGGCGTCATCGACTGGCTGACCCAGTCTCGCCGTGCCGCGGCCAAGGCGCAGTCCACTTCTGCGCCCGCGCCCGCGCCCGCGCCCGCAGCCGCATCCGAAACGTCACCTGCTCCGTCGATCACGAACGTCGCCAACGGATCGTCGCCCGCCAACATCCCCTCGACACGCCGAAAGCTCAGCTACAAGGAGCAACGTGAGCTCGAGTCGCTGCCGACCCTCATCGAGTCGCTGGAGCGCGAGCAGACGTCGATCCAGGGGCAACTGGCTGACGGCAGCCTCTACGGCAGCGACGGCGCACTGGCCGCCGCTCTTGCCACGCGCGGTGTTCAGATCGAGGAGCACTTGATGGCCGCTCTGGAGCGCTGGGAGGCGTTGAGCGCGTCGTAGTGCGCAGCGCGACCGGACCCAGCTCGACTCTGCGCGCTGGCGCCAAGGCCAGCGTTAAAGTGCTGCGATGACAACACGCCCTTTCAAGCAGGTCGACGTGTTCACCGACACGCCCTACCTCGGCAATCCGCTCGCCGTGGTGCTTGACGGCACCGGCCTGACGCCCTACGACATGCAGCGTTTCACCGATTGGACGAACCTGTCCGAGGCCACGCTCCTGCTGCCACCGCTGCACCCCGAGGCCGATTACCGCTTGCGCATCTTCTGCCCAGGCCGCGAGCTGCCCTTCGCCGGTCATCCGACCCTGGGCAGCTGCCACGCCTGGTTGGAAGCCGGGGGGAAACCCAAGGGCGCACGGATCGTGCAGGAATGCGGCGTCGGCCTCGTGCGGCTGAGGCGCGACGGACTGCGATTGTCCTTCGCCGCTCCCCCGCTCCTGCGCAGCGGCCCACTGGATGAGGCAGACGTCGACCGCATCGCACGCGGTCTGGGTATAGCCCGCGCCGAGATCGCCCACCATGCCTGGTGCGACAACGGCCCCGGCTGGCGCGCCGTCGTACTGCGGTCGGCCGAGCAGGTGCTGTCGCTGCGCCCTGACCGCACGCTGCTGGCGGACTTGTTCGTTGGTGTCGCAGGTCCCCATTCGCAGGGCGACTGCGCGTTCGAGGTGCGAGCCTTTTTTCCGGGCGCCGACGGCCTGACCGAAGATCCGGTCACCGGCAGCCTCAACGCTGCCCTCGGCCAATGGCTGATTGCCGCCGGCCTGGCACCTGAGCGTTACGTTGCGAGCCAGGGCACGGCCTTGCACAGGGCCGGCCGCGTCCACGTCGAGCGCGAAGCCGCATCGCCCGACACGCTCTGGGTCGGCGGCCACTCGGTCACCTGCATCGACGGCCAGGTTCACCTTTGAGCCGCATGCGGCCCACGGGCTCAACACTTGAGTCTGCTGAGCTTCGATCGCATCGCGCACCTGGTGACCGCATCATGGGCCGATGCGGTCACCCACGCTTGAGTCCCCCAGTACACTGCGCTTGCAAACCTCACCATGAGCACCGCTTTTGCGCCTTCCTCCGCCGCCGAAGAATGGCTAGTGATCTGCCTGTGCGCCCAGTGGTGCGGCACATGCCGCGACTGGCGGCCGGCACTTGAGCAGCTCGCGGCCATGCACCCGGGCCTGCGTTTCGCCTGGGTCGACATCGAAGACCAGGCCGATGAGGTGGGCGACATCGACATCGAAACCTTCCCCACCCTGCTCATCGCACAGGGCCCGAGGGCCCGTTTCCTGGGACCGGTGTTGCCCCAAACCGCACAGATCACCCGCCTAGTTGCCAGCTTGCGCGACGATGACCGCGCAGGTGCCGCGCCACCGCAAGCCCAAGCCCTTCTCGATCGCCTGCGTGGCGCCAAGCTAGAGCGCATCTGACCGGGGAACTCGTGCAGGGCGCGTCTGGTCGGAGCGCGGGGTTTCGTCCTACTAAGCTCTGCTTCCCATCCTGACGAGACCGCACACCCACCAATCGCTCAATGCATGCATGGCCGGTGCAGTGGTACTGGTCATGGAATCCACCACGCCTGACTCAAGGAGCATCACCATGACACCCAGCAACCCCAGCGGCAAGAGCGGAAGCTCCAATCGCGGCTTCGCATCGATGAACCCGACGCGCCAGCGTGAAATCGCTAGCCAAGGCGGTCGCGCTGCGCACGAAAAAGGCACAGCGCATGAGTTCAGTTCGGAAGAAGCGCGAGAAGCCGGCCGCAAGGGCGGACAGGCGCGAAGCCAGAACCGCGCCAAGACCCAGAGCAGCGCCGGCGGCGCTAACCACTGAGCACACACGGGCCGATTCGACTGGACGCTTCGGCGTCCATTTTTTCGGCCGCTCAGTTCACAAGCGGGTACACCGGAATCACCCGGCGGGACCGTGCGCGCAGTTGCCCGCAGCCACCCTCGACGTCCTGGCCCGCCGACTGCCGCAGCTTGGTCAGCACGCCGCGCCGGTGCAGGCTGCGCGCGATCGCGGCGGCGCGCTCCCATGACGGCCTCTGGAACGACAGGCCATCGACGCTGTTGAACGGAATCATGTTCATCACCGCGTACTTGCCAGCCAGCAGGCGCACGATGCCGTCGAGTTCGTCGTCACCGTCGTTCACGCCTTCGATCAGCGTCCACTGGTACTGGATCGGATAGCCGGTGGCACGCGCGTAGCGCTCGCCCTCGGCCACCAGTTGCTCGGGCGAGATGCGCGGTGCGCGCGGCAGCAACTGCGCGCGCAGTTCGGCGCGGGTGGTGTGCAGGGACAAGGCGAGCGCTGGCTTGACGCGGCCTTGCGGCAGGCGCTCGAACACGCGCGGATCGCCCACGGTGGAAAACACCAGGCTCTTGTGACCGATGTTGCCCACGGTCCCCAGCAGGTCGATGGCTTCCAGCACGTTGTCGAGGTTGTGTGCCGGCTCGCCCATGCCCATGAACACCACCTTCTTGACAGGTCGACGCCCACGGGCCAACGCCACCTGCGCCACGATCTCGCCGCTATCGAGCTGCCGCACAAGTCCCTCACGCCCGGTCATGCAGAACACGCATCCCACCGCACACCCCACCTGTGTGGACACACACAGGCCGTCGCGCGGCAGCAGCACGCTTTCCACCGTCTGACCGTCGGCCAGATCCACCAGCAAGCGCTCGGATCCGTCAGCGCCGGGGTGGGCCGAGCGCAGACGTGCCAAGCCGGCCAGTTCAAGCGCCAACGCAGGCAAGGCGTCGCGCAGCGGGCGCGGCATAAAGTCTTCAATGCGGCGGCGGCCGCTGTGCTGCGGCAAGGCCTGCGACCACAGGCGCAGCACCCGCCGCTCGTGCGCGGGGCCGGCCTGCAACTCGCGCAGTCGCTGCCTCAGGGTTTCGATTCGCATGGGGCAAGCTTAGCGCCCTACTGACCCGCGTCTCACGCCTTCTGACGCTGCGCACTGGCCTTGCCGCCGGAGCGATCCGGCTCGGCCGGCTCCGAGATGTCCCCTAGCGAGGCGGCAACATCGGTGTCGGAAGTGGGATTCTTGGCCGCGATGTCGCCCAGCGAGATGATTCCCACCAGCCGATCCCGGCTGTCGACCACCGGCATGCGTCGGATCTGGGCCGATCCCATCTCGGCCAGCACGTCGTCGACGTCGACACCTTCGTGCACCGTACGAACATGGCCACTCATCACGTCCGACAGCTTG
The DNA here is from genome assembly GCA_947476465.1 of Comamonadaceae bacterium. Classification (GTDB taxonomy): domain Bacteria; phylum Pseudomonadota; class Gammaproteobacteria; order Burkholderiales; family Burkholderiaceae_C; genus Ramlibacter. Next base: position 91,851 of record CANJQN010000014.1, on the reverse strand, counting down.
CATCCGACCGGGTCGATCTCGCGAGCCACACCGCGCAACACAATGTCGCGGTCCGTGACCATGCCGACCAGGCGCTCGCCGTCGCAGACGGGAATGGCGCCCACGTTGAGTTCGGCCATGGCCTGGGCGGCTTTCACGACCGAGTCCTGCGGGGTCAGGGTGCGCACACCCCGTGTCATCGTTTCAGCAACGGTTGCCATTGCGGCTCCTTCATGGATGACCGGCCGGCGGCCGGTGCGGATTCCAATCTAGGCCGCACACCGGGCGGCGCCGTCGGCGGCCTCGCAAGCTGGCGTAGGACGCTGCAGACGGCCTGCGATCACTCCGGCTGGGCCGGTCTCGCCACCAAGGTCGACAGCGGCAGCTGCGCCACCTCCGCCAGCAGCGCAGCGAGCTGGCGGCCGGCCGCCTCGACCACCGCTCGGCCCTTGTCGGCCGTGGCCAGCGTGGCGTTGCCGGCGGCGCCCTGGGCGTTGTAGTCCTGCATGTGCCAGCCGAGCTTGGCGCTCGTGCCGTTGCCCAGGATGGGATAGCGCGCCGCGCGGTCCTGCGAGCTCGAATGAAAGTCCCGTGCCTGCGCCATGTCGACGAACTGCGGACGCAGCGCCAGCATCATCGAGGTCTCGATGTCGCCCGCATGCATGCCGAACCGGTGCTCCTGGGCGCTGAATTGACCGTTCACCGCGTCGCCCAGCGGCAGGCTCCACCAGTTGACCGAATACACCAGCATGTCGCAGCGCGTGCGCAACTCGCGCGCCACGATGTCCATCACGCTGACCTGCCCGCCGTGGGTGTTGAACAGCACCAGCTTGGTCACGCCAGCCCGCGCTACCGATTCGCCGATCTCGGTCCACACCCGCATCAGCGTCTGAGGAGTGAGCGTGAGCGTGCCTGGAAATCGGATGTGCTCTTGGCTCGTGCCGACCGACTGGGTCGGCAGGAACAGCACCGGCACGTCAGGCGCCAGATGCGCAAGGCAGGCAGCCACCACCCCATCGACCAGCGTGGCATCGACGCTCACCGGCAGGTGGGGGCCATGCTGCTCGACGGCGCCCACCGGCAATACGGCAACGGTCTCGGCGGCCAGGCCATTGACCTGCCGCTGGGCGAACTCGCGCGTACTGAGGTCGGCCCAGAATCGGGATTTAAACGTCATCCTGCGATCTTAGGCGGTACGGCCCGGGCCGGTCGAGCACGAGAGGCCTTGCGCGTGGGGCTGACGCCTACAGGCGGCTCTCGCCCCAGCTGCCGGCGCCACAACGCGGCCTGCTGCCGACCGTGAGCGTTGCACCCGCCGTGGGCTGGCCGCGGGGCCAGCAGCCCACAGCGCCGCCCGGCCGGCGAGTCACCGCGCTGGCCACCGACTTAGACCATCCACGCTGGGTGTACGTGCTGCCCAACGGCGACGTGCTGGTGGCCGAAAGCGACAAGCCGGCCGCCCCCGGCGGCCAAGCGTGGGGCCTGCGGGCGTGGGTCACATCGCTGGTGATGAAGCGGGCCGGTGCGGTCACCCCCAGCGCCGATCGCATCACCTTGCTGCGCGACACCGATGGTGACGGTGTGGCCGAGACGCGCTCAGTCTTTGTGCAGCAGCTGCACTCCCCCTTCGGCATGGGCCTGGTCGGTGACCAGCTGTACGTTGCGAACGCTGACGGCAGCGTCCGCTTCCCGTACCGCGCGGGCGCACTTCGCATCGACGCCCCACCCCAGGGCGTGACCGATCTGCCGGCCAGCCGAAACCACCACTGGACCAAGAACCTGCTTGCCAGCCCCGACGGGCGCCGGCTGTACGCCACCGTCGGCTCCAACAGCAACGTCGGCGAAAACGGCTCCTGGAACCGGCGGCCACTGGTGGGCTACGAGGTGGTGTTCATTCCCTTTGCCAACGGCGCGCCCGTGGGTCCACCGAAGACATTCCTTGGCGGATTTCTCAGCCCCGAGCTGCGGGCCTGGGGCCGCCCTGTGGGCGTGGCGCTCGATGGGCGCGGCGGCGTGCTGGTGGCCGACGACGTGGGCAACACCGTGTGGCGCATCGCCCCCCTGCGCTGAGCTTCAACGCAGCGCGTGACGCACGGCCTGGCACACGGCCTGGGCATCCACCTGGAAAAAGCGCCGCAGCGCCGCCCGCGTGTCGCTGCGGCCGAAACCGTCGGTGCCCAGCGTGATGTAGCGCCGCCCCTCGGGAACAAACGCACGGATCGACTCCGGCACGGCGCGCACATAGTCGGTCGCGGCGATCAGCGGTGCGCGGCCCTCGCCGAGCGCGACGTGCAGATAGGGGAGCGTGTCGGGTGCACCCTGGATGGCCCGCTGCTCGCAGGCGATGCCGTCGCGTGCCAGCTCGCTCCAACTGGTGACGCTGAACACCTCGCTGGCGATGCCTTCGCTGGCCAGCCGGCGCGCGGCCTCGATCACCTCGTTGAGGATCGCGCCGGAACCCAGCAGCGTGACACGGGCCGGGCCCTCGCCATAGTTTGCAAACCGGTAGGCGCCGCGCAGCACGCCTTCGCGCGCATCGGCCGGCAGGTCCGGCTGTGCGTAGTTCTCGTTCATCAGCGTGATGTAGTGGAAGACGTCCTGCTGGTCCACCAGCATCTCGCGCATGCCCTGGTCGACAATCACCGCCATCTCGCCGGCAAAGGCCGGATCCCAGGCCTTGCAGTTGGGAATGGTGGCGGCCACCAGATGGCTGCTGCCGTCCTGGTGCTGCAGACCTTCGCCGCCCAGCGTGGTGCGGCCCGAGGTGGCGCCCAGCAGGAAGCCGCGCGCGCGCTGGTCGGCCGCCGCCCAGATGGCGTCGCCCACCCGCTGAAAGCCGAACATAGAGTAGTAGATGTAGAAGGGCAGCATCGGCAGGCCGTGCACGCTGTAGCTTGTGGCCGCGGCCGTCCAGCTGGCGATCGCGCCGGCCTCGCTGATGCCTTCTTCCAATATCTGCCCGTCCAGCGCCTCGCGGTAGGACAGCACCGAGCCGATGTCCTCCGGCTCGTAACGCTGGCCCACGCTGGAATAGATGCCCACCTGTTTGAACAGGTTGGCCATGCCGAAAGTGCGGGCCTCGTCGGCGACGATGGGCACCACCCGGGGGCCGAGCTTGCCGTCCTTCATCAGGTTGCCCAGCATCCTCACGAAGGCCATGGTGGTGGACATCTCCTTGCCGCCGGCCGCCACCGCGAACTGCGCGTAGCTGGCGAGCGGCGGCACCTGCAGCACCGGGCATTGCGAAGTGCGCTGCGGAAGGTACCCGCCCAGCGCATTGCGCCGCTCGTGCAGGTACCGCAGCTCGGCGCTGTCTTGCGCCGGCTTGTGGAAGGCCAGGCCAGTTGCCTGTTCGTCCGACAGCGGCAGGTTGAAGCGGTTGCGAAACGCCAGCAAGGCCGCATCGTCCAGCTTCTTCTGGCTGTGGGTCGTCATGCGGCCCTGGCCGGCCGTGCCCATGCCGTAGCCCTTTTTCGTGTGGGCCAGGATCACCGTCGGCTGGCCGCGGTGCGCGGCGGCGGCCGCATAGGCGGCGTGGATCTTGACCAGGTCGTGCCCGCCGCGCTTGAGGCGGTCGATCTGCTCGTCGGTCATGCCCTGCGCCAGCCGCGCCAGCGCCTCGTTCTGGCCGAAGAAGGTCTCGCGATTGAAGCGCCCGTCCTTGGCCGCGAAGGTCTGCATCTGGCCGTCCACCGTGTGGGCGAAGGCCTTGACCAGCACCTGCGTGGTGTCACGGGCGAACAGGCCGTCCCAGTCGCTGCCCCACAGCAGCTTGGTCACGTTCCAGCCGGCGCCGCGAAACAGCTTTTCCAGCTCGTCGACGATTCGCCCGTTGCCGCGCACCGGGCCGTCCAGCCGCTGCAGGTTGCAGTTGACCACCCACACCAGGTTGTCGAGCTTCTCGCGCGAGGCCAGGGTCAGCGCACTCATGCTCTCGGGCTCGTCCATCTCGCCGTCGCCGAACACGCCCCAGACCTTGCGGGCTTGGCAATCGAGCAGGCTGCGGTGCGTGAGGTAACGCATGAATCGCGCGTGGTAGATCGAGCTGATGGGGCCGATGCCCATCGAGCCGGTGGGGAACTGCCAGAAGTCGGGCATCAGCCAGGGATGCGGATAGCTCGACAGGCCGCGCGCGCCCTGCTGCGGCGCGGTGATCTCCTGCCGGTAGTGCGCCAGGTCCTGCTCGGTCAGGCGCCCTTCCAGGAACGCGCGGGCATAGACGCCGGGAGCGCTGTGGGGCTGGAAGAACACGAGGTCGCCGCCGTGAAGCGCGTTGCGGGCCTGGAAGAAATGGTTGAAACCCACCTCGAACAGGTCGGCGGCGCTGGCATAGCTGGCGATGTGGCCGCCCAGCTCGCCATAGGCGCTATTGGCCCGCGCCACCATGGCCAGCGCGTTCCAGCGCATCAGGGAGGCCAGCCGCTCCTCGATGGCCAGATCGCCCGGGAACACGGGCTGGCGCTCGACCGGGATGGTGTTGACATAGGGCGTCACCAGCTCGGGCGACCAGCCCACCTGCGGGCCGCGGCCGATCACGGCCAGCTCGTCCAGGATGAAGCGGGCACGCTCCGGGCCCTCGTTGGTCACCAGCGCCAGCAGGGCGTCGCGCCATTCGGCGGTCTCCTGCGGGTCGAGGTCAACGTCCTCGCTGGCGGAAAGATAGCGGCGGATGCTGTGGTCGGTCATGAAAGGCTTCCGGAAGGCCTCTCACTCTAGGGCTGGCGAAGCCGCATTTGGAGCCGAAATCGCGGCATCGCCGTCGCGCTACGGCATAAGATGCCGAGCTTTAGCCATTTGGCAGAACAAATGCAGCTGGACAACATCGACCTGCGCATCCTGGCCGAGCTTCAGCAGGACAGCTCGCTGACCAATGTAGCCCTGGCGCGGCGGGTCCACCTCTCGCCCTCGCCCTGCCTGGCGCGGGTGCGCGCGCTCGAATCGGCCGGCGTGATCCAGCGCTACGTGGCCTTGGTCGACCCCAAGCTGCTGGGACTGGGCCTGAACGTGTTCATCTCCATCAGCCTCAAAGCCCAGTCACGCGAGGCCCTGGCCGAGTTCGAGCGGCGCATCGCCGAGCACGACGAGGTGATGGAGTGCTATCTGATGACGGGCGACAGCGACTACCTGATTCGCGTCGCCGTCGCCGACATCGCCGCCCTGGAGCGCTTCATCCTGAACCAGCTCACGCCGATCCCGGGCGTGGAGAAGATCCGCTCCAGCTTTGCGCTCAAGCAGGTGCGCTACAAGACAGCCTTGCCCTTGCCGCGCTGAGACGGTTCCCCACAAAGAACCCACAACGGCCGGCTCCGCGCCGAACCGCGACAATGCAAGCCATGACCGCCGACCCGTTGCGCCGCAACGATCGTCAAGGCCTTCCGCGACGGTGCTGCTCGGCGCGACCGGAACTCGGGCGCATGGCCGAGCTCAGAAACCTCAGATGCGCGTTTCCCTTTTCATGCCCCTGATCCGACTGTTCCTTCTGGCGCTGCTGGCCGCAGCCCTGCTCCCTGTGCCGGCCGCAGCCCAGTTCACGGGCGGCGCAGCCAAGCCCGTGGTCACCACCGAGCGCGTGCGCGCCGAGCTGCTGGCCCATGCCCCCGAGGGCGTCGCGCCCGGCAAGCCGGTCTGGCTGGGCCTGCGGATCACCCACCAGCCGCACTGGCACACCTACTGGAAGAACCCGGGCGACTCCGGGCTGCCTACCGTGCTGGCCTGGTCGCTGCCCAACGGCGTCACCGCCGGCGAGATCGCCTGGCCGACGCCGCAAAAGCTGCCGGTGGGCAACCTGGCCAATTACGGCTACGAAGGCACGGTGCTGCTGCCAGTGCCACTGACCATCTCGCCAGATTTCAAGCCCGGGCTGCTCGGGGCTCAGTTGCAGGTCGGGCTCAAGGCCACCTGGCTGGTGTGCCGCACCGAATGCATTCCGGAGGACGGCGAATTCACCCTGAAGCTGCCGGTCGAGGGCTCCACGGCCTTGAACACAGCGCAGTTCGAGGCCGCCTTCAAGGCGCAACCCCGCGCCGTCGTGCAGGCGACGGACGGCGCCATCCCCGGCAGCGTGGCCCGCATCGACGGTGGCGCCCTGGCCCTGCAGGTGGAGGGCCTGCCCGTCCAGGCCCGGGGCAAGCGCCTGGAATTTTTCCCCGAGACCGCCGGCGTGATCGAGCCCGCGGCGGCCTGGACGCAAGCATGGCAGGGCGCCCTGTGGACCGCGCGGGTGCCGCTGTCGGCCCAGCGCAGCGCCAGCCCCTCTGTCATGCCGGTGGTGCTGTCCGACGGCACCGCCAGCTGGCGCGCCGAGGTGAAGGTGGCCGGCGCCTGGCCCGCCGTCGCGGCGCCCGCCGGCGTCTCCACTGCCCTGGAAGACGCCCTGCGCCGCAATGCCGCCTCGGCGCCGGCGCGGCCCGCAGGCCCCGGCATCGGCCTGCTGGCAGCCCTGGCCGGCGCGCTGCTTGGCGGGATGATCCTCAACCTCATGCCCTGCGTGTTCCCGGTGCTGGCGATCAAGATGCTGTCCTTCACCGACGCCTCCAAGCCGCCGCGCGCGCGCCGGGTCACCGGTCTGGCCTACACCGCCGGCGTGGTGCTGTCCTTCATAGCACTGGGCGCGGCGATGCTGGGGCTGCGGGCCGCTGGCGAGCAACTCGGCTGGGGCTTTCAGCTGCAGTCGCCACTGGTGGTGGCGGCCCTGGCCGCGCTGTTCACGTTGATCGCCCTGAACCTGGCGGGGGTGTTCGAGTTCGCCGGCGTGCTGCCCTCGTCGGTCGCCACGCTCGATGTTCGCCATCCGGTGGGCAACGCATTCCTGTCGGGCGTCCTTGCGGTGGCGATCGCCTCGCCGTGCACCGCGCCCTTCATGGGCGCATCGCTCGGGCTGGCGATCGTGCTGCCGCCCTCGCAGGCGCTGCTGGTGTTCGCGGTGCTCGGGCTGGGCATGGCCTTGCCTTACCTGGCGGCCAGCACGGTGCCGGCCGTCGCGCGCTGGCTGCCTCGCCCCGGCGCGTGGATGGACGTGTTCCGCAAGCTGATGGCCTTTCCGATGTTCGCCACCGTCGCCTGGCTGGTCTGGGTGCTGGGCCAGCAGTCCGGCATCGACGGGGCTGGCGCGCTGCTGGCGCTGCTGGTCGCGCTCAGCCTGCTGGTGTGGGCGCTGACCCTCGCGGGCCGCACCCGCCGCCTGCTGTCGACGTTGGCGCTGGCCGCCCTCGCCGCGCTGACGTGGGTGCTGTGGCCGCAGCTGCTGCAGCCGCCGCCCGTCGCCACCACGCGCACCGACGGAATCTGGCAAGCCTGGAGCCCGGCCCGGGTCGAGCAGATCCTTGCGTCCGGCAACCCAGTGTTCGTGGACTTCACGGCGGCCTGGTGCATCACCTGCCAGTACAACAAGAAAACCACGCTGGCCGACACGCAATTGCTCGCCGACCTCAAGCAGCGCAAGGTGACGCTGCTGCGGGCTGACTGGACGCGGCGCGACCCGGCCATCACCGCCGCACTGCAATCGCTGGGCCGCAGCGGCGTGCCGGTGTATGTGCTGTACCAGGGCAAGCAGCCACCTGTGGTGTTCTCAGAGATTTTGTCTGTGGCGCAACTGCGGGCCGCCCTGTCGCGCTTGTGAAGTAGCGCAGCAAACCTTGCCCCGCTTGCAACGGCCGACTTGCCCGGCGCGCCTGCGACAATCAAGGCATGAGTTTCGCCCCCCTGCAGAACGATACCTTCCTGCGCGCCTGCCTGCGCCAAGCCACCGATTACACGCCCTTGTGGCTGATGCGCCAGGCCGGACGCTACCTGCCCGAGTACCGTGCCACCCGTGCCCGCGCCGGCAGTTTCATGGGCCTGGCCACCAACACCGACTACGCCACCGAGGTGACGCTGCAGCCGCTCGCGCGCTATGCGCTCGATGCCGCCATCCTGTTCTCGGACATCCTCACCGTGCCCGACGCAATGGGCCTGGGCCTTAGCTTTGCGCTGGGCGAAGGGCCGCGCTTTGCGCACCCGGTGCGTGACGAAGCGGCCGTGCGCGCACTGGCCGTGCCCGACATGGACAAGCTGCGCTATGTGTTCGATGCCGTCACCGCGATCCGACGGGCGCTGGCCGGGCGGGTGCCGCTGATCGGCTTTTCCGGCAGCCCCTGGACGCTGGCCTGCTACATGGTCGAGGGCGCGGGCTCCGACGACTACCGCCAGGTCAAGACCATGCTGTACAGCCGCCCCGACCTGATGCACCACATGCTGCTGATCAACGCCGATGCCGTGGCGGCCTACCTCAATGCCCAGATCGAGGCGGGCGCGCAAGCGGTGATGATCTTCGACAGCTGGGGCGGGGTGCTGGCCGACGGCGCGTTCCAGGCGTTCAGCCTGGCCTACACCGAACGGGTGCTGGCGCAACTGCACCGTACCCACGCCGGCGCGACCATCCCGCGCATCGTGTTCACCAAGGGCGGCGGGCTGTGGCTGGAGCAGATGGGTGCGCTCGATTGCGATGTGCTGGGCGTCGACTGGACGGTCAACCTCGGCCGTGCCCGCACGCTGGTGGGCGAGCGCAAGGCGCTGCAGGGCAACCTCGACCCCAACGTGCTGTTCGCATCCCCTGAGCAAGTGCAGCAACAGGCCCGGCGGGTGCTCGACAGCTTCGGCACACCGCATCGCGGCGAGGGCACCGGCCCCACCCACATCTTCAACCTCGGCCATGGCATCAGCCAGCACACGCCGCCCGACCACGTGGACGCCCTGGTGGAGGCGGTTCACGGGCATTCGCGTGCACTGCGCGCCGCCTAGCAAGCGGCCGCGCCACGCGTCATCGGGGAAACCCCTAGCACACCCGATGTCCAAAATCGGTGACTGGAGCTTGACTTATGCACAAAAGCCGATTTGCGGGTGGCAGAAATGCACTTTGCTGCGCCGCACCGCGGTTTCTTGCATGGTTCAACGCAAGTGGTTGATTTTCCTGAGGAAAATTTCTTGCTCTTTTTGCGTGCATTCCAGGAAAGTGTTTGATTTTTCGAGGCCTTCCGCCCTTCCAGGGGCTTCTATCAACAAAGTTATCCACAGGAGCCTTGGACTTCTCTCAAAACCCTTTCAAATCAGGCACTTGCGACGCAATGCTGGGAACCGCATGAGGAGCACACGCTAAGTGAGCCCGCCGACGCTCCACCGCGTGCCCGTTGTCGTGGCGACCCCCGCGCACAGCGGCCTGGTTGGGCCGCTGAGCTATCAAAGTGAGCTGGCACTTGCGCCAGGAACCCTGGTGCGCGTTCCCTTGGGCAAGCGCGAAGTGATGGGGGTGGTGTGGGACGCCGAGCCCGGCAAGGGCGAGCGAGCACCGTCGGACCGTTATCAAGAGCGTCCGGTGGCCGGCGTGCTCGACGGGCTCGCCCCGCTGCCCGGCGCCTGGCGCCAGCTGGTCGGGTTTGCTGCACGCTACTACCAGCGTGGCCTTGGCGAGGTGGCGCTGGCCGCGTTGCCGCCGCAATTGCGTGACCTGGACACCACACAGCTCGCGCGCCGGCTCAAGCGCCGGGTAGCCCAGACCACCCCGGCCGCCGTGCTGCGTGCGCCACAGCCCACGGGCGAACAGGCGCAGGCGTTGGCGCGCATCGCGGGCGAATCGGGCCCTTTTCTTCTGTTCGGCGCCACCGGCAGCGGCAAGACCGAGGTCTACCTCAGCGCCGTGGAACGGATGCTGGCCCAGGACCCGCAGAGCCAGGCCCTGGTCATGGTGCCGGAGATCAACCTCACGCCCCAGCTGCTGGCCCGCTTCACAGAACGCTTTGGCGAGCAGGCGGTCGCCCCGATGCACAGCGGCCTCACACCGGCGCAGCGGCTTCGCAGCTGGCTGATGGCGCACGCCGGGCAGGCCCGCATTCTGCTGGGCACGCGCATGGCGGTGTTCGCGTCGCTGCCGCGGCTGCGCCTGATCGTCGTCGACGAGGAACACGACCCCAGCTACAAGCAGCAAGAGGGCGCACGCTATTCCGCGCGCGATCTGGCGGTCTACCGAGGTCACATCGAGCCGGCCCAGGTGCTGCTGGGATCGGCCACCCCTTCTCTGGAAAGCTGGCAGGCCTGCGAGAGCGGCCGCTACCAGCGGCTGGAGATGCCAGCACGGGTCGGCTCGGGCGAGTTGCCGCGTGTGCGGCTGGTTGACATGAACCTGCAGCCGCGCAAGGCGGTGCTGTCGCCGCCGCTGGTCGAGGCGATCAGCGAGCGCATCGCGCGGGGCGAGCAGGCCCTGGTCTTCCTGAACCGGCGCGGCTATGCCCCGGTGCTGGCCTGCAGCGCCTGCGACTGGAAAAGCGACTGCCCCCACTGCAGCGCGTTTCGCGTGTTCCACAAGATCGACCGTACGCTGCGCTGCCACCACTGCGGCCTGGCTGAGCGGGTGCCGCGCGCCTGCCCGGCCTGCGGAAATGTCGACATCTCACCGCTGGGACGCGGCACTGAGCGGCTGGAGGAACACCTGGCTGAGCTGCTGGCGGGCGTGCAGCGTCCGCGCGCCGAAGGCGCCGGCGACGCGGGCCAAGACAACGCGCCCCGGCCCGTGCGGATCGCCCGCATCGACGCCGACACCACCCGAGGCAAGGGCACCCTGGAAGCGCAGCTGGCGCAGGTCCATGCGGGCGATGTCGACGTACTGGTGGGCACGCAAATGGTGGCCAAGGGGCACGACTTTCGGCGCATCACCCTGGTGGCCGCGGTCAACCCCGATTCGGCACTGTTCTCGAGCGACTTCCGCGCCCCCGAACGCCTGTTCGCACTTTTGATGCAAGCCGGCGGACGGGCCGGGCGTGACGCCGCGCAAGCAGGGCGCAGCGAAATGTGGGTGCAGACCTTCCACCCTACCCACACGCTGTTCGCCGCGCTCAAGCGCCACGACTATCCCGCCTTCGCCGCCGCACAGCTGCGCGAACGCCAGGCCGCCGGCATGCCACCTTTTGCCTACCAGGCGCTGCTGCGCGCCGAGGCTCGCACCCAGCCCGCGGCGCAGGCCTTCCTCGACGCGGCACGCGAGCACGCGGCGGCGCTGGACCCCACAGGAGCGGTGGTACTTTATTCGGCGGTGCCGATGGCTGTGCAGCGCGTTGCGAATGTCGAGCGGGCCCAACTGCTGGTGGAATGCCCGTCCCGCCCAGCGCTTCAGCGGTTTCTCGCCGCATGGCAGCCGGCGCTGCAATCGCTGCGAGAGCCCGGGATGATCCGCTGGGCGGTCGACGTCGATCCACTGGCGGTGTGACCCCACCCCCGATGCCGCTCACTGCGTGTAGCGGGCCCGGTGCTCGCTGCCGCAGGCAGCGGCTCTTCGGGCCGTCCAGACCTGCGCAGGCAGGTCCGGAGCTGCGACCCTCAGCCCCTCAAGGGGGCGCCACCAGCGGCCTGGCAAAGCCAGTTCCGCGGTGGCCGCTGGTCAAGACACTGCGCTCAATCGGCTTGGATGTATCCCCGAACCGGCGCTTACCTCGCGCTACGCGGCTGGTCCAGCCTTGCGCTTGAGCGCCGCCTCATACAGTGCGTTGCGCGAGGCGCCGCTGGCCTGCGCCGCGATCCGCACCGCCGCCTTCACCGGGAGCTCCTCGAGCAGCAGCGCCAGCAGCGCCAGGCCGTCGTCGCGCGGACGGGCCTGCGCCCACGGGTGCAAGACCAGCGCGAACTCACCGCGGCTGCGCTGGCTGTCCTGCGCCAGCCAGGCCGCCAGCGCCTCGCATGGCAGTGTGTGCACCTGCTCGAACTGCTTGGTCAATTCGCGCCCCACGGTGATCGGGCGAATGCCCAGCACCGCCAGCGCCGCGGCCAGCACGCCGATGCGGTGTGGCGCCTCCAGCAGCACCACGGCGCGCGGCTCCTGCGCCAGGGCCTGCACCGCCGTCGCGCGCTCTGCGGCCTTGACGGGCAGGAAGCCGGTGAACACGAAACCGGTGTCCGACGCGGCGAACGCGCCGGCCACGCTCAGCGCCGCCGTGACGCTGCTGGCACCGGGCAGCGGAACCACCCGCAGGCCGGCCTCACGCACCGCCGCCACCAGCCGGGCCCCGGGATCGCTGATCGCGGGCGTGCCGGCGTCGCTGGCATAGGCGATGCGCTCGCCGGCGGCCAGGCGGCGCACCACCTGCTGGGCCGCCTGCGCCTCGTTGTGCTGGTGCAGCGGGATCAGGCTGCCCGAGGGCTTTTCGATGCCGCAGGCGCGCAGCAGCGCCTGGGTGTGGCGGGTGTCCTCGCAGGCGACCGCGTCGGCGATCTCCAGCAGATGCAGGGCGCGCAGCGACAGATCCGCCAGGTTCCCAATCGGCGTGGCAACGACATACAGCGCGCCCTGCGGATAATGCTGCGCACCGGCCACTTCACGGGCGGCCTTCAAGGCCAGGGCAAACGAAGCGCTCAAGAACGACACTCCTGGGACGGATGGCGACCACGACCAAACAAGCGGGCGATGCGGCCGAAGACCGTGCCCTGGCCCACCTGCGGACCGCCGGGCTGCGGCTGGTGAGCCGCAATTATCGAACCCCCGGCCGCGGTGGCGGCGAAGTCGACCTGATCCTGCGGGCGCCCGACGGCACCCTGGTCTTCGTGGAGGTGCGCCAGAGGGCCAGCCGGGCCTTCGGCGGCGCGGCCGCCAGCGTGAGCGCCGCCAAGCGCCGGCGCATCGTGTTCGCGGCCCGCCACTACCTAATGCGCCTGGCGGCTATGCCGCCGTGCCGCTTCGACGTCGTGGTGCTGGAAGGGGACACGATCGAATGGCTTCGCGCCGCTTTCGACGCCAGCTGAGCCGCCCCCGCCCCAGTCGGTGCGACCCGCGCGTTATCATGCTTGCGACATGCTCGAACAACGGATCCAACAGCACTTCATCGAAAGCGCCGACCTGAAGTACCAGGCCGCGCAAACCCTCACGCGTCCCATCGCGGACGCGATCCAGGCGGTGCTGGCCTGCGTGACCAGCGGCGGCAAGGTGCTGGCCTGCGGCAACGGCGGATCGGCCGCCGACGCCCAGCACTTCTCGGCCGAGTTCGTCGGCCGCTTCGAGCGCGAGCGGCCCGAGCTGGGTGCCATTGCCCTGACCACCGACAGCTCCATCCTCACCGCCATCGCGAATGACTACGCGTATGAACAGGTCTTTGCCAAACAGGTGCGCGCGCTCGGGCAATCCGGCGACGTGCTGCTCGTGCTGTCCACCAGCGGCAACTCGGCCAATGTGATCGCCGCCATCGAAGCCGCCCATGCGCGCGACATGGTGGTGGTGGCGCTCACCGGCCGCGGCGGTGGACGCTTGGGGGCCCTGCTGCGCGAGACCGACGTCCACATCTGCGTGCCGCACGAGCGTACGGCACGCATCCAGGAAGTTCACATCCTGGTCCTTCACTGCATCTGCGACGGCGTAGACGCGCAATTGCTCGGAGACCAGGAGCCCAACCCATGACACCGATGAAACGACTTGTCCTCGCCGCCCTCGCGGCCACCTCGCTCGCCGCCACCCTGTCGGCCTGCGCCCCCATCATCCTCGGCGGGGCCGCCATGACCGCCCTGGTCGTCACGGACCGCCGCACCTCCGGCACCCAACTGGAGGACGAAGGTATCGAGCTGCGCGCCAGCAACCGCATCCGCGACACGGTCGGCGGCAGCATGCACATCAACGTGAACAGCTACAACCGCCAGGTGCTGCTGACCGGTGAAGTGACAGACACCGTCGCCCGCCAGACGGCGGAGGACGTTGTCGCGCGCGTGGAAAACGTCCGGTCCGTGGTCAACGAGATCGCCGTTGTGCCGCTCAGCACCCTGAGCCAGCGCTCCGCCGACACGCTGATCACCGGCAAGGTGCGGGCCTCGCTGGTCGATGCGCGCGACCTCTCGGCCAACGCGTTCCGCGTGGTGACCGAGCGCGGCACGGTCTACCTCATGGGGCGCGTCACCGCACGCGAGGCCGACCGCGCGACCCAGATCGCCCGCAACGTGAGCGGCGTGACGCGCGTCATCCGCATCTTCGAGGTCATCTCCGAGGACGAACTGGTGCGAATCTCTAACGCGCGGGCGGCGCAGCCGGCGCGTTGAGCGTCGACAGCCAGCCGGCACACGCACTGGCGGCGGCCCGGTCGGCCGGAGTGCCGCGGCTGGCTACCGCAGCCGCTTAATCAGGCTGCTGGTGTCCCAACGCCGGCCACCCAGGGCCTGCACGTCGGCATAGAACTGGTCGACCAGCGCCGTCACTGGCAGGCGGGCGCCGTTGCGTTTGGCCTCGTCAAGCACCAGGCCCAGGTCCTTGCGCATCCAGTCGACCGCGAAGCCAAAGTCGAACTTTCCTTCGACCATGGTCTTGCCGCGGTTGTCCAGTTGCCAGCTCTGGGCGGCGCCCTTGCCGATCACGTCCAGCACCTGGCCCATGTCGAGCCCGGCCTTCTCGCCGAAGGCAATCGCCTCGGCCAGGCCCTGCACCAGCCCAGCGATGCAGATCTGGTTGACCATCTTGGTCAGTTGTCCGGCGCCGCTGTCACCCATGCGGGTAAAGGCCCGCGAGAACGCCATTGCCACCGGCCGCACCGCCTCGAACGCCGCCGCATCGCCGCCGCACATGACGGTCAGCAGGCCGTTTTGCGCACCGGCCTGGCCGCCGGAGACGGGCGCATCAATGAACCGCAGCCCCCGGGACAGCGCCACCGTGTTCAGCTCGCGGGCCACGTCGGCCGAGGCCGTGGTGTGGTCCACGAACACCGCACCGGGCTTCATGCCGGCAAACGCACCGTGCTCGCCCAGCACCACCGAGCGCAGATCGTCGTCGTTGCCGACACAGCACAGCACGATGTCGCAGCCGGCAGCGGCTTCGCGCGGCGTCGCGGCGCCGCGGCCCTTGAACTCGACGGTCCAGGCCTGGGCCTTGGCGGCGCTGCGGTTGTAGACAGTGACCTCGTGCCCCGCCAAGGCCAGATGGCCGGCCATGGGCGCGCCCATGACGCCCAGGCCCAGGAAGGCGACGCGGCGTGGAGAAGTTGGGTCGTAGACCCTGGAATTCGTGGTGCTCACAGCGCCCCCGGTAAAAAGTGATGCCTGATTCTAGGAGAGGCGCCAGGCCTAGACCCAGGCCTAGACGATCGCCAGGCCTTCGGTGCCGGCCGACAGGTTCTGCGTCTTGGCACGCTGGCTGTGCAGCTTGATCTGCAAGCGCAGGTCGTTGAGCGAATCGGCGTTGCGCAGTGCATCCTCGTAGGTGATGGCGTTGCTTTCAAACATGTCGAACAGCGCCTGGTCGAAGGTCTGCATGCCCAGGTTGCGGCTCTTTTTCATGATCTCTTTGATGGTGCCCACTTCGCCTTTGAAGATCAGGTCGGAAATCAGTGGCGAATTCAGCATCACCTCGATGGCCGCCGCACGGCCCTTGCCGTCCTGGCGCGGGATCAAGCGCTGGGAGATCATGGACTTGAGGTTGAGCGAAAGATCCATCAGGAGCTGGGCGCGCCGCTCCTCAGGAAAGAAGTTGATCACGCGGTCAAGCGCCTGGTTGGCGCTGTTGGCGTGCAAGGTGGCCATGCACAGGTGGCCGGTCTCGGCGAAAGCCACGGCGTGCTCCATGGTTTCGCGGTCGCGGATCTCGCCCATCAGGATGACGTCGGGCGCCTGGCGCAATGTGTTCTTGAGCGCCGCTTCCCAGGTGTCGGTGTCCAGGCCGACCTCCCGCTGCGTGACCACGCAGTTCTTGTGCGGGTGCACGAACTCGACCGGGTCTTCGATCGTGATGATGTGCCCGAATGAGTTCTCGTTGCGCCAGTCGACCATGGCGGCCATGGTGGTCGATTTGCCAGAACCGGTAGCGCCCACCATGATGACGAGCCCGCGCTTGGACATCACCACGTCCTTGAGCACAGAGGGCATGCCCAGGCCGTCCAGCGTCGGCAGGGTCTGCGGGATCACGCGCAGCACCATGCCCACCTTGCCCTGCTGCACAAAGGCATTGACGCGGAACCGCCCGATGCCCGCCGGCGATATGGCGAAGTTGCACTCTTTGCTGCGCTCGAAATCGGCGGCCTGCCGGTCGTTCATGACCGAGCGCGCCAGCGCCAGCGTGTGGCTGCCGCTCAGCGGCTGGGGCGACACTTTGGTGATCTTGCCATCCACCTTGACCGCTGGCGGGAAATCGCTCGTGATGAACAAGTCGCTGCCATTGCGGCTGATCATCAACTTGAGCAGGTCATTGATGAATTTGCTCGCCTGATCGCGTTCCATGCGTGCGCCTTGTCGTCTTGTCGTCTTGTCTCTTGTCGGCCGGGCAAATCAGCGATCGCTGTTCGAAACGCGCGCGCTCACGACGCGCATGCGCAGCGAGAGCTTGCGCGCGAGAAGGCCGACCAGACTGGCGGCAAGGCCGGGGTCGTTGACCATCATGTCGTCCAGGGCAGTGGCGTTCATGACCGCCAGCTCGCATTCGGTCAAGGTGATGCAGTGGGAAAACCGCGCGCCGCTGTCCAGCAAGGACATTTCGCCCAGGATGTCTCCCGGGCGCGCCTCGGCCAGGCGCACATGCTCACCCCAGGGCTGCACGCGGTCGACCGCCATGCTGCCCGACAGAAGCACCACCATGAAGTTGCTGTACTCGCCCTGCCGGATCACATCGCGATCGGCGGGGACGACGGCGTAGTCGTAGAAGCGCTCCATGCGGGTCGTGGCGTCGTTGGACAGCCGCCCCATGAACTTGTCCTTGGCCCACAGCGTCCGCAGCAGCTTGCCGCCCTGCGCCGCCGGGATGCGCCGGGCGCCGACTTCGACCGCGCGCGCGTCCCAGGGCACCAGCACACCCGCCTCGACCCCATGCTCGACAAAGGCGGTGGAAAACATCAGTGAGTCGCCCGACTCCGCCTTCGGGGTCTCCTTTTTTTCCGGGGATCGCTTGAACAGATCCAGAAAACTTGTCATGGCTGGGGCAATTCAGTAGGGGGTGTGCCGGCGTTCAACCGGGGAAGTTCTCGGGGATCTTGGCCTTGCTGCGCGCCTCGGCCGAGTTGATCTGGTTGCGCTTGACCAGGTCGGTCAGGCACTGGTCCAGCGTCTGCATGCCGTAGGCGTTGCCGGTCTGGATGGACGAGTACATCTGCGCCACCTTGGCCTCGCGGATGAGGTTTCGGATGGCTGGGGTGCCGATCATGATCTCGTGCGCGGCGACACGGCCCGAGCCGTCCTTGACCTTGCACAGCGTCTGCGAGATGACCGCCTGCAGCGACTCCGACAGCATCGCGCGCACCATCTCCTTTTCCTCGGCCGGGAACACGTCGATGATGCGGTCGATGGTCTTGGCGGCGCTGGAGGTGTGCAGCGTGCCGAACACCAGGTGGCCGGTTTCAGCGGCCGTCATGGCCAGGCGGATGGTTTCCAGGTCGCGCATTTCACCCACGAGGATGGCGTCGGGGTCTTCGCGCAGCGCCGAGCGCAGAGCCGCTGCGAAGGACAGCGTCATGTTGCCCACCTCGCGCTGGTTGACCAGGCACTTCTTGGATTCATGCACGAACTCGATCGGGTCCTCGACGGTGAGGATGTGGCCGTACTCGGTTTCGTTCAGGAAGTTGACCATCGCCGCCAGCGTGGTCGACTTGCCCGAGCCGGTGGGGCCGGTGACCAGCACCAGCCCGCGCGGCTTGAGCGCCAGATCGCCGAAGATCTTGGGCGCGTTGAGCTGCTCGAGCGTGAGGATCTTGGACGGAATCGTCCGGAACACGGCAGCCGCGCCGCGTTGCTGGTTGAAGGCATTGACCCGGAAACGGGCCAGACCCTCGATCTCGAACGAGAAGTCGACCTCCAGGAACTCCTCGAACTGCTTGCGCTGGTTGTCATTCATGATGTCGTACACCATGGAATGAACAGCCTTGTGGTCGAGGGCGTCGACGTTGATCCGGCGCACATCACCGTGCACCCGGATCATGGGGGGCAGCCCTGCCGACAAGTGCAGATCCGAGGCCTTGTTCTTGACGCTGAAGGCCAGCAACTGAGTAATATCCACAATTCTTCCGTCAAGGTTCAGGTAGCCGTTGGATTATGACCACCATTGCCGCGAACCTCCAA
This sequence comes from Comamonadaceae bacterium, assembly GCA_947476465.1. Lineage (GTDB taxonomy): Bacteria > Pseudomonadota > Gammaproteobacteria > Burkholderiales > Burkholderiaceae_C > Ramlibacter. Next base: position 73,845 of record CANJQN010000014.1, on the reverse strand, counting down.
AAGGTACGGGACCGTATTGCCGCCGCCTGTGCGGCGGCGCAACGCAATCCCCAGGAAGTGACACTTTTGGCGGTCTCCAAGACCTTCGGCGCCGACGCCGTGCGGGCCGCCGCCGAAGCCGGCCAGCGGGCATTTGGCGAAAACTACATCCAGGAAGCCATCGAAAAGATGGCGCTGCTGTCGCATCTGCCGCTCAAATGGCATTGCATCGGCCCGATCCAGAGCAACAAGACCCGCCTGGTGGCCGGCCACTTCGACTGGGCCCACACGGTCGACCGGCTCAAAATCGCCCAGCGCCTGTCCGAGCAGCGGCCCGAGCAGTTGCCGGCCCTGAACGTGTGCATCCAGGTCAACATCGACGGTGGCCCCAACAAGGCGGGTGTGCCGCCGCAGGAGGCCCTGGCCCTGGCCCGTGAAGTTGCGCGGCTGCCCCGCCTGTCGCTGCGCGGGATCATGACGATTCCCGAGCCCTCAGAAGATTTCACGATGCAAAAAAACGTGCACCTGCGGGCCCGGGCCTTGTTTGACGAACTGCGCGCGGCCGGCTTGCCGCTGGACACCCTGTCCATGGGCATGACCGCCGACCTGGAGGCGGCCGTGGCTGCCGGCACGACGATGGTGCGGGTCGGGACCGCCATTTTCGGCGGCCGGCCCGCCGCCCTGTCGCGCCAGAATTGAGAACCGTTCCAGTGCTTGGATCGGTACCGGCGGGCCTGAGCTTCACACGGCCGTGGCCTGCCGCACCGCCCGTTGCCACTGCGCCATGCGCTCCATCGCCCGGTCACGGCCCCAGGCGGGCTCGAACACCCGCTCGGCGCGCCACAGAGCGCCCACCGCATCGGGCCCGCTCCAGATGCCAGCGGTCAACCCGGCCAGGCAGGCCGCACCGCCCGGGCGCCGGGCACGTGCTCGGGCAGCCAGGCGATCTTGGCGCTCGCCGATTCATCGTGCTCGTCATCGCGCTTGTCAACGCGCCAGCGTGGAGGCGCCGAACAGGCTGCGGATGAAGTCCACCGCCAGTACTGCCGTCTGGTTGCGCACATCCAGCGCCGGGTTCAGCTCCATCACATCGAGCGACGCCAGCCGGCCGGTATCGGCGATCATCTCCATGCACAGCTGCATCTCGCGGTAGGTGGGTCCGCCGCGCACCCCAGTGCCCACGCCCGGTGCGTCGGCCGGGTCCAGGCAGTCGAGGTCGAAGCTCACATGCAGATGGGTGTTGTCGTCCACATCGTGCAGCGCCTCCAGCATCGTGTCGCGCATGCCGTGCTCATCAATGTGGCGCATGTCGTACACCTGCAGCTGGAGGGTGCGGATGGCCTCGCGCTCGTCGGCGTCCACGCTGCGGATGCCGATGAAGTCGATGTCCTGCGGCCGCACCGCGATGCGCTCCCCGCTCCAGCCCACCAGCGGCGCCGGTCCATCGCCCAACAGGCACGCCACCGGCATGCCGTGCAGGTTGCCGCTGGGGCTGGAGGTCTCGGTATTGACGTCGGTGTGCGCGTCCAGCCACAGCACGCGCAGGTGGCGCCCCTGCCGGCGGCAATGCCAGGCGATGGCGCTGATCGAGCCGACGGCCAGGCAGTGGTCGCCCCCCAGCAGGAGGGGGAACTCACCGCGGCCCAGCGCCGCATCCACCGCGTCGTAGACCTGCCGGTTCCAGGCCACGACCTCGTCCAGGTGACGCAGCCCCGCCTGCGCCCGCGGCGCCGGATGGGGCGGACCGGACAGGTTGCCCAGGTCGTGCACCTCGAGCCCGTGGTCACTGAGCGCCTGGACCAGCCCGGCCACGCGCAAGGCCTCCGGCCCCATGCTGGCGCCGCGTACGCTGGCGCCGACATCCGTGGGCGCTCCGATGAGGCAGACGCGGGGGCGGTCCGTGGGATCAACCATGGGTCCATTGTGCGAGCAGCGCACCCGCTTGTGTAGCCCGGCGTGGGGTCCGTTGTCACGCTGTCGCGACGGGTTTGAATAGCTCCACCGGGCCATGCCGGGACGGTGGTCGGCGTGCCGAGAGAGTCGAAAGCAGGAGCCGCAGGTGGCCCCGGAATCAGCGGCGATGGCCGCCGAAGGGAGGCGCGCCGGTGCGGGCGCGGTCCGGCAGGTGGCGGAACATGATGCGGCCCTTGTTCAGGTCATATGGCGAGAGCTCCAGCGTCACGTCATCGCCGGCGATGATGCGGATATGGTTCTTGCGCATCTTGCCGCCGCTGTAGGCGATGAGCTCGTGCCCGTTTTCCAGGATGACGCGGTAACGCGAGTCGGGCAGCACTTCAGCGACACGACCGCGCATCTCAATCAGTTCTTCCTTGGCCATTTCAACCTTTGTATTGCCACACCCGCAGGCCTGCGGACACAACGTTCAAACATCGGGATTGGGCGACAGCGGGCTGCGCCGTGAAAAGCCCCCATGCCGGCCGGCGAGCTTTCCGAACGCCAATATTGTAGGCAGTTCAACCGCGGGCTGGCTCGAGCCGCCGCCAGGGGCGCCAAGCGTCTAGCGCAAAAGCGCCACCGCCCCGGAGAAACTGAAGAAAGACACAGCCGTCGTCAGCAGGATGATCCGGGCGATACGGCCGGTGTCGGCACCGTAACGCTCGGCCAGCAAGGCGGTGTTGCTGGCGCTGGGCAAGGCGGCCACCAACACCAGGACCGTCAGGGTGAACGGCTTCAGCGGCATGCCAAGTGCCATGGCGCCGCTGCCGACGCCCAGCACCAGCAGCGGGTGGGCGAACAGCTTGGCCAGTGCCACGGGAACGAAGTCGCGCGCCGGCATGGGGCGGCGCTCACCCGCCGCCGCCACGGCCTGCGAACGCGCCAGCACCGCGCCGATGGTGAACAAGGCCACAGGCGACGCCGCGTCGGCCAACAGCCCGACGGTGGCCATGACCGGCTGCACGGGCGCCAGGCCCAGGGCCGACGAGGCGCCCCCGAGCAAGATAGCCCAGGGCAGCGGATTGACTGCCACACCCTTGAGCGCCTTCTTCACCGCCGCGGCCGCGCCCTGTTGCCCCGCATCGCCAAGCCGGGACAGGGCCACGCATAGCGACGTGGTGATGACCATGTCGATCAGGATGGTGGCGATGGTGGGCCCGGCGGCGCCTGGGCCGAGCAGGGCCACCACCAGCGGCACGCCCATGAAGCCAGTGTTCGGGAAGGCAGCCACCAGCGCACCGAACGAGGCGTCGTTCCAGCCGATGCGCGGGCCCAGGCTCAACCGGATGGTGAAACCCACCAGCAACAAGGCGCAGGGCAGCCAGACGGCCATCACCCAGGGGTCGAACAGCCGGCCCACCGGCGTGCCGGCGCCGAATCGATACAGCATGCAAGGCAGCGCGAAATACAGCACAAAGGTGTTGAGGCCGCCGATGGCATTCAACGGCAGCAGGCGCCGGCGCGCGGCCACATAGCCGCACAGCACCAGCGCGAAGAACGGGAAGGTGAGCTTCAGGATGTCAAGCACGGCGTATTGTCGATGTAGCAACACAAGGCCTTGCCACTGATGGCGGCAGGCCCACCGGTATCATTTGCCGCTTCCCGCAGTCCCCCTCCCGTCGCAGTTTCCCCTCCCCCTCACATGTCCGGCCTCAACCTCGCGCAGCAGGAAGCGGTCAATTTCTTGCACGGCCCCTGCCTGGTGCTGGCCGGCGCCGGCTCGGGCAAGACGCGCGTGATCACCCACAAGATCGCCCGCCTGATCCAGACCGGCGTGGAGCCCAAGCGCATCCTGGCGATCACCTTCACCAACAAGGCGGCGGCTGAGATGCGTGAGCGGGCCAAGGGCCTGATCGGGCGCGAGGCCAAGGACGTCGTGATCTGCACCTTCCATGCCCTGGGGGTGCGGCTACTGCGCCAGGACGGCGCCGCGCTGGGCCTCAAGCCCCAGTTCTCCATCATGGACACCGACGATGTCACTTCCATCCTGAAGGACGCCGCCGGCGGCACCACCGACAGCGCCACTGCGCGCCAATGGCAGTGGGCCATCAGCCTGTGGAAGAACCTGGGCCTGAACGCGGCAAAGGCGCAGGCGCAGGCCAAGGACGACAACGAGCGCGTCACGGCGCGCATCATGGCTCGCTACGAGGAGCGGCTGGCTGCCTTCCAGAGCGTGGACTTCGACGACCTGATCGGGTTGCCGCTCAAGCTGCTGCAAGATCACGCCGATGTGCGCGAGAAGTGGCAACGCAACCTGGGCCATGTGCTGGTGGATGAATACCAGGACACCAACGCCACGCAGTACGAACTGCTCAAGCTGCTGGTGGGCGAGCGTGGGCGCTTGACCGCCGTGGGCGACGACGACCAGTCGATCTACGGTTGGCGCGGCGCCACGCTGGACAACCTGCGCCGGTTGCCGGTGGACTACCCCACGCTGAAGGTGGTCAAGCTCGAGCAGAACTACCGCTCCACCAGCGGCATCCTGCGCGCGGCCAACAACGTCATCCAGCCCAACCCCAAGCTGTTTCCCAAGACCCTGTTCTCGGAGCTGGGCGAGGGCGAACCGGTGCGCGTGGTCGACTGCGACAACGAGGAGCACGAAGCCGAACGCGCGGTGGCGCGCTTCGTGTCGATCCGCGCCAACGGCGCGCATAAAGACTGGAAAGACTTCGCCATCCTCTACCGCGCCAACCACCAGGCGCGCATCTTCGAGCAGTCCTTGCGCAAGGCGCAGATTCCCTACAAGGTCTCGGGCGGCCAGAGCTTCTTCGACCGCGCCGAGATCCGCGACCTGTGCGCCTGGCTGCGCCTGTGGGTCAACACCGACGACGATCCGGCCTTCCTGCGCTCAGTCACCACGCCCAAGCGCGGCATCGGCCACCAGACGCTCGCCAGCCTGGGCTCCTTCGCCAGCAAGTACAAGCTGAGCCTGTTCGAGGCGCTGTTCTCATCGTCGCTCGGCTCGGTGCTGGCGGCCCGCGCGGTTGGCAGCCTGCATGAGTTCGGCCGTTACGTGAACGACCTCGAATACCGCGCCCGCCAGACCGTGGGCGCGGACGATGCCCGGGCCTTCCTGACCGACTGGCTCAAGGACATCGGCTACGAGCAGCACCTGTTCGACAGCGAGGACAACGAGAGGGTTGCGGCCGCCCGGTGGACCAACGTGCTGGAGTTCTGCGACTGGATGGCCAAGCGTTGCGGCGGCGAGATCGACGACACCGCAGGGGCGTCGGTCGCCAGCGAGCGCAAGAACCTGCTGGAGGTGGCGCAGACCATCGCGCTGCTGTCGACGATCAGCGAGCGCGAGAAAGACCAGAACGTGCTCACGCTGTCCACGCTGCACGCCTCCAAGGGCCTGGAGTGGCCGCACGTCATCCTGGCCGGCTGCAACGAAGGCCTGCTGCCCTTCAAGCTCGACGACGATGACGGACGCGTCGGCCAAGCCAATGAAAGCATCGTGCAGCGCCTGCAGGAAGAGCGGCGCCTGATGTACGTGGGCATCACCCGCGCGCAGCGCTCGCTGGCGGTGAGTTGGGTCAAGCGGCGCAAGAAAGGGCGCGAGATCGTGCTGGGTGTGCCCAGCCGCTTCATTGCCGAGATGGCGCTGGACCAGTCGACCGTGAAGGAAGACCCGCGCGAAAAGCTCAGGGCCCTGCGCGCCGAGTTCGCGCGCAAGGCGGCCGATACGGCGGCGGCGGCGGCCGCGCGGACCGACTGAGGCTCAGCCGCCGCATTCTGGCCTCGCCCGCGGTGCCAGCAGCACCGCGCAGCCTGCGCAACTGCGCCGACCTCGCCTTCAGACCATGGCAGTCATGAAGTGGTTGCCCCGGCGATCACCGCGAGCCCTCTGCTCGCAAAAACAAGGCCAAGCCTGCCGACTTGCGCGGCGTTTGCGGAGGCCGCCGTGCCAGCAGCCGCCCGTGCCGAAACGCCCTCGAACATCACAGCGAGCCGGAACAATGAAAACGCGACGTGAAACGGCTGCAGCTGTCCAGCCGCGGCGCTGTGCGAAAAGTAGTGGTCAACGTACTGTGCCTGGCTGGGAATGCCCGAGACGTCCTGATCCGCACCCAGGATCCCCATGTACTCGTCGTGGGCCAGGTGCCAGGCAAGTGTGCTGTAGGCCAAGTCGGCCATAGGGTCTCCCAACGTGGCGAGCTCCCAGTCGAGTACACCGATAACGCGCGGCAGCGTTGGATGAAACATCAAGTTCCCGATCCTGAAGTCACCATGGCTGATCGCCGTCACATCGCGTTCGGGAATATGGTTCATCAGCCAGGCAGACAACTCCTGCAGCTGCGGAAGGTCGCGCGTTTTTGACATCTGCCACTGACGCGTAAAGCGCGTCATTTGTCGCTGGAAATAGCCCCCAGCCTTCCCGAAGTCGCCGAGCCCGGCGGACTGCCAGTCCACATGATGCAGACGCGCCAGTGTCTCTGCCATGGCCAAGTACATCGCGCGCCTCTCTTTCGGAGCCACACCAGGCAAACACGGATCTGAAAATACACGGCCCTCCAGGCGTCCCATCACATAAAACGGCGTTCCGATGATCTGTGCATCGGGGCAGAAACAAATGACCTCCGGAACAGGCACGCCTGTCCCGGCCAGGGCATGCATGACTCGATATTCGCGGTCGATGGCATGCGCTGAAGGCAATAGCGGCCCCGCCGGCTTCTTGCGAAGCACCAGCCGCCGGTTTGCGAATGTCACGAAAAAGGTCGGGTTCGATTGGCCGCCGGATATCCTCTCCAGGGTCATCGGCCCGCCCAGCCCTTCGATCGTGCTTCGCAGGTAGCTGGCGAGCCGGGCCGCATCGAAACCATGCTCTTTGGATATGTCCATTGCCGTCATATCGTCATGCTCCTGCTCACGGGCGCCAGGCCGTCGGGCGAATGCCGCGCTGACCGCACGCAATACCGATTCATCCAGCCGATTGGCGCTGCTGACTCCCAGCGTAGTCGACAAAGAAGTCAAATGCGCCGGGGTTCGCACACGCGTCCGGGTTCATCACGTCGCGCAGTGACCGGCCCAACAGCAGCTTCTTGACGGGAAGTTCTTGCTTCTTGCCGGTCAGGGTGCGAGGGATTTCGGCGACCTGCACGATTTCATCCGGTACGAAGCGAGGCGATATTTGCGTACGGATTTCGTGACGCAAGCGGGTTTCAAGCGCGAGATCGAGCGCCATACCGGGACGCAACACGACAAACAGCGGCATGAAGCTGGCGTGGCCGAGATATTCGACATCGACCACGAGGCTGTCCAGCACCTCTGGAAGATCTTCGACCACGCGGTAAATTTCACTGGTCCCCATCCTGTGACCGTGCCGTTTGAGTGTGGCATCGCTGCGGCCGTAGACCACTGCCCCGCCAGTGGGCGTGATCCGCAGCCAGTCGCCGTGGCGCCAGACACCTGGATAGACGTCGAAGTAGCTGTCCAGATACCGGCGACCCTCCTGGTCGCCCCAGAAGAAAAGCGGCATTGACGGCATGGGCTTCAGGCAGACGAGTTCCCCCACATCGTCAACCAGTTCCTTGCCTTGCTCGTCCCAGGCGCGCACGTCAGCGCCAAGGCAGCGCGCCTGCATTTCCCCTGGCACTGTTGGCAACTCTGGCGAACCGGCCAGGAATGCCGTCGCAAGATCGGTTCCACCCGCAATGACAGCCCACCAGATGTCGGCCCTGACTTCCGCGGCGCCCCACGCATAGGCCTGGGGCGGCAGCGGTGACCCGGTTGATCCCAGTGCCCTCAGGCGCGAGACATCCGCGCTCTTTCGTGGTTGGAGACCGGCCTTTATACATCCCGTGTAGTAGGCCGCCCCCGCACCAAGGAAAGTGGCGCCAACCTGTTCGGCCAGTTTCCACAGGGTGTCGGGCTGGGGGTGCGACGGATGGCCGTCGTAGACGCAAATCGTCGTGCCGAGTAAGAGGACAGAAACAACCAAGTTCCACATGACCCAGCCAGAACTGCTGTGCCAAAGGAATCGTTCCCCGGATGGGGCGCTGGGCTGCAGGTTCAAGTGGAACGCGTGCAGTTTGAGCATCTCCAGCATCACCCCACCATGCCCGTGCACGATCGGTTTAGGCAATCCAGTCGTTCCGCTGCTGTAGACGATCCACAGGGGGTGCGAGAACGGCACAGGCTCGGGGGCCAGCCGCGCGGGGCCCGCAATCGCGCTTTGCCACTGGAGGATCCGCCCTTGCCATCCGCCAGCGTCGAAAATGAAGGGGCCGCCAGTGGCGCCCGCCGCCGCCAGGTAAGGGACCAGGATCAACGCCTGCACACTCGGCAATTCCATCAGCAGGGATGCGACCATCTCACGCCGGTCTGCTGATTTGCCTGCATAGACCGACCCGTCGCACGCAATGAGCACCTTGGGATCAACCTGGCGGAAGCGGTCGCGAACTGTCGCCAGTCCCATGTCGGGCGCGCACATCGTCCAAATTGCGCCAATCGACGCGCAGGCGAGGAAGCCGATCACAGCCTGCGGCACATTGGGCAGGTAAGCTGCAACCCTGTCACCGCGCTGCACGCCCAGGGCTCGCAGGTTCGCCGCGAGCGCCGCAGTGCTGTCCGCCAGTTCGGCCCAGCCCACCTCCTGGCTACGACCTTCGGCGTGCAGGCGCTCGTTGCGAAAGACAATGGCCGGTACGCCGGCTGATGTCGCGGCCTCCAGATGCCTCATGACCTGGCCGGCGTAGTTGACCTGCGCGCCCTCGAACCAGCGCGTGCCTGGCATCTGGTAGGTTGAGAGGACTTGGTGATACGGCTGTGCGGACTGGATATCGAAATAGTCCCAGACAGCCTCCCAGAAGTCCTCTACATGGTCCACCGACCAGCGCCGCAGGGCCTCATAGTCGTGCAGGACCAATCCGCGGTTGGTGCCCAACCATTGGCGCAGCGTAACGGTGTTGACGTTCAAAGCCCGGCTCCTGTGGAAGGTGCGTATTCGTAGGCTGAGGCAAGAGGCCGTCGACGACCGGGGCCGGCTACTTTGTCAGCCACACGCAAGTGCTTCAACATCCAGTACAGGCACACCAGCGGCTAAGCCACGATGAACGCGCATTAACGTCATTCCCCGCGAAAGACCGGCGACCGCTTCTCCATGAACGCGCGCGCCGCCTCGCGCTGGTCTTGGCTCGCGTCTGCTCTGCGGATTGCCGCTTCGAGGCGAGGCCGACGCTGCTCAACCTGGTCTGCAGCGATGGCCTCAAGAATTTCCTTGATGCCTGCGACGGCCAAGGGCGCGCCTTGCGTCATCTCCTGCACAAACTCGACGGCCGACATCACAACATCGCCGTCGACGACCTGATCGACCAGGCCGGTTGCCAGGGCTTGATCCACCCCAAACATCTTTCCGCTGTAGAGGATCTTCTTTGCGTTGGTGATGCCGACAATCGACATCACGCGACGGCACTTTTCGATGCCGTAGACGATTCCGATCTTGGCCGGTGGCAGGAAGAAAGTAGCGGTCCGGTCAGCGATTCGGAAGTCACAGGCGAGCACGGGCGACAGTATCCCCGCGCCACAGACGCCGGAGATCGCTGCAACGGTGGGCTTGGGCATCTCCATGACCGCCTCGGCGCAGTGGTCGACCACGAGGTCGTAGGCTGCGGCGCTTTCTGGGTCGTGGCGCACGGCAGGGAACTCGGAGATATCAGCACCCGAACCAAAGACGCCGCCGTTGCCGGTAAGCACAACCGCACGGACAGCTGCGTCGGCGGCAAGCATTCGATAGATCCGCGTCAGTTCCTTCCACATCGCAAGCGTCATCGCGTTTCGCTTGGCTGGCCGGTTGATGCTGACGACGGCGATGGACCCGTTACGCTTGAGCAGGATGTCTTCAGTGCCCAATGGGATCGTTTTCATCGTCATACCTCCTCGAAGTAGCCGGCCTTGATCGCGTCCGTCGCGGCGGTGCTGCCGCGAGCCACGAACGCGACGCTGAATGCAACAGAAAGGCGCTGCTGAAGGATCTTGGCGAAGTCTTCGGCTTGCATGGGGATCTGCTCATCCGCTTCCACCTTGAGATGGAGAGGGCCAGGCAGCGTGTACTGCCCCTTTGGCTTGACGATCCGGAACTCGGGGCCAAGGCCGACATGCTCGGCCACCACCGCACGCACGGCCGACGGGAAAAGGTTCACCCCCTTCACAATCAACATGTCGTCTGCCCGGCCAATGCAGCGAATCTGGGGAGTGCAGCGTCCGCATGCGCATCGGCCCATGCCCGTGACCCGCACGATGTCGCGGTGGCGAAAACGAAGGACGGGGACGGCCTCCCGCTGCAGGTGCGTGTACACGAGTTCGCCTACCGCGCCTTCCTTCACTTCGACCGCGGCACCGCTGTCGGGATCAACCAGCTCAAACCACCCGTATTCAGCGCCCACAAAGTGCATGCCATTTTGCTCGGGGCACTCGGCCCAGGTCGCCGTGTAGAAGTCCGTGCCACCCATTACTTCCCGGATGGGGCAATTCCACATCCCAGAGATCTGCTCGCGGACGCGAGGGATGCCGCCACCCGGTTCGCCGCCCGTGAGCATGTGCTTGAGGCCAAGTGAATGGGGGTCGATGCCAAGCTCCAGGGCGCGCATGCCAAGGTTCAGCAGAAACCCCGGCGTGGCGGCGATCGCGTCAGGCCTGAACATCCGCATCATTTCGAGGATTTTGTCCCGACCCGCCTCCGCGCCGATTGGCAGGACCGTGACGCCCATGCTCAGGTAGCCCTCAACCATGCACAAGCCCCCAATCCACGCCCGGCTCATCGAAAAGGCATGCAAAACCGTGTCGCCAGGGCGCAGCCCGACGGCGAGGTAGCCGCGCCGAAGCATCTCACTGGACGCTTGGGCGTCCTTGCTGGTGAGACCGATGGCCATGGGCTTACCGGTGGTGCCGGACGAGGTCTGTATCTGGCGCAATTGCTTGCGATCTACCGCCAGGTGTCGGCCGAACGGTGGGAAAGCTTCCTGGCTCGCGCGGAACTCCTCCTTCAAGGTGAACGGTACCTGCGAAAGGTCGGCCAGCCGCGGCGGCTCATTTTCACGCAGCCCCGCTGCCGACAGCTTGTCCCGATAGAACGGCGAATGCTGCCACAGGTATTTCCATTGCCTGTCAAACAAGCCCTGCCGTTCGTCCAGCAGTGAATCCCAGTCGCGGCTTTCGATGGGGGCAGGATCGGTGGAGCGATTGACGATCATAGGGCGGCGGTCGGCGTCCTCGCGCGATGTACGGCAATGCCCGCGACATCGACCCGTGCGGCGTAAACCTTGGCTGCCTCTTGCGGCTGGTCGTTCGGTGCCCCGGTCACGACGTAGAGTGTGCGCCCGTCGGTGCCACCAAACGCAACGCTTGTCACCATCAAGTCTGGTATGTCGAACTCCTGCATGGGCTTTCCTTCTCGGGAATAGCGAATCAACTTTCCCGCATAAGCCAAGGTCACCCAAATGCTGCCATCTTCGGCAACGGCCATGCCGTCCGGCACTCCGGCCGGCGTTTCAATCAGCACGCTGCGCTCGCCCAGGTTTCCAGTTTCGACGTCGGCCGGAAACGAGAACACAACGCGCCGGCTCGAGTCCGACAAGTACAGCGTCCCGCCGTCCGCCGACATCGCGGTGCCGTTGCTCACGCGGATGTCTTGGGCCACGCGCCTGACCGCTCCGTCCGTATCGATCACCCAAAATTCACCGGCGCGAAGCTTCGGGTCGTCGATGTCCTCGTGCAGAGCCACAAATGCCATGGACCCTACGTAGACGCGCCCACGCGCGTCTGTCGTGAGGTCGTTGAAGCCGACCCGATGGTTCGCCTCGTCGCGCTCAATGAGCACCACAGTCGGTTGCGCCTGGCTGGCCTTGTCATACGCCTTGTACGCAACGTTTCGGCCGGTGACGACGCAGCCGCCGTTTTCGTGCAACGCCATGCCCCCAATGCCGCGCCGATGCGCGATGACTGTGTGCACCTTCCCGTCCGAGTCCAGCTTGAGAACGCCGCCGTTTCGCGCGTCCGCAAAAACGAGCGCTTGCTCTCGGTCATCCCAGCGGGGGCCTTCGAGCAGCCCGTTTTTCACCGCGTACAGGCATTGCAGATCTAGAGTCGCCATCGGCTGTGCCCTTTTCGATTTCAATCCAGCTTGACGTTCGCTGCTTGCACCCGTGCGGCCTGCTTGCTCGCATTGGTCACCAGGAATTGCGCGAACTGCTCAGGCGTATCCCCAATGGGTGTATAGCCGAAGCGATCGAACTGCTCGTCGATGAACTTTTGATCGCGCAGCGCAGTTCTGATATCCGCGGAAATCTTATTGCGCAGTTGCAACGGCGTGGCGGCCGGGGCCACAACCGACAGCGCCCAGCTCGCATCGAGATTGCCGTATCCCTGCTCTTTCAGCGTGGGGACATCTGGCATGGCCTTGGCCCGCTTGTCGCCGGCGATCCCGATGGCGCGAATCTTGCCACTTTGGACGAAGGGAGCGAGCAGCGACAGCGGCGCAGTCGTCGAATTGACCGCACCCGTCAGCATGTCAGCCACCGCCGGCGCCGACCCCTTGTATGGGACGTGCGTGAGCTCGATGCCGCTTGCCTTGGCGAGGTAGGCCATCGCCAAATGAACCTGTCCGCCGTTGCCACTGGAGCCGTAGTTCAACTTGCCAGGATTTGCCTTTGCATAGTCGATGAACTGCTTCATGTTCGTGACTGGCAATGTTGGGGCGACAACAAACATCATCGGACCCTCCAGCAAACGAGAGACGGGGGCGAAGTCCTTCTTCGGGTCGTAGGGCATCTTCGTGTAGAGCAGCGGGTTCACTTCCAGGCCGATCTCGGTCACGGCGTAGAGCGTGTAGCCGTCTGGAGCGGCCCTGGCCACGTGTTCTGCGGCTATGAATTCCGAAGCCCCTGCGCGGTTGTCGACCACCACCGGCTGTTTCCACATGATCGACAGCTGGTTTGCCAGCGCGCGCGCCATGATGTCAACGGAGCCGCCAGGGGCATAGCCGACCACGAGTCGGACGGGCCGGTTGGGAAAGTCCTGGCCTTGGGCGGTTGCTGCCATGGGGGTGACGACGGCGGCGGCCAGGAACAGGCGCATCACCCAGCGAGTAACTTGTCTCATTTCGTGCTCCAGAGATAGGAAGGGGCTGAACGTGGCGACGTAATGCGTCCCGCTCACCAATCAGTCTAGTCCGGCGCCTCAAACGCCCCATTGGTGGTTACCCTGGGGCCCAGTTTCCTTGACGCAGCTAAGGCCGGATGATCAAATGAGGACTACTCATTAAAGGCGCTCAGACTTACGATTTATGACAAAGCCCCTGAAACGCACCGTCGTGCGCCTGAGTCGCGAGCAGCGCGTGGAGGAGATCCTCGCCGCGGCGCTCGAGGTGTTTTCGGAAAAGGGGTTCGATTGCTCGACGGTGGAGATCGCGGAACGCGCTGGCGTGGTCGAGGGCACCGTCTACAAGTACTTCCTGACCAAGCGTGAGCTCCTGCTCAAGGCTTTGGAGAGCTGGTACACGGGCCTTGTCAATGAACACGCACGCGATCTGGAAGGCATCCGAGGCGTTCGCGAGCGCTTCCGTTACCTCGTCTGGCGGCACCTCTGCGAGATTCGTAACGCGCCGAGCCTGAGCCGGCTGCTGTTTACCGAGGCGCGCACCAACGCCGACTACCGCGATTCACCCTTGCATGTGAAGAGCCGGCGGTACACCGGGTTCGTCATCAAAGTGGTTCAGGAGGGGATCGAAGCGGGCGAACTGCGCAGCGACATCCCGTTGCCGCTGGTGCGAAACATCGTGTTCGGCGGCATCGAGCACCACGCATGGAACTTCCTGTACGGCCATGGCCATCTTGAGCCGGAGGCGGTGGCCGACCAGATCACCTTGCTCGTCTACGAAGGGCTGGCCCTCAAGAAGCCTGATGACAGCCTTCGCATCCAGGTGGAGCGCCTCGCGCGCCTCGCGGATCACCTCGAGAAGGCCGACAGACCCGATACCCAATAACACCATGCTCAAAAAGGTACTGATCGCCAACCGCGGTGAAATTGCTTGCCGGATCATCCGCACGCTCGATCGCATGGGCATCGCAAGCGTCGCGGTTTTTCATCACGAAGACCGCAACGCGCCACACGTGCAGGCCGCCGGAGAGCGCGTGCAGCTTCACAGTGACGTTCCTACCGCGGCTTATCTCGATTCAGCACAACTGCTTGCCGCTTGCGCATCCACCGGCGCCGACGCTGTTCACCCGGGCTATGGCTTCCTCTCAGAGAATTCCGAATTTTCCGCTGCCGTGTCCCAGGCGGGGCTGGTCTTTATCGGGCCGGCCGCCGAAACGATTCACCTCATGGGCGACAAGATTCGTGCACGAACCTTTGCCGCGGACCACGGAGTGCCGGTGGCACCGAGCGCGGTGCAGACGGGCAGCATCGAAGAGTTCGAGCGAAATGCGGCCGGCATCGGCTTTCCTCTCTTGATCAAGGCCGCCGCCGGCGGCGGCGGCAAGGGGATGAAGATCGTGCACAGTGCAGCCGATCTGAAAGACAGTGTGCGCGTGGCTGCGAGCGAAGCGCAACGCTACTTCTCTGATGGCCGCGTTTACGCCGAGAAGCTCGTGATCGAGCCGCGCCATATCGAAGTCCAGGTGCTCGGCGACGGCAATGGCAAGGTAGTTCACCTGCTTGAGCGCGAATGCTCTATTCAGCGCCGCTATCAGAAGGTGGTGGAGGAGTGCCCTGCGCCAAATATGCCCGATGAACTCAGAGCGCGCATCTTGCAAGCCGCAACGCGCCTGGCTTGCGCCGCCAAGTATCGCAACGCCGGAACCATTGAATTCGTGCTGGGCGCGGACGGGGAGTTCTACTTCCTCGAGATGAACACGCGTCTGCAGGTCGAACACCCGGTCACTGAGATGGTCCTTGGGCTGGACATCGTCGAGCAGCAGGTACGCATCGCGTCCGGGCAAGCCCTTGAGCTGGAGCAGGACAAGCTCATACCTGTCGGCCATGCCATCGAAGTGCGAATTTGCGCTGAGCGGCCCGAAAAAGACTTCCAGCCGGCAACTGGCCGCGTCGGTCTGCTGCGAGTCCCGCAGGGTCAAGGGCTGCGGTTCGACGGTGGGATTCGCGAAGGGCAGATCGTCACATCCGCGTTTGACTCGATGCTCGCCAAACTCGTGGCCCACGGCGACACGCGCGACCAGGCTGCGGACCGCCTCCAAGCCGCCTTGCGTGACCTCGCGATCCTCGGGGTGCCCACGAACATCGACTTCCTCGGCCGCGTGATGAGCAACAGCACGTTTCGCAGCGGCAAGCTGCACACCGGATTCATCGCGCAGGAAGCCGCGCAACTGCTTGCACCACAGGTTTGCGTGCGGGAAGACGTTGCCGCTGTCGTGGCAGCGTTGATCGGTGATACGGACTTTCGCACCTCTGTCCTTGACACGCCCGAGCCTTACGCCTCGATCGGCAGCTGGAACAACTAAGAGCACAGATTCATGAGTCAGACCGTCATCATCGGAGAACGCAGCTACCCCGTGGAGGTGGTCTCGCGCAGGCCGCTGCGCCTGCGCGTGGGCGGTGGTGTTCATTCCTTCGAAACCATCAGCTGCTCGCCGACAGGCGAGATCCGGCTCACCCTTGACGGCCATGCCTACCAGGGTTGGCGCTATTCGCAGGGTGACGAGGTGCATGTGCGAGTCAACGGCCGCAGCGTCGTGGTCCACCTGTCGCGCCTCGGGGAGGATGAGGCAGCGCAAGACCACGCCAAGAGCGACGTCCATGCAGAGATGCCCGGCACCATCGTCGCCGTGGAGTGCAAGCCAGGCCAGGAGGTGAACGCCGGCGACCTGTTGCTCACAATGGAAAGCATGAAGATGCAGATTGGCATCGTCGCGCCGCACAAGGGCGTCGTGAAGGCGGTGCATTTCCCGGTCAACGCAGCGTTTGATCGTGCCGCGCTGCTGGTCTCGCTCGAACCCTTGGAAGCCGCCTGAGATGGCCGTCATCAAGTCCCTGGTCAACACCTCGTCGGCCGAATACCGCCGGCGTTTCGGCATCAATGAAGGCCTGGTGGCGCAGCTGCGCGAGAAGCAGGAGCACGCACGCCATACGCGACCCAAGCGCGATATCGACCGCATACGTGCGCAAGGCAAGCTGACAACGCGCGAGCGCCTGAAGCTGCTGCTTGACCCTGGCACGCCCTTTCTGGAGCTTTCGACCCTGGCGGCCAACCGCGCCTACGAGGGCGAATCGCCGGGCGCCAGCTGTGTCACGGGCGTCGCGATCGTGTCTGGCCGGGAAGTCATGGTCCACGCGGACGACCACAGCGTGAAGGGCGGCGCATGGTACCCGCTGACAGTCAAGAAAATGGTGCGCAGCCTGGACATCGCCCTTGAGAACAGACTGCCGGTTGTGCACATCTGCGATTCTGCGGGTGGCCAGCTTCAGCTTCAGCCGGACCTGTTCCCGGACCGCTACATGGCAGGGCGCATGTTCCGCAACCAATCTCTGCTGAGCAAGGCAGGCGTCAAGCAGGTGGCCCTGGTGCTCGGACACTGCACCGCCGGTGGCGCGTACATTCCGGCGCTGAGCGACTACAACGTCATCGTGCGGGGCACCGGCGCAGTGTTCCTGGGCGGCCCGCCGTTGGTGAAGGCCGCCACCGGACAAACACTCACCGCCGATGAAATCGGCGGCTGCGACCTGCACACGCAAAAGAGCGGTGTGTGTGACTACCCCGCAAGGACGGAGCAGGAGGCCATTGCCATTGGCCGAGACATCGTCGCCCAGTTCGACCGGCCGGAAAAGACCCGAATAGAGCGGGCGATCCCCGAGGAGCCACTGTACGACCCGCAGGAGCTGTACGGGATCATCGCCGACGATATCAAGAAGACCTTTGATATGCGCGAAGTGATCGCGCGCGTGGTGGATGGCAGCCGATTCCACGAATACAAGCCCGCATTCGGCACCACGCTGATCTGCGGCTACGCTTATATCTGGGGGCACAAAGTCGGCATCCTGGCCAACAACGGCATCTTGTTCGACGACAGTGCCATCAAAGGCGGGCACTTCATTGAACTGTGCAACCAGAACAACACGCCGCTCGTGTTCCTTCAGAACACCACCGGGTACATGATCGGCCGCGACTATGAGATGGCCGGCATCACAAAGCATGGCGCGAAGATGATCATGGCGCTGTCGTGCAGCAAAGTGCCCAAGTTCACGGTCATGTGCCATGCCTCCTTTGGAGCGGGAAACTACGGCATGTGCGGCCGCGCGTTCGACGCAAGATTCCTTTTTAGCTGGCCCAATCATCAAATTGCGGTCATGGGCGGCGAACAGGCTGCCAACACTCTCGCGGAGGTGAAGCTGCGCCAGATGGAACGCAATGGCGACGCGATCGATCAGGAGGTGCTGCAGAAGGTGCGGCAAGTCACGCTGCAGGCTTACGAGACACAAACCTCCGCGTATCACTCCACCTCGGAGGTGTGGGACGACGGAATCATCGATCCGGCAGATACACGCAACGTGCTTGGAATCGCGATTTCCGCATCCCTGAATGCGCCATTTGGCGAGCCCGGCTATGGCGTCTTCCGTTTCTGAAAGAAAACCATGGACCAAGATTTCATCCTGACGCCCGCAGACGAGTACATGCATGTCCCCGATGCAGGCGTCGTCAACTACAACGAGAGCGTGTACACGAACGCCTTCGACGGCAAGCACGGGATTGGCGGTTGGATGCGGCTGGGCAATCGTGCAAACGAGGGAGTTGCCGAGCTCGCCGTGTGCCTGTACCTTCCAGATGGACGCGTCGCCTGCCAGTTCAAGAAGCCCAAGATCGACAACAATGCAAGCCTTGACGCTGGCGGGCTTCGCTACGAGGTACTGGAGCCGTTCAAGTCGGTTCGGATGTCATATGAAGGCAGCTTGATGGTGCTCGACGACCCAAGCGTGTTGCGAAAGCCGGAAACGATGGCCGAGTTTGCTCGCAAGACGACCGGTCGTGTCGAGTGGAATCAGGTAGCCATGTCGCCAACCCACGGCGGTGTGCCGACCTCTGACGATGTCGAGACCTACTACGGTCGCGACTTCTCGGTTGCGCATTTCAACCAGCACATGCGCGTGCAGGGACACATCCAGGTGGGAGACGAACGCTGGGACCTCGACGGTATGGGCTGGCGAGACCACTCCTGGGGGCCACGCTACTGGCAGAACATTTTCTTCTACCGGCTTTTCCTGGCTAATTTTGATGATGGCCGTGGCTTGATGCTGCTGAAAATCACAGACCCTAACGGAACCACCCGGCGCCGCGGCGTCCTGCTCGTGGACGGTCAGTACGAAGAAGTGATCGACATGGACGTGATCACGACCTGGACGACTCTTGGGGAACCCACCGCGGCTCAGATCGCAATTCGCACAAAAAAACGCGGTGTGATGGTGCGCGCAGAGGTGGTCACCAGCGCACCTTTGCGCAACCGCCGGAAAATCGGCGACGCCATGGTCGGCTCGCGCATCGTCGAAGCCTTCAGCCGCTACGAGTGGGACGGCGTGAAGGGTCTGGGCATGCTGGAGTACATCGATTTGATGAATGACGAGCGCCCGATTGGCGTACCCCTCTGACCGATCGCGCATGAACACAATCGCTGCCGATCCGTACGCCGACGTCCGCGACGCGGTGCGTCGACGCCTTGGATCTGACGCGACCATTGCGAATGTCGTGACGCCAACACTTGGCGGCATCAATCGCACGCTGGCATTTGACGTGGTCGAGGGAAATTCCCGGCGCAGGATGGTCTCACGCCAAGAGACGCATTCAGGACAGGATGACCTCTTCCTTGCCGCGTCGGACCAATTTCGCATCCTCAAATTGGTGCATGCCCACGGGTTGCCCGTGGCCGAGCCGCTGTTCGAGTACGACGAACGCGACGGCATGGGCCACGGGTACGTCACGCTGTTTGTAGAAGGCGAGACGGTACCGCGCTTGCTTCAGAGATCGCCGAAGTTTGAAGTGGCGCGCGGCCGCTTCGCGGCGCAGTGTGGGCAATTGCTCGCACGCCTGCATGCCATCGAACCAGCCGAGTTTGATTTCCTGCGCGCACGCGCGGACAGTCACGACGCGATAGATGCATTCCGCTCGCGCTACGACCAATATGGCGAGGCTCGCCCAGCATTGGAAGCCGGTTTCCGGTGGCTGGAGCGCCATCGCAAGCATGACGTCCAAAAGCGCTTCCTGCACGGTGACTTCCGCTGCGGTAACCTCATGATCACGCCGGACGGCGTTTCGGCGGTGCTCGACTGGGAGTGCTCACATCTGGGTGCGCCGATGGAAGACCTCGCCTGGCTGTGCACGCGCTCTTGGCGCTTCGACCGTCCCGATCTTCCAGTGGGTGGCATCGGAACACGCGCGGACTTTTATCAGGCCTACGAAGCAGCGAGCGGCAGCCGTGTCGACCACAGCGAAGTGCTGTTTTGGGAAGTGTTCGGACTGGTGCGATCGGCCGTGTACAACATTTGGCAAGCCCATGACCATTTGACCGGTCAGCGTCGCTCGGTGGCCTATGCTGCGTGCGGCCGTAATACCGCGCTTGTTGAATACGACCTGCTCATGACACTGGCGGGGCGATATGACTGAACCGCGTCCTCCTTACTCACCAAGCGTGCCGGAGCTTCTTCGGGCTGTGCGTGAGTTCCTGAACGTGGCTGCGAACGAACTCACCGGCCACTCGCGTTTCCTGGCCAAATCGTCGGTATACGTTCTGGGCATCTGCGAACGCGAGCTGCGCGACGGCCCGGTAACAACTCAATACGAGCAGAAACGCCTGGCGGCTCTCGTCGGAACGGGCGGTACGCCCGCTGAGCTGCGCAGGGCGCTTGCGGGACAGATTCGCAGCGGCGCTCACGACGATGACCGCTGGGACCCGCTCATCGCCGAACTGCTTGCGGCCAACATTGTTGAAGTCCGCATCGTGAAGGAGAGCCATCTGGCCCCGGAACACCGCGACACAATCGAACGGAGCCCCCCATGAAACTCACCCGCATCGAATACAGCGCGAAAGATGGCCTGGCACGCATCACAATCGCCAACGAGGCCAAGCACAATTCTCTGGACGCGACCTTTTGCGCCGAGTTCGCAAAGGTGTCTGTGGAGGTCGTCTCTGACCCCTCCATCAAGGTCATTTTGATCGACGCCCACGGCAAGAGTTTTTGCGTCGGCGGCGACCTCGACAACTTTCTGGAAAATCGTCACCGCGTGCAAGCCCATGTGAGCGAGATGGCAGCGAATTTCCACACCGCAACTGCACATCTGCGCCGGGCCCTGGCGCCTGTCGTCATTGCCGTCAATGGCATGGCTGCGGGTGGCGGGTTCAGCCTGGTTCTCAACGCCGACATCGCAATTGCCAAGCGATCAGCCCGGTTCTGTGCGGCCTACACAAAAACGGGCCTCACACCTGATGGCGGGGGCACGTGGTTCCTTCCGCGCCTTGTCGGGTTGCAGCGTGCCTTCGACATCTTCGCCACTAACCCCGTACTCACGGCTGACGAGGCATTCCAGCTCGGCATGGTCGCTCGGGTCGTTGACGACGACGCCTTTAGCGCGGAGGTCCAAAAACTCGTGGCGCAACTTCTTGCCGTCCCAGACGGTGCGCTTGGCGCTCTCAAGCAACTGCTGCGTAAGAGCGCGGGTGCGTCCCTTGACGAGCAGTTAATGAACGAAGGAATAGCCATCGGCGAATCGGCCGCACGGCCCAACACCATCGCTGGCTTGGACGAGTTCGTCGCCCGACGTGCCAGGAAAACTTAAGAGCAGGCCTAGCCAAAAAGGCTGACGGCTATGCGGCCTGCTTGGTCTGGGTCCAGCGCTGAAGCTTCTCTCGGGCACCGTTGCTCGCCGGGTCCATCTGGCTGTCGTGACCCTCACGCTTGCAGCACAGCTCGATCACGTAACCGTTGGGATCGCGAAAATAGATGGAGTCGATAAAGCCATGGTTCGATACACCGCGGGTTTCGATGCCCGCCGCCTTGCCCTTGGTGAACATTGCATCTAACGCCTCGCGCCCGACCTCCAGGGCGATGTGCAGGTCGAAGTCGTGCTGCGGCTTGAACTCGAAGGGCATGTCCGGCGCCTCGAAGAACGCCAGATGCGAGCCGTCGTCGAGCCGGTAGAAGGTGTGCAGGGTTTGCGTGTCGCGCCGGCTCTTGGTCTGCGAGATCTCCAGGGTGCCCACCAGCGGCAAGCCCAGGAAATCCTCGTAGAACCCGCGAGTCTCCTCGGAATCGCGGCACCGGTAGGCGTTGTGATGCAGTTTTTGGATCATGGCGTCGCTCGGTTGAGGGTGCTCTTCAAAGGGGACCTGGCGCCTGGACGGCACGCGGGATTGACTGCATGCTAGCCCCCTGTCACGCGCTCGTCGAGCGGTAAAACCAAGGAGCCTTCGCATGCTGACCCTCTACGACTTCGCCACCGCTCCCAGCCCGCGCCGCGCCCGCATCCTCTTGGCGGAAAAAGGCCTGCCCTACGAGGCGGTTCAGGTCGACCTGCGAACCGGTGAACAATTCGGCCAGGCGTACCGTCAGATCAACCCGCAATGCCTGGTGCCGACCCTGCGCACCGAGGACGGGCTGCTGCTGACCAACAACGCCGCGATCGCCGCCTACCTGGAGGCGCGTTACCCTGATCCACCGCTGCTGGGCCGCACGCCCGAGGAAAAGGCCGAGATCGCCAGCTGGAGCTGGCGCATCGAGGTCGAGGGCATGCTGGCCCTGGCCGAGGCATTGCGCAACAGCGCGCCGGCGATGGTCAACCGCGCTCTGCCCGGTCCGGTGGACTACCCGCAGATCCCGGAGCTGGCGCAGCGCGGCGCGGCGCGGGTGCGGCAATTCCTCGCGACGCTCAACGAGCAATTGGCCAAGCACGAGTTTGTCGCGGGAGGCGCGCTCAGCGTCGCCGACATCGCTGCCGTGGTGAGTGTCGACTACGCGCGCGTCGTTCGCATCAAGCCCGACGAACAGGCACACCCGCATCTGCTGCGCTGGCGAGCCGCGATGGCCTTGCGGCCGTCGATGTCGGTCTAAGCCGAACGATCAAAGCGAGAAGTCGTACTCGACAGTCAGCGGCGCATGGTCGCTGAACTTTTCTTCCTTGTAGATCGTCTCGCTGCGCGCCAATGCCGCCAGCTTTGGCGTGGCCAGGTGGTAGTCCAGCCGCCAGCCCACGTTCTTCGCGTAGGCAGCGCCGCGATTGCTCCACCATGTGTAGCAATCGTCGGTGGTGTCGGGTTTGAGCAAGCGGTAGACGTCGACCAGGCCGGTGTCGGACAACAGGCGCGTCATCCAGTCGCGCTCCTCGGGCAAAAAGCCGCTGTTCTTCTGGTTGCTGCGCCAATTCTTCAAATCTTCCTTGCGGTGCGCGATGTTGATGTCGCCGCACAGGATGAACTCACGCTCGCTCTTGAGGCGTGCCAGGTGCGGGTCGAACCCGGCCAGAAAGCGGAACTTGGCCAGCTGCCGCTCCGGGCCCGAAGAGCCCGAGGGAAAGTAGCTGCTGATGATGGACAGCTTGCGCGAGGGCGTGTCAAAACGCAGTTCGAGATAGCGGCCCTCGGTGTCGAACTCGCCGCCGTCCCAGCCGACCGCCACGTCGCTGGGTACATGGCGGGTGTAGACGGCCACGCCCGAGTAGCCCTTCTTTTGCGCAAAGTGGAAGTAGCCCGTGAGTCCCGCCAAGGTATCGAAGCGGCCCTGGACGTCGCCGGCCTGGGCCTTGACCTCCTGCACGCAAATACAATCGGAGCGGCTCTTGGCCACCCAGGCCTCGACCCCCTTGCTCGCGGCCGAACGGATGCCATTGAGGTTGAGGCTGGTGAGCTTGAACAAGGAATTTCCCATGATGGCAGGTGCAGGCCAGGACAAGCTGGCCCAGGATTTCGTGCGGTTCGCGGTCGAGGCCGGCGTGCTGCGCTTCGGCCAGTTTCGGACCAAGGCCGGGCGTGATTCTCCGTATTTCTTCAATGCCGGCTTGTTCGACGACGGTGCCAAGCTCGGCCGCTTGGCGCAATTTTATGCACAGCGCATCCTGGCCTCGGGCATCGAGTTCGACATGCTGTTCGGCCCAGCCTACAAGGGCATCCCCTTGGCCGCGGCGGTGGCCATCGAGCTGGCGCGGCTCGGGCGCAACGTGCCCTTCGCCTACAACCGCAAGGAAGCCAAGGACCACGGCGAGGGCGGCACACTGGTGGGCGCAAAGGTGGCCGGCCGGGTGCTGATCATCGACGACGTGATGTCCGCCGGCACCGCGGCGCGTGAGTCCATCGCCATCATCGAGGCGGCCGGCGCCACGCCCCATGCGGTGGCGATCGCCCTGGACCGCCAGGAGATGGCCACCGAAAACGGCCAGGACGTGGCCCACAGCGCCGTGCAGTATGTGCGTGATCGCCTGGGTCTGAAGGTTTGCGCCATTGCCAGACTGGCCGACTTGCTGGAGTATCTGGCACAGCATGCGGGCGACGCGCTGGGCGCGCACCATGCCCAGGTGCTCGCGTACCGCCAGCGATATGGCGTAGACGACTAGAAATCCGACGAAAGCAAAGGCCGGCGTGGCAGAAATCTCCAGCGGAGCGTGTGCGACAGCCCTGGCGTTATTCACGGCGAATGCGGCTGCCGCCAGTATCTATACCTGCGTCGACGCCACCGGGCGGCGCCTGACCTCGGACCGCCCCCTCCTTGAGTGCATTGATCGAGAGCAACGCGAACTCACCCCCAGCGGCAGCGTGCGGCGAATCATCGCCCCGTCGTACACGGCGCAGGAGCGGGCCGCGATTGAAGCCAAGGCCCGCAAGGAAGCCGAGGAGAAGCACCGCTTGGCCGAAGAACGCCAGCGCCTGCGTGCCTTGGTGACCCGTTTTCCCGATCAGGCCAGCTTCGAGCGGGAGCGCGCGGCGGCCATGGCCACCGTTGAGGAGGTGATCGCGACCGCGAGCCTTCGTTCGAGTGAACTGCGCATAGAGCGCCGCCGGCTCGACGCCGAGGTGGAGTTCTACGCCAAGGACCCGGCCCGCACGCCAGCGCCTGTGCGCCGTGCCATAGACGACAACGAGCGCGCGTTGCAGGCCCAGCAGCGCTTTACCGCCGACCGGACCAAAGAGCGCGAGCGCGTGGCGAATCAGTTCGACGAGATCCAGGCGCAGCTGGTGGCGCTGTGGGCGCAACAGCCGCCGAAGGCGGCGGCGGCGACGCCGAAATAGCGCAAAGCAGGCCCGGGCCATCCCCGCGAAGGCGGGGGCGGCGCGGGACTGACTTCACTGCAGCTTCTTGCGCAGCAGCTCGTTGACCTGGGCCGGATTGGCCTTGCCCTTGCTCGCCTTCATGGCCTGGCCGACAAGGGCATTGAAGGCCTTGTCCTTGCCGGCCTTGAACTGGGCCACGTTGTCGGGGTTGGCGGCGATGATGTCGTCGATGATTTGCTCCAGCGCGCCGGAGTCGTTCATCTGCGTGAGGCCCTTGGCCTCGATCACTGCGTCCACGTCGCCGCCCTCACCCGACCACAGCGCATCGAACACCTGCCTGGCCGCATTGTTCGAGATGGTGCCGTCAGCGATGCGGGCGATCAGCGAGGCCAGCCGCTGCGGCCCCACGGGCGCCTGCTCGATGCCGATCTCGCCGGCGTTCAGACGGCGCGACAGCTCGCCCATGATCCAGTTGCTGGCCAGTTTGGCCTGGCCGCTGGCCTTGGCGGCTTGCTCGAAGTAGGCGGCCATGGCCTTGCTTTGCGTGAGCGTGGTGGCGTCGTAGTCGGGCAGGCCATAGTCGGCCACGAAGCGCGCGGCCATGGCGCGCGGCAGTTCGGCCATGCCGGCCTTCACGCGCGCCACCCACTCGGGGGCGATCACCAGGGGCGGCAGGTCGGGATCCGGGAAGTATCGGTAATCGGCCGCATCTTCCTTGGTCCGCATGGCGCGGGTCTCGCCGGTGTCGGGGTCGAACAGCACCGTGGCCTGCTGGATGGCGCGGCCGTCCTCGATCTGGTCGATCTGCCAGCGCACCTCGAAATCGATGGCCTGCTGCATGAACTTGAAGCTGTTCAAGTTCTTGATCTCGCGCCGGATGCCCAGTGGGTCGCCGGGCTTGCGCACCGAGACGTTGGCGTCGCAGCGAAAGCTGCCCTCCTGCATGTTGCCGTCGCAGATGCCGATCCAGGTGACGATCTTGTGCAGCTCCTTGGCGTAGGCCACGGCTTCATCGCTGGAGCGCATGTCCGGCTCTGTCACGATCTCCAGCAGCGGGGTGCCGGCGCGGTTGAGGTCTATGCCCGACTGGCCGATGAAGTCCTCGTGCAGCGACTTGCCCGCGTCTTCCTCGAGGTGGGCGCGCACCAGGCGCACAGTTCGCTTTTCCGATTGCCCTGAGCCTGTCGAAGTGGCCCCCAGGAAGAACTCGACCACGCCGCCCTGCACGACCGGGATCTCGTACTGGCTGATCTGGTAGCCCTTGGGCAGGTCGGGGTAGAAATAATTCTTGCGCGCGAAAATGCTTCGCGGCGCCACATGCGCGCCCACCGCCAGGGCGAACTCGATGGCGCGCTCGACCGCGCCCTGGTTCATCACCGGCAGCGTGCCCGGCAGGGCCAGATCGACCGGGCAGGCCTGGGTGTTGGGCGCGGCGCCGAAGGCCGTGGGGGCGCGGCTGAAGATCTTCGATTGGGTGGACAGCTGGGTGTGCGTCTCGAAGCCGATGACGACCTCATAGCCCTGGATCAACTTGCTCATGGTGTTCGTCTACAAGCCCTGGGGCGCGCGGGTGTGGAAGTCGGTGGCCTGCTGGTAGCGGTGGGCCAGGTTCAGCAGCTTGGCTTCACCGAAGTAGTTGCCGATCAACTGCAGGCCCACCGGCAGGCTGCCGGCGCCAAAGCCGCAGGGGATGCTCATGCCGGGCAGGCCGGCCAGCGAGGCGGGCAGGGTGAAAATGTCGGCCAGGTAGTTGGCCACCGGGTCGTCGGCCTTGTCGCCCAGGGCCCAGGCCACGGTGGGCGCCACCGGGCCGGCGATCACGTCGCATTGGGTGAAGGCCTGGCGGAAGTCGTCGGCGATCATGCGGCGGATTTTCTGCGCCTGCAGGTAGTAGGCGTCGTAATAGCCATGCGAGAGCACGTAGGTGCCGATCATGATGCGGCGCTTGACCTCGTCGCCGAAGCCCTCGGCGCGGGTCTTCTTGTACATGTCCAGCAGGTCGGCGTAGTCCTTGGCGCGGTGGCCGAACTTCACGCCGTCAAAGCGCGAGAGGTTGGACGAGGCTTCGGCCGGGGCAATGATGTAGTAAACAGGGATGGCCAGCTCGGTGCGTGGCAGCGAGATGTCCACCAAGCTGGCGCCCAGCTTGCACAGCTCGGCGAGCGCGGAATCGATGGCCTCGCGCACGTCGGCGGCCACACCCTCGCCAAAAAACTCACGTGGAACGCCGATGCGCAGTCCCTCGACCGAATCGCCCAGGGTGCGGGCGAAGTCCTCGGCCGGGCGGTCCAGGCAGGTGGAGTCGCGGTCGGGGTCGGGGCCGCACATGGCCGACAGCAGCAGCGCGCAGTCCTGCGCGGTGCGGGCCATGGGGCCGGCCTGATCGAGGCTGGAAGCGTAGGCGATCATGCCGTAGCGCGAAGCACGGCCGTAGGTCGGCTTGATGCCAGTGATGCCGCAAAACGAAGCGGGCTGGCGGATCGAGCCACCGGTGTCGGTGCCGGTGGCCGCGGCCGCCAGCCGCGCCGCCACGGCCACCGCGCTGCCGCCCGACGAGCCGCCGGGAATGCGGCTGCGGTCCCAAGGGTTGCGGGCCACGCCGAAGGCGGAGTTTTCGTTCGCCGATCCCATGGCGAACTCGTCGCAATTGAGCTTGCCCAGGGTGACCGCGCCGGCCTGCGCCAGCCGGGTGACCACGGTGGCATCGAAGGGCGAACGGTAGCCCGCCAGCATCTTCGAGCCGGCGGTGCTGGGGAAGTCGCGGGTGACGAAGATGTCCTTGTGGGCGATCGGCACGCCCAGCAGGGGGGCGGTATCGCCGGCGGCCAGGCGCTGGTCGGCGGCGCGGGCCTGGGCCAGTGTGACCTCTGGGTCGGTGGCCAGGAAGGCGCCCAGGCCAGCGTGCTGTTCGATGCGGCCCAGAAAATGGGTGGCGGCCTCCACCGCCGACAGCTCGCGGGCGCGCAGGCGGGCGGCAAGCTGGGCCACCGTCAGGTCATGCACTGAACTCATTCAATCACCTTCGGCACCAGGAACAGGCCGCGCTCGACCGCCGGGGCGCTGCGCTGGTTGGCGTCGCGGTTGTCGGGCTCGCTGGCGAGGTCTTGGCGCAGGCGCAGGGCCACGTCCTCGAAGGCCGCCACCGGGTGGGCCAGCGGTTCGACGCCGGTGGTGTCGACCGCGCGCATGCGCTCGACCAGGCCGAAAAAGCCGTTGATCTGGGCGAGCATGCGCTCTCGCTCTTCGCTGTGCAGTTCCAGCCGCGCCAGGTGGGCGATGCGGCTGATGTCGTCGGGGGTCAGTGCCATGGGCAGGAAAGGGCGAAAAAATGCGTCCGGGAAAGTGGTGGTCGGCCCCGCGGGGGCCGGTTGCTCACAGGGGATCGAGTATTATCCCGCCTTCGGGTGATCCCGGATGGCGCACCGTCCGGCGGTTCCGCTGCAACGGCCGCGGCAGCGGCCGCTTTCGCATGAATACGAGGACTTCCTGATGTTCGGAGCTTTCCGACGCTACTTTTCCACGGACCTGGCCATCGACCTGGGCACCGCAAACACCCTGATCTACGTCCGCGACAAAGGCATCGTGCTGGACGAACCGTCGGTGGTGGCCATCCGCCACGAAGGCGGCCCGCAAGGCAAGAAGACCATCCAGGCGGTCGGCCGAGAGGCCAAGGCCATGCTGGGCAAGGTGCCCGGCAACATCGAGGCCATCCGTCCCATGAAGGATGGCGTCATTGCCGACTTCACCGTCACCGAGCAGATGCTCAAGCAGTTCATCAAGATGGTGCATCCGCGCTCGATGCTGCGGCCCAGCCCGCGCATCATCATCTGCGTGCCCTGTGGCTCCACCCAGGTCGAGCGCCGCGCGATCCGCGAATCGGCCCTGGGCGCGGGTGCCAGCGAGGTCTACCTGATCGAGGAGCCCATGGCGGCGGCCATCGGCGCTGGTCTGCCGGTGTCGGAAGCCTCGGGCTCGATGGTGGTCGACATCGGCGGCGGCACCACCGAGGTCGGCGTGATCTCGCTGGGCGGCATGGTCTACAAGGGCAGTGTGCGCGTGGGCGGCGACAAGTTCGACGAGGCCATCATCAGTTACATCCGCCGCAACTACGGCATGCTGATCGGCGAGCCCACCGCCGAGATGATCAAGAAGAACATCGGCTCAGCCTTCCCCGGCTCCGAGGTCAAGGAGATCGAGGTCAAGGGCCGTAACCTCGCCGAGGGCGTGCCGCGCTCTTTCACCATCTCCTCCAACGAAATCCTCGAAGCCCTCACCGACCCGCTGAACAACATCGTGTCTGCGGTCAAGAATGCGTTGGAAAGCACCCCGCCCGAGCTGGGCGCCGACATCGCCGAGCGCGGGATGATGCTCACCGGCGGCGGTGCGTTGCTACGCGACCTCGACCGCCTGCTGGCCGAGGAAACCGGCCTGCCGGTGCTGGTGGCCGAAGACCCGCTGACCTGCGTGGTGCGCGGCTGCGGCATCGCCCTGGAGCGCATGGAGCGCTTGGGCAGCATCTTCACCAGCGAATGATCCAACCGCCCGCGTGAGCCTCTGAGGCGCCATGCCCCTCGGCACCCTCGACCGCTCGCCCCCACCGTTCTTCAAGCAGGGCCCCTCGTCCCTGTCCAAGTTGATGGTGTGCGGCGCGCTGGCGCTATTCCTGATGGTGGCCGACGCCCGCTTCGGGATCACCCGGCCCCTGCGCGCCGCAGTAGCGG
This sequence comes from Comamonadaceae bacterium, assembly GCA_947476465.1. GTDB lineage: Bacteria > Pseudomonadota > Gammaproteobacteria > Burkholderiales > Burkholderiaceae_C > Ramlibacter. The sequence continues at coordinate 44,993 of CANJQN010000014.1, read as the reverse complement.
TGGTGCTGTACCCGGTGCAATGGCTGGCGCTGCGCCCGGTGCTGGCCGCGCGCCACGCCGGCGGCTACCTGGAGTCGCTGACAAGTGCGCAGGCCAATGAGGCGCAAGCCCGAATCGAGCTGGCGGCGCAGGCGCAGCGGGCCCATCAGGTCGAGCAACTGCGCCTCGAGAACGACCAGTTGCGCAAGCTGCTGGAGCTGCGCGCGCGCCTGACCACGCCGGCCGCGGCCGCCCAGGTGCTCTACGACGCCGCCGATCCCTACACGCGCAAGGTCATCATCGACAAGGGCCTGGCCCACGGCGTGGCGCCTGGCTCGCCCGTGATCGACGAGGTCGGTGTGCTTGGTCAGGTGACCCGGGTGCACGCGCTGGTCAGCGAAGTGACGCTGCTGACCGACCGCGACCAGGCCACTCCGGTGCTGAACGTGCGCACTGGCGTGCGCAGCGTGGCCAACGGAGAGCCCTCGGGCGCCCATGCCGGCTCACTGGAGCTGCGCTTCATCGCCGCCAGCGCCGACGTCCAGCCCGGCGATCTGCTGACCACCAGCGGCGTCGACGGCGTCTACCCGCCAGGCCTGGCGGTGGCCAAGGTCGACAAGGTCGATCGCCGCGCCGATTCGGCCTTTGCCCGCATCTACTGCACGCCCCTGGCTCGCACAGATGGCGCCCGGCATGTCATGGTGCTCAAGCCCCTGGCGGCGCAGATTCCGCCGCGCCCGCCGGCGGACGACCCGGCGCCCGTGCGCAAGGGGGCACGCAAATGATCATGCGCCCTGGTCAGCCGCTGCTGCTGCCGGCCAACCCGGTGTTCGTCTGGGGCAGCCTGCTCGCGGCCTTGCTGTTGAACATGCTGCCGCTCGGCCGCCAGCCCTGGTTGCCGGACCTGCTGGCGCTGGTGCTGGTCTTCTGGAGCGTGCACCAGCCGCAGCGCGTGGGCATTGCCACCGCCTTTGTGTTCGGCCTGGCGATGGACGTGCACCAGACCGCGCTGCTCGGCCAGCACGCGCTGGGCTACACCATCCTGAGCTATTTCGCGATCACCATCCAGCGGCGCCTGCTGTGGTTTTCGGTGCCGTCCCAGGCCCTGCAGGTGTTGCCGCTGTTCGCGGCCACTCACGCCATCGAGCTGGCCATCCGGATGTTTGCCGGTGGCGTCTTCCCTGGCCTGTCGCTGCTGCTGGCCCCCATGATCGAATCCATGCTGTGGCCGGTGATCAGCGTGGTGCTGCTGGCGCCTCAGCGCCGCGCCCCCGATCCGGACGAAAATCGTCCTCTATAGCATGACCCCCACGCTCCGCACTTCGTGTCGTCGCTGCCCCCCGGGGGGGCGCTCGCGCCTTGGGGCGGCCCGGCGGCGCTCGTGACGCCATGACAGAGTTGCGCAACATCGAAGCCGAGCTCACGCGCTTTCGGGCGCGGGTGCTGGTGGCCAGCATCGTGGTGCTGGTTTGCTTTGCCCTGCTCATTGCACGGCTGGTGTGGTTGCAGGTGGTACGACACGAGGAGCTGAGCGCACGCGCCGAGAACAACCGGACGGCGGTGGTGCCCATCGTGCCCAACCGTGGCCTGATCCTGGACCGTAACGGCATCGTGCTGGCCACCAACTATTCGGCCTTCACGCTGGAGATCACCCCTTCGCGCCTGACCGCCCCGATGGAGGACACCATCGACGCCCTGGCCCAGGTGGTGGATATCCAGCCGCGCGACCAAAGGCGATTCAAGAAGCTGCTGGAAGAGTCCAAGAGCTTCGAGTCGGTCCCGCTGCGAACCAAATTGTCCGACGAGGAAGTGGCCCGCTTCACCGCCCAGCGCTATCGGTTTCCCGGCGTGGACATCCGCGCGCGGCTGTTTCGCAGCTACCCGTGGGGCGAGCTGGGCAGCCATGTGATCGGCTACATCGGCCGCATCAACCAGACCGAGAAAGTGCAGATGGAGGACTGGTCCGACGAGGACCAGGCCAACTACCGCGGCACCGAGTACATCGGCAAGCTGGGTGTCGAGCAGAGCCTAGAGCGGCAGCTGCACGGCACCACCGGGGTGGAGGAAGTCGAGCGATCGGCCGGCGGCCACGCGGTGCGCCAGCTGACGAACCTCCCCGCCTCGCCCGGCACCACGGCTGTGCTCTCCATCGACATCAAGCTGCAGAACCTGGTCGAGCGGATGTACGGCGACCGGCGCGGCGCGTTGGTGGCGCTCGATCCCAAGACCGGCGAAGTGCTGGCCTTCGTGTCCAAGCCCACTTTCGATCCCAACCTGTTCGTCGACGGCATCGACACCGAGAGCTGGCAGGCGCTCAACGAGTCCGTCGACAAGCCCCTGCTCAACCGCGCGCTGCGCGGCACCTACCCCCCCGGCTCCACCTACAAGCCCTTCATGGGCCTGGGCGCGCTGGAGACCGGCAAGCGCTCGGCCAGCGTGGTCATCAACGACGCCGGATCATGGACTTTCGGCGGCCACGTGTTCCGCAGCCACGGCGACCACGGCCTGGGGCCGGTCGACATGCAACGGGCCATTGCCCTGTCGAGCAACGTCTACTTCTATTCGCTGGCCAACGACATGGGCGTGGACACCATCCACGACTTCATGAAGCCCCTGGGCTTCGGGCAATTGACCGGCATCGACATCCTGGGTGAGGTGCGCGGCGTACTGCCCAGCCAGGCGTGGAAGCGAAACTACTACAAGCGGCCCGAACAGAAGAAGTGGTTCGCCGGCGAGACCATTTCGCTGGGCATCGGCCAGGGCTACAACACCTTCACGATGCTGCAGTTGGCGCACGCCACGGCCACCGTGGTCAACAACGGCGTCAAGCAGCGGCCGCGGTTGGTGATCGCAACGCAAGACCCGGCCACGCGCCTGAGCACGCCGGTGCCAGCGGCCGCGCCGGTGGACCTGGGCTACAAGAGCGAAAACATGGCCCTGGTGCGCAAGGCCATGGTCGCTGTCACGCAGGAGGGCACCTCGGCGGGCGTGTTCGCCGGCGCCGGCTACCTGTCGGGCGGCAAGACCGGCACCGCCCAGGCGGTGGGCATCGGCCAGAAGCAGAAGTACAACGCGTCCAAGCTGGAGGAGCACCAGCGCGACCATGCGCTCTACATCGCGTTCGCTCCCGCCGACGACCCGAAGATCGTCGTGGCCGCCGTGGTGGAGAACGCCGGTTTCGGTGCCGCATCGGCCGCGCCGATCACGCGGCGGGTGTTCGACTATTGGCTGATGGACCAGTACCCCAGCGAGGAAGACCTCGCGGCCGTGCGCAGCGGCAAGACGACCCGGCTGATCGGCAAGCCGCGCAAAGCCTCCGAAGTGGCCTGGCCGCCCACCAGCGCCACGTCACCCCAGACGGCGCCCGGTCAATAGAGGTACGCCGCGCCAGCCTTCGGCGCCGTGGTGTCGACGCCCTCGCCCTGAATACCCCGGGCGGCGCTCGGATCGCCCTCAGCGCCGACCGCCAGGCTGGCGCCGTCGGCCGAGAGCGTGAGGGACACGCCAAATCCCCCGTTGGCCGAGGTGTTGGACGCCTTGAGGTAAGCCGCCTGGCGCCAGGCGTCGTTCTCGGGGTGGAAGAGGTAGGTGGCGCCCGGGTAGCTCAGCGATGCGTCGGTCGGGTCGCCGTCGATGCCGCGCGCTGCGCTTTTCTCGCCGGGCGCCCCGACCGCCAGCACGCGCCCGTCTTTGGACAGGGCCAACGACGACCCGAAGCCCGCATCGGCGCCCACATGCCCCGCCTTCAGATAGGTTTGCTCGCGCCATTGCCCGGCCGCGTGTTCGAAGAGGTAAGCCGCGCCCGATTCCGGCGCACCCGGGCCGCTGCCGACGGCGGTGCTGTCACGGTCGTCGCCGGGCCCGCCCACCGCCAGCAAGTTGGCCGCGCCTGAGAGCGAGACGGCGGTGCCGAAGTAGTCGAAGGCCTGCTGGCGCGAGCCCTTGATGTAGGCCTGCTGCGCCCAGCCAGCAACATCGCGCCGGAAGACGAAAACGGCCCCGGCCTGTTTCGCGGATTGGTCGGTCTGGTCGCCGCCGATGGCGGTGGCCGCACTCGACTCGTGGGGAGCGCCAACGGCCAGGGTGGCGCCGTCGCCGGAAAGGGCCACGCTGGAGCCGAAAGCGCTTGCTTTGCGCGCATTGCTGGCGCGCAGCACCGTGGGCACCCACGACGCCCCGCTGCGCGCGAAGACGTACACGGCGCCGGCATTGCTGCCCGAACCGCCATTGTGGCCGGGCGCGCCAACCACCAGCGTCGCAGCGTCCGCCGACAGGGCCACAGACGAGCCGAAACTGTCCAGTGCGGCGCGGTCAGCCGGTGTCAGAACCGCCTCTTCGTGCCAGGTAGCACCCTCACGTGTGAAGACGTATGCCGCACCACTGAAGGTAAGGCCACCATGGTTGCCCCGTGCGGTCACCACCAATGTGCTGCCGTCCGACGAGAACGCCAAGGCGCCGCCGAACAGGGCGTACTCCGCCGCGTCACTGGCCTTCAGGTAGGCCTGCTGGCGCCAGATGCCGGCCGCGCGAACGAACACGTACACCGCGCCGGCACGGATGACGGTGTCGTCGTCGGGCGGGGGCTCGGCGAAGACACCACGGGCGCCGCTTTGCTCCGCAATGGCGCCGACGGCAAGGTAGCGGCCGTCGGAGGACATGGCCACGGCGCTGCCGAACCAGTCGCCCCCACCGGTATTGCTGGCCTTGAAATACCCGATGGCACGCGCAACCTCCGGGGACTCCGCCGCGCTCGGGCTGCCGCAGGCGCCCGGCGTGCAGGCCCGCACCCGGTAAGTGGCGTTGAGCCGTTGGTGCAAGGGCACCTCCAACGCCCGGCTGGCGCTCGGTTGCGCCAAGTCGGTCGCCACGCGCTGCTCGGGCTGGGGACCGGGGCCGTCCGGGTCTTCGAGCAGTTCGTAATGGGTCGCGCCGGCCACCGGCTCCCACGTGAACGCATACCGCTTGGCGTCGTAGCTCACCGACAGGTTCTTGGGCGCCGGCAGGCTGGCCCCCAGTGCCACCGGGTCATCGGCGGGGCCATCAGAGGCGGACGGTGCGTCATTGGCGGCGCCGCCGCAGGCGGCGAGCGCCAGCGCAAGAAGGCCGGCCCCGAGGGGGCGACGAACGTATGTCATGCGCGTCAATACAGGTAGACCGCGCCGGCGTACTCCAGCGTCGTAGCGGGCAGCGCCGGATCGGGGACATTGCGGCCCTGCGCGCCGATGGCCAGCACCGCACCGTCGGCGGACAGGCCGACGCTGGCGCCGAAGTACATATTGGCCGCGGTGTCCGGCGCCTTCACGTAGGCCGCCGCTGTCCATTGGCCCGCACTACGCTTGAAGACATAAACGGCCCCGGATCGCGCCACCGACCGATCGGCCTGGTTGCCGTTGAGTTTGACCGCGGCACCCGACTCGTACTGCGCGCCGATGGCGAGGACGTCGCCATCGGCAGACAGCGCCAGGTGCTCGCCGAACCCGCTATCTTGCGCAGGCGCGCCGGCCTTCAGGTAAGCCTGCTCGGACCACACGCCCGCCTGCCGCGTGAAGACATAGACCGCACCGTAGTCATCGCCCCCACTGGCCGGGGCGGCCGCGGCGTCGACACGGTCGTCCGAAGCCGACCCGACCGCCAGGGTATCGCCATTGCCCGACAGCCGCAGGACGGTGCCGAAGTCGCTGTCGATGGCCGTGAGGCTGCCCTTGATGTAGGTCTGCTGAGACCAGTGGTTTGCATCGTTGCGCGTGAACACGTAAGCGGCCCCGGATCCCCCCATGGTGTTGTCGGTATCGGCCGGGCCGGGCGCCCCCACGACCGGGGCGGTGCCGGAGCCGGCTTCCCAACGGGCCGAGGCGGCCAGGGTCCGGCCGTCGGCGGACAAGGCGACGGCGACGCCGAGATAGTCATTCGTCTCGCCATTGCTGGCCGTCACGATCTGCCGCGCCGACCAGACACCGCCTTGTCGCGAGAACAGGTGAACGGCGCCGGCCATATCGGCCAACGCGCCATCGCCGGGCGCCCCCACCGCCAGCGTGTCACCGTCGCCGGACAAGGCGACAGCCGTGCCGAACGATTGGGATTCGGCCGCTGTGGTCGACTTGATATAGGCCTGCTCGGCCCACCCGCCGGAATGGCGCACGAAGACGTAGGTGGCGCCAGAAATTGACGCGGTCTGCGAGGTGTCGGCCGGCGCGCCCTGGATGATGCCGCTGGTGCCACCGTTCTCGTAGGGTGCGCCCACCGCCACGGTATTGCCGTCGGCCGAGATGGCCAGGCTGCCGCCGAACTGGAGATTCGACGCCGGATTGCTGGGGCGAAGCACGGCCTGCTGCCGCCAGGCGGAGCGCGAGTCGGCGCGGGTGAAAACCAGCACCGCGCCCCAGGTGCCCGACACCGGCGCACCGGTGTCGGCGTCTGGATCGGACAGGACACCGGCGCGGTCTCTGGCGTCGTAGGGTGCGCCGGCGATCAGGGTCAGCCCGTCGCCGGACAGCGCCAGCTCGTAGCCGGCCGACTCCCAGGCCTGGGGATGGCGGCGTGCCAACATGCCAATGGTGGCGTCGAGGTCGGGGGAGGCCGCGCTGCCCGCGGTATGGCAGACGCCGCTGGCGCAAGCGGCCACACTGTAGCTGGGCACCCCCGCCAACCGGTCGGCGAAGGCCACGGGCACGGTGGCCGAGGTGCCGGAGACCGTTGCCACCACCACAGGCGCCCGTGGGCCAGCCGGGCCGTCCGGGTCTTGCAGCACCGCGTAGCCGTCGGCGCCGGCAACGGCGTCCCAGCGCAAGCTGAAGTTCAAGGCGTCGTAGCTGAAAGACAGCGATTTGGGCGGCGCCAGCGGCGCGAGAGCGATCGGGTCATCGGCTGGCGGGGCCTCGCCCGCGTCGCCGCCGCCACCGCCACCGCCGCATGCGGCCATGGCCACGGAAAACACCCCGAGCACGGCCCATCGAGAACACCGGTTCATCACATCTCCTCCCTACGGTTGTCGCCCGGACATGACGGCCTTGCGGCCATTCATGAGTACCCGGGTTCCTGGAAAGGGCGGAGTGTAGCTATCGTATTAATGTTTAAGTAAACATCCCCTGCCAGAAATCGCATCCGGCAAGCCGGCGGCCTGCCACAGCCACCGAACGACGTGCTCGGGCATCCTGTACACATGCCCCGGCGGCGCGCCCGCCGGAAACCCCACGTGCCCGCCTTGCGCCGGTTGCCACAGCGTGGTCCCCGGGCCGACATCCCGCGCGCCTGGCAGGCTGCCCGCCGGCACGAAAGGGTCGTTGAGCGCGTTCACCACAAGCGCCGGGATGCGCAGGCGCTTGAGGTGCGGCTTGGCCGAGGCGCGGGCGTAGTAGTCGTCCACCCCGGCGAAGCCGTGCAGGGGTGCTGTGAAGACGTCATCAAACGCGCGAAGATCGTGCGCCGCGAGCAGGGCCTCCCGGTCGAACAGGCCCGGGTGCTGGGCCAGCTTGCGCAGGGCCTTGGGTTTCATGCTGCGCAGGAACATGGCGGTGTAGACCATCCGGTTGAAGCCCCGGCCGATCGCCTGGGCGCCGGCGGCCAGGTCAAGTGGCGAACTCACGGCAGCCACCGCGGTTGCCAGACGCGCGGCGTCACTCCCGGCCTCGGCCGCCCAGCGCATCAGGGCGTTACCGCCCAGGGAAACGCCGACCACCAGCAGCGGGCCGGTATGGTGCGCCCGCAGATGCGCGAGGATCCAGGCGATTTCCTCGTGATCCCCCGAGTGATAGGCGCGCGGCGCATCGTTGATCGCTCCGCCACAGCCGCGAAAGTGCGGCACCACGAAGCCCAACCCGCGCTGGCGCGCAACGCCGGCAAAGGCCTGCGCATAGTGGCTGCGCGACGAGCCTTCCAGGCCGTGAAACAGCACCAGCAGCGCGCGCTGCGGCGCGGGCGTACTCGGGGCAGGCGGGTCATCCACCAGCCAGTCGGCTTCGACGAAATCACCGTCGGGCGCGCGCCAACGTTCGCGCCGCAAGGCAACCGGCGCGCCGCGCACGGGCTGCGCGAACAGCGCCGGCCAGATGGTCTGAAGATTGCCGCCGGGCAGCCACCACGGGGCTAGGTATTCCATGGACGCGGACTCACGGCTTTCAATGCAGCACCTGAGGACGCTGCGACACCACCTCTTGGATGTCGCTCTCGGTGCCGGGGCTGGCGTGGTGGGCGACCAGGCGCCAGCCCAGGGCGGTCTTGATGTACACATTGGTCGCGATCACCCAGGCGTGGCGCGGGCCGCTGGGCGTGAGCACGTCCACGCGCTCGATCAGGTGGTGCACACGGCTGCCTACCGATTCGATCCTGCGCACCCGCTCGGGCTGGGCCCGGATGCTGCCGTTGGCGAACATCGCCTCGAAGGTGGCGCGGATCGCGATCGTCCCAACCACACGCGGCCCGCCCGGATGAACGCAGACGATGTCGTCCTCATCCGCCCAGCAGGCCATGAGCAGGTCGATGTCGCCCTTTTGCAGAGCTTCGTAGAACGCCGCCTCGATCTCGTCGGCATTACCTTCGAGGTTGGCGGCCTGCAGTTTGGTCTTGGCCATGACGATGTCGATTCTGCCGTCAAATCGAGGGCGCGCGTTCCTCTTGAACCGACGCGCGCGACGCCCCATATGTGCTACGTTCACATCCTGACCCACCAGACCCATTACGGAGCCCCGCCCATGAAACGCTGGCTATTGATCCTTGCCGCCGCGCTGTCGCTCGGCGGTTGCGGCTACAACGACTTCCAGCGCCTGGACGAGCAGAGCAAGGCCGCCTGGAGCGAAGTGCTCAACCAGTACCAACGGCGCGCCGACCTGGTGCCCAACATCGTCGCCACCGTCAAGGGCGAGGCCAATTTCGAGCAGGAGACGCTCACCCGCGTGATCGAAGCACGGGCCAAGGCAACGTCGATCCAGGTCACGCCCGCGACGCTCAACGATCCGCAGGCCTTTCAGCGCTTCCAGCAATCGCAGGGCGAGCTGTCATCGGCGCTCAGCCGGTTGATGGTGGTGTCCGAGCGCTACCCGGACCTGAAGGCCAACCAGGGCTTTCGCGACCTGCGCGTGCAACTCGAAGGCACCGAGAACCGCGTCACCGTCGCGCGCAACCGCTACATCCAGACCGTGCAGCAATACAACGTGCTGGCCCGCAGCTTCCCGACCAACCTCACGGCGATGCTGTTCAGTTACCCGCCCAAACCGAGCTTCGCGGTGCAGAACGAGGCGGAGATTTCAGCGCCGCCGCGGGTGGACTTCGGCAACACCGCCGGCCGCCCCGGCGCCGCGACCACGCCCGCACCCGCTGTGGTCCCGGCCCCAGCCCCGGCGGCGCCCGCTTCGCGCTGACCCCGATGCCGCGCCCCGGGCGTTCGTCGGCAAGCTGGCTCGGCACGCTACTCGTGCTGCTGCTGGTCTTGTGGGCCGGCGCGCCGCGGGCGCAGGATGTGCAACCGGTCCCCGCCCTGAGCGGGCGTGTCGTCGACACCACCCAAACGCTCGACGCGCCGGCGCGTGAGCGCATCGACGCGCAGCTGGCTGCGCTGGAGCAGGCCAAGGGGTCGCAGGTCGTCTTCCTGCTGGTGGCCACCACCGCACCCGAGGACATCGCCAGCTATGCCAACCGGGTGGGCAACGCCTGGAAGATCGGCCGGCGCGAGGTCGGCGACGGCGTGCTGATGGTGGTCGCCAAGGACGATCGCAAGGTGCGCATCGAGGTCGCCAAGACGCTGGAGGGCGCGATCCCCGACCTGGCGGCCAAGCAGATCATCGACGAGGCCATCACACCGGCGTTCCGGCGCGGTGATTTCGCCGGGGGGCTGTCGGCGGCGGCCGATCAGATCGCCGCGCGGATCAAGGGCGAAGCCCTGCCAGAGCCGGCGCGGGACAGCCCCGCAGCTGCGGAGCAGGGCTTCAATTGGCTGGACCTGTCCATCTTCCTGTTCGTCGCCGTGCCCTTGCTCGGTGGCTTGCTGCGACGCATGTTCGGCCGGCCGCTCGGCTCGATTCTGACCGGCGGGGGCGTCGGCGCCGTGGCGTTCGTGTACTCGTCCAGCCTGGTAGCGGCCGGCATCGCCGCACTGATCGCGCTGCTCTTCGCCTTGGTCACGGGCGCTGGCGGCCTGGCCACCGGCCAGGCCGGGCGTCGGGCCGGCTGGGGCGGCTTGGGCGGCTTGGGCGGCTGGGGCGGCGGTGGCGGCGGCGGCTTTGGCTCCGGCGGCGGTTTCAGCTCGGGCGGCGGCGGCGATTTCGGCGGCGGCGGTGCCTCGGGAGACTGGTGATGATCCACAAGATCCTTCGGCTGCTGCGCCAGCGCTGGCATGAAGACCAGGCGGTGCGGCGTGCGGTGCCGCCCGCGTTGCTGGCGCGTCTTGCGCAACGGGTTGCGGCCAGCGAGCAGCGACATGGTGGCGAGATCCGCATCTGCGTCGAGGGCGGTCTTCCCAACAGCTACATCTGGCGCGGCGCGACCGCCCGCGAGCGCGCCGTCGCGATGTTCAGCAAGCTGCGGGTCTGGGACACCGAGAAAAACTGTGGCGTGCTGATCTACCTGCTGCTGGCCGAACACGCGATCGAGATCGTCGCCGACCGGGGTATCACGCGGCATGTTCCCCACACCCATTGGCAGAGTCTGGTGCAAGCCATGGGGTCGGCTTTTCGGGAAGGGCGCTTCGAGGACGGCTTGACGCAGGCGCTGGAGGAGGTGTCAGCGCTGCTGGTCGCGCACTTTCCGCTGGCCGAGGGCGAGGTCGGGCCAAATGAGCTGCCTGACGCGCCGGTGGTGAGCTAAAGCGCGCATGCAGGGCGCGCACCCCAAAAAAAACCCCGGCCATCAAGCCGGGGCTGGGAAGCCTATCCGCTGTCACACATCAAGGCGCCCGCTCAGGGAGGAAAAGCGGGGAGCGGCAAGCCGCCCAAGATCTAATTTAGCGCAGCGGCCATGCCGGTTCAAGCGTTCTGAATGCATAGAGGCGGCTGCGCAACCCATAACGAGGTCTTTTTAAGTACCGTCGCCATGACCAAAAGCGGCGAACTGTGGGGCCGATGCGGCACAATTTTCCAATGACCTTGCATGCCCCCTTTCCCCATGGACGCCCGCGCCGGCTGCGGCGCGATGAATTCACCCGCAACCTGGTGCGCGAGAACGTGCTCACGGCCCACGATCTGATCTACCCGGTCTTCGTCCAGGAGGGCACGCGACGGCGCGACGCCGTGGCCTCGATGCCGGGGGTCGAGCGCCTCAGCCTGGACGAGCTGCTGCCGGTGGCCGAGGAGTGCGTGGCCCTGGGCATCCCCGTGATGGCGCTGTTTCCGGTGATCGACCCGGCACTCAAGACACCGGACGGGCGCGAGGCCTTCAACACCGAAGGGCTGGTGCCGCGGGTGGTTGCCGCGCTCAAACAGCGCTTCCCCGAGCTGGGCATCATGACCGACGTGGCACTCGACCCCTTCACCAGCCACGGCCAGGACGGCCTGCTCGACGACACCGGCTACATCCTCAATGACGAGACCGTGGCCGTGCTGACCCGCCAGGCGCTGGTTCAGGCGCAAGCCGGCGTGGACATCGTCGCGCCCAGCGACATGATGGACGGGCGCATCGGCGCGATCCGGGGTGCGCTTGAAGACAGCGGCCACATCCATACGCGCATCATGGCCTACAGTGCCAAGTACGCCAGCGCGTTCTATGGCCCCTTCCGCGACGCGGTGGGCTCGGCGGCCAATCTTGGCAAGAGCAACAAAAAGGTCTACCAGATGGACCCGGGCAACAGCGACGAGGCCTTGCGCGAGGTGGCCATGGACATCGCCGAGGGCGCCGACATGGTGATGGTCAAGCCCGGCATGCCCTACCTGGACATCGTGCGGCGGGTGAAGGACGAGTTCCGCGTACCCACCTTCGCCTACCAGGTGTCGGGCGAGTACGCCATGCTCAAGGCGGCGGCGCAAAACGGCTGGCTGGACAACGACGCCGTGATGATGGAGAGCCTGCTGGCGTTCAAGCGCGCCGGCGCCGACGGCGTGCTGACCTACTTCGCACTGGACGCCGCGCGCCAGCTGCGCCGCTGAGGTGCCCGCCGCCATGCAGATCGTCGAGTTCACCGAGGGCACGCTGCGCTTCCTCGATTCGATCCCGGATCGGGCTCCCGTGCGCGGCTTCGTCTGGGTGCATCTGGAACAGCAGCAACTGGCCTCGCACTTGCCCAGCTTGCAGGAGATGGCCGGCCGGCTCGGCGGCTCCCCGCTGATGGACCTGCACGTCAAGGATCTCGAAAACGCAGCGCATCCCTCGCACTACGACTACACCTCCGTCTACGACCTGATCGGGTTCCGCCGCCTGGCCACGCCGCAGGAGGTGGACGCCGAACTGGCGGGCGATGCGCCCTCCCCGCCGGCGGCCGCCTCGGCCTCGTTGGCGAGCTTTCGGCGCATCCGCACCCGGGCCGTCGGCTTTGCCGTGTTCGACCGGCTGCTGATCTCCGTTCATCCGGCGGGCTGCCAGACCCCGCGCGGTTTCATCGAACGCTACTTGGCCGAGGCCGTGCAGAACAATGGCCTGTCGACGGTGGCCCGCAGCCGCCTGCCCGCCAGTCCGGCCGACCTGACCCTGGGCATGATCAACGTCATGGTCGACGGCTACCTCGAGTTGCGCAAGCAGCTCGCCGTCGAGCTTTCGGCATGGCAAGACCGGCTCCTGGCGCCTAGCCGCCAGCCGGCCGACTGGCAGGCGTTGATGCTTGCGCGCCGCGAACTGCATCAGCTGGAGGACCTGTGCGAGGAACAAAGCGACGCGATGCTCGAGTGGGTGGACGCCATTCGCGAACAGCCGCCGGCACACCTGTCTCGGCAAGAGCGCGACGCCCTGGTGGTGCGTGCCAACGACGTGGTCGAACACATCCGCCGCGTGGTGCACCAGGTGCGGCGGATGGAGGAGGGCGCCGAGGCGGCCGTGCAGATCCATTTTTCCGCCCAGAGCCACCGCACCAACACCATCATGCGAACGCTCACGGCGCTGACTGCCGTGTTCCTCCCGCTGAACCTGATCACGGGCATCTTCGGCATGAACTTCCAGCAGATGCCCCTGCTTGGATCGGCCGGTGGCTTCTGGTGGACCACCGCCGCGATGGCCGTGCTGGCCGTGGGGCTGGTGTTGGTGCTGTGGCGCAAGCGTTATCTGGCGCGCACCAACCGTTGATCAGGGCGCGCGCAGCCCGAACAGCGCAGCGCCATTGCCCCAGGCAAGCTTCTGCGCCACATCGACCGGCAGGTCGGCCAGCCACGTGCGGTAGCCCGTCATCAGTGCGTCGTATTGGTCCCAGCGCGCGTTGATCCAGGTGTCTGACCCCAGCATGAAGCGGCCAGGGTACTTGAGCAGCAAGGCGCGCCATTGCGGGCACAGACGACCTTCGTCGCAGGTGAGGCCCGGCCGGTACGACAACTCCCCCATCAACAGCGGGTAGCGCGCCAGCAATTGATCGACCCGCGCCGGAGATGCGCCGCCGATGCCGCTGTGCGCCCAGATCAGCCGCAGCCTGGCCCCGCCCGAGGGCGCCGCCGCCATCAGCAGGTCGACGGCGGCATCGTCCACATGGGCCAGCACCGCCAGCTGCCGCGCTTCGGCCAGCGCCATCAGCTTGCGCGCCACCGGTTGCCGGGCATTGGCACTGTCGTAGAGGTGGAACTCGCCGATGCCGCGGTACGGCCCGGCCGGCGTGCCGCGCTCGAGCAGATCGAGCACCATGCGGTAGATGCTCTCGTCGCGGAACCAGTTGTCGTAGTCAGCGCGGTCGCGATACAGCCGCACGAACGGCACGACCTGGACCCCGGCCTCACGCGCCAGCGGCGAGCCCGCCAGCGCCAGTGTGCCGGCATTGGGGCGGGAGTTGGCGATGATGGCGCGCACGCCGTTGCGCCGCATGCGCTCGACCACGTCGGCCGGTGGATGGGGGCCCGCCTGGCCGTCCCAGGCCTCGACGTTGTAGTGCAGGTGCGCGTCGAACAGCGGGCCGCGGTAGAGCGCCCAGGCCGGCGCTGTCGTCAGAGCCGCCGCCAGCAGCATCAGCGCCACCGCGGGCAACCCCCCCCCAGGCTCGCCGCACCGGGCTTACCCCAAGTGCTTGCCGAAGAAGGCCAGCGTGCGTTCGCGCGCCAGTGTGGTGGCGGCGGCATCGTACGAGCCGCGATGGTCGCAGTTGAAGCCGTGGTCGGCTTCATACAGATGCACCTCGACGTCGGGGTGGGCCCGCTTGAATGCCAGGACGCTGTCCACCGAGATGTGGCGGTCCTTCTTGCCAAAGTGGGCCAACACCGGGATGCGGGCCTTGCGCGCCACCTCGTCGGGCCCGGTCATGCCGCCGCCGTAATAGGGCGCGGCCGCCGACAGGCCGCGCAGGTTGCAGGCCGCGCGCCAGGTGAGCAGGCCGCCCCAGCAATAGCCCACGATGCCGACCTTGCCCGCGGCGCCCGCGTGATCGATCGCCGCCTGGATGTCCGCCATCACGCCTGGCGCGGGGAGTGCCTCGACCGCCGCCTTGAGTGCGATGCCCGCCTGCATGTCAGCCTCGTCGTAGCCAAGCTCCACGTTCGCCTTGACGCGGCGGAAGGTGGCAGGCGCCACCGCCAGGTAGCCCGCGGCGGCATAACCGTCGGCCACGGCGCGAATATGCGAGTTGACGCCGAAAATCTCCTGCAGCACGACCACCGCCGCCTTGGGCGCTCCGGCCGGGCGAGCCACGTAGGCCGGGAAGACGTGGCCTTCGGCGGCCTTCAGATCGATGAATTCACCCATTGCATGCTCCTTGTCGTGGTTGAACGAGTCCCGCAGGCCTTGCACCAGGAAAGCTGGCGAGGGCGCGGCACCTTTGCTTTAATCAGAACGAACTTTACCCGCGACTGGCATCAGGGAGGGCACGCATGGACAAAGTCTTGTTGGTGACGGGGGGCGGACGCGGCATCGGCGCGGCCACCGCACTGTTGGCCGCCCAGCGCGGTTGGGCGGTCGGCATCAACTACGCCACGCAGGCGCAGGCGGCGCAGGTGCTGGTGGCGCGGATTCGCGAAGCCGGCGGCACGGCCGTCGCACTGCAGGCCGATATCGCCCAGGAGGACCAGGTACTGGCCATGTTCGAGCGGCTGGGCGCGCAGCTCGGCCCCATCGCCGGCCTGGTCAACAACGCTGGGGTGGTTGATGTGGCCGCCCGCCTGGACGAGATGAGCCTGGCGCGATGGCGCCGCCTGTTCGATGTCAACGTGATCGGATCGATGCTGTGCGCGCGCGAGGCCGTCAAGCGCATGAGCTCCCGCCATGGCGGCACCGGCGGCGCCATTGTCAACATCTCCAGCGCCTCCAGCCGGCTGGGGTCACCCGGCCAGTACATCGACTATGCGGCCAGCAAGGGAGCCATCGACTCGTTCACCCTGGGCCTGGCCCGTGAAGTCGCGGCCGAGGGCATTCGGGTCAATGCGGTCCGGCCGGGGCTGATCGACACCGAAATCCATGCGTCTGGCGGGCAACCTGACCGCGCGCGCCAGGTCGGCCCGACTTCGCCGATCAAGCGCGCGGGCACCGCCATCGAGGTGGCGCAAGCCATCGTGTGGCTGCTCTCGCCCGAGGCCAGCTACACCACCGGGGCGGTGCTCGACGTCAGCGGCGGCCGCTGACGTCGAGCACCAAAAGCAAGCATGGCGTTGAAGAACCTCCAGGAACTGTGCAACGGCATCTGTGCCTGGCTCGGCATGCCCGCGCCGACCTTGGTGCCCGACCCGCTGGGCACCGTCAGCTTCACGCTGCGCATCCACGACATCGACATCGATCTGATCGAGATCGGCGACGGTAAGGACGGCGACGGGCCCCGGCTGCAACTGGCGGTGAACTTCGGCGCGGTCGCGCCCGGGCATGAGTCCACGTTGCTGCCCTTGCTGCTCGAATCCAACTTTTTGATGATGGGTGACAACGCACCGGCGTTTGGACGGGATCCACGCACTGGCGACATCGCCCTGCAGTGCGGCATTGCCCTGGCCGACACCGGCGTGGACGCAGTCTGCCGCACCCTCATCGCGTTCTCGGACGCGGCGAAAAAACTCAAACCCGCGCTGGCCGAGGTGGGCTCGGTGACGCGGCCGCCCGATCCCGCAGGGCGAGTCTGACCCTGAGCACATGACGCTGCGCGAAGGCCACCAACGCCTCAGGACTCCAACAGTGACAGCAGCACGTTGTCGCGCCACTTGCCGTTGATCATCACGAAGTCACGCGCATAGCCTTCGACGACAAAGCCCAGGCGGCGCAGCAGCTGCGCACTGCGCAGGTTCTCGGGCAGGTGGGTGGCCATGACGCGGTGCAGGTTGTGGCGGCTCATCACCTCGCGCACGGCAGGCGCGGCGGCGTTGTACATCAGGCCTCGGCCCTGCATGGACTCGTCGACCATGAAGCTGATAGTGCAAGCGCGAAAGTCACCATGCTCGATGGCCCAGAAGCTGTTGAGGCAGGCGATCTCACCGCTGCTCGAGCGCTTGGAATACCCCACCAGGTGCACGGCCTGCCCGGCCTGCATGGCCGCCTGACGGCGCGGCAGTTCGGACTGCCAGTAGTCGGTCTGCTCCAGCTCGGGGGTCTGGGTCATGGCCATGCGCAGATGGTGCCGGTTGCGGGCATGAAAGCGGGCGTAGGGCGCGGCGAAATCCGTGTGGACTTCATAAAGCCACCAGTCGTCGTTCTCGAGCCAGACCTTGGGGCCGGCCTGGGCCTCGCTCTGGCGGGCGATCCGGAGGGTGGCGGTCTGGATCATGCGGCCTCCTGCAAGATGCCCAGGCGCGTCCACAGCGGGGCGGTCGTTTCGAGAAACTGCGCGGCACGGGTCTCGATGTCGCCGCGGGCCTGCGCGTCTGCCTGCGCGGCGCCGGTGGTGGCCGCGTGCGGGGGCCACGCGATCGCGGCCAACTCCGGCGCCTGGCGGGCGCCTTGCTCCCAGGCGAACAGGAACAGGCGCTCGATGCGGCTGGCTTCCATACCCTGACCGGTCACCGGCGACGCCAGGTAGCGCAGGGTGTTGTCCAGGCGCGCGTGGTCGGCAATGGCCTGGTTCATGGCGCGCGCGCGGGCCGAGGCGGCCTGCCGCGCATCATCGGCAAACACCGGCGCCAATTGGCTTTGGGCGACCAGGGCCGCCACGGTCTCGAACACGCGCTCGAGCGGGGTGCTGGACAGGTCGCCCCGCTCGATCAGGTCGGCAATGCGCACCGGGCCGGCCGACGATTCGACCACCTGGGCGATCTGGCGGGTGATGCTGGCGTCGAGCGTGACCGAGCCGTAGGGAGTTTGAAGGGTCGGCGAGATGCTCCCGGGCGCCCGCATCAGGGTGACCGCGACGTCCTTGAGCATCGCGTCACGCTCCAGCGCCGGCAGCTTGCTGGCGCCGCGCACGAAGACGTCGCGCCGGAACCGCCGATTGAGAATGAAGTCGTTGGTGGTCTGGCGCAGGGCCGGTTCCAGCTCGCCGATTTGCATGCCACGGGTGCGGTGGAACACCTCGCCGGTCAGATCGCTGCGGTGCAGCGAGCAGGCGAACGACAGTCCGCCGGCTTCGAGATCGCGCGCCAGGTCGGCGAAGTAGGTCAGGTGCCAGGAGCGGTTGAAGTACTCATGCGCCACCACATGCAGGTCGTCGCGCAGCATGTCGTCCAGCATCTGGCCGGCCCGGGTGTTCTGGTCGAAGAAGGCCGCCTTGCCCTCGCGCAGGCGTTGCGCGAAATCGAGCGCGCCGCGGATTCGCTTGTCGGTCGAGCCGGCGCCGGCCAGCTCGGTATGCAACCACAGCAGCTCGCGTAGCGGCTTTTCGGCCGACCAGCCCGGCATCACGTTGTAGCTTGCGTAGACCACGCCACCCACCTTCAGGCGGCGGCGCAGGAACTCGACCACCGCGTGGCGCGCGGCCGCGTCGATCCAGGACCACACCCCATGCAGGGTGATGAAGTCGAACTGGGGCAGGTCGGCGTCGAGCATCTCCTCGAAGCCCAGGCCCAGCCAGTTGGCGTCAAGCTGCGCGCCGGCGGCCAGCTTCTGGGCGAAAAGTGCGTGATCGGGGTAGAAATCGGTGCCGTGAAACCGCCCGCGGGGATTGGCCGCGGCATGCAGGTTGCACGAGACGCCCTGCCCGAAGCCCAGTTCGCAGTAGTTGTATCCGCCGCCTTGCGAGGCATTGGCAAAGCCGTTCATCAGCAGGAAAAAGCGGATGAACGGTGGCGAAAGCTCGTGATAGTACCCATGCGAATAAGTCATATCCGAGACGTAGCCACTTGACCATTTATTCCTCATGTTCGCCACTCCAGTGCAACTAAAAGGTTCAGTCATTATGAACCCGCAAGTCATCCTTGGCGCAAGTCCTGATCGGCCTACCCAGGCCCGAAATGTCAGGAAACCGGGGATTTGGCCAGCCAATCGGCAAGCTGCGCGGCGGCCGCATCCACCGCTTCGGCCAGCGCCTTGACGCCCCCGGCGGCGTCCGCGCTGGGCGCGGCGCGCTCGATGGACACCACCTGCTGCGCCAGCGGGTGGCCGCCGTTGGCGCCGGACGGGATCAAGGTCGCGCGAAGCCGCAGCCGACCGAAACTCGCGGCCGGGCCGTCGAAGTGCTGGGCGAACTCCAGAAGCTCAAGCCGAAGCGCCAGATCTGGCGGGCCGGCCGGGCGAATGCGCACGGCAGCGTCCGCCGGCCCCAGCACGGTGAAGTTCGCGCCCAGCCGTTCGGCCAACCGCTGACGCACCAGCTCGGGCGCAGGCGCGCTCCAGCGCGCCTGCGCGTAGGCACGCAACTCGCGGGGGTCGTGGTAGTTGAGCCGATAGAGCATCCGCGGGCCGTCCAGGGCCCCCGCAGCGTCCATCTGGGCAAGCACCAGCACCCTGGCCGTGGGCCCGGTCGGTCCCGGCGCCGCGACGGCCGACAGACCCAAGTCGTACTGGAGCGGCCGGCTCGGCCGGGGGGCGACGCCGGCGCAACCCGTCAGCAACACCGCCGCCATGAGCCAACCGCCCGCCCGCGCGAGGCGCCGGCTCATCGGGCAGCTCCCGGCGCCACGAAGCCGGGCTCGCCCGGTCCCGGCTCGGCGGCGCCGCGTCCGAAGAGTAACGCCTGCGGGTTGTCCTCGATGCCGCCGACCACGCGCTGCAACTGGCGGGCGGCGCGTGCGGTCTCGTCGGCCACCGCGTTCACCCGTGGCAGGGTGCCGGCGCCGAAGCTCTCGGCCGCCTGGGACAAGGAGACGGCGCCCTCGCCGAGCCGATCGACCGGCCCGCCGGCGGCGTTGAACTTGCGCGCCACGCCGCCGAGCTCGTTGAGCGCGGCGCGGGCTTCGTCGGACGTGCGATGCAGCGAGGCCACAGCCGCGTTGATGCCGCTGACAGCCTGCGGGATGCTGGTGCGCCCCGGTCCGAGCTGCGCCTCGAAGATGGCGGTGCTGCGGGCGGCGAGCCGGTCGACGCTCTCGGCCGCATTCGCCAGCCGGTCCAGGACTTTGGCCACGCGCTGCTGGTTGGGCTCGTCGAGCAACTGGTGCAGGCGGCCGGCCGCCTGCTCGACGCGATCGAGGATCGCGTCGCCGCGGTCGGTCAGGCGGCTGATCAGGCCGGGGCGCAGCGGAATGCGCGGCGGCGCGCCGCCATCGGGCAGCAGCCGTGTGGCCGGCTGTCCGTCGTCGTCCAGCTGCACGTAGGCCAGGCCCGTCACCCCCTGGAAGTCGAGCGTCGCGAAGGTGTTGCGGGTGACCGGCGCCCGCGGTTCGAGCGCCAGCCGCACCAGCACGCCGCCCTGAGACCGTGGGTCGAACCCGATCGAGGTGACCTTGCCCACGTTGACGCCGCGATAACGCACCGGCGCCTGTTCCTGCAGGCCGGACACGGTTTCACGGGTGGAGATCTCGAACACGTCGCGCGCGCCGCCATCGCGGCTGAGCCAGGCTGCCAACGTCAGCAACAAGGCCGCCGCGAGGGCCACGAAGAGTCCGGCGGCGAGGGCGTGGGCTTTGTTTTCCATGGGGGCTCCTGCGCTCAAGATTCAGGTTAGAGGACGCGGCTCGTCCAGCAGCGCCATCGCTCGCCGGCCGCGTTCACCGAGAAAGAATTCGCGCACGAAGGGATGCTCAAAGGCGATCACCTCGCGCGGCGCACCGCTCACGACCACGCGTTGGTCGGCCAGCACCGCGATGCGGGTGGACAGCTCGAACAGCGTGTCCAGGTCGTGGGTGACCATGATGACGGTCAAGGCCAGCTCCTGGTGCAGCGCGCGCAGCAGATCGACGAAGGCGTCCGAGCTGTCGGGGTCGAGCCCGGCGGTGGGCTCGTCGAGCAGCAGCAAGGGCGGATCCATCACCAGCGCACGCGCCAGCGCCGCCCGCTTGACCATGCCGCCGGACAGATCGGCCGGCATCTTGTCGGCGTCCTGCGGGGCCAGCCCCACCATCTGAAGCTTGACCATCGCCGCGTCTCGCACCAGCGCCGGCGGCAAGGTCTGGAGCTCGCGCAGGGGAAAGGCAATGTTTTCCAGCACGGTGAAAGCGGAAAACAGGGCGCCTTGCTGGAACAGCATGCCGACCCGGCTGGCGGCGTCGCGCCCGCCCATGGTCGAGACGGGCTCGCCCATGACCTCGATACTGCCGCGCACCGGATGCTCAAGCCCGAGGATCTGCCGCAGCAGCACGGTCTTGCCGGTGCCCGAGCCGCCCACCAGCGACACAAGTTCACCGGTGCGCACCCGCAGCTCGAGGTTGCGGTGCACCACTGCCTTGCGCAGGGGGGTCTCGAACTCGGTCCACAGGCCGCGGATGTCCACGGCCGCCCTGCCCGCATCGGATGGCGTCATAGCCCCACGTCCTTGAACAGCACCGCGAACAGTGCATCCACCAGGATCACCATGGTGATCGAGGTCACCACCGAGGCGGTGGTGCCCTGACCCAGACTTTGCGTGTTGGGCTGAACGCGCAGCCCGAAGTGACAACCGATCAACGCGATCAGCAGCCCGAACACCACCGACTTGCCCAAGGCCAGCCCGAGGTTTCCAATTTGCACCGCCTCCGGCAGCGCGCTCAGGAAGAAAGTCGGGGTGATGCCCAGCGCGGCGTCGGCCGCGAACATGCCGCCGGCCAAGGCGCTCAAGGTCGTCCAGGTGCTGAGCAGCGGCATGGCCACGGCCAGCGCCAGCGCGCGAGGCAGCACCAGCCGGAAACTGTGCGAGATACCCATCACGCGCATGGCGTCGAGCTCCTCGGTGACGCGCATCACCCCGATCTGCGCGGTGATGGACGAGCCCGAGCGGCCGGCGATCAGGATGGCCGCCAGCATGGGGCCGAGCTCACGCACCAGCGCAATGCCCAGGATGTCGACGATGAAGGCGTCGGCGCCGAACACGCGCAGCTGCTGCGACGTCAGGTAGGCCAGCACCACGCCGATCAGCGAGCCCACCAGGGCGGTGATCGGCAGCGCTGTCGCGCCGATGCGGTACAAGTGCCCGGAAAAATCGCGCCAGGGCATGCGCGCTGGAGCGCGGGCCAGTCGCAGCAGATTCAGCGCCAGCTCGCCGACCAGGACCATGAACAGCCGCAGCTCGTGGGCCCCATTCAGCACCCAGGCGCCCAGCGCGCTCCAGGCTTGCGCCAGGCTCGGCGGGCTGCGCGGCGGCGGCGCGGTGGTGTAGCGCGCCACCCGCTCCAGCACCGAGCGCTGTGACGGGAGCGCCTGCATCCGAGCGGGCCAACGCTGGCCCCAGTGCTCCCACAGCAGCTGGGCCCCGATGTGATCGATCTGCTGGGCCGGTCGCAAATCCCACTCCTGCGCCATCGGCGCCGCCGCCAAGCGAGCGCGCAAACCCCGAAGCAGGCCCGGCCGCGCGAACTCGGCCGCGGTCCAGCGGCCCAGGACGCGAGTGGCGGCGTCGGGCAAGGTCGGAAGCTCGAGTTGGGGGGCGGTATCGTGCATGCGGTGGCGGGGCGCTGCCCCCGGCTGCGAGCCATGGTAGCCGCTGAGGGCGGCCCTCGGTTGTAGGAATGACGCACCAGACCCGCGGGTGCACCCCATTGCTCACTGGTCGCGACCGCCTAGACTTGAAGCCCTCGCCGACTTTCCTGCCCATGCGGATTTGCAATGACCATGAACGCTACCAATTCCTCCGTTTCACCGAGCTTGGCTCGCATCGATCACTGGGTCGGCGGCCGAACCCTGGCTGGCCGCAGCGGCCGCCGCGCCGACGTATTCAACCCGGCCACCGGCGAGGTCACCGGGCAGGTGGCGCTGGCCGACGCGGCCGAGGTCGATGCCGCGGTGGCGGCCGCACATGCCGCCTTTCCCGCCTGGGCCGACACCCCGCCGATCCGCCGCGCGCGGGTCATGTTCAAGTTCCTGGAGCTGCTCAACAAGCACCGTGACGAGTTGGCGCACCTGATCACCGCCGAGCATGGCAAGGTGTTCACCGACGCCGTGGGCGAGGTGACGCGCGGCATCGACATCGTCGAGTTCGCCTGCGGCATCCCGCAGTTGCTCAAAGGCGACTACACCGACCAGGTCTCCACCGGCATCGACAACTGGACAATGCGCCAGCCGCTGGGCGTGGTGGCCGGCGTGACGCCCTTCAACTTCCCGGTGATGGTGCCGATGTGGATGTTTCCGGTGGCCATCGCCGCAGGCAACACCTTCGTGCACAAGCCCAGCCCGCTGGACCCCAGCGCCGCCATTCGCATGGCCCAGCTGCTGCAGGAAGCGGGCCTGCCCGACGGCGTCTTCAACGTGGTGCAGGGCGACAAGGACGCGGTGGACGCGCTGCTCGAACACCCCGGCGTGCGCGCCATTTCCTTCGTCGGCTCCACCCCTATCGCGCAGAAGATCTATGAAACCGGCGCCCGCCACGGCAAGCGCGTGCAGGCCCTGGGCGGCGCCAAGAACCACATGGTGGTGATGCCCGACGCCGACATGGAGCAGGTGGCAGACGCGCTGATCGGCTCAGCCTTCGGTTCGGCCGGCGAGCGCTGCATGGCGATCTCCGTGGGCGTGCTGGTGGGCGAGGCCGCCGACCGGCTGATGCCAGTGCTGGCACAGCGCACGCGCGACCTCAAGGTCAAGCACGGCGAGGAGGCCGATGCCGAGATGGGCCCGATCATCAGCGCCGCGGCGCATCAGCGCATCATGGGCTATATCGCGCAGGGCCAGAGCGAGGGCGCCACCCTGCTGGTCGACGGCCGCGGCTTCCAGGGCGCCATGGCCGGGGCCGGCTGCGAGCAAGGCTTCTGGATCGGCGGCACGCTGTTCGACCACGTCAAGCCCGACATGAAGATCTACCGCGAGGAGATTTTCGGCCCGGTGCTCGGCTGCGTGCGCGTGCGGGACCTGGCCGAGGCAGTGGCCCTGATCAACGCCCACGAGTACGGCAACGGCGTCTCGTGCTTCACCCGCGACGGCAACGTGGCGCGCGAGTTCAGCCGTCGCATCGAGGTGGGCATGGTCGGCATCAACGTGCCGATCCCGGTGCCCATGGCCTGGCACGGCTTTGGCGGCTGGAAGCGCAGCCTGTTCGGCGACATGCACGCCTACGGCGAGGAAGGCGTGCGCTTCTACACCCGGCAAAAATCGATCATGCAGCGTTGGCCCGAGAGCATCGGCAAGGGCGCCGAGTTCGTCATGCCAACGTCCAAGTGATGGGCGAGGCCGCCACCTTCGACTACATCATCGTGGGCGCCGGCACCGCCGGCTGCCTGCTGGCCAATCGGCTCAGCGCCGATGCGTCAAAGCGCGTGTTGCTGATCGAGGCGGGGCCCAAGGATGACTACCACTGGATCCACATCCCGGTGGGCTACCTGCACTGCATCGGCAACCCGCGCACCGACTGGCTGTACCACACCGAGGCCGACGCCGGACTCAACGGACGCGCGCTGCGCTACCCGCGCGGCAAGACCCTGGGCGGGTGCTCCAGCATCAACGGCATGATCTACATGCGCGGGCAGGCGCGCGACTACGACCTGTGGGCCCAGCAGACCGGCGATGCGCGCTGGCGCTGGGAGCATTGCCTGCCCTACTTCAAACGCCACGAAGACCACCACCGCGGCGCCGACGAGGCCCACGGCGCGGGCGGCGAGTGGCGCGTCGAGCGGCAGCGCCTGCACTGGGACATCCTCGACGCGGTGGTGCAGGCCGCGCAAGAGGCCGGCATTCCCGCCTGCGACGACTTCAACCGCGGCAACAACGAAGGCGTGGGCTACTTCGAGGTCAACCAGCAAAAGGGCTGGCGCCTGAACACGGCCAAGGCCTTCCTGCGGCCGACCTGCTACGGCCGGCCCAACTTCGAACTGTGGACGCAAGCCCATGTGCGCCAATTGCTGATCGAGCCCGACGCCGACGGCGCGCTGCGCTGCCAGGGCGTGCAGGTGTGGACCGGCAAGGAGATGGTCACGGCCCACGCCACGCGCGAAGTGCTGCTGGCCGCTGGCAGCATCGGCTCGCCGCAGGTCCTGCAACTGTCGGGCATCGGCCCCGCCGAGCTGCTGCGCTCGCACGGCATCACGGTGCGGCTTGACCTGCCCGGCGTGGGCGCCAACCTGCAGGACCACCTGCAGATCCGCGCCGTCTACAAGGTGCACGGGGCCTCCACCCTCAACACCCTGTCCGCCAGCCTCTGGGGCAAGGCGCGCATCGCTTTGGAATACGCGTTGCGCCGCTCCGGGCCCATGAGCATGGCGCCCTCGCAGCTGGGCGCCTTCACCCGCAGCTCGCCCGAGCATGCTTGGCCCAACATCGAGTTCCACGTGCAGCCGCTCAGCCTGGACGCCTTCGGCGAGCCCCTGCACGCCTTCGACGCCTTCACCGCCAGCGTCTGCAACCTCAACCCGACCAGCCGCGGAACGGTGCAAATTCGCAGTCCGCGCTTTGAGGATGCGCCGCTGATCGCACCCAATTACTTGAGCACGCCGCAGGATCGCAAGGTGGCCGCCGACTCGTTGCGGGTAGCACGGCGCATCGTCGCCCAGCCCGCGCTCGCACGCTATCGCCCCGAGGAATGGCGCCCTGGTCCGCAGTTTCAGACCGACGAGGAACTGGCCCGCCTGGCCGGCGACATCGCCACCACCATCTTCCATCCGGTTGGCACGACCCGGATGGGGCGCGACGACGACCCCATGGCGGTGCTCGATTCGCAGCTGTGCCTGCGCGGCGTACGGGCGCTGCGGGTGGTCGATGCCGGCGCCATGCCGACCATCACCAGCGGCAATACCAACGCACCCGTTTTGATGATGGCGGAGAAGGCAGCCCAGTGGGCCGCGTCCGAACCACCGCACTGAACCGGCATTAATACTTTTGGATTGAACCTGCGGGTGGGAAACTCCCGATGTTGCCCCGCAACATGCCCGGCTACAGTGGGCCGCACTCGCGACCGGGCAACCGGCGCACATGCGAGAGGGCCGAGGAGACAATAAAAGAGCTTTGCACACAGCGGAGCATTCGCAAAGGCGCCCCAGGGCGCCTTTCGTCTTTCTGGGGCCCCGGATCGCCCAACGCCAGCGGCGACAATCGCGCCTATGGAACTGCTGCTGATGTCGCTGGCGTCGCTGCTGGCCGGCTTCGTCGACGCGATCGTCGGCGGCGGCGGCCTGATTTTGGTGCCGGCCCTGTTCGCCATCTTCCCCACCGCGCAACCGGCTAACCTGTTCGGGCTCAACAAGAGCGCGTCCGTCTGGGGCACCTCGATCGCCGCGCTGCAGTACAGCCGGCGCGTGACGATGAACTGGGCCACGCTGGCGCCCGCGGCCCTCACCGGCGTGGCCGGCGGCTTTCTGGGCGCCTGGGTGGTCACGGTGCTTTCGGGCCAATTCCTGCGCAAGGCCCTGCCTCTGGTGCTGCTGGGCCTGCTGATCTACACCTTGGCCCGCAAGGACCTGGGGCGCACGCATGCGCCGCGCCTGGCACCACGCGCCGAACAGATCGCCGCTGGCGCCATCGGGCTCACGGTGGGCTTTTACGACGGATTCTTCGGGCCGGGCACGGGCAGCTTCCTGGTCTTTCTGTTCGTGCGCTGGCTGGGTTATGACTTTTTGCATGCCTCGGCCGCCGCCAAGTTGCTCAACGCCGCGATGAATCTGTCGGCGCTGGCGCTGTTCGCATGGAAGGGCCACGTGTGGTGGCACTACGCCCTGGCGCTGGCGCTGGCCAACGTGGCGGGCAGCCTGCTGGGCACGCGCCTGGCGCTGCGGCACGGTGCGGGCTTCGTGCGCGGGGTGTTCATCCTGGTCGTCAGCGCGCTGATCCTGCGTACCGGTTACGACGCCTTCCTGCGCTGATACGGATAATGACCCGATGGACGATATCGTGCGCCAGGCCATGGCCAAGTGGCCTCATGTTCCGCATTGCTACGGCTGGCTCGCGCTGGACGCGCGCGGCGGCTGGTACATGCGCGACGACCGCGTCCAGGCCGCCGGGCTGTTCCCTCAGGTCAAGGGCTCGCTGCTGAAACACGACAAGCTGATCGACTTCATCCAGCGCAACTACGAGTGCGACGACGCGGGCCAGTGGTATTTTCAGAACGGCCCACAGCGGGTGTATGTCGAGCTGGAGGCCACGCCGCTGGTCCTGCGGGTCGGGAGTGACTTTTCGGTGACCACCCACACGGGGCGCGCGGCGCAGGTGCGCCACTGCCTGGTCGACGAAACAGGGCACCTGTATCTGGAGACCGACCGCGGCCTGGGCCTGGTGCACAGCCTGGACATGGCCTTGGCCGCCGATGCCGTGGAGGCGGGGCTGTGGACCCCGCAGGACGTGTCGGCGGATGATTTGCCGCGGCGGTTCGGTTTCGTGCGAAGCCCCGCGATGCGGCGGCCGGCGCCGGCCGCCACCGAATCGACTACTTCGCCTGGCTGACCATGTACTCGACGGCCGCACGGATGTCGGCGTCAGAGGCAGTGGCAGCGCCACCGCGCGGCGGCATGGCGTTCTTGCCCTTGATCACGGAAGCCGTCAGCACCGGAACGCCCTGAGCGATCCGCGGGGCCCACGCGGCCTTGTCACCGGCCCTGGGCGCACCGGCGATGCCGGCCGCGTGGCAGACGGCGCAGCTTTGCTTGTAGAGGGCCTCGCCGGCATTGCCTGCGGCGGCAGCCACCTGTGGCGCAGCGGCCGCCGCAGGTGCCTGAGCAGCGGGGGCAGCCGCAACGGCAACGGTAGCCGCCGGCGTTGCGGGGACAGCAGCCGCCGCGGCGGGGGCCGCGCCGGCCGGACGGTCCGGCTCTTTGAACTTCGCGCCGGCAGCATTGGCCATGTAAGCCACCCCACGCGCGATCTCGAGGTCGTCGAAGTCGCCACCGGCCTGGGCGGGCATGGCGTTCTTGCCCTTCAGAGCCGAGGCCACCAGGGCCTCCAGGCCGGTGCCGATGCGCGCGGCCCACACGCCCGCGTCGCCAAACTTGGGCGCACCGGCCGCACCGGTGGCGTGGCAGGCCGCGCACTGGGCCTTGTACACGGCCTCGCCGGACTGCAGCGGACGATTGGCGTCGCGGATTTCCACGGTGCCCACCTTGCGCAGCCGCTCGGCGACGCCGCGCTCGATGTCTTGCGTCGTCACGCCGCCCAGGGTGTAGCGCTCGGCATCGTTGCTGCCCGCGGGCTTGCTCTCCGAGGCGACATAAGCCACCAGGCCAAAGATGATGAAAATGGGAACGACAAGCGAAAAGACGGCCGCCCAGAGCATCTGCTTAGGCGTCTTGATCGGACCAGTGTGGGCTTCTTCCTGCGTTCTGTCGCTCATGACGTCCTCGGGAAATGCGGTTCTTGCGGTGAAAACAACCCTTGATTATAGGGGTCGCTCATGCGGGCCCCGCACGCGGCTCACCCCAGAGTCTCTACGTTCTGTTGACATAGATAATCCAGCTCGCCAACCTTCAGAACCCCTTCAAGACACCATGAGCAGCGAACCCGCCGTCGACGCCCCCTTCCTCGAGCAACTGCGCAGCTTTGTCGCTCGAGGTGTCGATCACCCCGGCTTCGACGCGCCAGCCGTGGTGAGCGAGACCGTGATCCGCCAGATGGTGGACGCGGTGGGCGACCGCAACCCGATCTATACGGACGCCGCTGCCGCGCGCGCCACGCTGCATGGTGGTGTGGTGGCGCCACCGCTGTGGCTGTACAGCTGGATGATGGCCGGCCTGGGCATGGAGCACGAGGAGGCCGTGCTGGCCGACGGTACACGCCTGTTTCGCGCCGCGCCCGCAGGCCAGAAGCGCTCGAACCCCACCGCGCCGACCATTCGCGACGAGCTCAACGCGCTGCTGGCGTCGCGCGGCTTCGCCTCGCCGGTGGTGACGGAGATGACCTACCGCATCGAACGCTACCTGCGCCCGGGCGAGCGGCTGCGCTTTTCGTCCTGGATCGTGGACGACATCGCCGGCCCCAAGACAACCAAGATCGGCGTCGGCTTTTTCGTGACACTGCGGCTGGAGGTGTTCGTGGGCGACGAGCGGGTGGCCAGCATGGTGCAGCGCTACTTGCGCGCCAAGCCACAGGCCGACACCGAGACCCCTGGCAGTGTGCGGGCGCCGGCTCCCGTACCGGTCAGCACCGAGCCCGATATCGCGTCGTGGCGGCCCGTAGCGGCAAGCACGCTGACGCGCGGCTTCGACGCCATCTCGCCGGGTGAGCAGCTGCCCGACCTGGTGGTCGACCTGTCGCCGACCATGATCATTGCCGGAGCGCTCGCCAGCCAGGACTTCCAGGACGTGCACCACGATTTCCTCATGAGCGCGCAGCGAGGCCACCCCACGATCTTCATGAACATGATGACGCTCTCCGGACTGGTGAGCCGCTTCGTCACCGACTGGACCGGGCCCGATTGCATCGTGCGCGCGCACACCCTACGTCTTGGCCGCCCCAACTACGCGGGCGACAAGCTGCGGCTGTCGGCCACGGTCGCGGAGACGGTTGTCCAGCAAGGGCGGCGACAGGTGAAGCTGGAATTCGTCGGCCATAACAGCCTCGGCAAGGCCATCGACGGAGACCTGCTGGTCGAGTTTCCCCGGTAGGCTGCAAGCCCACGCGGGTCTACTGCACCACGATCTTCGCGTCCCTCACCACGGATTCGATGCGCGTCAACTCATCGCCGACCATCGCCCGAAATTGCGTCAGGTCCATGGCGCCGATGTTCGCTGGCGCATAGCCCAGCCCCACCAGCCGGTCGCGCACGGCCGGTTCGGTGAGCACCTTGTTGACGGCGCGGTTGAGCAGATCCACCCGGTCGGCCGACGTGCCGGGCTCTACGAAAATGCCGAAGAAAAAGCTGGCCGTGAAGTTGCGCAACTCGGGCACACCGGTTTCTGAGACCGCGGGTGCGTCGGGATAGATCGGGTTGCGCTTGTCATCCAGCGTCGCCAGCAGCTTGACCCGCTTGTCCGCAACGAAGCCCTTCATGCTGCCCATCTCGTTGACCAGGATCCCGGCGTCGCCGGCAATCATGGCCGTGACCATGGCCGCGGTGCCGGACGGATAAGGCACGTGGACCATGTCCAGCTTGGAGGCCAGGCGCAGACGCTCGGTGGTGAGGTGCGCGATGGAACCCACGCCGCTGGTGGCGAAGTTCACCTTGCCCGGGTTCTTGTGCACGTACTCGATCAGCTCCTTGACTGAACTGACCGGCAGGCTGTTGCTGGAGAACAGCCCCAACGGCGCCTGCACGACGCGCGCCACGGGGATCAGGTCCTTGCGGATGTCGAAGCTGGTCTTCTTGATCACCTGCTCGTTGACCACGCCGTTGGCCAGGAACAGCACGTTGTAGCCGTCCGAGGGCGAAGCTTTGGCCGACTGGATTGCGACCATGCCGTTGGCGCCCGGCCTGTTGCTCGGAATCACCGGCTGGCCCAGCTCCCGTGACAGGGCTTCGGCAACGACGCGGGCCACGGTGTCCGTGGCGGCGCCGGGGCCAAACGGGATGAACAGGTTCAGTGGCTTGCTGGGGTATTTCTCCTGGGCAGCAGCAGGCAGACCGACCGCGGACGCGGCCGCCAGCAGGGCAAAGGCGCCGATGCGTCGGCGCAGGGGTTGAAACGGCATGGTCATGTCTCCTTCGTTGAATGTTCGAGATCGTAGTCCCGCAGGTCGGGGCGCAGTGTCAAGCGCCAGTAATCGAGCAGCCGCCACGGGCTGTTGATGATGATGCGGCCCGACGCGTTCTTGTACCAGGTGCGCACCCGCGGGTGACTCCAGACGAGGTGCTTGAGTTCCTCGTCGATGCGCTGGTTGTATTGTTCGAACACCTCGCGCCGGACTCGCAGGGCGCGAACACCGTTGTCGGCCATGGGCTCGATGCACCCCATTACGTAACGCATCTGGCACTCCGCCAGGAAGGTATAACTGCCGCCGTGACTGAGGCCCGTGTTCGGCCCATAGAGCACGAACAGGTTCGGGAAATCGGGCACCGTCATGCCCAGGTAGGCACGCGGGTCGTTGTCACCCCAGACCTCACGCACCGTCTTGCCGCCAGCACCGGTGATCTCCATCGGCCACAGCATGCGCCCCGCATGGAAGCCGGTGGCCATCACGATCACGTCAACGGGGTGGAGGCGCCCGTCCAGGGTGCGGATGCCCTCCGCCTCGATGCGGGCAATGCCGACGGTGACCAGTTCGACGTTACCCTGCCGCAGCATCTTGAACCAGCCGGGATCCTGCAGCACCCGCTTGCCGTAGGGTGGGTAGTCAGGCACCACCTTGGCCAGCAGGTCCTCGCGGCCTTCCAGTTCGCGCTCCATGTAGCGGGTGATCGCCTGGCGGATCTTGTCGCTTTTGGCGTTGATCGAACGCGGATCGCCGTCCCACGCCGGGTCGATGCGCAGCGCCGGAAAGAGGCCGTCGGCGAAACCCCAGAACAGCTGGAAGCGGTACCAGGCGGAGAAGCAGGGCACGTGCTTGAGCGCCCACTTGAGTTCCTCACTGACCGCGCGGTGGATGTTGGGGCTGCGCACGATCCAGGCGCCTGAGCGCTGGAACACCGAAAGCTGGTCCACCTGCGGCGCGATGGCGGGCCCAACCTGGATGGCGCTGGCGCCAGACCCGACCAGGGCGACCTTCTTGCCAGCGATCTCCAGGCCTTTCGGCCATTGGGCGGTGTGGACGACCGTGCCGCGAAATCCTTCCAGCCCCGGCAGGTCGGGAATCATCGGCCTGTTCAACTGCCCCACGGCCGTGATCAGCGCATTGGCGCGCTGCGTCTCGACCCTTCCAGCGGGGCCGCGATGCCGGATCTCCCACTCGCCCGCCTGCGCGTCGAAGGTGGCGGAAAGCACCTCGCAGCCAAAGCGCACCCGCGCACGCACGCCGTACTTGTCGGCGCAGTGGGCAAAGTAGCGATGGATATCGGCGCGCCGTGAGTAGTAGTTTGGCCAGTCGTCGTTGGGCTCAAAGGTGAACTGGTAGAAGTGGTTCGGGGTGTCGACCGCGCAGCCGGGATAGCGGTTCTCCCACCAGGTGCCACCCACGTCCTGGTCTTTCTCCAGGATCTGGAACGCGATGCCGGCTTCCCCGAGCTTGATGCCGGCCAGGATGCCGGACACGCCCGCGCCGACGATGACCACCCGGAAATCGCTGCGGGCCGGCCTGGGGGCGACAGGCGCCGGCGCCGCGTCCTGGCCGCTCTCCAGGCCCATCTGGGCGCGGATCATCGGCTCGTACTCGGCGCTGACCTCCTCGCCGACCGCGCCGCTCATCATGCGCAGCATCAGCTCGGGTGAGATCGGACAGAGCGGGCGGCCGTCGCGCAGGTGCGCCTTCAATGCCACCAGCAGCCGGTCGCGCAGGTCTTGCTTGAGCTCAGCCGGCAGCTTCTCCGAATAATCCCAGGGGCCATGCACATACGGGAGCAGCTCGTCGAGGACGCTGTCGTCGCCAGTCAGGTGGATCAGCGACATCGCAAGGGGCACGATGTGCATCTCGGTGGCGACACGCCGCAGCCCCTCGTCGGAGGCGAAATCAGGATGGCTGGGGCTGGGCAAAGTGCCGCATCCTATGCGCACCCGGCACCGGGCACAAATCAAATAAGCTGATGCCTTGGGCAGGCGCGCCGTGATGGCTCGAAGGGCATGATGGCGCCACCGCGGGTTTGCGCGGACCTGAAGACCGCAGCACGTTGTTTGACTTGTCCGGACGCGGTGCGCGGCCTACGATCACCGCACCGCCTTTGCATCCCACCCCGCCATGGATTTTTCTCTCAGCTCCGAGCAACTCGACATCAAGCGCAGCGTGGAGTCCATCTGCGCGCGCTACGACCTCAACTATTGGGCCCAGCGTGATGCCCAAGAGAGCTTTCCCGAGGCCTTCTTCCAGGACATGGTCCAGGGCGGCTACACCGCCATCACCCTGCCGGCCGCGCAGGGCGGCGCCGGCCTCGGCATCGAGACGGCCGCGATCGTGATGCAGACGATCGCCGAATCCGGGGCAGGCATGAGTGGTGCGTCCACGGTGCACTCGTACGTGTTCATCCCGAAGGCGATCGCGCTGCACGGCACCGAGGCCCAGAAGGCGCGCATGCTGCCGCCGCTGATCAGCGGCAAGGAGCGCGCGTGCCTGGGCATCACCGAGCCCGACGCCGGCATCGACACCACCCGGCTGCGCTACCGTGCGGTGAAAAAGGGCGATCACTACGTCTTCAGTGGCGAGAAAGTGTGGCCCACGATGGGCAGCACCGCCGACCGCGTCCTGCTGATCGCGCGCACCACGCCCATCGAGGAGTGCAAGCGGCCGATCGATGGGCTCAGCCTGTTCTACACCAAGCTGGACCGCCGCCATGTCCAGGCGCGCAAGATCCCCAAGCTCGGGCGCAACGCGATGGAGTCATGCCAGCTGTTGTTCGACGGCTTGCCGATTCCGCAGGAAGACCGCATCGGCGAGGAAGGCAAGGGCCTTTATTACCTGTTCGACGGCCTGAATCCGGAACGCATCATGGTGGCGGCCGAAGCGATCGGTCTGGCCCGCGCGGCGCTGCGACTGGCCACGAAATATGCCAACGAGCGGGTGGTGTTCGGCCGGCCGATTGGCCAGAACCAGGGCGTGCAGCACCCGCTGGCCGACAGCTGGATGAAGGTGGAGACCGCCAACCTGATGATGCACAAGGCAGCCTCGCTTTACGACGCCGGGCAGGAGTGCGGCGCCGAGGCCAACACGGCCAAATACATGTGCGCCGAAGCGGCGTTCGAGGCCTGCACGCGCGCGCTGATGACTTTCGGTGGCTACGGCTACGCCAAGGAGTTCCACGTCGAGCGGCTGCTGCGCGAGGCCCTGCTCACGCGGCTGGTGCCGGTCAGCCCAAACCTCGTCCTGTGCTACATCGCTGAGCGCGTGCTCGGCCTGCCGAAGTCCTATTGAGATGAACAACTCACCCATTCGCTCCTTCATGTTCGTCCCGGGCAACCGGGCCTCGATGATCGACAAGTGCGCCAGCGCCGGCGCCGACGCCGTGATTCTCGACCTGGAGGACAGCGTGCCCGCAGCCGACAAGGCCGCGGCACGCGAGCTGGTGTCCGGCAAGATCGCGCAGCTGGCACAAACCGGCCAGCGCACCTACGTGCGCATCAATCGCTCGCGCCACCTGTACAGCTTCGAGGACATACTGGCCGTGGTGCAGCCGGGCCTGGAGGGCATCGTGCTGTCCATGCCGGACGGCCCCGAGGACGTGGCGCTCGCCGCCGCGCTGCTGGCCGAAGCCGAGGAGCGCAAGGGCGTGCCAGAGGGCAGCATCGGCATCGTCCCCGCGCTGGAAACACCGCGCGGCCTGCAGCTGGCTTATGAATGCGCGCAGGCGCGGCGGGTCACGGCGCTGATCGGCGCCAGCGCCCGCAACGCCGACCTGCAGCGCGCCATGGGCTGGGAGTGGTCGCCCGACTCCTTTGAGTCGCAGTACATGAAGTCACGCGTGGTGATGGCCTGCCGCGCCGCCGGAAAGCACCCGATCGGGGGCATCTGGCAACAGGTGCACGACCTGGACGGTCTGCGCAACTATGCCGTCCTCGACCGGAAGCTGGGCATGGGGGGCACGACCATCCTGCATCCGAGCAACGCCGCGGTCGTCAACGAGATCTTCATGCCGTCCGCGGACGACGTCGCCTACTACGAGGGCATGGTCGCCGCGCACGAGGAAGCGGTGCGCCAGGGCCGTGCGTCCGTGATGTACAAGGGCGAGCACATCGACACCGCCCATGCCGCGACCGCGCGGCAGAAGGTGGCGCTGGCTCGGAGTTTCAAGAAATGACCACCGAACTGCCGTTGGAGGGGGTTCGCGTCGTGGACATGACCTCCCTCGGCATGGGCCCGCTCGCGGCCCAGATCCTGGGCGACTACGGCGCCGACGTGATCAAGCTGGAGCCGCCCACTGGCGACGCGTTCCGCCACGTCTTGCCGCAGGGCAGTCCGGGCATGAGCCATGCCTTCATCCAGTTCAACCGCAACAAGCGCAGCGTCGCGCTGGACCTGAAGGCACCGCGGGGGCTGGAGGCGGCGCGCAAGCTGCTGCGCACCACCGACGTGCTGCTGTCGAATGTGCGGCCGGCCGCGATGAAGAGCCTGGGCCTCGACTACGACGCCATCCGCGCCATCAAGCCGGACATCATCTACGCGGCCGCCTATGGCTACTCCGAGCGCGGGCCCTATGCCGGCCGGCCGGCTGCCGATGACACGATCCAGGCGATGGCCGGCGTGGCGGGGCTGCAGCAACTGGCCTACGGCACGGCGCAACTCGTCGCCAACGTGATCGCCGACAAGGCCGTGGGCCAGGCACTGGTCCACGCGGTGATGGCCGCCTTGATCCACAAGATGAAGACCGGCCGCGGCCAGCGGATCGAGGTGCCGATGTTCGAGACCATGGTGGCTTTCACGATGCCGGAGCATGTGGCCGGCATGACTTTCGATCCGCCCCAGGGCGGCGCCGGCTACTTGCGAGTGATCAACCCGGAGCGGCGCCCCTACCGGACGAAGGACGGTTACCTGTGCGTGCTGCCCTACACCACGGCGCAATGGCTGCGCTTTTTCCGCCTGATCGGCCGCGACGACCTGGCGCAGGATCCGCAGCTGGCGGACCCGGTGGAGCGCAGCAAGCGCTTTCGCGAGCTGTACGCGCTGATCGACGAAGCGATGCCACAGCGCACGACCGACGAATGGGTCGAGGCACTGTTGGCCAGCGACATCCTGTTCGGCAAGGTCAACACGCCCGACGACCTGCTGCGCGATCCGCACCTGGCCGCCCTGAACATGTTCCCGGTGGTGCAGCACCCGACCGAGGGGCCGCTGCGCCTGATCGGGTTCCCGATCGAGCTGACCGACACGCCGAACCAGCTGCGCCGCCTGCCCCCGCGGCTCGGCCAGCATTCGCGCGAGGTGCTGCTTGAACTCGGCTATTCGGATGCCGAGCTGGCCGCACTGCAGCACTGCGGCACGCTCGTCTGTTGAAACGCCATGAGCCACAACCGCGCACAAACCCTCTCACAGTGGCTGGACGCCCGCGCAGAGCGCACGACCCCCTGCCTGGTGGATGGCGGTGCCAACATCAGCTGGGCCGAGCTGGCACGGCGCAGCCGCCGCCTGGCCACCGGCCTGGCCGAACTGGGCGTGAAGGAGGGCGACCGCGTGGGACTGTGGCTGCCCAATCGCACGGCGTGGCTGGCCACCTTTCTTGCGTGCGCGCGGCTCGGCGCGATTGCGGTCTCGATCAACACGCGCTTTCGCAGTGCGGAAGTGGGCGACCTGCTGCGCCGCTGCGGCGCGGTGGTGCTGGTGTACTGGCCCGGCTACAAGGAAATCGATTTCGCCGGCATCCTGGGCGAGTGCGACGCCGACCAGTTGCAGCATCTGCGCACCGTGGTGCTGTACAGCGAAGATGACAGCCGCCTTCCCGACACGGTG
Organism: Comamonadaceae bacterium; assembly: GCA_947476465.1. GTDB lineage: Bacteria > Pseudomonadota > Gammaproteobacteria > Burkholderiales > Burkholderiaceae_C > Ramlibacter. The sequence goes on along the minus strand of CANJQN010000014.1, from coordinate 9,128 downwards.
ATCGGCAAGCGGGCCGAACCTTTCGCGCGCCTGCTGGCGCGGCCCGAGTTGATGCACGACGCCGCCACGGGCGACTCACCCTGCATCATCTTCACCACCTCGGGTACCACCAAGGCGCCCAAGATGGTGCTGCACAAGCAGGCCAACGTGCTGGCGCACGCGCGCAACGTGGCGCGCCAGTATGGGCTGGACGCGGGCAAGCGCTACCTGCTGCTGCCGCCGTTTTGCGGCGTCTACGGTTTCTGCAGCGCCATGGCGGCGCTGATGGCCGACAGCCCGCTGGTGCTGGAGGCCGCCTGGAGTCCGCGGCAGGCCGGCGCCCTGATCGAGCAGCACCGCATCACGCATTTCGCCGCCTCCAACGAGGCGGTGGCGCAACTGCTGGACGCACAACCGGGCCCCGACGCCTATCGCTCGCTGGAATTGGTGGTCTGTGCCAACCTCAATCCGGCGCATGCCGACGTGGCGCAGCGCGCGGCCGAACGGGGCATCACGCTGGTGGGTCTGTATGGGTCATCGGAGGTGCAGGCGCTGTTCTCGCATTGCGATCCGGCGGGCGCGCCGGCCATGCGCGGGCGCGCCGGCGGTATCCCCGCCAGCGCCCTGGCAAAGGTGCGCACGCGCGATCCCGAAACGCAGCAGTTGTGTGCGCCGGGCATGCCAGGCGAGCTGGAGTTCCTGGCGCCCGAAAGCGGCTTCGTCGGCTACTTCAACGACGCCGCCGCCACGCATGCGGCATTCACGGATGACGGGTACTTCAAGTCGGGCGATCTGGGCGCGATGGACGGCGATGGGCAGTCGTTCACCTACCTGGAGCGGATGGGTGACACGCTGCGCCTGGGCGGCTTCCTGGTGAGCCCGGCCGAGATCGAAGCGGTCGTGCAGGAACACCCGTCGGTCGAGAGCTGCCAGGTGGTCGGCGCGCGCACCCGGGACGCGGTGCGCGCGGTCGCCTTCGTCACCGCGCGTGCAGGGCTCGCCGCGCCGGAGCAGGACGTCATAGCGCATGTGGCGGCACGCCTGGCCAAGTACAAGGTGCCCGTGCGTGTGATCGCGGTCGACGCCTTTCCGACCACCGCCAGTGCCAACGGCACGAAGGTGCAAAAAACCAAGCTGCGCGACATGGCGGAGTCGCTGCTGGGGCAGCAAGGGTAGATCGCGGCCGCCGCGGGCGGATGACTTCAAGCTTCGAAGGGCGTGCGCCGGAACGGCGAATTCGCCAGCGCCGCCGCCACCACTTCGTCGACGATGGTGCTGCTGCTGTCGGCCATCGTGACCACGGAGAGCTCGATGCTCCCGCACACGTCCAGGTCGGGCACCGGCACCAGCGTACCGGCACCGAGTTCGCCCTGCACCAGGCTCTCGGACACCAGCCCGATGCCCGCACCGGCGGCCACCACGCGTGCCACGCCCACGGTCTGCCCGAGGGCATTGACCCGGACCAGGTCCGCGCCCAGCGCCCGCAGACCGGTCGTGGCGAAGTTCCAGTAGAACGAGTCGGCGTGCACGCACCAGATTGGCAGGCCCTTGAGCCGCTCGCTGCGCGGCGCATTGGCCCGTTCATTCCGCACGCCGGGGGAAGTGACCCACAGCATGCGATCGAAGCCCAGGCTGCGGATGCGGAACTTGTGCGCATCCACCGGCCCCGACACCATCGCCACGTCGATCTTGCGTGACTCCAGCCGGTACAGCAACGGCGCCGCCCGGTCGGTCTCGACCTCATACGACACGAGCGGCATGGTGCGCGAGGTCTCGATGCTCACGGCCGCCAACAAATCCAGGCAGATGGTGCTCATGCCCAAGCGGATCACGCCGGCCAGCGATGCCTTGCTGAAGGACACCGAGAGCTCGTCCAACTGCCTTAGCACCGATTCGGCCTTGATGACGAACTCGCGCCCCTCCGGTGTCAGCTCGACCCCGCGGCCTTGGCGCACGAACAGCTTGTGGCCGAGCGTGTCCTCCAGCTCTTTCACCCGCGCCGATACCGCCGGCTGCGTGGTGTGCATCCGCTCAGCTGCCGCCGTGAAGCTACCGAGCCGCGCAATCCAGACCGCGAGTTCCAGGCTGGTAGTGGTGAGCTTGCGCATCGACGCTGATCAGACTGCGGCCAAGGCGGCGAAGCGCTCCACCTGCGCGGCGCGGTCACCCAGCAGGCGGTTGACGACCATGATGCGGCGGAAATAGTGGCTGACGGCCAGCTCTTCGGTGATGCCGATGCCCCCGTGCATCTGCACCGCCTCGTGCGACGCCTGGCGGCCGAGCGTCATCACGTGCGCCAGCGCGGCGTGGATGGCGGCGCGGCGGCCCGACCGTTCGGCGAGGTAAGCGGCGCCGATGACGGCGCGGCCTTCCTCTTGCAGCATGTACAGCTCCACCATGCGGTGCTGCAAGGCCTGGTTGGTGCCGATGGCGCGGCCGAACTGCTTGCGGTCCTTCAGGTGAGCCAAGGTGAGCGCATTCAGCGCCTTGGCCGCGCCGTACCCTTCTGAACAGAGTGCCAGGCGCGCATCGTCCAGCACTTGGGCCAGCAGGGCCTCGGCGTCGCGGCCCTCAGCGATCGCATCGGCCGGCGCATCGGCGAAATCGATATTCGCCGCGCCTCGGCCGTCGATCAGCCGGAACGCGCTGCGCCGCACTTGCCACAGGGTCGCGTCGACCAGGTAGAAGCCGGCGCGGCCGGCGGCATCACGCGCGGTGACCAGCAGGCTGTGCGCGCTGTCGCCGTGCAGCACGACGCGCTTGGTGCCCGTGAGGCGGCCGTCGCGCACGCTGGCCGTGACAGGCGCAGCCATGCCGTCGATGTCGTCCTCGGCGTGCGCGAGCGCGAAGACCCGCGTGCCTTGCGCCAGCGCCTGCAACGACGCCCGGGCCAATGCGTCCTCGCCGGCCAGCCCGAACAGCCGTCCGCACAGCACCACGGACGCGAACAGCGGCTCGACGGCCAGCGCCTGGCCGGCATACTGCATCAAGGCGCCGATGGCCTGCGGGTCGCTGGCGAAGCCGCCGTCATCGGCCGAGGCGGGTAGGGCCAGCCAGCCCATCTCGGCGTAGTCGGCCCAGGCGTCCACGCCGTAGCCGGCGGCGCTGGCCATGCGCTCGCGGCGCTGCTCCAGGGTGTAGCGCTCGCGCCCGTAGCGCGCCAGGCTCTCGCGCAGCGGGTTCAGCGTATCGGCGTCCATGTGAGCCTTGTCCATCAGAGTCCCAGAGCCGCCTTGGCGATGATGTTGCGCTGGACCTCATTGGATCCGCCGTAAATGGTGGCCGCGCGGCCGTACAGGTGGTCGCGCAGGATGCCGGTGGCATCGAACGGGCCGGCCGGCGGCGCGCTGCCTTCGCCCGCTGCCGCCTCGGGCGCGAACACGGTGCCGGCGTGGCCGAGGGCGTCGACCAGTGCTTCGGCGATGTCCTGCCGCAGCTCCGAGCCACGCAGCTTCATCAGCGACGACTCCGCGCCCGGCGCGCTACCCTCCATCGCCTCGGCGACGGCCTGGTAGCAGACGGCGCGCAGCACGTGCAAGCGCAGCTTGAGTTCAGCCAGGCGGGCGGCGAAAGCCGGCTGCTCGGCCAGCGGCCGAGGACCGCGCAGCGTCTCGCGCGCCAGCCGCTCCAGCAGCCGCAACTGGCGCGTGGAGCGGCCGAGGTCGGCCACCAGCACGCGTTCATTGGCCAGCAGCACTTTGCCGTAGCCCCAGCCCGCGCCCTCCTCGCCCACCAGGTTCTCCACCGGCACCCGCACCTCGTCGAAGAACACTTCGTTCACATGATGGTAGCCGTCCATGGTCGCGATCGGCCGGATCGTGATGCCCGGCGTCTTCATGTCGACCAGCAGGAAGGAGATGCCCTTTTGCGGCCTCTCCTCGGTGCTGGTGCGCACCAGGCAGAAGATCCAGTCGGCCCACTGCACGTAGGTCGTCCAGATCTTCTGGCCGGTCACGACATAGTGGTCACCCTGGCGCACGGCCCGCGTGCGCAGGCCGGCCAAGTCCGAGCCGGCACCCGGCTCCGAATAGCCCTGCGCCCACCAGACGTCGCTGCTGCGGATGCCCGGCAGGAAGCGGGCCTTCTGGGCCTGGCTTGCGTAGGTGTAGATGATCGGGCCGACGTAGTTGACGCCGAAGGGGATCAGCCACGGCGCACCGGCCTCGGTGGTCTCCTCCTCGAAGATGAAGCGCTGCAGCGGGGTCCACTCGCAGCCGCCGAATTCCCTTGGCCAGTGGCCGACGGCCCAACCGTGTGCGTGCAGCACCTTCAGGTACCGCACGTAGTCGTCCTTTTCCAGCTTCAGGTTGTGAAAGACCTTGTGCTTGATGTCGGCCGGCAGCTTCCCGGCGCAGAAGCGCCGCACTTCCATGCGGAAGCTATGCGCCGCGGCAAATTGATCATTCATCTTGCTCAGTTGGGCTGAATGCCGGCCTTCTTCACCAGCTCGGCATTCATCCGGAAGTCCTGGGCGAGGAACTTTCCGAACTCGTCCACCGGCATGATCATGTCGTCCATCACCAGCGTCTTGAACCTGGCCTGGACTTCGGGTGAGCGCAGCGCCTTGGCCGTCTCGGCGTTGAGGCGGTCGACGATCGCCCTGGGCGTCCTGGCGGGGACGAACATGCCGATCCAGACGTCGTAGGCGGAGTTCGAAACGCCGGCCTGCTCGGTGGTGGGCACCTCGGGCATGCCCGAGGACCGCTTTGAACTGCTCACCGCCAGCGGCACCAGCTTGCCGTCTTTCACGTGCGGCAACGCGGCGCCCACCGGGCTCAAGTAAAAGTCGACGCGGCCCGCGATCACTTCGGTCAGTGCTTCGCCCGTGCCTTTGGTCGGGATGTGCACCGCATTCAGGCCAGCCGAGGTAAGCACGCGCTCGGCCCCGAGGTGAGTCGCGCCGCCGGTACCGGCCGAGACGTAGTTGAGGGAGCCCGGCCTGGCCTTGCCGGCCGTCACCAGATCCGCCAGTGTCTTGGCGCCCCTCTGAGGCGAAGTCACCATCACCATCGGAACCGAGGCCAGCGGGATCACGCCAAGCAGATCTTTTTCGGCGTCGTAGCTCAGGTTCTTGTAGGTGAATGGGGCAACCGTGTGCGAGTTCGAATGCACCATGATCGTATAGCCGTCCGGGTCGGAGCGCGCCACGAGCGCCTCGCCGATGGTGCCGCCGGCACCGGGCCGGTTTTCGACGATGATCGCCTGGCCCAGTTGCTTGGCGACCTGCTCCAGCACGGTGCGCGCGACGGTGTCGGTGGCCGCGCCGGCGGCGAAGGGCACCACGGCCTTGATCGGCTTGGTCGGCCAACTCGATTGCGCTGACGCGGGCAGCGCCACGACGGCCATGACGGCGGCGGCGAGGGTGGTCACGAGGTTCTTCATATCAGTCTCCTGGGTTTACTGAACTTGCTCCCACAGCACGCGCTGCGCTGGGCGCGCGCGCGGACCGGTGTCGGGCACCGTGGCCAGCAACAGCTGGCCGGGTTGCGGGAAGCTGACCAGGCGCACGAGGTCGCGGCCCTGCCAGTTGGGAATCCAGCAGACGTCCACGTGGTGGAGCACGCGGTCGGCCTCCACCGTGTAGGTGCCGGAATAGGCCACCAGCTTGTCCAGGCATTGCGCCTTCTCTTGGGCCGGCACTTGCGACCACTCGCCGCGCAGCCGCGGGCGGCCGCCACCGCCGATCAGCACCTGCATGCGGCCATTGGGCCAATAGCTGATGTAGCCCTGTGCCTGCGCGTCAATCGCGTGCTCCCATTCGCCATTGGCGCGCTGCTCCAGGAAGGAGACCAGCCGCCAGACACCCTGGATCTCTTGGCTCATCGCATCACTCCTTGCGCCCCGAGAGCAGTTCGCGCGCCACCAGCATGCGCTGCACTTCGGACGGGCCTTCGCCCACGCGGCGGATGCGCAGTTCGCGGTACCAGCGCTCCATCGGGACCTCGTGCGTCATGCCCATGGCCCCAAGCACCTGCATGCAGCGGTCCACCACGCGGCCGGCCGCCTCGGTGGCGTACACCTTGGCGATGGCCGCCTCGGTCTTGATGTTCTCGCCGCGGTCACCCTTCCACGCCGCTTGCCACGTGAGCAGGCGGGCCGAGCGCAAGTCCATTTCGGAGTCGACCAGCATCCACTGGATCGACTGGCGGTCCGACAACAGCTGGCCGAAGGTCTTGCGCTGCCTGGCCCATGCGATCGCCAGCTCCAGCGCGGCCTGTGCCACGCCGAGGCTGGCCGCCGCGTACGGCACGCGGGCGTGCACCAGCCATTCCTCGGCCAGCTCGAAGCCCTGCCCCTCTTCGCCAAGGCGGTCTTCCACCGGGATTTCGTAGTTCTCGAAGAACACTTCGTAGGGTTGGTGTGAGCGCATCAGGCCGATGCGCTTGAGCGTGATGCCCTTTCGCTTGGGATCGAAGACGAAGGCCGTGATGCCGCCCCGGTCACCGGCCGCGCCAGTGCGCGCATACAGCACCCCCCAGTCGGCCTGGTCGATGTAGGAGATCCACATCTTGGAGCCGTTGACGATGTAGCGGTCGCCCTTGCGTTCGGCGCGGGTCGCGATCGCGCGCGCCGGGTCGGAGCCGCCGCCCGCCTCGCTGATCGCGACGCAGGTGGTCAGGCCCTCCTGCACCGTGCGCACGCCGTACCTGTCGATCTGCTGCTGGTTGCCGCGGAAGATCACCTTGGGCGGATCCTGGCCGAAAGCGCCGGCGGCCGGGAAGTACAGCCCCATGCGGCACTTGGCCGCTTCTTCCGCCACCACGCACTGCCCCAGCAGGTTGAGCCCGGCACCGCCGTACTGCGCCGGCGTCTGCACGCACCACACGCCGATCTCGCGGGCGCGCTTTTGCAACTGCTCCTTCACGGCCGGCGGCAGGGCGTTGGAGTCGTGCTCTGTCTGCTCCTCCGCGGGCCGCACCTCCTTGTCCATGAAGCGGCGCACCGTGTCGCGCAGCATCTTGTATTCGTCGGGCAGGTCCCAGTTGCCGGTCAGGTCCATGGGCCAAGTCTCCAGTGTGTCGGGTTCAAATGGAAGCGGCGCGCCGAGAGGCCGAAGCACCATGTTAGCGCCTGCGCGTCGCCGGCACAGCCGGCCCCGCATCGTGCGGCGTCCGATGTGCGCAGGCAAGCCGCATGAACTTCGAGCTTCAGCGCAATATCCTGGCGGAAAATGCCGACCATGCCCATGACCCTCGAACAGCTGATGGCGCAACGCCAGGACAACGTTGCCTGCGCCTACGCCGAACACAGCACCATGCTGTACGCCCTGGCGATCGGCATGGGCCACGACCCGTTCGACGAGACCGAACTCGAATACGTCTACGAGCGCCGCGGCACGCTGCGGGCCGTGCCGAGCCAGGCGTTGACGGTGGCCCGCCATAACCTCATCTACGAATGCGGGCTGGTCGTGGAGAAGATGCTGCACGGCGAGCAAGTGCTCACCTTGCACCAACCCTTGCCACCCGCTGCGCAGATCGTGGCCGACCATCAGGTGCGCAACGTGTTCGACAAGGGGCCGGCCAAGGGCATCCTGATCGAGACCGAGAGCCGCGTGCGGCTGAAGTCCGGCGCGCCGCTGTTCGACATCCACAACCTGTATTTCGCCCGCGGCGACGGCGGCATGGGCAGCTCGCCCGGCGAGCAGCGCCCGCCTTACCCGATGCCCACGCGCGCACCCGACCTGGTGCGCTCCAGTCAGACCGAGGCGCGCCAGGCCCTGGTGTACCGCCTCACCGGCGACACCAACGTGATCCACGGCGACCCGAAGATCGCGCGGGCCATGGGCTTCACAGGCCCGATCCTGCACGGCTCCGGCACGCTGGGAATCGCCTGCCGCGAAGTGCTGGCCGGCGTCTGCAACTACGACAACACCCGAATGCGCAGCCTCGGCACGCGCTTTACGTCGGTGGTCTACCCTGGTGAGCGCATCGAGACCGACATCTGGGTCGACGGCGACCAGGTCTCGTTTCGCTGCCGCGTGCCCGAACGTGGCCATGCGGTGGTGCTGGACCACGGACAATGCCGGCTGGCGCCGCGCTGAACCGAGTCCCCGATGCCGGCCGGTACAATCGACCTTTGTTGTGCGGCTGTAGCTCAGTGGATAGAGTATTGGCCTCCGAAGCCAAGGGTCGTGGGTTCGATCCCCGCCAGCCGCACCACTTTTTAATGTCAATCCGCGTCAGATTGCCCCAAAATGGCTGGCCTCTCCAGCTACAGCGGATTTTGACAGCCTCACATCACCTCATCTGGTAGCATGACATACCGCCAGAAAGGCGGCATTTTTGGCGGTACCTGAACTTACCGCCATTTCACATACCGCCAGCAAGGTGAAGCATGGCCCTAAATGACACCTTCATAAAAAACAGCACGAAGCACAGCGGCAAGCCTGCGGGCGACAAACACACCGATGGCGGCGGTATGTATCTGCTGGTGACCGCTGCTGGCAAATACTGGCGCATGAACTACAGGTTCGACGAGAAGCGCAGGACGCTGGCATTTGGTGTATACCCCACTGTGACCCTTGCCGAGGCCAGAAAACGTCGCGAAAAGGCCCGTGAGCAGCTTTCCAAGGGCATTGATCCAAACGCAGCTAAGCGTGAGGAAAAGCAAATCAAAGCGGACTTGGCAGCAAACACGTTCGAGCTTGTCGCCCGGGCTTGGCTCAAAAAGACGGCGGTAACCCGCAAGGAAACCACCCAGAGCCGCATCACAACCCTACTTGAGCATGACGTATTCCCATACATCGGTGGCATGCCAATCAACACGCTCGGCCCACGGGATGTTCTCAACAAGGCGCTGCGCAAGATCGAAGCGCGCGGGTCGGTCGACACGGCGCACCGCGCAAAGCAAATTTGTGGACGGATATTTCGTTACGGCGTGGCTGTCGGCCTTGTTGAGCGGGACGTGACATCAGACCTGCGTGGGGCTCTGGCGGAAATTCCAAAGTCACACTTCGCCGCCATCACGGAGCCCAAGCAAGCTGGCGACTTGATGCGATCCTGTCGGCGCCGATTGAATCTTTCCCACCCGTGCCGAGCCAGCATTTTCCAGGGGCGAAGGCCGACGTTTTGATGGTCGGCTGTTAATAACTATACGGCGTTTTGCCTTTTTCTTCCTCCTTTCCGGTTTGAATTACTCAGCTCAGAGCT